>JBBASM010000005.1:0-139383 GCA_040399285.1 Prochlorococcaceae cyanobacterium
TGGGTCGGAATCAGAGCCGCAGAGACGGGATAATGAGACTTTCAGTCAGCCCTGACCCCCAATGGGCCTCGGTTCAGCACGTGGGTGTCAATCATGGTGGTGTTGACGTCGTTGTGGCCCATCAGCTCCTGAATCGTGCGGATGTCCTGCCCCCGCTCCAGCAGGTGGGTGGCGAACGAGTGCCGGAAGGTATGACAGGTGGCAGGTGTCACGATTCCCGATGCGAGCACTGCCCGTCGCACCGCTTTCTGAATCAGGCTGGGATCCAGGTGGTGTTGCGGGAACACCCATGGCCAGCCCCACTCCACTGGCGCATGGGGATATTTCCTCGCCAGTCCTGGCGGTGCAGCTTGCGCACCCCCTCCAGATGGACTCGCAGCTTCTCGCCGACCGTTGCTGGCAGCATCGTGCGTCGATCCTTGACGCTTTTGCCCTGGCGCACGGTGATCTACCGGACCGGCGTTGGAAGTCCACGTCATGCACCCGTAACCGCAATGCCTCCATCAACCGCAGTCCGCCCCCGTACAGCACGCCAGCCATCAGCGCCTCCACGCCATCCTGCTGCTCCAGCACTGCTCTCACGTCTTCCACGGTCTGCCATGGACAGGCCTTCGCCAACACCATCACCGCCCGCAGTGGTTGTGGCCCGTGCCGGCCGCTGTGTTCATCATGGAACCATGCCTTCATCCACAAGCCGGCATCGGCTTGCACGCTCGATGGACATCCCCTTTGCCCTCACCCTCAGCCCCGACCAAGACCCCCCGGCGCACGGGAGCACGAACCAGGCCAGATGAAGATCGTTACAGTTATTTCCTATCCAAGATCAGGCTCAACACTTCTGCTGCAGGCATTAGACAGCTACAATATAACTGCTCTTCTTGAGATTTATCACACAAATCCCCTAGTTGCGGTCAAGCACTTGGCGCGCGATCAGTCGCTACTATCAACGACTGACTTTATCGAAAGCTACAGCAGAGAAACTGCCACAAAAGATCCCGTAGCACTGATCAACGCCATAGCACAAATAAAGCCCGAATCAGGCGCCTTGATGTTTAAGATCTTTCCAGGACATCTTCCTGATCAAGGAATAACGCAGATTATGTCAAGATCGGACATGGTCCTCATCCATACTCGCAACCGGCTACACTCCTTCATCTCGGATTTAATTGCTACGCGCCTTGGCTCATGGACAAGAACACGAACCGATACTCATTTTGTTGATTTTCAGCCTGATTCCTTCATCTTCTACTCAAGACGCATCCATAATTTTTTGACCTCTGTCGTCGAAATGGCAATTGACAGCAAGACACCTATTGCATTCTCCAGCTACGAGAAGTTGATAAAACCATCAGATCGCCTGTCATCGATTCACGCGATAGCTGCAATAACATTGGGCTCCAAAGATATCGCTCCCAGCACTTCAGGCTCGCTGCCAAGGAGGCAAGACAATCGCCTTTTGGCCTCCCAAAAAACGACTAATCCCCGCCAGCTTCTGGCATTCCTAGCCAAGCACAATATGCTGACATTGGACAATGGCACATCCGATATTCAATTTTCCCAGTATTCTTCACTCATATGAAGCCATGGAGACCAAAAGTGCTAGGTTGTACAAACAAATCTTTGGGCCAAGACTCGCCTGGGTCAAGCTATCTCTTGCACTTGGCGGCAACCACCCGATCACGCAGGCCGGATTACCAATCTTTCTCAGATGACTTCATGCCGGATTTTACTTGTTGAATAATCGACGGAACAGCCGTTGCAGAGATTGCCAAAACGGCATTCACTCCAGCCTGCGAAATGCTTCTATCTCTTCGGACCTCGCTGCAGAGGGGCAAACCATGGCCTGGAGCAGAACATGTGAGGCCCGATGGATTAGTCTTTAATTGATTGATCTTAAAGAGCGAACTAATTGTCAATCCCAAGCAGAGAAAGTGAGAAAGGGCCTTTCAAGGAAACCATCTGAACGAGCCAGGGCTTTCCAGATCCCCAGCCAGGGCCTGACTAAACAAAGAACTGACACTGGCTGCAGGATATCGACAAGGAAGCTATGCCACAAGAAATATCCCCTTATCCTTGGGCCAGCAGAATGAAAGCCTCGGATTTCAAACGTAGCGTTTTCAACTGGAAGGGCCCCAAGGCAAGGATAAGATTTCATGCATATTGCTCTAGGCCAAGCGACGTCCAATCCGGGGCATCATGGCCAAGAAACGACCCCAGGCGTCAAATAGCATGCTGAGCCCTAATTGGCCGTTGCAGAAGGGGGGGATTCAGGTGCCAGCCGTCACCCAGCTGCCATGCAGCCCGTGGGGAATGGCCAGGGGCAGCTCCAGCACCGCCTGCTCGCCCATGTCGGCGGCGTTGAGGATCACCAGGTCGCTGGCGCAGCGGGCACCGTTCCACACCAGGCAGAGCACCCAGCCACGATCCTCGGCAGCCGGATCGCCGGCCGAGGCGGTCGGATCGGGGACCATCAACGGCTCGCTCACAAAGCCCCGCGGCGCCGCGCTCCACACCAGGCGATCGCCCGTGGCCAGATCCAGCTTCTCGATCGCCTGCAGGGGATCATTGCCGCGCTCGCGCTCGGCCACCGCCATCCAGGCGTAGCGGGCATTGAGCCCCTGGCGGGCCGGATTCACGCAGGCGAACTCACAGCAGCGCTGCTCCAGCCACTCCTGGCTCACCGCCCGCTGGGGATCCGTGCGAGCCAGAGCAAGGTCGATGCGGCAGCGCATCAGCTGGCCTTCGGGGATGCTGTCGAAATCCACCGCGCGGAAATCGGTACCTGGGCCGATCGAGGGGAAGTCGGCATACACGATCGAATCGATCACCAGCTCCGCGCCATCACGGGCCTCGAAGGCGTTGAGATGGTGGAACACGAAACCCTCCGGGGCCGGCACCTGCAGCGGGGCCGCCAGCGCACCGTCTGGGCCGGAACTGCCGGCACCGGGCCGGGGGATCAGCCAGAAGGCGCCGGCCTGGCCGGGCTTGCTGGCCAGGCACTGGGCCGCCCCCTTCTGCCCCAGCACGAAGGGCAGGGGGTTGAAGGCCACGGCGTTCTGCAGAAACACCGCCCAGTGGGGGGTGATGGCGAAGTCGTGCAGGAAGGCGAAGCCCTTGAAGCTGTCGCGCCGCTCTGCCAGCAGCTGGCCCGCCTTCACGCCAGCAGCCGGGTCGTCCTGCGTGGCGAACTCCATCAGCCGGATCGTGCTGGTGGGGCCGGCCTTCACGCCAAAGGTCACCATGCGGGGCTCGCCGTGGTGGCCGGGATCGAAGCGGGGGTGGGCGCTGAAGGCCTCACCAGGCCTGAGCAGGCCGTCCAGGCGTGACAGGCCGCGGGTTTCGAGCGTGTCGGGGTCGAGGGTGTGGGGTTCGGCCGCCTCCCACAGGGCCAGCAGCTGGTCACCCAGGCGCACCACGTGGGTGTTGGCGATGTTCTTGAGCCGCAGGTCGAAGGCATTGGCCAGCACCCCCCCCGGCTTCTGGGTGCCGAACACGCCCCGATAAACGAACTTGCCGGCCTGCTCTTCCGCCTGCCAGCCCTCGGTGCGCACGAAACGGTTGCGCAGCACCGCGCCGCCGCCCTCGAAGCGCAGGGCGGTGATCATGCCGTCGCCGTCGAAGGGGTGGTGCACCCACTGGCCGCCGCGCTCCAGCCTCCCGGGGCCATTGCGGTAGAGGGTGCCCACCAGGGCCTCAGGGATCGTGCCCCGGGCCGCCGCCACCGGCACATCGCTGAGCTCCACGCCCACATTGCGGAAAGCGCTGGCCCAGTCGTCACGGGCGAAGCGGGGTTCGCTGGCTGCTGGACTGCCGTCTGCGGGGCTGCGGGGGACTGGGGCGGGGCTGATGGTCATACCGCGGGTGCCGGCCGGGCGCTGGCGAATTGAGTCGAAAATAGGGAGGCGTAGCGGCCACCGCGGGCCAGCAGCTCGGCGTGGCGGCCCGACTCCACCAGCCGGCCGGCCTCGATCACGCAGATCCGATCGGCATTCACCACCGTGGAGAGGCGGTGGGCCACCACCAGGGTGGTGCGGTTCTGCATCAAGCGGTCGAGCGCCTCCTGCACCACCTGCTCGGAGGCCGAATCGAGCGCCGAGGTGGCCTCGTCCAGAAACAGGATCGGGGCGTTCTTGATCAGGGCACGGGCAATCGCGATCCGCTGACGCTGGCCGCCCGAGAGCAGGGTGCCGTTCTCGCCGATCAGGGTGGCGTAGCCCTGGGGCAGCTCGCTGATGAAGTCATGGGCGTTGGCGGCCCGGGCGGCCGCCTCGATCGCCTCGGGGCTGGCGCTGGCGTGGCCATAGGCAATGTTGCTGGCCACCGTGTCGTTGAACAGCACGGTGTTCTGATCCACCACCGAGATCAGGCTGCGCAGATCGGCCAGGGCCAGCTGGCGCAGATCGACGCCATCGAGGGTGATGGTGCCGGCCTGGGGTTCGTAGAAGCGGCAGAAGAGATCGATGATCGTGCTCTTGCCGCCGCCGCTGGGACCCACCAGGGCCACGGTGCTGCCGCAGGGCAGCTCCAGATCGAGCTGGTCGATCACCGGGTCGTCGCCATAGGCGAAACACACGCCCCTCGCTTCCAGCCCCCGCTGGAAACCGGCCAGCGGGGTGGGCTGGGGCGGATCCACCGGATCGGCCGGCGTATCGAGGATGGCAAACAGCTCCTCAGCCGCCGAGAGACCCTGCTGCAGGGTGGCGTTGGCCTTCGCCAGCCCCTTGAACGGGGCGTAGCAGAGATAGAGCGAGGTGAGGAAGGCGAAGAAACTGCCGGCGGTGCGGCTGCCATCGATCACCGCCTCGCCGCCGTAGATCAGCACGGCACTGAAGCCCAGGGCGCCGATCAGCTCCATCAGCGGCTGGTTCACCAGCTTGGCCTTGGTGGTGCGCAGGGCTGAGTGGAGCACCGAGCGGTTTTCGGTCTGGAAGCGTTCCAGCTCGTAGGCCTGCATGCCGAAGATCTTCACCACCCGCGAGCCCACCAGCGCCTCCTGCAGGTAGGCGGCCAGCTGGGCCAGGCGCGTCTGTCCCTTGCGCGAGTGCCGGCGCACCTTTTTGGAGGAACTCAGCACCGGCCACACGCCCAGGGGGAAGAGGATGAAGGCGATCAGCGCCAGCAGCCAGTCCTGGTAGAAGGCCACCACCACCAGCGCCAGCAGGGTGAGTCCGTCGCGAACAAGGTTGGAGAGGCCATCCACCAGGCCGCTCTTCACCAGGTTCACGTCCGTGAGCACGCGCGACACCAGCACCGTGGAGGGGTGACGGTCCACATAGGCCTGGGGCAGCTCCAGCACCTTGCCGGCCAGGTCGGCCCGCAGGTCGGCGGTGATCCGCTGGCCCACCGATTCCGTGAGGTACCCACCCAGAAACTGAGACACAGCCCGCAGGCCGATCACCCCCACGATCACCAGGGGCGCCAGGTAGAGGCGGC
The DNA here is from genome assembly GCA_040399285.1 of Prochlorococcaceae cyanobacterium. GTDB lineage: Bacteria > Cyanobacteriota > Cyanobacteriia > PCC-6307 > Cyanobiaceae > NIES-981. The sequence continues at coordinate 5,434 of JBBASM010000005.1, forward strand.
CGCGGTCGTTGGCCGGCAGGATGTCGTCGAACAGGGTGCGGATCACCAGCGGCACCAGGCCCGTTGAGGCCCCATACACGACGTTGAACAGCAGCGCCAGGCTGAACAGCGGCCAGAGGTAGCGGCGGCCATAGGCCAGGAAGCGGCGGTGGGCCGAGCGGGTCATGGCAACAGCTCCAGCAACAGCTCCGCAGCCCGCTCCGAGGCACCGGCGGGCCCCATCTTCGATCGCAGCTCCGTCACCGCTTCCTCCACCTGGGGGCGGCTGGCCTGCAGGCCGCGCACGGCCCGCACCAGGGCCTGGGGACTCACATGCCGCTGCACCAGCTCCGGGAACTGCCAGCGGCCCAGCACCACGTTGGGCAGGCCCATCGTGCGCCGGCCGATCACCAGCCTGGCCAGCAGGTAGGTGAACCAGGAGAAGCGGTACACGATCACCGGCGGACAGCCCAGCAGCGCGGCCTCGAGGGTGGCGGTGCCGGAGGCGATCAGGCCGGCGTCGGCGGCCGCCAGCAGGTTGTAGGTGTCACCGGCGATCAGGGGCACGGGCAGGGGTCCGCCCGCCACCTGCTCCAGGAAGGCCCGGTCCACGGTGGGGGCCTGCAGCAGGGCCACCTGCCAGCCATCGGCCTTGAGCAGGGCGGCGGCCCGCAGCAGATCGGGCAGCAGCAGACGCACCTCACTGCGGCGGCTGCCCGGCATCAGCGCCAGCAGCGGCTGCTCCGGGGAAAAGCCGTGGCGGAGGCGGGTGTCCGCCGGGGCCGCGCTCACCCGCAGGCCATCCAGCAGGGGATGGCCCACGTAGCGGGCAAAAGGGCGGCCATGGGCATTGAAGATTGCCTCCTCGAAGGGAAAGATCACCGCCAGCCGGTCGATGAAGCCGGCCATGCGCCGGGCCCGCCCCTGGCCCCAGGCCCACACCTGGGGCGCGATGTAGAACAGCACCGGGATGCCCCGCCGATGGGCTTCCCGCGCCACGAACTGGTTGAAGCCGGGATAGTCCACCAGCACCACCGCATCGGGACGCTGCCGATCCATCTGCCGCTTGAGCTGGCGCATCACCCGCCAGTGGCGCGGGATGCTGCCCACGATTTCCACCAGGCCGGCGGCCGAGAGCTGCTTCACATCCGCCAGCAGCTCCAGTCCCGCCGCCCCCATCTGGGCCCCGCCCACCCCCACCAGGCGCGCGGCGGGGCAGCGGCGCCGCAGGGCCTGGAGCAAATGACCGCCGTGCAGGTCCCCGGAGGCCTCCCCGGCCACCACCAGGATGCGGGGCGCCATCGAGCTGGTGTCAGCCATCGGCCGCTTCCCCCAGGGATCGGGCGGCGAGCCGGTGGAGCACGGCATCGGTGATGGCGGCCACCACCTCGGGGTCGAGCACCAGCGGCAGCGGAACCACCCGCTCCCGCCAGCCCGCCGGCAACCGCTGCCAGTCCTTGACGGTGGTCACCAAGGTGGCTTGGAGCGTCGAGGCACGCTGCTGCAGGCGGTGGAGATCCTGGGGAGCATAGGGATGGTGGTCGGGAAAGCTCCGCCGCTCCAGCACCGGCAGGCCAGCCTGCTCCAGGGCCGCAAAGAACTTGGCCGGCAGGCCGATCCCGCAGAAGGCCAGCAGGGGCCGGCCGGCGAGGGCGGCGGGAGGGGCGATCCAGCTGCTGAGCAGGAAGCGGGGCTTGGCGGCCGGCCAGGGCAGGGCCGCAGCGGCCGCTGGGCCGCTGCCGGTGAGCACGAGCAGATCGGCGCGCCCCAGCTGGTGGGCGGGCTCCCGCAGCGGACCCGCTGGAAACACCAGGCCATTGCCCAGGCCATGGGCCCGGTCCAGCACCGTGATGTCCAGGTCGCGGGCCAGACGCCAGTGCTGCAGGCCGTCATCCAGCAGCAGCAGGCTGGCGCCGGCGGCGATGGCGGCCCGGCCGGAGGCCAGCCGGTCCCGCCCCACCCACACCTGGGCATCGGGCAGCTGCTGGCGATACTCCAGGGCCTCATCGCCCACGGTGGCGGCGTCGTGGGCCCCATCCACCCGGCACGACAGGCGGGAGGTGCCGCCGTACCCGCGCAGCAGCACCGCCACCCGGTGGCCGCGGCGCTGCAGTTCCCCGGCCAGGGCAATCACCAGCGGCGTCTTGCCCGTGCCCCCGAGGGTGAGATTGCCCACCGAAACCACCGGCACCGGCAGGCGCAGGCCGGCCCCATGCCGGCGCGCCCACGCCACGGCCAGGGCGTAGAGCAGGCCGGCGCCCTGCAGGGCACGGCAGCGCAGGCTGGGCCGGGGTTTGTACCAGCGGGCAGGAACCTGCAACATCAGGTCTTCAGAGCAGAGGAGTCAGAGCAGGGGCCTCAGAACAGACCTCATCGCAGCAGGCCACCTCGCACAGGCTGCTCCCCGTGGAAGTCGTAACCATAGAGATTGATTTCCCCCCGGCTCCACGTCTCCACCAGCTGGCGGGTGCTGGCGTCATAGAACTCGGTCCAGTGGCGCCTGGTCTGGGGGCGCACACCGGTCTTGGCCGCCAATCCCTCCAGGCTCGGCAATGGACTGAGTCCAAGCCAATGGCCCAGGGCCCGCAGATCCTCAGCCAGGGCCTCAAACCGCAGCACAAAATCCACCCGGGGCCGGCCCTGCAGTTGATAGAGGGTGTAATTGCCATCCAGGGCCTTGGCGGGGATGCGGCCCACCATCCGGCTGGGCCACCGGCGGGGACCCTTGCGACGCACATACTCCCGAAACAACCGCCGTTGCTGGTCGAACGCCAGGCTCTTCACACCCTGCTCGCGGCAACTCCAGAAGAAGTGGGACACGGTCTTGTCCCACGGGTTGCGGCAGAGACTGACCACCCGATAGCTGCGCTGCCGGCGGCCGAGATAGTCGTGGGCGTGCCAGAGGGGGGAATGGGTCTTGATCTGCCAGGGATAGCCGTAGCGGGTGAGAAACAGGGGCCTGGCGATACGAACGCCGGGTGCGATCGTGCGCAGCTCCTCCTCCTCGGGCCTGAGGGGCGTGGCCAGATCCCCAGGCCCGAGATGGGGAGAGAGCGCCAGTTCCACCGAGCTGCCCGCCGTCTTGCGGGTTTTCACCAGGATGAAACGGTGGCGATCACTGATGATCATCGCCACCCGTGAGGCCATTCAGGCGTTCAACGGTCTGGTCGCAATAGGCAATGTCGTCTGCTGAAAGCTCATCCACATACCCGCCCACAACCCCCTTGCGCACTTTGAAGCTGTCGGGCTGCTCTGGATCGGCAGGCGACAGGATCTTGCCGTAAACGCTGGCGTACTCACCAGCCCTCTCCTTTTCCTGCATGCGCTCAAAGGTGCTATCGGCCACCACCTGATGAATACGGGCCTGATCCACCTCCGCACCGAAAAAGGCAATGATGTCAGCGAGCAGCGTCTCCGTATCCGCCCGCAGACCTTCATAGCTCGCCACCATCATCTGGGGGCGTTTGCTGGCAAACTCCAACCACATCTGATTGTAGAGAATGATTTTCTCAAGCCCATGGCAGGGGTCGCGCAGGAACTCGGAGATTGTGCCAGAGTAGCCATCTCTGCGATACAACTTCTGATAATAGCCAGACACAGCCGTATCCCGAGGGTCACGATGAAGAAAGAGAATACGCCCATATTTCCGTGCCGTGGATGTGTCGAGCTTGCTGATCGGCCGACCGTTGCCATGGCCGGCGCCCGCATGGGTCCACTCGAGCGGCAGCCCCACCTGATCAAGCATCACCCGCAACCAGGTGCGGCCAGACTTCGGGAATGAAATAACGGCATCCATGGTGGGGCTCACGGAGAAGACGGGGTTTTGTTGGCATGGGGAAAGCCACGCCGTGGAACAGGCTGCTGTAGAAAATTACACAGCTCAGCCCAGCCATCACCAGAGAAGATATCCATCACAAGAAAGTTGGGCTTGTCTTGAAAGTAATTCAATACGGCGGCATTGTGGGCCCGGTAGGCATTCAGCCAGGCGGCCTGCGCTGCCGGACTGCTGGTGGGATCGGCATGCGCCCCAAACAACCATGATCGCATGGGCCTGATCCGCCTGCCCTTGTAATAGCGCAGACAACTATCCAGCCATTGCTGCTCATCACGAACCGTGAGCACAAAGCGAGCATCAGGAAACGCAGAAGCCAGCTGCTGCCAGATCGTGAAGTATGGATTATCCAGAAAAGCGTCAAACAAATCCAGGGTTGGCAGCTGATAGTTACCAGCCTCAATCAGCTCGATCAGGCCCCGGCCCTCATCGCCGCCATGCCAACTGGCGGAGGAATCACCGTGAATGGTGCGGTAGCCAAGAATCTTCAGGGCTCTAGTCAGGCTGCTGGTGCCCGTCTTGTGAAAACCGACACCGAACACCTTGGCCCTATGAACCCGACTTGTGCTGGCCTTCAGCGTGGAGAGACCGCCCTTCAGCCGGCGCAGCAGCCTTCCAGCACCGGTGAGCGGCGAGGAGCCCTCAGCCGCACCCACCTGATCGTGAAAGCGACGGTAGTGCAGAATCTTGGCAGTGGCTTCACTCTGGCTCCAGATCCGCACATATTTCTCATATCGAACATTGTATTCAGGCGGCAGCACATAGAGCCTGAGATCACTGCTCCAGATCAATTCGCGAAGAGTCGTCTGGTCTTTGCTGAAGCCGGCTTCATGATAGGCGTTGCTCCAGGATTGGAGAAAGTCCAGCGTGCGTTCACTACTGCGATAGAGGATCACGCCGCCATTGAGCTGGGGAAATGACTGCGGCAGTTCAATCTGCCAATGCTCCACATGGGTACGCCGATTGCGCGCATGGGCATGGGCCATGGCAATATCAAAACGCTCCAGGAGCCCAAAGAGATCAGTGATATCTTCAACAACTCTCGTGTCCGTATCGAGATAGAGCGTGCGCTCAAACCTGGTGCGGGGCAGATAGTCGACCTTGGAGCGCCGATGGGGCGAATCAATGATCTCCACCCTGTCGAACAGTCCCGACTCCAGCGCATCAGGCGAATCCGTAAAGATATCAACCGGCAGGTTCGGCAGCAACGCCTTCACCGACCGTGCCGAGGGATTAGCCGCCACAGCATAGGCTTGGCCAGCGGCAATATAAAGAACTCCACAGGATGGTTGCATCAGTTCTGCGAGCTCATCGTTTCAGCAATCTAGCAGGGGGAAACCCGGACAGAACCCACGGCGCCCCCAACGCATCAACGGATAGCGGGCAGGATCTCATAGGGAATCTCGAAAGCGTTGAGGAATACGAATCACCGGATGACCAGGAATCATGGCCGGCTTGTTGAGCGCGTAGAGCTTGCGAACCCAGGATTGGCGAAAACGGGCCTTCGGCAGGTAGGCATCTCCATCGAGGGGCATCGATGTGCTGATGATGTCAAACAGGCGAGCACGCTTATCGAGGTGGCCGCCCCAACCGGTGCGGAGACGGTCACGGTCGCCAGTTTTCTCGCCGGATCGCCCCCAATCGATCATCCCGCAATGAAAGAGATAGAGGTTGGGATCGATCCTGTAGTTGTGGCGCTTGACGCGATGCATTCCTGAACCCCAGATCACGGGCCTGGTCGTGACCACGGGCTTGGTATAGCGTGACGACACATGGGCATAGCTGCGCTGGTTCAGGAAAGGACGCGCCGGATCCAGAGGCCCCTCCTGATCGAGATGCTGGCCCACATCCAGACCAAGACCCGAAATGGCGGGCCAGCGGCGAGGCAATCGCGACAGATACTGCTGAAGATTCAGGCCCGTATTGGGATCCACCACCAGATACTCATCCACATCGGTGGCAATACAAATGTCAAAATAATGATAGAGACCAGCCGCAATATTCGACATCACCCGCGCCCGGCGACGCATCGCCGGCACTCGGGGAAGTGGCTTGAAAGGGAGGCGCAACACGTTGATCTCACCAGCCTCAGGCGGAAGCTGCTGATCATGCCCATCCAGCACCACAAACAACTGCTTGGGCCCAAAAGTAGCGCCGTAATGGGCAATCCACTTCGCCAGAAAAAGCGGATCATTGCGAACGGTCGTCAAAACACAGATGTCCGCCATTGCCGTCCTCGTTGAAGATTCAGAAAGCAGGAGCGGGGCCATCAATGGCAACAGCTTGAGCCATCACATGTTCAACCCGTTGATAGAGATTACGGAAATCCAGCCCAGCCTCCGCCACAGCCCGTGCATGGTCGCCCATCCTGCGCGTATGCGCCGGATCCGAAAGCAGCGCATCCAGGGCCTGAACAGTGCCGGCCAGGTCGCGCTCAGCCACCAGATAACCGGATCGTCCATGCTCGACCACATCAGGAATGCCCGCATGCCGTGAGGAGAGAATCGCGGCTGCACTGGCCATGGCTTCCTGGATCACGCTGGGCATGCCCTCCGTTTCTCCATCCTGGCCCGTCACGGCATGCAAGGCAAAGATATCGGCAGCAGCGAGCAGGTCATGCAACTGCCCATGGGATTGCCAACCATGAAACACAATCCGCGCACTGGCGCTGGAACGCGCTGCCAGCCGGCGACAGGCCCGATGGAGGGGGCCCTCGCCCACCAGATGCAAGCTGGCATGCGGATGCCTGGCGGAGAGCCGCAGAAAGCTCTGGATCACCAGCAGGGGAGACTTCTTCTCCACAAAACGTCCGGCAAAAACAATCATGCCGGGCACCTTGATCCCCGGGCGGAACTGCTCGGTATCCACCCCACTGGGGATCACGTGCAGATTGGGATGCACCAAGCCAGCCGCTGCCAGATTGCGCGCCAGAAACGACGACACACAGAACACACCCGCCAGCTGGGGCATCATGCGCCGATAGCCGCTCAGCCGCCACCGACTGCGCAAATACTTGCTGGCATCCCGTCCTCGGAAATAACTGAACAACGGCACCCCCAGTTGCCTGGCCAACGGCCAGAGCAACACAGCCTGGGAGCCGAACTCAGCCAGAATCACATCCACTGACTGAGCCCGCAGAAACTCCAGCAGTTGCTCTCGGGATCGGCCGTAGGGCACCAGGGGGGAGCGGTAGCGTCTCCAGTTGCGCCAGAGATGGAGCGGGGTGAGCAGCAGGTCGGTGGGGCAGGCACGCAACGCCGCCCAGCGCGAGAACAGCGGCCGCTTCGGCCCTTCCTCTCGATCGCACTGGCGCCAGCACACCACCACCGTGTGGCCACCGGCCAGCAGGCGCACATGCCGGAGCACAAAGGTTTCGCTCCTGCGCGGGAAGCGGCTGGTGGCGATACCGATCCGCAGCGGTGGCTTCGATGCCTCCATCAGCCGCATCCCTGGGGGGCGGCCAGGCCATCCAGGGCCTGGCGGAGCCTGTCCGCTTTCGCCGCACTGCCCACCGCCGGCTCGGCCAGATCCAACGGCGCCCCGAGGATCAGGCGATGGCAACCGAAGGGAAGGGGCACAATCGTGCGGTCCCAGGATCTGAGCCGCCGCATCCTTGACGCCATGAACGCCACGGGCACGACCATGCAGCTCGACTGTTCAGCCAGACGGATCACGCCCGGCTTGATGGTGCCTGCCGGCCCTTTCGGACCGTCTGGGGTGATGCACGCCGAGGCAGGCGAAGCAAGCCATGCCAGCAGCTGGCGATAGGCCCTGGCACCACCGCGGGTCGACGACCCGCTCACCAGGGTGATGCCGCGCAGGCGCGCTGCCACCCCCACGATCTGGGCGTCGCGATGCAGGCTCAGCAGTGCGGCCACGGGACGTCGCTCATAGCGCCGCAACAGCGGCACAAAGAAGACATGCCGGTGCCAGAGGGCATAGATCACCGCCACATGCCGTTCACGCACAAGGCGATCCACATCTGGGTGAGACTCCACCCGGATCCGGGAGGTGCGCAGCACCAGCTCACCGTAAAGGTTGAGCACCACCCCAGCCAGGCTGGCGAGCAGGGGATTGTTGAACAGCTTGCGCTTCCTGACCAAGACCTCAACCGGCGGCAGGGGTGATCAAATCACAACCCTCCCCTGGGCTGGGTGAATTCAGGCGGAACCCACGCCGGTGTAGGCGCCGTAGAAGAACAGGCCCACCACGAAGATCACAGCCATGCCACCGGCGGTGGCCACCAGCCAGAGGGGGAGCACGCCCTCGGTCCAGCGGGAGCGCCAGGCCACGGCGGGGCGGCCATCGGGAAGCCGGTCGGGAATGCGACCGTCAGGCAGGGAGGATTTCTTGCCACTCATCGGGTGTTCCGGATCAGTTGAAGAAGTAGCTGCTGAACAGCACACCGGTGACAAACACCAGCAGAAGCCCCAGGTAGAGGCTGGTGCGGTTCAGCTCAACGGGCAGGTTGTTGGGATTCTGATTGCGTTGCAAACCCATGACACTCAGCGACGAATGAACTGCATGGCGGCCAGGGCTCCCAGGAAGAACACCGTGGGAATGCCGAGGGCATGGATCGAGAGCCAGCGCACCGTGAAGATCGGGTAGTTGCGCGGCGTGGTGGAGACGGGGGACTGGGTCACGGCTTTATTGCAAGCGCAGGTCGAGTTGGCTCTTGCCCTCGTAGCGCTGGCTCACAACCGGAGCCTTGGCTTCGTTGGCCTGGAAGTAGGCGTCCGGGCGGGGCGTGCCGAAGGCGTCGTAGGCCAGGCCTGTGGACACGAACAGGAAGCCAGCCAGGAAGATCGCTGGCAGGGTGACCGCATGGATCACCCAGTAGCGAATGCTGGTGATGATTTCGAAGAACGGGCGTTCCCCGGTTGAGCCGGCAGCCATAGCAACAAGCGTTCAGCCAGAAGATCCTAGGGGTCGACTCGGGCAGGCCGGGAGCAGGCCGCAGGCTTGGTTACAGAAGTTGGTGGGCGGGGGCCTGCTGCTCAGCCCACCCAGCGCAGCAGGGAGCCCCGTTCGCCGAGCACGAAGCCCTTGCCATCGGCTGGGAAGACGATCCGGGTGAAGTTGGTGGGCTGCTGCTCGCCCACGGGATCCCGCTGCCAGGTGCGGCCACCGTCGCTGCTGCTGAGCAGGGTGCCGCTGCCGCCGCCGGTCCAGATTGTGCCGCGGGGATCCCAGGCCATGTCGAGGTAGCCGTAGCCGTTGGTGATCGGAATGATCGCCTTGCCCCACTGCTCCGGATCGGTCGCATCGGGGTTGAAGCGCAGCTGGGCCCCGCGGGCCAGCATCCACAGGGCCCCGTCGGGCTGGAAGCCCATCGTCTGCAGCCGCTGGCTGCTCATCCGCTGGTGCACCTGCCAGGTGGGCTGGCCTGGTTCCCAGGTGGAGAAGAAATTGCCGAGACCACTCACGCTCACGTAGCGGCCATCGACGCTGCGGCGCAGCTCCCGCACGGCTCCGGCGGCGTCCTCCACCCGCGCCTGCCAGCTGTTACCGCCGTCGCGGGTCTGGTAGACAGCACCCACATTGGTGGCCAGTTCGGCGCTGGAGCGGCCCAGAGCCGTGATCAGGTAGGGCTCACCGGGCAGTTTGGTGTCGAGAAACAGGCGGCTCCAGTTCTGGCCGCCATCGGTGCTGTGCAGCAGCAGGCCGGGCTGGCCGGCGATCCAGCCCTCCTGACCGGAGAAGGCGATGCTGATCAGGCGGAAGTTCTCTTCCTCGGGCAAGTCGAGGGCCCGCTCCTCCCAGCTCGCGCCGCCATCGTCGGTTTCCAGGATCAGGCGGTTGCTGCCCACCAGAAAGCCATGGCGGTCGTCGGTGAAGGCCACCGCCAGCGGGTTGGCCGTGGTGGCCAGGGGCACAGGCTGCCAGGGGCTGTCGGCACTGCTGGCCAGCCCTGTGGTGACGCAGCCCCCCAGGCCGAAGCCCAGGGCCAGCACCAGCAGCAAGCTGAGCAGGGGGGAGAACAGCCGCCTGAGAGAGCCGGCAGGGCGTGAGGCAGAGGGGGCGGGCATCGTCAACGCAGGGAGTAGAGGGAGAGGAAGAAGGCGAAGGCGAGGGCGAAGCCGCCGAAGATCAGCACATTCTTCTGGCCGGGGGTGAGCCGGTTCACGCCCAGGCCGAAGTTGAGGTTCTCCTCGAAGCCGCTGGGCTTGTCGCGGGGGCCGATGTCCTGGAAGGCCCCCATCTTGCTGCGGCACACGGGGCAGCGGAAGCTGGCGGGATCCAGCTCCAGAAAGGGCGTGCCCGGGCCGATACCCACCTTCTTCACCCCTTCGGCGGGGTCATACACGTAGCCGCAGCTGCGGCACTCGAAGCGGTGCTGGGCGGGATCCACCGCCGCCTCCGGCGCAGCCTGAGCGACGCTGGCAGCAGGATCCGGGGCCGCCTGCTCCGGGGCCACCTGCTCAGCGGGGACAGGCTGCTCAGCAAGGAGAGTCGGGTCCTCGGGCGGCTGGGCTTCGGCACGGGGGCTGTCGCTGCTCATGCCAGAACCGCGTAGGGCCAGTGAACTGTATCCAGCACGGGCCACCCCAGGGCAGCGGGTGGATGCCAGACTGGCCTCCAGGTTGGCCTGGACCATGTTTGCGCTCTCCGGCTATGACGCCTTCCTCGGCTTCCTGCTGATCTCAGCGGCGGTGCCGGTGCTGGCGCTGGTGGCCAACAAGCTGCTCTCGCCGAAGAGCCGCCGCGGCGAGCGGGAACTCACCTATGAATCCGGGATGGAGCCGATCGGCGGCGCCTGGATTCAGTTCAATATCCGCTACTACATGTTTGCCCTGGTCTTCGTCATCTTCGATGTGGAGACCGTGTTCCTCTACCCCTGGGCCGTGGCCTTCCACCGCCTGGGGCTGCTGGCCTTCATCGAGGCCCTGGTGTTCATCGCCATCCTGGTGGTGGCCCTGGCCTACGCCTGGCGCAAGGGCGCCCTGGAGTGGAGCTGAGCCCCCCTACCCTCGGCCCATCCGCCTCACCACCCCCGCCACCTGCCCGACACGCCGCTGCGCCGCACCGATGACGTCCTCCCCACCCTCCATCGACGCTCTTCGCGATCTGCGTGCCGCCAGCTGCGGCCCGGTGGGCGCTCCCACTGTCACCAGCGACCTGTCGGAGAACATCATCCTCACCAGCCTCGACGACCTGCACAACTGGGCGCGGCTCAGCAGCCTCTGGCCGCTGCTGTACGGCACCGCCTGCTGTTTCATCGAGTTCGCCGCCCTGATCGGCTCGCGCTTCGACTTCGACCGCTTCGGCCTGGTGCCCCGCTCCAGCCCGCGCCAGGCCGACCTGCTGATCGTGGCCGGCACCGTGACTATGAAGATGGCCCCGGCCCTGGTGCGGCTCTATGAGCAGATGCCCGAGCCCAAGTACGTGATCGCCATGGGGGCCTGCACGATCACCGGTGGCATGTTCTCGGCCGACTCCACCACCGCCGTGCGCGGGGTGGACAAGCTGATCCCCGTGGACCTCTACCTGCCCGGCTGCCCGCCGCGGCCGGAGGCGATCTTCGACGCAGTGATCAAGCTGCGCAAGAAGGTGGGCAACGAGGCCCTGGCCGAGCGCGGCGCCCTGCAGCAGACCCACCGCTACTGCACGGTGGCCCACCAGATGAAGGCGGTGGAGCCGATCGTGGACGGCCGCTACCTGCAGGCCGAAACCCAGAAGGCCGCCCTGGCCGCCGCCGCCGGGCTGCCCCTCGGGGCCCTGGCCGAGGGGCGGCAGGCGGCCGCAGCGCCGGCAACCGGCGCCAGCTCCTGATCTTCCGCGAACCCTGCGATGCCCGAGGACAGCCCCCAAGCCAGCGGCGAGTCGATCGCCACCCAGACTCCCGGTCCGGTGAGCCAGTGGCTCACCAGCCAGGGCTTCGACCATGAGCTGCTGCCACCCGACCATCTCGGGGTGGAGGTGATCGCGGTGGAGCCGGCCTTCCTGCCCCTGCTGGCCACGGCTCTCAAGGCCCACGGCTTCGACTATCTCCAATGCCAGGGGGGGTACGACGAAGGCCCCGGTGGCCGCCTGGTGAGCTTCTACCACCTGGTGAAACTGGGCAGCCTGGCTGATCGGAGCGAAGGCGTGGCCCATCTGCCGGCCGAGGTGAAGCCCGAGGAGGTGCGGCTCAAGGTGTTCCTGGAGCGCGACGGCGACCTCACCATCCCCAGCCTCTACGGCCTGTTCCGCGGCGCCGACTGGCAGGAGCGCGAAACCTTCGACATGTTCGGCATCCGCTACGCGGGCCATCCCCATCCGAAACGGCTGCTGATGCCGGAGGACTGGAAGGGCTGGCCGCTGAGGAAGGACTATGTGCAGCCCGATTTCTACGAGATGCAGGACGCCTACTGATCCCCTTCAGGACACCCGCAACTGCTGGCGGTAGAAGCGGATCACCGCCAGGGCCAGATTTCGGGGGTCGTGGCGCAGGGTGGCCGTGGGCCTGGCCCCCTGCAGCGGTGCCTGCATCACCCGGTAGCCCTGGCGGCGCAGCCGGCGGCTGTCACAGGTGACCGGCTCGGCACCGAGTTGGCGGTAGTGCTCGAGCAGGGGTGAATCCTGCATGTCCTCCTGGGCCAGCACGGCGGTGAACAGCCGTTCCTCCACGCCGATGCTGGCCAGCTGGGACTCGATCGCCCGCAGATGGCCCTCCACATCCAGCCCATCGGTTTCGCCGGGCTGGGTCATCAGATTGCAGATGTAGAGCCGGGGGGCCCTGCTGCGGGCGATCGCCTCCACCAGCTCCGGCACCAGCAGGTTGGGCAGCAGGGAGGTGTAGAGACTGCCCGGGCCCAGCACGATCAGATCGGCGTGGGCAATGGCCTCGATCGCCCTGGGCAGGGCGGGAGGGCGCTCGGGGGTGCACCCGAGGCGCACGATCGGGCTGGGGGAGCGGCCGATGCGCGACTCGCCCTCGATCCGCTCGCCGTTCTCCAGCTCAGCCCAGAGGCGCACATCGGCGTTGGTGGCGGGCACCACCTGGCCCTGCACCGCCAGCACCCGGCCGCTGGCGGTGATCGCAGCCTCCAGGCTGCCCGTGATCGAGGTGAGGGCGGAGAGAAAGAGGTTGCCGAAGCTGTGCCCCTCCAGACCCCCACCGGCCTGGAAGCGGTACTGGAACAGGCGGGTGAGCAGGGGCTCCTCCCGGGCCAGGGCGGCCAGACAATTGCGGATGTCACCCGGGGGCTGCACCCCCAGTTCCCGGCGCAGCACCCCGCTGCTGCCGCCGTCGTCGGCCACGGTGACGATTGCCGTGAGGTTGGAGCTGTAGCGCTTGAGGCCACTGAGCAGGGTGGAGAGGCCGGTGCCGCCGCCGATGGCCACGATGCTCGGCCCCCTGTTGAGCCGTCCCTGGGCCGCCAGGGCATCCACCAGCAGGGTGTCCTTGTCCGGAGCCAGCGCCTGCTGGATCGTGCCGAAACTGCGGCTCTGGCCCAGCCAGATCAGGCCGGCGCCGATGGCCAGCACCAGCGGCCCGGTGAACTCCCGCGGCAGCACGGTGGTGAGGTTCTTGAGCAGCCACTGGATGCCGGCCAGGGTCCAGTAGATGGGCTGCAGATCCGCCCATACGGCCGCCCCCAGCAGGGCGATCAGCAGGCCAAGGCCGGAGGTGAGCACCCAGCGTTTCACCACCAGGCCCGGCTGCAGCCAGCGCACGGCCCGCCGGGATCGGCTCACCAGATCCTTCTGGCGCAGGTCACCCCGGCCGATCCAGCCCGGACGGGTGCTCAGCCGACGCGACCGCCGCTGCGGAGAGGGCGAGGCTGGCACAGGCGAGAACGGAGGGTGTTCCGGCCGAACGGTTCTCAACTGTAGGCAGACGCCCTGATCCGCCACAACCAGCCAGCGGGAATCAGGGCAGGATGGAAGCGGTTGCCCCACCGTTCTGACCAGCCCGTCCTCCCCTCACCCTGCGGCGGACGCCATGGTTGCTGGCATCGCCCGCGCGGAGCCGGCTGAGGTGCCGGTGGCCGAGCTGCGCAACCTCAGCCTGCAGTTCGGCTCCAAGCGGGTGCTGGATCAGGTGAACCTGCGCATCGAACCCGGCGAACGGCTGGTGGTGGTGGGCCCCTCCGGGGTGGGGAAGTCCACGATCCTGCGCCTGCTGGCAGGGCTGCAGCTGCCCAGCGGCGGCCAACTTCTGCTGCACGGCCAACCCCAGACCTACCTGCGGCTCGACCAGCAGCATCCCGCGGATGTTCGCCTGGTCTTTCAGAACCCCGCCCTGCTGGGATCGCTCACAGTGGGGGAAAACGTGGGCTTTCTGCTCTATCGCTTCAGCCGGCTGCGCGACAGCGACATCCGGGAGCGGGTGCGCCAGGCGCTGGAGGCGGTTGGGCTCGGAGGCATCGAGAACCAGATGCCCGGCGAACTCAGCGGCGGCATGCAGAAACGGGTGAGCTTTGCCCGGGCCCTGATCCAGGACCCCAGCCAGCCGAACGACGGCGTGCCGCTGCTGCTGTTCGATGAGCCCACGGCCGGCCTCGACCCGGTGGCCTGCACGCGGATTGAGGATCTGATCGTGCGCACCACCACCCTCACCCAGGCCAGTGCCGTGGTGGTGAGCCACGTGCACAGCACGATTGAGCGCACCGGCCAGCGCATGGTGCTGATCTACGACGGCCAGTTCCGCTGGCAGGGGGATCTGGAGGCATACCGGCACTCCGACAATCCCTACGTGGTGCAGTTCCGCAGCGGTAGCCTGCAGGGCCCGATGCAACCGGCGGAGGTGTGATCGATGCGCCGCTCCGTCCGCGAGGCGATCGTCGGCTTCTCACTGCTGGCCGCCATCTCCAGTGGCGTGGGCCTGAGCATGTGGCTTCGGGGGCTCTCCCTCACCCGCCAGTACTGGACGGTGGAAGCGCGCTTCCAGCAGGCCGATGGCCTGGCCGTGCGCTCACCCGTCGTCTTCCGCGGGGTGATGGTGGGCACGGTGCGCTCGGTGGCCATCAGCTCCGATGCGGTGGTGGCCGAGCTGGAAATCACCAATCCCAATCTGCGCCTGGCCCGGCCGGCGATCGCCGAGATCGGCCAGGTGTCGGTGCTGGGGGGCGAATCCCAGGTGGCACTGGTGAGCCAGGGGCCCCCATTGCCCGCCGATGCCCCCAGCCCCCGGGCCAAGGACTGCGACAGCAAACGCATGCTTTGCGATGGTGCCACCATCCCGGGCAGCGAGGGAGCCAGCCTCACCAGCCTCACCACCTTGATGCAGCGCATGCTCAGCCAGGTGGAGCAGGAGCAGCTGGTGGCCAAGGTCACCAAGGTGGCCACCAGCATCGATCAAACCTCCAAGGAAGCCAATGCCTTCCTGAGCGAAGGCCGGGTGCTGGTGAAGGACGGCGTGGTGCTGGTGCGCGATGGCGTGGGGCTGGTGAACGACGGCAAGGCCCTGGCCAAGGGGCTGGAGGCCTCGGTGCAGGAGGTGCAGCCCACCCTCACCAACCTCAACGCCAGCTCGGCCCACCTGCGCCGGCTGATGGCCTCGATCGACAATCCGAAGGTGGTGGGAGATCTGCAGCAGACAATGGCCAATGCCGAGCGGCTCACCGCCCAGTGGGAGGCCGTGGGCGGGGATGTGCACCGGCTCACCGGCGATCCCAACTTCATCAATGGCCTGCGCAGCCTGGCCGTGGGCCTCGGGCAGTTCTTCGAGGAGCTCTACCCGGCCCAGACCGACGCGGCCAGGGACAAGGCCGCCCGGGAGGCCGCCCTCCAGCAGCAGCAACAGGAGGCGTTGAAGCAGGAGCGCTCGACAACGCAAACCGCCCCGAGCCGCGGGGTCAGACCCCGCTGATCGCCTCCATCGCAATCGCCGCAATGGCCTGATCGCTGGCCTTGGGCAGTTGCACGTACTTGCCGCCGGCCGCCTCGGCCAGGTCCTTGCCCATGCCGCTGCCGATGAACTTGCGCTCGGTGTCGATCACCAGCAGCTTGATGCCCAGGGCCCGGTAGCGGCTGGCCACCTGCTTCACCTCCTCCTTGAGGTCCACCGGCTCCTCGCCCTCGAGTTCGGGCTGACCGAGGGAGCGGCTGAGGGGCACGTTGCCGCGGCCGTCGGTGATCGCCACCACCACCACCTGGCCCAGATTGCCGGTGGCCAGAGCGTTGGCGCCCACGCGGGCGGCCTGGGAGAGGCCGTGGGCCAGGGGTGAACCGCCGCCGCAGGGCATCGATTCCAGCCGCCGGCGGGCGGCCGTGATCGAGCGGGTGGGGGGCAGCAGCACCTCGGCCTGCTCGCCGCGGAAGGGGATCAGGGCCACCTCGTCGCGGTTTTCATAGGCCTCGGTGAGCAGGCGGATCACGGCACCCTTGGCGCTCTGCATGCGGTTGAGCGCCATCGAGCCGCTGGCATCCACCAGGAAGATCACCAGGGCGCCGGCCTTGCGCTGCAGCTGCTTGGCCCGCAGGTCGCCGTCTTCCACCACCACCTTGCGGTGGGGCTGGCGCTCGCGGCGGGTTTTCTGATACGGCGCCGCCGCCCGCAGGGTGGCGTCCACGGCGATGCGCTTCACCGGGCCGCGGGGCAGCATCGGCTTCACGTAGCGGCCGCGCGAGTCGCTGAACACCACAGCCCGGCTGCCGCTGCCGCCGGTCTTGGCCTTGGCGGCCCCAAAGAGCAGCAGGTCGGGGTCGATGGCCACCGCCTCCGGATCCAGCAGAAACTCCTCGGGCACCTGGGGTGGTGCCTGGTCCTGGGGGGTGTCGTCCTCCTGGTCGTCGGGCTCGTTGTCGTCGTCCAGCTCGTCGGGCTCCTGTTCGTTCTCAGGCGGCTCGGGATCCTCGGGCGGCTGCTCGCCCTGGGGCGGCGGCGGTGGCGGCGGCGGCTCCAGGGGCTGCTCGGGGTCGGGCGGAGGCAGCTGGGAGGCCCGGGGCGCGATCACGAGACGCACGGCCACCTGCAGATCGTCGGCCTCCACCCGGTCGCGGCCGCTCAGGGCCGCATGGGCGCGGGCGACGCGCACCGCATAGAGCTCGCTGCGGTGGCCCTCCACGCCGCCGCGCAGGGCCTCGTTCACCAGGTAAGCGATCTGCTCGCGCGCGATCTGCACATCCGGCAGCCACTGGCGGGCCAGCAGCAGCTGGGTGGCGAGGGCGTCGCTTTCCTCCTGCCATTTGGCGCGAAAACTGTCGCTGGTTTCGGCGTGCTCGATGGCGGCGCGGCTGATCTCCACCCGCTGCTCCAGCTCCAGCACCTGGTTGGCACTGAGGCAGATGGCGAAGCGATCGAGCAGGTGGTCGCGCACCGCCCCTTCCTCGGGATTGAAGGTGGCGATCAGCAGGCAGCGACAGGGGTGGCTGAGGCTCAACCCCTCGCGCTCGATCCGATTCTCACCGCTGCCCACCGCCGCCAGCAGCAGGTTGGTGATGTTGTCGTCGAGCAGGTTGAGCTCATCCACATAGAGCACGCCCCGATGCGCCTCGGCCAGCAACCCTGGCTGGAACACCGCCTGGCCACTGGCCAGAGAGGCGGTGACATCCACCGAGCCCACGAGGCGGTCTTCGGTGATGCCGAGCGGCACCTGCACAAACGGAGCCGGAATCACCCTGGTGGGCAGCAGGGCGGCCGGGTCGCTGCCCGTGGGATCAGCCCCCAGCTCGGTGAGGCGGCGGCGGGTGGGTTCATCCCAGTCGTCGGGGCGCTGGGGATCGATGTTCAGGCCAGGGGGAACAGGCTGACCGGCGACGGATGGGCCCAGATCCAGAACGTCGATCGGCGGCAGCAGGGCATGCAGCCCGCGCGCCAGCACCGATTTGCCGGTGCCGCGGCCACCGGCGATCACCACCCCGCCCAGGCCAGGATCCACGGCGGCCAGCAGCAGGGCCAGCTTGAGGGTGCCGTGGCCAGTGATGGCCGCCAGGGGAAAGGCGCGGGCGGCGGCGCTGGAGGCCGAGGCGGGGCTGGCACTGCCCCCGGCCAGCGATCCGCCTGACACCGATCCGCTTGCAACCATGGAGTGGCCCGGGCCCTGAGTCGTGTGCGCCAGTCTCGCTGATCAAGCGCCGGTCAGAAGGATCGAGGGGCTAGAGGCGAACGCCCAACCAATGCAATGGACCCACTATAGCCAGGCGGCAGAAGGACATTCCAGAGCCTGCCATTCCAACTGCTGGAATCAGGCGAAGAAGGCGCTGTAAGGCCCAATCCAGTGGCCTTGCACACCGCTTCATGGTTGCACCAGTGCTGAAAGAACACCGCACATTGATCTTCACTATCGTGCCCAGCGATCTCAGCCACCGTCTTTTTGTCCCACAGACGGGTGGCAATTGGATGCCAGTCTAAACGAGTGTCCATTCGCTCAACATCCACCCCGACAGCTTGGCATGGATGAAGTCCAATAAGAATCAGACGGCCTGAATGGCTGAGGTTAAATTCAGGCCCTCCACTACAGAAAGGCTTGCCAAAGTGCCCAAGTGAAAGAACAATTTCCTTGGGAGCCTGACCAAGCAAGGCGCCAAGCAGTTGCCGAAGCACGCCACGACCAACCAAAAACCGCTCGCGATCATCTTTCATCCGAAACGCACCATGCCGCTGCTTTTCCGCCGCAGAAAGAGCAGACCAACAGTCTTGCCGAAACTGACCGGAGAGCAGCTCAACCCAATCGACCAATAGCAGGAAGGGAAAATCATGAAATCGACTCATTCGAGATCGGACGGCGATACCGCATGGGTCAGCATTCACTCCCAAAATAATGGGCCTAAGCACATTCAGCTCAACACTCATTCAAGGCTAGTCAATGCCAGCTCAAGTGCAGCCGCTAGCTCTAGCGACTTGTCGGGATTGACAAAGTCGTGATGACGAGAGAAGATAGGATGACACCTGGCGCCTTTTCTAGCATAAAAACTCCAAAGCATCTTCAGCCTAGGCAATGCATGTTTGGGCGCAAAGATGTCCACCTGAATTGGCAATCTCTTAGGGCGATACTGACTATAGAGCAATTCCACGAAGGGATCGCCAGAGAGGTCTTCTTTCGCTGAGCCCCCTTCGGGTGGCCTTTCACGCCCTGGTGATGGGCGGCTATCGACATGCAGATATTGAATAATCAGGGCCTTGACTGCCTGCAGGCGCCCTAGGACATAGCGGGAACGAGATGAATCACGAGAACGGATGAATTCAGTAAAATGCCGAGTCAATCTTGAAGAGAGGTGCCAAGACAGAAGAATGATTCCTATCCGGCGATGGATCAACGTTGTCGGTCCCGTATCCAACACACCCAAGAAACCAAGATCAGCCCCCCTCTCCAGGAGTGCTTCGGCTACAGCATGGGCGTACCACCCTCCCGCCGAAAAGCCAAGCAGATGAATCCGACCTTTCGGCCGCGAAGCCAAAATCTGGTCTGCATACTCCATGGCCATCTCTCGCACATTCATCTTCTGTGATAGTCCAAGCTCAACATTTGGGGCTTGAATACCATAAACAGGTCGTTCAGGCGCGAGAGCCCGGGCAAGATCAACAAAGCCCCACACCGTTCCTCCCCAACCATGAATCACAAACAGCGGTGGTCGACTCCCCTTCGGCTGCAGTGTCACCAGCAATGAACTGGAGCTGGAAACCCTGCCCTGGATTAACTGCGCCAAACCGGAGATGGTGGGATTGTGAAAGATCGATGCCAGGGCAGGGGACGAGCCAATCACCATCTCAATCTGTGAAACCAGGCGTGCGGCGGCAAGGGAATGGCCGCCGATGGCAAAGAAGTTGTCGGTAATGCCGAAGTCACTGTGGCCAAGCACCTCAGCCCAGATCGCGTGAAGCTGACGCTCCAGATCGGAGGAGGGGGCAACTAACTGCTCGAGGTTTCCGGAGAATGAAGGAGTCGGCAGGGCCTTGCGATCGAGCTTGCCGTTGGGGGTGAGGGGAAGGCCCTCGAGCTGCAGGAAGGCAGCCGGCACCATGTAGTCGGGGAGGCGATCGGCCAGGAAGGCGCGCAGCTGTTCGGAGCTGGAGGCTGCAAGCGATGGCTGGGAAGCCACAGCCACCCAGTAAGCGATCAGACGGGGGTTGTTGGGATCGTCGCGGCGGAGCAGCACGACGGCCTGTGCGACGGCTGGATGGGCGAGCAGATTCGCCTCGATTTCACCGGGTTCGATGCGGAAGCCGCGCAGCTTGATCTGCTGATCGATGCGTCCATGGAAAGAGAGGGTGCCATCGGGATTCCAGGAAGCGAGATCACCGGACTTGTAGAGACGAGCTGTGGGATCGGAAGAGAAGGGATCGGGGATGAACGTCTCGGCGGTGAGTTCGGAATTGTTGAGATAGCCGCGTGCCAGGCCACCCCCGCCGATGTGGAGCTCGCCGGGGATGCCGATCGGGCAGGGTTGGCCGCCCTCATCCAGCACCCAAACATCAGTATTGGCAATGGGCCGCCCGATTGGCACGCCGTTGGGATCCACGGTGGCTGCAGCTGTGAAGTGCTGGCAGCAGGTAAAGGTGGTGTTTTCGGTGGGGCCGTAGCCGTTGATCAGTTCATGTCCTGGTGGAAACGCATCGAGCAGGCGCTGCACGTGTTCGCAAGAGAGCACGTCACCACCCGCGAGAATCTGCTGAACTCCGGCCAGAGCGGGCAATTCTGCTTCCACCATGGCGTGAAAGAGCCCTGCGGTGAGCCAGAGGGTGGTGATGCCGTGGTTTTTCAGTAAGGCTGCCAGTGCCGGTAAGGTCGGCTGCTCCGACGGTGCCACCACCAACGTGCCACCGTTGAGCAGCGGGCCCCAGATTTCGAAGGTGGCGGCATCAAACGCGACTGGTGCGAGCTGCAGCACGCGATGGCCAGCCGAGAGCAGAAAGCCATTCACAGGATCCACCAGCCGCAGGATGGACTGGTGCGAGATCGCTACGCCTTTGGGCTTGCCGGTGGAACCAGAGGTGTAGCTGACATAGGCGAGAGGTGAGCCTGAGGCGGCCTCCCCCTGTAGTGATGAATCCTCAACCACTGTTGCGCCATCCTGGTTGATCATCACGCTGCAGGCCGCTTCTTTGAGCAGCAGTGCGTGCCGCTCCTCAGGCCAGCTCGGATCAATCGGCAGATAAGCGCCACCGGCTTTGAGAATGGCGAGAAGGGAGACGATCAGTTCAACGGATCGTTCAAGGCAGACGGCGGCGATGATTTCAGGGCCGACACCGAGATCAATGAACTGATGGGCGAGCTGGTTAGCACGAGAGTTGAGCTCGTTGTAGGTGAGTTGCTGATTCTCAAAGATCAGGGCGATGGCATCAGGCGTGCGTTCAACCTGTTGTTCAAACAGCTGATGAACGCAGAGGTCAGGTACATCAATTGTGGGGCCGTGCTGCCAGGATTCGATCAGCTGGCGTTGGCCGTCAGGCAGCAGGCAGAGGGAATCGGCACTTACATCCGGTTGCTCAAGCGCGGAAGCCAGCAAAGTGAGCAGATGGGAGCTCATGCGCGCAATGCGATCCTCATCGAACAATTCAGCGGCATAGACCACCTCAGCCCACAGGCCGCCTTGCTCAGTGCGCCGCAGATAGAACTCCAGATCAAGCTTGGCGGCTGACGGGCGGCGCACAACCACTTCCGACTCCAACTCTGCAAGGCCCTGGAGTGACGCTTCCGGCAACTCCACGAGCTGGAACATCACCTGCACCAGCGGGTTGCGGCTAGTGTCGCGGGGAAGGTTGAGCGCCTCGACAATCTGCTCAAAGGGGAGCTCCTGGTGGTCGTAAGCAGCTAGGGAAGTTGCCTTAACTTGCTGCAACAGCTGGCGGAAGCTCTGGTGGGCTGTAAAGCGGGTGCGGATCGGCAGCGTATTGATGAAAAAGCCGATCAGCGGCTCGAGATCAGGATGGTTCCGTCCCCAGATCGGCACACCAATCGCGAAGTCATCCTGGCGGCTGTAGCGATGCAGCAGCAGGGCAACCAACGCCAGCAGGCTCATCTGGAGCGTGGCGCCCTCAAGGCGGCAGAGCTGCTCAAAAGGAGCCAGGAGATCCGGGGTGATCTGAAAGGCCACGCTGCCGCCCCGATGGGAAGGGGTGGCGGGCCTGGGATGGTCGCTGGGGAGCTCCAGCGGTTCGAGACCGATGAGCTGGGGTATCCAGTAGTCCTTGAGGCTCTGCAGGCGATCACCGCTCAGGCGTTGGCGCTGCCAGGCGGCGTAGTCGTGGTACAGCACCTGCAGCGGCACCAGCTCGGAGGCGCGGCCAGAGCGGTGGGCGTTGTAAAGCTCAGTGAGATCACGGGTCAGCACTGAGCGTGACCAGCCATCAGAGGCGATGTGGTGGTGGTTCACCAACAGCAGGTGGTGCTGGTGATCGACGGCGAGCAGCCGTGCGCGGATCAGGCGGCCGGAGGAGAGATCAAACGGTGTGGTGCGCTCCTGCTCCAACCACTGCTCGATGACGGCATCAGGGTTGCAATCTCCTTGAACTTCTACATCCAGCGAGAAGGGAGCAGGGGGGTGGATGAGTTGCACCACCGCGCTCCCCTGAAGACAGAAGGAGGTGCGCAGGCTGGGATGGCGCTCAATCAGGTCGGCTAGGGCGAGGCAGAGCGCTTTGAGATCGAGGTTGCCGCTGAGCCGCCACAGGGCAGTTAGATGATAGGCGGTGAGATCGGGTTCGAGCTGGTGGAGAAACCAGAGCCGCGATTGGGCGTAGGAGGCGGGGAAGACTTGGCAGTGCTGGGGCCAGTCGCCTGCGATCGGCTCGGCGGAGGAGATGGGCTGAGCCTCAGCTTCAGTGCTGGAGGCACCGAGTAGGGGGGTGAGCCCTGCGATGGAGGGGTTTTGAAAGAGCGCAGCAAGGGTTGGAGCGGAGCCGATGGCTTGCTCGATGCGTGAAACGAGGCGTGCGGCGGCAAGGGAATGGCCGCCGATGGCAAAGAAGTTGTCGGCGATGCCGAAGCCGCTGTGGCCAAGCACCTCAGCCCAGATCGCGTGGAGCTGCTGCTCCAGATCAGTGGAGGGAGCAACGCGCTGATCGGGGTTTCCGGAGAAGGAAGGAGCAGGCAGCGCCTTGCGATCGAGCTTGCCGTTGGGGGTGAGGGGAAGGGCCTCGAGCTGCAGGAAGGCAGCCGGCATCATGTAGTCGGGGAGGCGATCGGCCAGGTAGGCGCGCAGCTGGTCGGAGCTGGAGGCTGCAAGCGATGGCTGGGAAGCATCCGCGACCCAGTACGCAATCAGGCGGGGGTTGTTGGGATCGTCGTGGCGGAGCAGGACGATCGCCTGGGCAATAGCTGGATGGGCGAGCAGGTGGGCCTCGATGTCTCCCGGCTCGATGCGGAAACCGCGGAGCTTGATCTGCTGATCGATGCGTCCATGGAATGTGAGGGTGCCATCGGGATTCCAGGAGACAAGATCTCCAGTTTTGTAGAGACGAGTGCCTTCCTTGTTGGAAAATCTATGGACGATGAATTTCTCTTTTGTCAGGCCTGGATTGTTCAAGTAGCCTTGGGCTAGGCTTGGACCCCCAATCCAAAGCTCGCCAGGAATGCCGAGCGGACATAATTGTCCATATTGGTCGACAACTCTGACCTCTGCATAAGGAACCGGGCGCCCCAATGAACCACGATTGCCTTCCAGTCGTGAATCATTTACATCTAACCACGTGACTTCTACTGTTGCTTCGGTAGGGCCATAGGTGTTGATTAAACGTGTGTGTTTAGCCTGTATACTCTTCCACATTTGCAGCTGACGGGAAGTCAGTTCTTCACCTCCGATGATAATCAGTCTTAGGCCGGAGGGAATATGGAAGTTGTTCTTTGCGCATGAAGAAACTAGTTCGGCCCAAAAGGCGGTCGGAAAGCTAGCAATAGTAATCTTTTGTTCTTCAATGAATCGGAGGATCCTCTCGGGATTTCCAATTGTTTCGTCGTCGCGACAAGAAATTGTTGCGCCGTTTTTTAATGCTGGAAATATTTCTTCGATGCAGGCGTCAAATGTCAACGATGAAAATTGGAGCACCGTATCCTTGGAAGTGATTTCAAATTCTTTTCCTGCCCAGCTTGTAAAGCATTCAAGAGCATTCCTGCCAATGAGAACTCCCTTGGGCTTTCCGGTTGAGCCTGACGTAAAAATTGCATAGGCGAGATCATGACTTGTTTTTGCTTCTAGATCGTGTTGTTCGGAAACCCCCTTGCTATATGTGATATCCAATGATCTATTTTGATTGAATCCAATTGAGATCTGTGGCCTGTTGTAGGCTGCTCTCTTTGGCAGCTCTGATGTGGATGACTTAGATGTGATAATAGGACCATAGCCAATCTCCACAAGGATTTCTTCGATGCGGCTAATAGGGGCAGATGGATCTACTACAACAAACGCCCTTTGGCAGTAGTAGCAGGCAAGCATCCCCAAAATAGTTTCCAGCCTGGATGCGGAGAGAATGGCAATAATGCTACCCTTCCGAATGCAGCCATCGTTAATGACTTTAGAGATTGCTTCGCAATGGCTGATTAGATCTGCGTAGGTCACTATTGCTTGCGTAGTGGCGATTGCGACTTTTGTTGGTTCCACTTTCGCATATACCTGAATCTCTGTAATTATTTCATTATATCCAGGGTGGCGCGCGTCTCTTATTGCTTCCGTGTGCTGATCAGTTAGCTTCAACAGCCATGATTCAATCAGCAGGTGTTCTGCATCAGTAACAAAGTGCAAAGAGCACGCAGGGGAATCTGGCGTGTTTAGTGCTGAGGCGATCAGAGACAGCAGGTGAGAGGAGAGTCGATTTATGCGTTCTTCTGAGAAGAGATCAGTGGCATAGATAATCTTTGCCCTGGCTCCTTTTGAGGATCGATACAAGTAGAACTCAAGTTCAAACTTTGATGTTTCCACTCCTGTATGGACGGCTTCAACGCTGAGGTCTTCTAGGCTCTCGAGTGATGCTTCAGGCAGCTCGATTAGCTGGAACATCACCTGTAACAGTGCGTTGCGGCTGGTGTCGCGGGGGAGGTT
The DNA here is from genome assembly GCA_040399285.1 of Prochlorococcaceae cyanobacterium. Classification (GTDB taxonomy): domain Bacteria; phylum Cyanobacteriota; class Cyanobacteriia; order PCC-6307; family Cyanobiaceae; genus NIES-981. Next base: position 30,149 of record JBBASM010000005.1, read on the forward strand.
CAGTGCCTCGACGATCTGCTCAAAGGGGATCTCCTGATGGTCGTAGGCGGCGAGAGAGGAGGCTTTGACCTCTTGGAGAAGCTGGCGGAAGCTCTGCTGGGCTGTAAAGCGGGTGCGGATCGGCAGCGTGTTGATGAAAAAGCCGATCAGCGGCTCGAGATCAGAATGGTTGCGGCCCCAGATGGGAACGCCAATGGCGAAGCCATCCTGGCGGCTGGTGCGATGCAACAGCAGGGCAACCACGGCGAGCAGCCCCATCTGAAGCGTGGCGCCTTCCGAGCGGCAGAGCTCCTCAAAGGGGGCGAGGAGCTCCGGGGTGATCTGGAAGGCCACGCTGGCTCCGCGATGGGAAGGGGTGGCGGGCCTGGGGTGGTCGCTGGGGAACTCGAGGGGTTCGAGACCTTTGAGCTGGGGTATCCAGTAGTCCTGAAGGCTCTGCAGGCGATCACCGCTGAGGCGCTGGCGCTGCCAGGCGGCGTAGTCGTGGTACTTCACCCGCAGTGGCGCCAGCTCGGCAGATCGGCCGGAGCGGCGGGCGTTGTAGAGCTCGCTGAGATCGCGAGCAAAAACCGATAACGACCAGCCATCGGAGGCGATGTGGTGGTGGTTGAGCAGCAACAGGTGGTGCTGGTGATCAACGGCGAGCAGCCGGGCGCGGATCAGGCGGCCGGAAGCCAGATCAAACGGTGTGGTGTGCTCCTGCTCCAGCCACTGCTCGATGACGGCATCAGGATTCCGATCACCGAGAGGTTCTAGTTCGAGGGGGAAGGGAGCAGGGGGGTGGATGAGTTGCACCACCTCGCTGCCGTGCAGACAGAAGGAAGTGCGCAGGGTGGAATGCCGTTCGATCAGGCCTGCCAGCGCCTGGCGGAGAGCATTGAGGTCGATGTCGCCCCTGAGCCGCCAAACGGCTGGAATGTGATAAGCGGTGAGATCCGGCTGCAGCTGATGGAGGAACCAGAGGCGGGATTGGGCGTAGGAGGCGGGGAAGGCCAGGCAGTGCTGGGGCCAGTCGCCAGGGATCGGCTCGGCAGAGGGGATGCCACCAGCTCCATCGGCATTTTTGCGTTGCCGCAGCTTGGCCACCCGATCCGATAGGGATTGAGGCATGCTCATGCTTCCCCCGCCCGTTGGAGATTGGTGTGCAGCACGGCATTGCAATGGGAGAGCTGCCGGGCCGAAGCCAATGCCCCACTGAGATCACCCTCCGCATCGCTGAGATCATCCAGCACTTGCTCGATGGCACCCTGGGCGGCAAACAGGCACGGTGTGCTGTAGATCAGGCCCTGCACGCCTTGGCCAGCCAGATCGGCCCTGCTGCAGGGCGGCACTTTGCCGCCGCCGATCACGTTGCTGAACACCGGACAGGCCACAGCCGCGCGGATCTGGGCGATGAGCTCGAGGTCCTTGATGCCATCGGCCAGCACTGCATCGCAGCCTGCCTGCTCGAAGGCCTGCACGCGCGTGAGAATCTCCTGTGGATCGGAGGCATCGGTGCGGGCCACCACCACCAGTGAGCTGCGATCCGCCAGCACAGCCTCCAATTTTTTCAGATAATCAGGCAGCGGCAGCAGTTGCTTGCCACCCAGATGTCCGCAGCGTCGGGGCCGGGCCTGATCTTCCAGCACCACGCCCGAGGCGCCACAACGCTCCAGCGTGCGGGCAACGTGGCTGGCCACGGTGGCGTCGCCGAAGCCATCATCGAAGTCCACCAGCAGGTGGTGGCTGGGGAGCAGCGCCCGCAGGCGGTTGGTGGTTGTGGTGAGATCGCCCCAGCCGATGAAGCCGATGTCCGGCAGCCCGTAGGCACTGGCTGCCAAGCCAAAGCCACTGAGAAACAGGGACTCAAACCGATCGGCGGCCAAGGAGGCGCTGAACAGGTCGTAGATGCCCACGAAGGGCAGAATCTGTTGCTGATCGGCTGCCAGCTCGAGAGCCTGGCGAAGCCGTTGGCCAGCACTGGCGGCCATTGTCATGACGCGACCTCCTCAGCTTCTGCCAGGGCCTGGTCCAGCAGGTGGTCGAGCTGTTCAGCCAGGCTCCGCACGGTGGGATAGACAAAAAGCAGCGTCGGGCTGAGCTCCAGGGCCAGCTGCTGCTCGAGGGCACTGACCACGCGCTGGCCGGAGAGGGAGTCGCCGCCCAGCTGAAAGAAGTTGGCGTTGCGGCCTGGTGGTGGTTGTTGCAGCACGGTTGCAAAGGTGTGGGCCACCAGTTCCTCCAGCTCAGCGCTGGCGGGTTCGTCGGTGGGCTGTAACAAAGCACCGAGCTTGTCGGCCAGACCGATGCGCTGCAGCTTGCCAGTGGCGCCACGGGGCAGATCGGGCAGGAGCACGATCCGCGAAGGCACCTCATGGGGGACCAGCAAAGCGAAGGCGTGCCTGCGCAGATCCTGCTCATCCGTCTGGGCCCCTGGGCGCAGCACCACCGCCGCCGCCACGTCCTCACCCAGGGTGGGGTGGGGCACGGCAAAGGCCAACGCCTGCTCCACAGCCGGGTGCTGGAGCAGCGCCTCATCCACTCGGCGGGGGATCACCTTCTCGCCGCCCCGGTTGATCATTTCCTTGAAGCGGCCGGTGAGGGTGAGGCGCCCCTGGGCATCCAACAGCCCTTCGTCTCCCGTGAGGAACCAGCGCTCTCCGCTGGCAGCCTCCACCCAGCCGCTCTGCTCGGCGGCCTCGTAGCCAGCGGTCACGCCTGGTCCGCGGATGGCGACTTCGCCGCATTCGCCCGGCGGCAGCGGCTGACGGGTTGGCCCCAGGATCGCCACCTCCGGTCCAGCCGGCATGCCGACGCTGCCGGGCAAGCGCCCATGGCCGCTGCCGGGCAGGCGGTTGCTGCAGATCTGATGGGCCGCCTCGGTCATCCCGTAGGCCTCGAGCACCGGCACCTGAAAATCCGCTTCCAGCCGCGCGAGCACCGCTGGCGGCAACGGCGACGAGGAAGAGCGCAACAAGCGCAGCCGATGGGCTGGGGGCGGTGCACCGCTGCGATCGAGCTCGGCAAGCAGACCTTGAAGCAGGGTGGGCACCGCCGACAGCCAGGTGGGCTGGAGGTTGCCCATCAGATTCAGCAGGCTGGCGGGTGCGTTGCTCTGGCAGCAGATCACACTGCCGCCGGCCAGCAGGGGCGCCAACAGCGACGCCACGATGCCGTGGATGTGGAAGAGCGGCATCGCCGCCAGGCTGCGATCGTCTGGCCCCAGCTCCAGCACATCAGCCACCGCCTGGGCTGATGCCAGCAGATTGGCATGGGTCAGCGGCACCACCTTGGGCCTGGAGGTGGTGCCGGAGGTCTGCAGCAGCAGAGCCAGATCTGCAGCCTCAGGCGGAGAGCAATGCTGACCCACTAATGGCGTAAGGGTGAGGGGATTGGGTGTCAACAACGGCAGCCCCAATGCGGAAGCGGCATCCCGCAATGCCGATGAAGGATTCCCATCCACCAACACGCGTGTGACGCAAAGCCGCTGGAGATCCGCACAAAGGCTTTCACGAGGAGCAGCGGGCGACAAGGGGGCAACAGGAGCTATCGCCATTCCTGCCAGTAAACTGATCACTAAATCAGGCCCTTGCTCCATGGCCAGCGCTAAACGGTCAAAACGGTTCACACCTTGAGCAGCAAGAAACGTTATCGTTCTATTAACTTCGACGGCTAGATCTTTTCTTGTCCAAATATGGCCTTCTGAGTCAACCAATGCGGGATTATCAGGAAGCTCAACAAATGCATGACCCCACCAAAAAGCCTCAAAAGCCTTAAACTGCGACATTTTCCAGGTCCCTCACGAGCAAACGCCACCAAGAAGCACAATAAACTCTTCTAAGAACTTGAACTATTGTGCCAACAATCGCTAACAAAATTGCAATAGGCCTTGGCGCCAACATCCTAAGTCCATATGGCCCGCCTGCCACCACACTTGCAGTCGTGCGGCCCATGCTTGAAGATGTTCTCTGCAGACTGGGCGATATGCAGTTCCACTGGTCGCCGTTGTTCCGCACGGCGCCCGTGGGCGGACCAGCAGGTCAGCCGGACTATCTCAACGGCGCCGTGCTGGTGGTCTCGACCGTGCCGGCCAGCCTGGCTGCAGCCCAGGCCATACTGTCGAAACTACAGGAACTGGAGCGGCGCTTCGGGCGCGAGCGCCGTGAGCGCTGGGGGCCCCGCAGCCTCGATCTCGACCTGCTCTGGTGGGGCGGGCTGTGTTGCCGCGAACCTGGGCTGGAGCTGCCCCACCCGCGCCTGCTGGAGCGGAGCTTCGTGCTCACGCCCCTGGCGGCGATCGACGGCGACCTGGTGCCGCCCGGAGCGCCCATGACGGTGAGCCAACAGCTGGCCGAACTGCACCGCAGTTCTGGCGAGCCGCCTCCGAAACCCTGGGAGGGCGCAGGCGGCTGGCCTGAGGCGCCCTGAGCTGCTGAGGTCCTTCAGCAACGGCGCCAGACAGACCGAGCTATGGCGACACGGTGGTGGCCTCCTGGGGATCCAACCCCTCAGGAAGGCGCCTGCGCGATGCTGGCTTCCTCGTTGCCCCTCCCCGATGGCGCCCCTGCCGCCCCCTGAGCCCGCGCGCCACCTGGAAACCACGGCCAGTCTCGATGCCCGCAAGCTGCGCTTCGAGATCAACCGGATGGTGCTGCCGATGGGCGTGGAGGGCCAGTTCGGTGTGATCCGCCATCCCGGCGCCTCGCTGGCGGTGCCGGTGCTGGATGACGGCCGGGTGGTGATCCTGCGCCAGTACCGCTTCGCCGTGGCCACCCGGCTCCTGGAGTTCCCGGCTGGCACCCTCGATCCGGGCGAATCGCCCCTGAGCACGATGCAGCGGGAGCTGCAGGAGGAGGCGGGCTACAGCGCCGAGCGCTGGGACCCCCTGGGGGCGATGCTCCCCTGCCCCGGGTACTCCGATGAGGTGATCCACCTGTTCCTGGCCAGGCAGCTCAGGCCGCTGGAGCAGCCTCCCGCCGGTGACGACGACGAGGACCTGGAGGTGCTGCTGATGGAGCCGGGCGAACTGGATGGGCGACTGGCCAGCGGCGAGGAGTACCTCGACGGCAAGAGCGTGACGGCCTGGCTGCGGGCCAAGCAGCTGCTCGGCATCTGACCAATAGCCAAAACGCTCCATGACACCCCCCCGCTGGCTGTTCTGGCACCGCCGCGACCTGCGCCTGGCGGACAACCTGGGCCTCGCTGCCGCCGCCCGGGCCTCCCCGGCCATCACCGGGGTGTTCGTGCTGGATCCGGCGATCCTGGAGGCCCGTGCCCCGGCGGACATCCCGGGCGAGCTGCCGGCCGTGGCGCCGGCGCGGCTGTGGTTTCTCCGGCAGAGCCTGCTGGAGCTGGCCGAGAGCTGGCGGGCTGCCGGCAGTCGGCTGCTGGTGCTGCAAGGGGATCCGGAGCAGGTGCTGCCGTGGGTGGCGGCGGCCCTGGGGGCAGAGGTGGTGGCCTGGAACCGGGATGTGGAGCCCTACGGGCGCGAGCGCGACCGGCGGGTGGCGCGGGCCCTGCAGGCCGATGGCCGCAAGGTGCTGGCCGGCTGGGACCAGCTGCTGGTGGAGCCCGAGGCGCTCAGCACCGGCGCCGGTGAGCCCTACCGGGTGTATGGGCCCTACTGGCGCAGCTGGCGCCGGCGGGTGGAGCAGCTGGAGGCCCTCGCTTCGGCCGCCTCGGGTGGTCTGGAGCCGCTGCCGGCGCCGGGTGCCCTGCTCGATTGCGATCCCGCCGCGCCCATCAGCCTGCCCGTGGTGAGCCTGGAGACTGGGAAGGCCAGCCAGAGCCTGCTCAGCCAGGGCTTCGAGGGCGCCGACCTCTGCCCCTGCCGCCCGGGGGAGGCGGCGGCCCAGCAGCAACTGGCGAGGTTCTGCGCAGGACTGGGCAGCGGCCGCTCAGCCCCCCTGCTCACCTACGATGGGGGCCGCAACATCCCCGACGAGGACGGCACCTCTGCCCTGAGTGCGGCTCTCAAGTTCGGCACCCTCAGCCCGCGCCAGGCCTGGGCGGCGGCCCAGCAGGCCCGGCAGACCGTGGCGGCCCTGGGCGGCGCAGAAGAAGCGCTGGCCTCAATCCAGGTGTGGGAACAGGAGCTGGCCTGGCGCGAGTTCTATCAGCAGGCGCTGTTTCACTTCCCCGAGCTGGCGGAGGGGCCCTACAGGCCCCAGTGGCGCGCTTTTCCCTGGGAGAACGACCCGCAGCGCTTCGCGGCCTGGCGCGAGGGGCTCACCGGCATGCCGATCATCGACGCGGCCATGCGTCAGCTCGATGAGAGCGGCTGGATGCACAACCGCTGCCGGATGGTGGTGGCCTCCTTCCTTGTGAAGGACCTGATCTGCGACTGGCGCTGGGGCGAGGCCGCCTTCATGGCCCGGCTGGTGGATGGCGACCTGGCCGCCAACAACGGCGGCTGGCAGTGGAGCGCCAGCAGCGGCATGGACCCCAAGCCCCTGCGCATCTTCAACCCGGCCACCCAGGCCTCGAAATTCGACCCGGAGGCCCGCTACATCCGCCACTGGCTGCCGGAGCTGAAACACGTGAGCACCAGGGATCTGCTCAGTGGCGACATCGCCCCCCTGGAGCGGCGCGGCTACCCGGCGCCGCTGGTGAGCCACAAGCTGCAGCAGGCGAGGTTCAAGGCGCTCCACGCCACGATCAAGGGCTGAGGGGCGGAGCGGCAGTGGACTGCTGGTCTAGGCCGCAACGGGAGCGGTGACCTGCACCAGCGCCCGCAGCACCTCCACCACCCGCCGCTGCTGGGGCTCGCTGAGCTCGGGGAAAATGGGCAGGCTGAGCACCTCAGCACAGAGCCGCTCGGTGACCGGCAGGGAACCGGGCCCGTAGCCCAGCTCGGCGTAGGCCGGCTGACGATGGATCGGGATCGGGTAATAGATGATCGTGCTCACGCCGGCATCCTGGAGCTGCCGCTGCAGCCAGTCGCGGCAGCAGCCCTCTGGCAGGCCGAACACAGAGCTGTCGGCGGAAGGGGTGCACCCCGCTGCGGCCGCGCCACAGGCCGGAGAGCCGGCGGGGCAGAGCGGCACCCGCACCACGAACTGGTTCCAGCTGTGGCCATCCGGGCCGGCAGCGGGCAGCTGCAGCATGGGCAGACCGGCCAGCTGCTGGCGGTAGCGGGTGGCGATGCCCCGGCGCTGCTCCACCCAGCGGGGCAGGTGGGGCAGCTTCACCGCCAGCACGGCGGCCTGGATGGCATCGAGACGGCTGTTGTAGCCCAGCTGGGTATGCAGGTATCGCCGCGGCATGCCGTGCACCGCCAGCTGGCGGATCGTCTGGGCCAGCTCGGGATCGCGGCAGGTCACGGCGCCGCCATCGCCGGCAGCGCCGAGGTTCTTGGTGGGAAAGAAGCTGAAGCAGCCGGCATCGCCCCAGCTGCCCACCGGCCGGCCGGCCCAGCTGGCACCGGTGGCCTGAGCACAGTCCTCCACCACCTTGAGGCCGTGGCGCTCGGCGATCGCGCACACCCGCTCCATGTCCACCGGCCGGCCGAACAGATGAACTGGCAGCAACGCCTTAGTGGCCGGCGTGATCGCGGCCTCCAGTTGATCGAGATCGATCAGATAGCTGTCCGGATCCACATCCACGAACAAGGGCGTGGCGCCCACGCTGCTGATCGCCTCAGCCGTGGCAAAAAAACTGAAGGCGGTGGTGATCACCGCATCGCCAGGGCCGATGCCCAGGCCCCGCAGGGCCAGCCCCAGGGCATCGGTTCCACTGTTGCAGCCCACCGCGTGGGGAACACCCATCGCTGCCGCGAACGCCTGCTCAAAGCCGGCGATCACGCCCCCGCCGATGTACTGGCCGCTGTGCAACACCTGCAACACGGCCTGATCAAGCTCCTCACCGAGCGCCTTGAGCTGCTCGTTGAGACTGAAGGGGGGCACTTGCATGGCGGCCAGGTTAGGCATGCAAATGCCGGCCGATCAGCGGGCCCATTCCGGTTCCTCACCCGGTCGCCATTTGATGTTGCAGCCGATCGCCGGCCGCTGCTCCGCCGGCAGCGGCCGGCCGGCCAGCAGGGCTTCGATGGCGGCGCGGATGTCGGCACCGTCGCAGGGCAGGGCGTTGCCGGGGCGGCTGGCATCGAACTGGCCCCGATACACCAGGCGATGCCGCTGCGCGGCTTCATCCCAGGCGTAGAGGAAGGGATCGGGGGTGCAGGCGGCGCCGAACGCCCTGGCCAGCTGCTGGTCGGCGTCGAACAGGTAGGGAAAGCCCCAGCCCTGGGCCCGGTGCTGGGCCCGCAACCCCTCGGGGCCGTCCTGGGGGTGGGTGAGGGTGCTGTTGCTGGCGATCGCCAGCAGCTGCAGAGCGGGGAAATCCCTCTCCAGGCGGCCGATCTCGGGCTCCACGTGCTTCACGAACGGGCAGTGGGCGCAGATGAACAGCACCAGCAGGGGCCCCTGGGGCAGGGGCGGCAGGGGTTCACCAGTCACCGGCACGGCCGCACCCCGCCCCAGGGCCTCCTCCAGCGCCTGGCGGGGCAGGGGCGTGGCCAAGGGCACCATCCGGGAGGGTGTGATCGCCATCGATCCAGAGCGGCTGGGCCGAGTGTGGCGCCCCGGTCGCCGAGGCTGCACCGCCACTGCGGAGCTTGCTGCAACATCGGGGGCGTTGCCGGCCTGCTCTCGATGCTTCGCCTCCTCCGCTTCCGGCGCGTCAGCCTGGGAGCCGTTGCCGTGCTGGGCCTGCTGGCTTCGGGCTGCGCGCCGGCCCACCGGCGGGCCAGCTGGGCCATCTATCCGCTGCCGCGCCAGCAGCCCCACGACGGCGTGGCGGTGGTGAGCCAGCCGGATGGCTACGGGCTGCACATCTGGATCGCTGCCGACCTCAGCGAGAGCGGCATCTGCCAGCCCCGCTGGCGGCCGGATGCCGCCCGGCTGTTCAACGGCAACGGCACGGCCCCGTTCAGCTCCGGCCTGGCCACCCGGGAGGAGTTCTTCCAGGCGGTGGCCCGCGGCGACGTGCGCCGGATGCTGCGGCGCGAGAGTGAAGCCCTCTGCCGGAAGCGGGCAGCCCAGCGCAGCTTCCGCTGGCAGGAGCCGCCCCGCGAGGCCGGCCAGGTGCGGGAGGAGCCCTTCCCCCTGCTCCAGGAACACGAACTGCTGAGCGACCCCAAGGCGATCGAGAAACTGGAGAATCAGCTGCTCAAACCGTCAGCCCCAGCCCAACCTCCAGCAAAACCTCCCCAGACCAGGGGCTCCGCCACCCGCCAGTAGCGGGAGAAGCGGCGCAGGTCGGGGGCGCCGGCGCCCTCCAAGGGGAGGGCCACGAAGGGCTCGGGCTCCAGCACCTGCAACGGCAGCACCGCCGCCAGCCGTGCCGCGATCTGCAGGAAGCGCGGGTCCACCGCCCGGCTGGTGACGATGCCATCGGCGCCGCTGAACTGGGCAGCTGCCAGCAGTTCGGCCGCCACATCGCCGTGCTTCACCGTCACGGGCAGCTCGGCCAGGCACTCGCGCAGGAAGCGCAGCCGCCCTGCCGCCAGGGGTGTGCCACCGGTGGTGGCGGTGCGACCTGCGATCAGCTCTGCATCGAACACGAACAGGGCCGGAGCACCGGGATGGGCACGCAGGGCCGGATTGACAGGCCCCAGGGCCTCGCCATGCACCCAGATCAGGGGCCGGCGGGGTGGCGGGCCGCTGGGTGGCACGGCCCACGGCTCAACGGGCTGGTGCGGGGTTGGAGCGGGCTGGCCAGGGGAGGATGAGCTGGGTTCCGCCTGGGAATCCAGCGGCCTGAACAGGCGGGCCTGCAACGCCTCGTAACTCGCCTCGAACGGACAGCCGGCGCCGGCCCGCGGACACCCCAGGCAGTACCGCCCGGAACTGAAGCGTTCCAGGTTGGCGCGGTTGAAGATGTAGGGCTTGTGGCTGAAGCTGCTGGCCACCCACTGCCAGCTGAGGTTGTTGCTGGCGGGGTCACCGTCGAGCAGGTGCTGCAGGAACCAGCGGGCCCCGGCCTGCCAGCGCACCCGCCGCCAGTGCACCACGTAGGCCGCCAGCCACATGCGGGCGTGGTTGTGCAGCCAGCCCGTGCCGCTGAGCTCGGCCGCCAAGCCATCGATGCAGGCGAGCCCCGTTGCCCCGGCGGCGATATCGCCGGGCAACTCCGGCGCGTAGGCCTCGGGCGGGTGGCCGGTCTTGAGGGGTTCCCGGTCGACCCAGATGCCATCGCCCAGCTGGCGCCAGAGCCGCTGCCAGTAGTCGCGCCAGCCCAGTTCGTTGATCAGCTTCTCGCCGGCACGGCGCTGGGCGGGGCTCCAGCGCCATGCCGCGGACGCGGAAGGGAACAGCTCACCCTGGAGTGTCGGTTCGGGCTCGACCGGAGCCCGCAGGCGCTCGAACACCGCCTCGCGCACCTCCGCCAGGGTGAGCACCCCGTGGCGGATGTAAGGGGAGAGCCGGGTCACGGCCCCGTCCAGGTGATTGCGACTGGCGCCATAGCGGGCCGGATCGATGGCGGCCAGCCGCTGCTCCGCCGCCCGGCGGCCGCCCCTGGCAACGGGAGTGGGCGATGGAGTCATGATTCGCAGCGAATGTGGTTGGCCAGGGAATCGGGGTGGGCCGGCCAGCTGTCCAGCACGGATCAGGGAGATGGCGAATCAGCCTGATGGATCGCTTCGGCTGGTTCACCTGCAGACCCTTGGCCCACGCCGCTGTTCAGTCGACCAACAGCCAGAGCGAGGGGATACACGGTGACGTTCTCCACCGACCTCGCCTGCGCCGCGGAAAAGGGATTGTCAAGGTCGCCGATCAGAAACAGCAACTTGAGCAGCAGGAGGGTAAGGGCTCCAATGAAGTACAGAGCTTCCCCGAATGGCTCAATCTCAGCAAACATCAACCCGCCGAGCAGCAGGGCCGCTCCCACATAGGTCATCCAATAAACCGTGGGGATGAATGCCGTTTCACGAATCACTTCGATGCGATAAACGTGTCGACGAATAGTAGCCAGTTCCAGCAAAAGACTGGCCTGCAGCGGGGCGGGGTTCCAGATGGCCAGTCGCTGGATCGAACGCTGCAACGTCTCGAACTCATTGAGCAACGGGGTCACCACACCCCCATCCCTGATCCAGAGCAGCAGCTCGGTGGCAAAGCCAGCCAGCAGCGCCAGAGCTCCTGTCACATCAGCATCGGCGTGTCGCTCGCGCACACTGTCTGTCTCAGAGGCCAGGCATTCCAGGGCCGAGGCCAGCTCCCCAGGAATCTTTTCACTCTCCTTGTAATCCATCAGCACCCCGTTGAGCAGGAAACCCATCAGGAACACCTCGGAGGCCACCAGGGCCGGGAAGAGGGGATTGGGAGCCAACACCTCCCAGTGCCTGCGGTGCACCAGGATCTTGACGGCCAGGATCCCAGCCAGGAGCAGGCTCACGCGAGCCACAAACCACAGGCGCCGCAGGGTGGGACTGCTCGGAGAATCGGCGTGGGTCTCGATCACGCCTCAATCACCATCTGGCTGGTCATCGCTGGTCTGCGCTTCGGGCAACGGCGGTTGGCTCGGTGGAGGCAACACCTCCAGCTCGGGCGGGTTGGGCGCCGTCTCCGGACCGACCAGGTCCACGGCGGTGCGTTGCACCAGCAGCCGGAAGCGCAGGGGCGCCTGGCTGCGGTTGATGAACGACTGCACATCCGCCACCTGCTGGGAGGTGGGCAGGGCCGGATCCGTGACCCGCACCCGGGCGCGGATCAGCGGCGGATTCTGGTTCCAATCGATGGACAGCCCCACCAGGTCGATGGCGGGATCACTGCCGAGGGTGATCGTGCTGCTGCGCAGCTGTTGCTCGATGGCCACCTCCAGCTGCTGGGCCTTGGTCTCCTGCCGGGATCGCAGCAGCAACCGGTAGAAGCTGCTGCCCAGCGGAATCACCAGCAGGGCGGTGAGGGCCACGCTGGTGAGGCCGAGCCGGCTGTGAAACAGGCGGCTCCGGTACACCCTCTCCAGCGTTCCCAGGGCCGCCATCGCCCCCACCATGATCCCCAGGAGGTTGGTGATGAACAGCAACAGGGCCCCATAGGCCTGGGCCCACTGGGAGGAGGAGAGCAGAATTCCCACCACACACATCGGCGGCACCAAGGCCACGGCAATGGCGAGCCCAGCCAGGGCAGAGATCGCGTCCTTGCGCAACTTGGCGTACATCGCCACCGCTCCGGCCACCAGGGCCACGCCGAGATCGAGCAGGTTGGGGCTGGTGCGGTTGATCACCTCACTGCCGAAGCTGGGCAGCGCCACCAGATGACCCACGGCCATCGCCAGCAGCACGCAGATCACCACACCCAGCATCAGGGTGCGCAGGGCCCGCAGGAACATCGGCAACCGGCCCTGCAGGATCTCGAAGGCCATCGCCTGCAGCGGCAGGATCCAGGGGGCCACCACCATGGCGCCGATCACCACGCCGGGGCTGTTGGCCAGCAGACCGAGGGTGGCGATCAGGGTGGCGCCCACGGTGAGCACCACGAACACCTGGCTGAACCGGGCCTCGTGCTCAAACTCCTGGCGCAGGGCGTCCAGCCGGGCCTCATCGGACGGGAGCAGGCCAATGGGCATCCGTTGAGCAGGCCGGTTGGGACCTGAATCCAGTCATGGGAAAGCTAGGTCGATTGCTGACAGCACGCCGGTGCCAGTGGCAACCCCACAGGAACGGCCATGAACCCAGCGCCACGGCTGACCCTCGCTGCCAGCGAGGGCCGCAAAACCGCCTGCGGGCCCTGCGAGAGAATCCCCGCACTCCAACCGGCTCCCCATGCTCCTCGATCTGCGCGGCAAGAAGGCCCTGGTCACGGGCATCGCCAACAACAAGTCGATCGCCTGGGGCATCGCCCAGCAGCTGCATGCCGCCGGCTGCGAGCTGGGCGTCACCTACCTGCCCGATGAGAAGGGCCGCTTCGAGGGCAAGGTGCGGGAGCTCACCGCGCCGCTGGCCCCCAGCCTGTTCGAACCCCTCAACGTGCAGGACCCGGCCCAGATCGAGGCCGTGTTTGCCCGGGTGAAGGAGCAGTGGGGCGCGATCGACGTGCTGGTGCACTGCCTGGCCTTCGCCGGCAAGGAGGAGCTGATCGGCGACTACTCCGCCATCAGCCCCGAGGGCTTCGCCCGGGCGCTGGAGGTGAGCGCCTACTCCCTGGCCCCCCTGTGCCGCTACGCCAAGCCCCTGTTCAACCCCGGCGCCAGCGTGATCACCCTCAGCTACCTGGGCGCCGAGCGGGCGATCCCCAACTACAACGTGATGGGCGTGGCCAAGGCCGCCCTGGAGGCCTCGGTGCGCTACCTGGCCGCCGAATTGGGCCCCGACAAGCAGGTGCGCGTGAACGCCATCAGCGCCGGCCCGATCCGCACATTGGCGAGCAGCGCCATCGGCGGCATCCTCGACATGATCCACAACGTGGAGGAGAAGGCTCCCCTGCGCCGCACCGTCACCCAGGAGGAGGTGGGGAGCACCGCCGCCTTCCTGGCCAGTCCCCTGGCTTCCGGCATCACCGGCCAGGTGCTCTACGTGGATGCGGGTTACTGCATCACGGGGATGTGAGGCCTCAACCCCGCAGGTGACGGGCCAGGCTGGCCGGAGAGAACAGGAAGCCCTCGGCGCGGGCGATGGCCACCACGGCGCTGCCATCGGCGGCGGCATCGATCCGCTGCTGCAGGACAGGGGTTGCCTCAGCCTTGGCCAGAAAAGCTATTAGTTGTGCTTTTGACATTGAGCCCGCCAATAAGTTCAGTTTAACTCTAGGCCGTCCATTGCGGCCCGACGGGCCCGGGGCCCCGCGCCCCGGCATGATCGAAGCCACCGATCCAGCGCCCCCGGGGCGGGGACAGCCATGCGCACCGGCACGATCCATCGCGTCACCGGCGAGACCGATGTGCGCGTGCAGCTCAACCTCGACGGCACGGGCCACTGCCAGGCCAGCACCGGCGTGCCCTTCCTCGATCACATGCTCCACCAGATCAGCAGCCACGGGCTGATCGACCTGGAGATCAGCGCCAGCGGCGACACCCACATCGACGACCACCACACCAATGAGGACGTGGGCATCGCCATCGGCCAGGCCCTGGCCCAGGCCCTGGGAGATCGGCGCGGCATCCACCGCTTCGGCCACTTTGTGGCGCCCCTGGATGAGGCCTTGGTACAGGTGGTCCTCGATTGCAGCGGCCGGCCGCACCTGAGCTACGGCCTGCAGATCCCGGCCCAGAAGATCGGCAGCTACGACACCGAGCTGGTGAAGGAGTTCTTCGTGGCGGTGGTGAACAACAGCGGCCTCACCCTGCACATCCGCCAGCTGGACGGGGGCAACTCCCACCACATCGTGGAAGCCTGTTTCAAGGCCTTCGCCCGGGCACTGCGGCTGGCCACTGAGATCGACCCGCGCCGCGCCGGCGCCGTGCCCAGCAGCAAGGGGGTGCTGGAGCAGGCCGGGGGCCAGTAACTGAGGGCCGGTCGCTCAGCCCAGGGGCGGCCGTGCCCAGAGGAACAGCCCGTGACGGTTGGCCTCGGTCATGGTGAGTTCGGTGTCGAGCAGCAGGGCGCCCCGGGCTTCCCAGGCGATCCCCGCCAGACCGGCGGCAGCGGCCTTGGCCACGGTGATGGGACCGATCGCCGGCAGGTCCATGCGGCGGTCCTGGTGGAGCTTGGGCGCCTTGTAGAGCACGCCGGAGCGGCTGCCGGAGGGCTGGTCATCCCGGATCGCTGCCACCCACTCGAGCATGGCGTCAGTGCCGGGCAGGGATTCGGTGGCCAGGCAGAGTCCGCCGGCCACCACGGCCCCCTGGCCCACATCCACCGCCGAGATCGCCTCCACGATGTAGGCCGCGCGCTCCACATCGGCGCGATCCTGGTCGCTGGGAACCTTGCTGGCGTACAGACCCGGTTCGGGCAACAGGCTGGGGGCGACATCCTCGACGCCCACCACCTCCAGGCCGAGCTCCTCAATGATTTCCGCCAGGGCCCGGAGGGAGGCGTCGTCGCCCTTACGCAGGGAGGCCAGGATCCGCGGAGCGGCCAGCAGGGTGGAGCTCTCGAAACGCAGGGGATTGAGATGGCGGGGGCGATGGAACTTGCCCACCATCACCACCTGGCGGACTCCCCGAGCCTCCAGGGAGCGAAAGAAGGAGATCGCGCGCTCGAAATAAAACTCCTCCGCATCCTCAAGCTCCACCGGGATCCCGTGGGGGTGGCAGCAGAGGTGGGAGCGGCCGGCCGCGCTGAGGGCCTGGGAGAGAAGGCCGGGCAGCACTCCTGAACCGGCGATGATCGCGAGGTTGGGATCACCCATCCGGGCCGGTTGCAACCGCTGCATCTTGATTGCAGTCAACTGCCCCGGAGCAGGGCAGGCCCCCCCGCAGTGGACACGTGCTGGGGCGTCATGTCCGGCAGGCCTGCAGCAGATGCTGGGGCAGATCCCCAAGCGCGAGCCGCTGCTCGGCAACCTCGGCCCGCAGGTCCTTGAGCCGCGCCACCCCCTCGGCCGCCTCGCCATCGCCGATCACGGCCGCATAGCGGGCGCCGGAGCGATCGGCCCGCTTGAACTGCTTGGCGAAGGCGGCGCCGCTGGCATCCCACTCCACCGCCAGCCCGGCCGCCCGGCAGGCGCGGGCCAGTGGCAGTGCCAGCGCCTCGGCCGCCTCGCCCCGGCTCACCACATAGAGGTCGATGGACTGGCCGGGGGGAGCGCTGGCCTGGCTGAGCAGCAACACCAACCGCTCCATGCCCAGGGCCCAGCCGATTGCCGGCGTGGCAGGGCCGCCGAGCTGCTGCACCAGGCCGTCGTAGCGACCGCCCCCGCACACCGTGGCCTGGGCCCCGAGCTGGCTGCTGGTGATTTCGAAGGCGGTGTGGCTGTAGTAGTCGAGGCCGCGCACCAGGCGGGGATTGAGCTGCATGGGAATCTGCAGGGCCGCCAGGCCGGCCTGCACCTGGGCGAAGCGCTCGCGGCTCTCGGCGCTGAGGGCCTCGGCCAGGGAGGGGGCCGCCGCCAGCAGGGCCTGGGTGTCGGGATGCTTGGAATCGAGCACCCGCAGGGGGTTGGCGTGGATGCGGGCCTGGGAGTCGGGATCGAGCCGGTCGCGGTGGGCCTCCAGCCAGGCCACCAGCTGGTCGCGATAGCGCGCCCGGTCGTCGGGGCTGCCGAGGGTGTTGAGCTCCAGGGCCAGGCCGCCCACGCCCAGATCGGCGAGCAGGTCCCAGGCGATGGCGATCGCCTCCACGTCGCTGCGGGCATCGGCGAAGCCGAGCAGTTCCAGGCCGAGCTGGTGGAACTGGCGCTGGCGTCCCGCCTGGGGACGCTCGTAGCGAAACATCGGCCCGCCGTACCAGAGCCGCTGCGCCCCCTGGCTGAGCAGACCGTGCTGGATGGCGGCCCGCACCACCGATGCCGTGCCCTCGGGCCGCAGGGTGCAGCTGCGCTCGCCGCGATCGAGGAAGGTGTACATCTCCTTGCCCACCACATCGGTGGCCTCGCCGATGCCGCGGGCGAACAGCTCGGTGACCTCCAGCAGCGGCGTGCGGATCTCCTGCACAGCCGCCCGCCGGAAGTGGGCGCGGGCGGTGTCCTCCACCTGCCGCCAGAGCGGGGTCTGCCCGGGCAGCAGATCAACCATGCCGCGCAGACTCTGGAGCGAGGCCAATCGGTTCTGGGCAAGTGGGGCGAGTCTGCCTGGCGACCCGGATCAGCCGGCGTACTGGCGGTACCAGGCGGCAAAATGCTCCACCCCCTCGCGCAGCGGCGTGGAGGGCCGGAAGCCCACCCAGGCTTCCAGGGCGCTGGTGTCGGCGGCGGTGGCCTCCACATCCCCAGGCTGCATCGGCTCCAGCTGCAGGATCGCCGGCCGCTCCAGGGCCCGCTCCAGCTCGGCGATGAACACAAGCAGCTCCTCGGGCTGGGCGTTGCCGATGTTGAACAGGCGGTGCGGCGCCCAGCTGGTGGCCGGATCCGGCGCCTCCGCATCGAAAGCGGGATGGGCCGTGGCAGGCTTGTCCAGGCAGCGGATCACCCCCTCCACCACGTCGTCGATGTAGGTGAAGTCACGCCGCATCCGGCCCTGGTTGAACACCCGGATCGGCTCACCCGCCAGGATCGCCCGGGCGAACAGCATCGGCGCCATGTCCGGCCGGCCCCAGGGGCCGTACACCGTGAAGAAGCGCAGGCCCGTGGCCGGCAGGCCGTAGAGATGGCTGTAGGTGTGGGCCATCAGCTCGTTGGCCTTCTTGGTGGCGGCATACAGGCTCACCGGGTGGTTCACCGGCTGCGCCTCGCTGAAGGGCAGATTGCGGTTGCCGCCATACACCGAGCTGCTGCTGGCATACACCAGGTGCTCCACCTGCTGGTGGCGGCAGCCCTCCAGCACATGGCCCATCGCCACCAGGTTGCTCTGCACGTAGGCGCCGGGATTCTCCAGGGAGTAGCGCACGCCGGCCTGGGCCGCCAGGTGGATCAGCCGGTGGGGCCCCACGGCCGCCAGCAGCGCCGCCAGCGCCGGGCCATCGGCCAGGTCGAGCTCATGAAACCGCCAGGCGCTCGGGCTGCCGCAGGCGGCTGCCTGGGCCTCCAGCCGTTGCAGGCGCGCCTGTTTGAGGGCGGGGTCGTAGTAGGGATTGAGATTGTCGACCCCCACCACCTGATCACCACGGGCCAGCAGCCGTTCGCACACGCCCGCACCGATGAAGCCGGCCGCGCCGGTCACGAGAACGGTCATCGCCGGTGGCGGAGCTGAAAAGCCGGCATCAGGCCAGCGAGGTGCCGTCGTGAAGCAGCTCCCGGAACCAGGCGATGGTGGGCTCCAGCCCCTGCTCCAGGGCCACCGTGGGCTGCCAGCCCAGCTCCCGCTGGGCCAGGTCGATCACCGGCTGGCGCTGCAGGGGATCATCGGCCGGCAGGGGCTTCTCGATCAGTGGCAGCTCGGGGTTGATGCGGGCACGCACCAGCTCGGCCAGCTGGCGGATGGTGAACTCACCGGGATTGCCGATGTTCATCGGGCCGGTGTGGCTGCCATTCATCAGCCGGATCATGCCTTCCACCAGGTCGTCCACGTAGCAGAAGGAGCGGGTCTGGCTGCCGTCGCCGTAGAGGGTGAGCGGCTCGCCGCGCAGGGCCTGCACGATGAAGTTGCTCACCACCCGGCCGTCATCGGGCAGCATGCGCGGCCCGTAGGTGTTGAAGATGCGCATCACGCGGATCTCGGTGCCGTGCATCCGCTGGTAGTCGAAGCAGAGGGTTTCAGCAATGCGCTTGCCCTCGTCGTAGCAGCTGCGGATACCGATCGTGTTCACGCAACCGCGGTAGCTCTCGGGCTGGGGATGGACCTCGGGGTCGCCATACACCTCACTGGTGCTGGCCAGCAGCAGGCGGGCACCCACGCGCCGGGCCAGGCCGAGCATGTTGTAGGTACCGAGGAAGCTCGTCTTGGCGGTCTTGATCGGGTTGAACTGGTAGTGCACCGGCGAGGCGGGGCAGGCCAGGTGCCAGATGCGATCCACCTCCAGGCGGATCGGATCGGTCACGTCGTGGCGGATCAGCTCGAAGCGTGGATGGCCGATCCACTGGCTGATGTTCTGCTTGCGGCCGGTGAAGTAGTTGTCGAGGCAGATCACCTCCTCGCCGGCCTCCATCAGCCGGTCCACCAGGTGGGACCCCACGAAACCGGCACCGCCGGTCACCAGGTTGCGGGTCAGGGACGCTGGCATGGTCTCAGCCCTCCCCCACGGTCCACACGTTCAGGCCGGCGGCCCTGGCGGCGGCGCCATCCGCCTTGGCCCGGGCGTCAAACAGCCAGGCCGGCTGGCGCATCAGCGCCGCCACCGCCGGCCAGTCGATCCCCGCGAACTGCTGCCACTCGGTGAGCAGCAGCAGGGCATCGGCGCCGCTGGCGGCTTGCTGCACGTCCGCCACCTGCTGCCAGCTGCCCTCGCCCGTGCCGGCCGGCTGGCCCAGATCTGCCGTGATCTGGCCCTCGGGCACCTTGGGATCGAGGATCTGCAGGATCGCCCCCTCCTCGAGCAGGTCTTGGCACACCCGGATCGCCGGTGATTCGCGGGTGTCGTTGGTGTCGGCCTTGAAGGCGAAACCGAGCACGCCGATGCGCTTGCCGGTCACGGTGCCGAACAGCCTGGTCACCACCAACCGGGCAATGCGCCGCTGCTGCCAGTGGTTGAGAGCCACCACCTGCTCCCAGTAGGCCGCCACCTCCTCCAGGCCGTAGTGGCGGCAGAGGTACACCAGGTTGAGGATGTCCTTCTGGAAGCAGCTGCCGCCAAAACCCGGGCCGGCCTGCAGAAACTTGGGGCCGATGCGGCTGTCGGCGCCGATCGCCCTGGCCACCTCGCGCACATCGGCGCCGGTGGCCTCGCAGAAGGCGGCGATGCCGTTGATCGAGCTGATCCGCTGGGCCAGGAAGGCATTGGCGGTGAGCTTGGAGAGCTCGCTGCTCCAGAGGTTGGTGGTGAGGATGCGCTCGCTGGGAACCCACTGGCCGTAAACGCCGGCCAGGGCGGCGATGGCCGCGGGGTCGTCGCCACCGATCAGCACCCGATCGGGCGCCTCCAGATCGGGGATGGCGGTGCCCTCCGCCAGGAACTCGGGGTTGGAGAGCACCGAGAAACTGCGGCCGTCGCCATTCGGCGTGGCGGCCGCCAAGATCTTCTGAATCACCTCGGCGGTGCGCACCGGCAGGGTGCTCTTCTCCACCACGATCGTGTGCCCCCGCGCCGCCCGGGCCACCGAGCGGGCGCTGGCCTCCACCCACTTGAGGTCGCTGGCCTGGCCGGCCCCCAGCCCCCTGGTCTTGGTGGGGGTGTTCACGGAGATGAACACCATGTCGGCCGCGCCGATCGCCTCGTCGACGGCGGTGCTGAAGTGCAGATTGCGGCCGCGGGCGCGGGCCACCACGCCATCCAGACCGGGCTCGTACACCGGCAGTTTGCTGAGGTCTGCATCGTTCCAGGCGGCGATGCGCTCGGCGTTCAGGTCCACCACCGTGACCTGCACATCCGGGCAGCGGTCAGCGATCACCGCCATCGTTGGTCCACCCACGTAGCCAGCACCAATACAACAGATGCGCTGGATAGCGGGGCTGGTCATGAAAAAGACGTCAGAGCAAGCCCGAGATTACGACGGTTCCCCTGGTGGACTCGGCCTCTCGGATGGTCGGACCCCAGGACCGGCCCCAGCAAACGTGCGCCAGGAGTAATTGTTGGCCGCCGCCAGGGGGCTGAAGGATTGGCCTGGCAAGGCTATGTCCAACAGATGGGGGCGACCGGAGCGGATGCGCAGCCCCTCACCGAGGGGGAGGGAAAGTTCCTGACCCTGTTGAAGCGTGCCCTGGAACACAGAGGTGTCGTTGAGCGAACGCAATTCCAGCCACACCTCACCTCGAGCCCTCAAGCGCAACTGGGGGATGCTCGCGGGGGGAGAACCCACAGGAGCAGGAGTGCGGGGGATATTGGATTTTGTCTCGCTGGGTACAGGTTGAAGCAAAGGCGGCGAAGGCCCCTTCCGGCCCCGAGTAGCCAGATCGATCAGAAAGGGCAGCGTGAGGGTGCTGGCAGCAGCGGCCAGAGCAAGCTGCCAGGCTTTCAGGTTCACCAGTCGCCGCTGAGCGCCAGGAGCCAATGTCGATAGCGGCCACGAAGATCTCGGCTGGCTGGACATCACCAGGTCGGCAGAAGGCGCCTGCCCCTCCAGACAGTGCTGCAGCTGTTGCTGCAGGTCATGCCTCTCCTGCATGAGCAGGCGAATGTCCTGCGCCAGGTCTCGCAACTGGGAACCAAATTTCACCTCATAGATTCCTGGCATTTCATCAATCAATCGCTGATATTCCTCCAGTTGGGCACTGGCAGCGGCAAGCTCCACCTCGAGCCGAGCCAGGCCATCCTGATAATGATCAGCTGAGCTCGAATCGGTCACGGCCGAACATTATACCAAAATACACAGATCGCAAACATGTCAGGCATAGGCTAATTGCAAGTCTCGAGGATCAAAGCTAAGCAATACCGGGAGGGCGGCAATAACTCCTCCTCCTTTGCCGAAGCCAGCTTCACTACCATTGGCATTGTGCAGGAGATCACCCGTAAGTCGGGCGTAGAGAAAAACAGCCTTCGAGCGGTCGGCCCCGTCAATCGTCTCCACGATCTCAAAGGCTGTTTTTGCCCCAGCCGACCGCAGCGATGTCTTGCCACCAAAAGCAGTGGCGGTCAAGGAATTACGGGACACGCCTTCAACGCGGATCTGATCAGAACCAGGTCGAAAATCAGTGATCACATCACCTTGACTCAGGCCATCCTGCAAACTAAAGCGAAACTCATTGGAGCTGCCACCGCCGCCCGTGATCAGGTCTGCTCCCTTGCCCCCATAAATCACATTATTCAATGAACTTCCCACGAGAACATCTGGTCCGGCCGTACCGTTAATCACCTTGCTCGGCGGTGGCTGAACCGAACCGCCATCTCCACCATTGTCGGGCGGAGGCTCTACAGCCGGCTTGGAGGTATCAACGAATGCCGTGCGCACCTGACTCTCAGCAGAATTGATTTGGCCAGATTTAGAGGTGAGGGAAATCTCAAGGGCCTGGCCCTTCTCAATCAACTCATCGGCATTGGTCTGAACACGAAACTGCACCAGGGCCGTGCCGACGGGGATCGGCTGTGATCGCCCATTCAACAGCTGGAGCTGCAGACCGCCATTTCCAAGCTGCCGGGATTCGGTAATGGACAACCCCGAAGCCAGCTGGAAGTCCGCAGACGACAGTGGTTGGTAGTCCTTTGAAAGAGACGCACCACCCAGACCCTTCATACCAAGAGTGAGCTGGAGTTGCTGACCTGGCGCCAAGGCGGCTGTTCCAAGTTCAACGGAAAAGGGCTTGGTCAATGCACCCTCGTTCACAGATGCAGGGCCGCGCAAAGCCAAGCTGGCCTTGTCAAGATCAGCAATGCTCACAGCAAGCTGCTGCTCCGAAGACGCAGAACTCTGCAACGAGGTGCGAAGGGTGGACGATTCGGGTCCCTCCATCACCTTGTCTGCCAGAGGATTCAACTGAAACGAGAGCAGCTGGGGCCTGGGATCCAGGTCACGCTTCGCTCGATTGATCAGACTGAAGGAAAGCGTGCCATCCGCAAGCGTTTGTCGATCTCTCATCGTCAGACCTGAGGCCACCTTCAGTTGGCTGTAACCCAGCACACTCAGGTCAGCGCCAGCCTGCGCAGAACCAGAACGCAACCAAATCTGCAAAGGCATTGATTGACCGACTGCCAAGCCAACAGGACCAAGCGAGAGGATGTAGGGCTGACTGCGTTGACCTTCCGTCAGGGATTGAGGGCCACTGAGGTGAATCGACAACGGGTCGTCGTCACTGATGGTTGTCGTTAACTTGGCCGGCCCAGCCACCGCAACCCCGGCTCCTCCAGCGAGGTTGATGGAGAAGGCCTCATTGTCCTCGGCAATGCGGTCATTGATTGTGCCAACACGAAAGGACATGAGCGCTGAGCCAGCGGCCAGATCGACCCCGCTGCTATTGCTGGCGGTGACGGTGATCGTGCCGTCGCCGCTGGTTGTGATCCCGCTCAATGTGATCCCTGACGCGGCGCTCAGACCGGCAGCATTGGGCGCCGCAAAGTCGACACCTTTCGTGGCCGTGCCGCTGGCCGTGTCGATCGAGAAGGAAATGCTGGCACCGGCGCCAAGGCCGACTCCGCTGCCCAGGGAAAGCTTGTAGGGCGAGGTGGTGTTACCTTCGAGCACGCTGGTGGGTCCGGCCAAACGAATGGTTACCTGATCCTGATTACGGATCGTGGTGGTTACCTTCTGGTGATCAGTGAAGCCACCGAGGGTGAGATTGAAGGTTTCATCAGGCTCAGCCAGCAGGTCGGATTTAATCGGAACAGTCAAAGTGGCGATGGTGGCCCCAGTGCCGAGATTTTTGCTGGTGGATGCCACCGCCCGGATCAGCCCCGTGGCGGCATCCACGCTCAGATTGCTGAGCACGATGCCAGGCGCTGCCTGCAGAGATCCCTGCACCAGCGCCTCCATGTCAGCCGAGAACTGGGCCGTGCCGTCGCCGAGCTGCAAGCTGAAGGCCACGCTTTCGCCACTGGCCAGGCCGCTGGTGCTGAGGGCGATGGTGTAACAGGCGCTGGCGCCCTCATTCACAGGGTCGGCCGGTCCGCTGAGGCTGAGGGTCTGCAGAGCATCCAGGCTGATGTCGCTGAACTTGATCGTTTCAAAGCCGGTGATGCTGTTGCCGAAGGCATCGTTGAAAGTAACGACGCCCGCCTCGTTGCTCGAGGTGAGCTGATAGGAGGTGAAGGTGCCGGGCAGCAGCAGCACGTCGTTGCCATCGCCGCCATCGAAGCGGGTCTGGCTGGCCGATGAGGTGACTTGTACAACGTCATTTCCCGTGCCGCCCTCGACACTGGAATTGGTGATGGTCGAGAGGATGATGTTGTCGGCACCCTCCTCGCCGATCACACTGGAGCGGGTGGAGAGTCCATTCACCTTCAGCTGATCATTGCCCTCGCCGAGATCAATGGAGGCATCCTCAACAGCGGTCTGTCCGGACGTGCCGATCTCAACGATGTCGTTGCCGGCCTCGGTGTTCAGCGACGCGAAACGCAGGGCACCCACAAGGAGGGGGGTGTCGTTGGCATCACCGGTGAAGACATCAGTCTGGTCGGTGGCCGTGCCCGTGATGCCCTGGAGCCTGGTGCGGTTGAAGCGGAAGGCCTCCCACAACTCAGATCCCGATGCGATGTCTGAGTTCAGCTCCGGGGCGAGTGCCTCCAGGCCATTGAGGTAGTAATCGGGCTGACCGAAAACCGCACTGCTTTCCTGCTGCCGGTAAAGAACCAGATCAAAGAGGATATCGCCGAACAGAATGCGCTCGAATCCAAAGATCTGATTGTTGTTGGAAACAGCGATATAGTCTTCCTCGGCGAGAATCGACTCCAAGGTGACGATTCCATCTCCATCGCCGTCCTTGAACTCAATATCCCAATCGAAACGGGATCCCTTGAGAACAATCAGATCGCCATGCTCAACCTCCTCAAGGGTAAGATCGTCACCCAGGGTTATACCAATACCGCCACCCGGATCTGTGCCGAAGACAGCGTCGTAATAGGTTGTGTTTACGCCCCCCTTGAAAACGGACTGCCATGGCATCAAGACGCCGACGCGGTCATCACCACCACCAGCAAAGATGCTGGACTGGAAGATATAGCCCTGACTGGCATCGATGTTGACATCAGCCCTGATTGACTGGGTGATGCCCTGGCCAATGACAGAGAAGGTGTCACTGCCATCACCCATGCGAATGGTGGTGTGATTCAGGGCGTTGATATACACGCCACTGGTCAGAACACCCGGGGGGTAACCTATCGCTGCGAGATAATCAATTCCGTCTGCCGGTACTGAATAGGGCGCTGAACCGGACGACCGTTTGAGGCCATTGCCATCCAGCACAAACGTGCCATCACCCGTTGCGAGATCAATGGTGAATTGAAAGCCCAGCCCGTAATCATTCTTGCCTACCAAATTGGCTGGCAGGGGCACTGCCGTTCGCGCAAACCGTTGCTCCTCGGTTTCGGGGATCAGAAAGAAACCGCCGGTATTGATCGTGCGGTTGCCGACCGAGGAGCCCCAGTTCAGGATTGTTGCCATGGCTTGCAGGTCAGCGAAGGTTGATCGGGGGTTGGTCTGCCAACTTTTCTCTAGAGAATATCTAAACCCAATCTAAATTATACCATTATTCCGCTCGCATGGCCTGCAGCGCTATAGATAGAAACACAAGCCTACACATGGCTTCGGAGCCTGGCAAAACAAGTTCCCAGCCTTGGTGACATCAAAATGAGAAAGATCAGGAAGCTCGAATCATTGATCATGACAAATTAGCAAAGACTTGCCCGAAATAAAGGCACGCGTGAAAACGACAAAGGATCTTTCTGGGAAAACAGCAAAATGAGAGGCGAAAATCCGACGAGATTGCGGATATCAAAAGCTTCGTCCTCCCAGAAACTCACGCGCAGGCAGCGAGGATGGCTGATACCCATAACCATAAACCCCGCCCTGCTCGTCATTCACGATGCGGGGTGTCACCATGATCACAAGCTCACGTTTTTCCTTGCGACTGGTCGTTGCCCGAAAAAACTGACCAATCAGTGGAATGTCGCCGAGAATGGGCCACTTGCTCACTGCCTGCCGGTCAAAGTCTGAAATCACACCGGTCAGAATCAAGGTTTGTCCATCACGCACCCGTAGCGCACCCGTATCGAGACTACGAATACTGAGAATATTCAGATCTGAGCCACAGCCCTGGGGAGCAGTTTCCCGATCCGTAACCGCTGAGACGCTGGGGGATAAAACAAAGGTAACAAATCCATTGTCGTCAATTTTTTCAACGCGAGCACCCAGCACAAGTCCAGCGGTGGACAACTCCGGCGTGCACACCACATTGCCTCCCTGAGACGGCGTTTCCGTGTCATAACCTGTCACCACATTGGTCCCAACACGAACAACCCCTTCATTGGCCCGTCTCCGACCGATCGGACTATCCAGGCCAATATTCACGATCCCCTGGCTTCCCTGCTGGGTTGTTGTGGACCCAGACGACTGGCTTCCTCCACCCCCCGTGCTCCCAGCCGACTCGGAACCCTCGCGCAGCAAGGAAGGATTTTCCTGCAGGATCAGGGTTGGACTGGCCAGAAGTTTGCTGGATCCAGATTCAATCTGAGCACGCACGAAATTGAAAAAGTTATTGTTGGGATAATCCAGGCCGGGGTTTGGCTGCACCGAAGACTGGCGTGACGAGGATGATTCAGAAGAATTTCTTGCAGATGAACTGGTACTTGAACGGGATCCCGTTTCAGCAGCATTGGCACCAGTGCCAACAACAGTGTCTCGTATGGCATCAGCAAAACTGGAAGAGCTCTGACTCTGGTTGGTTGTGCGCCGGCCAAAAAGCGGGTCGAATGCCGCCTCTCGGGGAGGCATCAGGTCGCCAAAAGCACCGAGCAGCCGACCATTGTCATTGACAATAAAATTATTACCCCAGCGAATAGCAAAACTGTTCGCCATGTCCGCAGCATTATCCAGGTTCACATCCAGAATCTGCACATTCAACGCCACCTGCCGCTGTCGCAGATCAAGCTTCTTCAGATATTGCTCAGCAATCGAAACAATGGCTGGATCACCCACCAGGGTGATCGTGCCCAGGCGGGTATCCGTCGTGGCGCGCAGGCCCAGCAGCGGGCCGCTGGAGGCGCCGTAGGCTTCCACGCTGGTGATCGTGCTGCTCTGGGTGGTCTGGGAATTCGGAGACGATGACACCGCCTCACTCTGGGCCACGCCTTGCGTCACGGCGGTGGTGATCGTGTTGGTCTTGGTGATCGAGGCGCCGAGATTGGCGAGATAGTCGGCGGCGGCGTTGGGCCCCACCTGGTTGAGGCGGTAGATCTTCGACAGCTGGGGGCCGAAGGACTTGGAGAGGGCATTGGGGCCGGCCAGGATCATCCGGCCTTCGCGTTTGCCCTGTAGGCCGGCGGCCAACAGGGCCGTGTTGAAAGCACGGCCAAAACTCTCACCCCGGAACGTGAGCGAGATCGGCCTGCTGCCGGGATCAGGGGCCCCTGCCGGTGCCACCGGTGAAGCGGGCGAGGTGGATTCAGCCACATAGGCAAAGCCGTAGCCCCCCACCTGGGCCAGGGCCATCAGGGCATCCTTGGCCGGGGCGTTCTTGAGCGTCATCGTCACCGGCGGCCCGGAGAGCTCCAGGTAGCCGGGGTTGCGCAGGGTCATCGTGCCCACGGCCATGTCCCCCAGGGGCGGGGCCACGGCTCGCGGCTGCAGAGGCGGCGCGAAGGTGGGCAGGGGCACGGCGCCGGGCTGGGCCAGGTTGGGGCGGCTGGTCTGCAGGCTGGCCTGGGGCACCGGCGAGGCGAAGGTCACGATCAGATCACGGCCATCGGAGCTCACCACCGGCCGACCCAGGTTGATCCCCGGCACCGGAGTCACCGAAAGGGCAAACGACTGGCCCCCTCCCTCGAAGCTCACCGACTGCAGACCCACCTCCGGGAGCGACAGGCGCTGGGGGCCCACCCGCAGACCCGCGGGCACCGCCGTGAACAGCTGCCCCTGCCAGCCGGCACCGTTGCTGCTCTGCTGCAGCTGGGGCGCGGGGCCGGTGCCCTCGATGATCAGCTCGATGGCATCCGGCAGGCGACGCACCTTCAGCTGCAGGCTGATCAGCGGATCCACCCGCTGCGACTGGGGAAGCTGGTTCTGCAGGGGCTGGACTGTCCCTGCTGCCTGGGCAAGCACCGGGCCCGAACCGATCAGCTGGGCAAGACCTGCGGTGGCGACAGTGAACACACGGGCCAAACGCGACATCCCTGCCAATTCATAAACCAAATCACCGAGAGCCTAGTGGCTTCAAAAAGCCCAGACAGGCTTCAGAGGCCGGTTTGCCCAGATGGCCGGTTCAGGCCTGATTGCATTCCTAGGGTTTTTGCCCCGCCGCAGGCTGCGGCTTCAGGCCACCTGCGGGTGTTTTGTAAAACGTGAGGGCCAGCTTCATCTCGGGGATCTTCGCCCTGGGGGCATCGGCTGGAGCTGAAGAAGCAGCATTAGCACTGGAACTTTCCACCAGCTGCAAGGCAAAATCACTGGGCACAACCAGCAGGCTGAGTTGTTCTACGGAGCGCATGAAGGCCAGCAGGCTGGGATAGGTGCCCCGGGCAGACAGCAACACGCGCTCAGCCTCCAGCCCCGCAGCCTGAAGGGGTGCCTGGACAGGCGGGGGGGGTGCAGCCGGAGCGTTCGGCTTGGCCCGTGACCCGGCCGCAGGAGCCTCCGGCGGCGGAGAGGCGGCACCAGCGAGCCCCGTTGGTTCAAACAGCTCCAGCTGCAGGCCATTGCGGGTGGCCTCCAGGTCCAGCTGGGCCAGGAAGGTGCTGAACTCGCCGCTGCCCTCGATCAGGCGCAGCAGCTTCACCTGCTGGCGCTCAGTGCGCTCGATCTCCTGCCCGCTCTTGGTCAGCTGGTCCCTGAGCAGGGGTAGCTGCTGGCGCAGGGCCTCAAGCTGCTGAAACCTGGCACTCTTGGCCTGCAGGCCCAGCCATTGGGGCACGGTGAACAAGCCGGTGAGCGCTGTGGCCACCAGCCCACCCAGGGCGATCGGCAGACCCAGGAGCAGCCGTTGACGCCAGCGCAACTGCTGGGTGTTGGCGGCCTCCTGCAGGTTGGTCATGGCAGCAGCTCCTCCCGCTGGAGCAGGGCCAGGCGCTGGGCAAGGCCGTTGGCCCCGAGTTGCTCCAGGATCCGCTTTTCCCCCAGGGGCTGGATGGCGGGGCGGAACTGCACCGAGATCTCAAAGGTCACATCGCGCCCGGAGCCTGGCTGCTGGGCATCCGCCTCCTCCCGGGCCGCCCTCGCCAGGGTGACCCGGTTGGGATCAAACAGGGGTGAGCGCTTGAGTTCCAGTTGCAGGGCATTGATCAACGCAAAGGGCTGGCGACCCACCGCCAATCCCTTGAGCTGCAGGGCTCGGCCGCCTTCCGCCTGTTTCACCTCCGTGAGCTGGATGCCGCGGGGCACGCGCAACTGCAGATCGCGCAGCACCGCCGAACCGGAGCGAACACTCAGCAGTCCCTGCACCAGCGCCTGGTTGGCCGCCTTCACGCTGCCCAGCCGGGCCTGCTCAGCCTGCAGCCTGGACTCGAAGGTCTTCACATCCGCCTCCACGGAGGAGAGGTTGTCGATCTCCGCCGTGAGCATGCCGTGGCGCAGCAGCACCAGACCCGCCAGCCCCAGGGCCAGTCCCACCAGGGCAGAGCCGATCACCGCTCCCTTGAGCAGACTGTCGCGGGTCTGGCGAGCCTCCTCCACGGGCTCCGGCAGCCCCAGGGCCTTGCGCTTCTCGTGCAGGAGGTCAAAGGGTGTGGAACTCATGGGCTGAGCTCCAGCGCCGCCAGGCCAGCCAACCGCAGGGATCCGTAGCCGCCTCGCTGCACCAGTTCCAGCGGCAGGTCCAGCTGAGAGCGGATCCCCTCCATGCTCTCCAAGGGGTCGCTGCACAGGAGCCGCACCGACTCAGCTCCCAGGCGGTTGCGGCAGAACCGTAGCGCCTGGTCCAGGGCCGGCACCAGCTCGGAGGGCTCCAGGGGCAGGCTGCGCTGGAATTCAGGCACCCCGGCCCGCCACACGTGCAGATGACAGACCTGGCTGTCGGGTTGCAGCAGCGCCACCAGCTCCTGATCCGCGCTGGCCTCCAATTGCTCGCGGATTGCCAGCTGCTGGCACACCTGGGCCGGGATCAGGTGGCGCAGGGTGGCTCCGGCGATGGCAAACACCTCGATCCACGACTCCAGAGCATCCAGTGACATCCCCACCGCCAGGGAACAACCGGGAGCGTTGGCGAGGGGTTGCACATCCAGGCTGGCGTCCTCCAGGTTGAAGGGCCAGCCCAGGTCGGCGTGACGCTCGCGCAGCTCATCGGTGGCATCCTCCGGCTGGCCGCCATCGGGCCACTCCAGCACTCGCCAGCAGGCTGCCTCCCAGGGCAGCGCCACCACCAGGGCGGCATCGGGGGCGCTGTGCTCGAGCAACAGATCGCCGATGAAATCACCCAGCGCATCCAGGGTCACGGGCACCCCGGCCCGGCAGGTTCGTGGCGGCACCGGGGCCTCCCAGGCCTCCCCCCCGGGCTTGCCCCCCTTGAGCGACTGGCCCAGCAGGATCTGGGGGTCGCTCAGGTCGAGCAGCAGCACCTGCTGAACCAGCAGGGCTCGCAAGGGGCGCCACTGCGCCTCGATTCCCGCCAGAACCAAGACTGAACGAACCCGATTGGAGGAAAACTAACGAATCAGGCGCACCAAGGCAGCCCACTGCCAACCGCTTCGCCGATGTGGCCCAGGCCATGGCGCTGGAGCTGCCGGCCCAGGCCCTCAAGCATCTGGGGCACCAGGGCAGGCCCCCCATAGATCCAGCCGGTGTAGAGCTGCACCAGGGAGGCACCGGCAGCGATCCGCTCCCAGGCCACCTCGGCCGAGTCGATCCCGCCCACGCCGATCAGCGGCAGGGCCGGGCCGGCGGTGGCCCGCAGGCGGCGCAGCACCTCCAGCGCCCGATGGCGCAGGGGGGCACCACTCAGGCCGCCGCTCTCCTCGCTGAGTGGCTTGCCGGTCTGGGGCAACAGGCGCCCCTCCAGGCCCAGCCGGTCCAGGCTTGTGTTCACCGCGATCACCCCGGCCAGCCCCTCCTGGTAGGCCAGGCGCGCGATCGCGTCGATGGCATCGTCCTCCAGGTCCGGGGCGATCTTCACCAGCAGCGGCGGGCAGCCCGGCAGGCGCCGCAGCCGCTCCACCAACCGCCGCAGCAGCACTTCGTCCTGGAGCTCGCGCAACCCGGGGGTGTTGGGTGAGCTCACGTTGATCACCGCGTAATCGGCCAGGGGCGCCAGCAGCTCCAGGGAGGCGGCGTAGTCGTCGGGCGCCTGCTCCAGCGGCGTGATCCGCGATTTGCCCAGGTTGATCCCCAGCACCGCCGGCCGCCGGCCGGGCGGGCTCAGCCGCTGCCGCTCCAACAGGCGGCGGCAGGCCTCAGCGCCCAGGTTGTTGAAGCCCATGCGGTTGAGCGCGGCCCGCTCCGCCGCCAGCCGGAACAGCCGCGGACGCGGATTGCCGGCCTGGCCATGGCAGGTGATGGTGCCCAACTCGGCGCAGCCGAAGCCGAACAGATGCCAGATCCCCGCCGCCACCCCGTTCTTGTCAAAGCCGGCCGCCAGGCCCACCGGATTGGCGAACCTGCAGCCGAACAGGGTCTGCTCCAGGCGTGGATCCGGGCGGCGCAGCTCGGCTGCCAGCCCGGCAAGCAGGCCCTGCAGCAGGGGCCAGTCCCGGCGCAGGCTCAGCTGGCCCAGGGCGGTGAGACTGAGCTGGCTGAGCTGCTCGGCGTCGGCCCCGTCGTCCTGACGCAGCAAGGGGCCCACCAGCCGTTCATAGAGCGCCACCGTCCGGCCTGGCACCGCTCCCTCCCCTGCTCCCCCTTCCGCCCCTGGCTGCGCCATCGCGGCTTTCACTCCCGGTGCGCCAATCCTGGCGTCTCCCGCTGCAGAAGCCAGCGACCATCGGCCAGCGGTTGCACCAGCCAGTCCCGCCAGGGGAAGGCCTCACGGCGTTGCTCCAGGGTGCGCAGCGGCATCTCCACCAGCTGGGCCAGTTCCACCAGCGAAAGCCCGTGGCCGCCGCGGGCCAGGCGATCGGCGAGCTCCAGGCGGCTGAGCAGGTGCGCCAGGGCTGGGGGCGCCGGGTCGGCGGCGGGCATGGCTGCGGGGGCGGGGGCGACGGCCTGGCCACGGGAGTGGGCCACGGCGATGGCGTCGCAGCGGTCGTTGTCGGGATCACCGCTGTGGCCCTTCACGTGCTGAAAGCGCACATCGGGCAGGCGAGCGGCGTCCAGCTCTTCCCAGAGGTCGCGGTTGAGCACGGGCCCGCCCGAGGCCGTGCGCCAGCCCTTGCGCTTCCAGCCATGGATCCAGCGCTCGAGGCCGTCGATCAGGTAGCGGCTGTCGGTGCGGATCACCAGCGCCGGATGGCGCGGCAGGTCGTGCAACGCACGCAGCAGCGCCAGGGCGGCCGTGAGCTCCATGCGGTTGTTGGTGGTGGCGGGGTCCGCCCCGCCCAGCTCGCGCACGCTGCCGTCCTCAAAACGCAGCAGGGCCCCCCAGCCACCGGGGCCGGGGTTGCCGCTGCAGGCCCCATCGCAGGCGGCGGCCACAACCCTCACCGGCTCAGCCAACACTGGACAACCCCTCAATTTCCGCTAGAGAAGCCTTCTGATTCGGTCCAATGCCCACGGGCAGGAGCACAGCCATGCGCAACTCGCTCAAGCCCAGTCGCAGGAGAACTTACCTGGCGGCCGCCGGCTTGACCGCCCTGGCGGCGGGTGCGTTGACCCAGCAGCACGTTCGTGCCGCCATGTCCTTCGGCAGCGAACCCGTTGCCCAGGACCGGGTGATCGCCCTGGCCCAGCCCCTCAGCAACGACCGCTGGACGCTGATCGTGCTCGAGCAGCGCGAGCCTGCACCGCCCTGCTGGCGTCGCAACGCCAACGGCAGCGTTCTCACCTACGAGATGCACCTGCCGGAGAGCACCTGCGGCCGCTACCTCTCCGGCAGCGCCTACTCCCTGCGGGCGGGGGGCCAGGACCTGCGCCAGCCCTGGCGATTGCGGGTGGAACACAGCAACGGTCAGCTGCAGCTGCTCGCCAGCGACGGCAAACAGACCGAACCGATCGTGATCGGCAGCGGGCAGGCAGCCGGCTCGGCCCTGGTGGAGCTCAGACTCCAGAACAACTGGGCATTCGAGCGCCGCACCTTCGAAGGCCAGAACCTCGGCCATCTCTACGTCTCTCACAGCAACCCCCTGCCCGTGCTGCTGGCTGAGGCCCGCAATGGCGGTGGCATCCCCCCCCTGCTGGCCCAACTGCCCGCACCGCCGCCGCCCCTGGCTCCTGAACCCCGCCGCAGCACCTCATCCCCTGAACGACGCAGCAGCAGCCGCACGCCAGCGCCCGGAGCCGCGACCGCAAGGGCCATCAAAACAGCTGATCAACCTCTAGCCAGCAGTTCCAGCTCCCGCCTGGCCCGACTTGAGGCCCTCAGGGCCGGCAGTCCCCGCTCGACCGGCAGGGGCACCGATTCCACTGAGCTCACGCCTGGGCAAACGGATGGCGTGATCGCCCTGCAGGTGGTTCCCTACAGACCCTGAACCCTCCACGAGCAGCCCAGTTCAATCACTGTCCTGATCAGCCTGGCCGGCGCCCCATCCGCCCTTAACTTGCATTTGTGTGAGGAGTGAGGGACGACCAATCGGGGTCGAAACGAGGACAGACTCCCGACCAATCGTTCCACACCCCAGCCCTGCCTTTGGCGGGGCTTTTTTTGTCCCTGTTGCCAACAAAAAAGCCGGTCCCGAAGGACCGGCCGCGAGAGAGGGCTGAACACCCGGCAGGGGTCACTTGATCGTGACCTTGCCGCCGACTTCTTCGATGGCCTTCTTGAGGGTTTCGGCATCGGCCTTGGAGATGCCTTCCTTCACCGCCTTGGGCGCGGCTTCCACCAGGGCCTTGGCTTCACCCAGGCCGAGGCCGGTGGCCTCGCGCACGGCTTTCAGCACCTTGATCTTGGCGGCGGCGTCGAAGCCCTCGAGCACGACGTCGAATTCGGTTTGCTCTTCAACGGCTTCAGCAGCAGCTGCCGGGGCAGCGGCCATCACCACACCGGCGGAAGCGGCGGCGGACACACCGAAGGCCTCTTCGATCTGCTTGACAAGCTCGGAAGCTTCCAGCAGGGAGAGGGTTTTCAGTTGATCGAGAATCTGGTCGGTAGTAGCAGACATGGTTGGGAATCAGCAACAGAAATGGGATGTCGCTTGAGCTCAGCTGTCGCCTTCGGCGTGCTGCTTGAGCGCCCGGGCGAGACCGGACGGAACCTCGTTGATGCCCACGGCAAGCTTGGTGGCCACGGCATTGATCGCACCGGCGATCTGGGCCATGAGCACCTCCTTGGAGGGCAGATCCCCGATGGCCTTGATGTCGTTCTGGGAGAGGAGCCTGCCTTCGAACAGGCCGCCCTTCACCTCCGACTTCTTCGTGTCCTTCTGGAAGGACTGCACGGCCTTCACCGCACCACCCACGTCGCCCTTGACGAGCACGAAGGCGTTGGTGCCGGTGAGCAGGGAATCGAGTTCCGTCCAGGCGCTGTTGCCATCAATGGCCCGGCGCATCAAGGTGTTTTTGGTCACCTTGCACACGCCGTTGGCCGCCTGCAGACGGGTCCGCAGGTCGGTCATCTCCTTGATGGACAAGCCCTGGTAATCCAGGACAAGCGCCATTTCGGCCTCGCCGAGGAGCCCCTTGAGCTCTTCGACGATCTGTTGCTTGTTCTCCAGCGTGCGGCCCATAGGAAAGGATCGGATCGGGGGAACAAGCCGGGAACGCGGCCCTGGACGCCGAGGGGATCCATCCGGTGGGACCGGAGCATCTCCAGGGCTCGAGGCCGCTGCACGTTCCTGGCCCGCTCAACATCCCGGAACCCGAAGGCCGCAAGGAGGTGGTGGCTGAAACCTGTCGCGTTCACCTCGGCAGGACTTAGGGGAATGCCTGCTGTCTGGGGTAGGGCGCGTGCCCTCCTGGCAGTAGCCAGACTCTGACCATACCATCCAGGCTGCTGGCACCCAGCAAAAAGCCCCGCCGTGGCGGGGCCGATCATCAAGCTTGGACAGACCGCGATCAGCCTTGCCCTCAGGCCTCCTGCTTGAGGTCCTGCAGGGCGGAGAAGTCCACCTGCACCGAGGGGCCCATGGTGGAGGTCACGTACAGGGAGCGCCAGAAACGCCCCTTGGCACCGCTGGGCTTGTTGCGGTCGATGGTTTCCTGCAGGGCCTTGAGGTTGTCGAGCAGCTTGGCCACGTCGAAGCTGGCCTTGCCGAAGCGCACGTGCACGATGCCGGTGCGGTCGGCGCGGAACTCCAGTTTGCCGGCCTTGAACTCGCTGATGGCGCCGGCCAGGTCGGTGGTCACGGTGCCGGCCTTGGGGTTCGGCATCAGGCCACGGGGACCGAGCACCCGGCCCAGCTTGGCCACCTTGGGCATCATGTCCGGGGTGGCGATCAGCAGGTCGAAGTCCATCTCGCCCTTGGCGATGGTGTCCACCAGCTCGTCGTCGCCGGCCAGGTCGGCCCCAGCGGCCTTGGCGGCAGCGACCGCTTCACCGCGGGCGATCACGGCGATGCGGATGGTCTGGCCCGTGCCGTGGGGCAGGGCCACGGTGGTGCGCAGTTGCTGGTCGGTGTACTTCGGATCAATGCCGAGGCGCACGTGGGCTTCGATCGTCTCGTCGAACTTGGCGTTGGCGTTGGCCTTCACCAGTTCGAGGGCCTCGAGCGGTGCATAGGCCTGGTCGGCCACCTTGGCGGCCAGTTCGGAATAGCGCTTGGAAACGTTGGGCATGACAGGAATGGGGTACGGGCGATTCAGATGGGGAACGCAGTGGGCCCGGTGCGAAACGCAGTGGGCTTGCAGTCCGGCTGGATCTCCCCCGATGGAGGAATGGAATGGTGTGAAGCGACGGAACCGAAGCGGTTCAGTCGTTGACGGCGACGCCCATGTTGCGGGCGGTGCCTTC
Source organism: Prochlorococcaceae cyanobacterium (assembly GCA_040399285.1). GTDB lineage: Bacteria > Cyanobacteriota > Cyanobacteriia > PCC-6307 > Cyanobiaceae > NIES-981. Next base: position 65,303 of record JBBASM010000005.1, read on the forward strand.
GATGATGCGCATGGCCGACTCCACGCTGGTGCAGTTGAGGTCGGGCAGCTTGGTCTTGGCGATCTCCTCGAGCTGGGCACGGGAGATGGCGCCCACCGACCCCTTGGAGGAGGTGGCGGCACCCTTCTCAATGCCAGCGGCCTTGGAGATCAGCACCGAGGCGGGCGGAGTCTTGGTGATGAAGGTGAAGCTGCGGTCTTCGAAGACCGAGATCTCCACCGGGATCACATACCCGGCCTTGTCCTGGGTGCGGGCGTTGTACTCCTTGCAGAACGCCATGATGTTGACGCCATGCTGACCGAGGGCAGGGCCCACGGGTGGCGCCGGGTTGGCTTTGCCGGCATCGAGGGCCAGCTTGATTACGGCAACGACTTTCTTGGCCATCGTCTGGGGCTACTAGGACAGAACTCCCAGAGGGAGTGGGAGCGAATCTGCGGATCACCCCCATCGCCGGGGGTGTGGACTGTACGGCCGCCCTCCGCAGGGAGACGGCCGCTGAGCGAAGGCCGGGGCCTCAGCTCTGCTTGCTGATCTGGGAAAACTCGAGCTCCACCGGGGTTTCCCGGCCAAAGATCGAGAGCAGGGCCTTGAGCTTGTTGCGCTCGCCGCTCACCTCGATCACCTCGCCCTGGAAATCCTTGAACGGTCCGGCCGTCACCAGGATCTGATCGCCCTCGGTGAGGTCGACCTTCACCACCGCCTTCTTCTCCGCCGCCCGCTTGAAGATGCGGTCCACCTCCTGGCGGGAGAGGGGGCGGGGCTTGATGTGACCCCGGGCTCGAGCGGTGGCGCGGCGCTCTTCGGCCCCCACGAAATTGATCACGTTGGGGGTGCTGCGCACGGCCATCATCGTGTCCTCATCGAGCACCATGCGCACCAGCACATAGCCCGGGAACACCTTTTCCTCGGTGCTGGTGCGGTTGCCGTCCTTCTTGATCTTCACCCCTGGCGTCTGGGGAATCTCGATCTCCAGAATGCGGTTGTCCACGCCCAGGGTCACAGCTCGCTGCTCCAGGGTGGCCTTCACCTTCTTCTCACAGCTGGAGGCCACCTGCACGGCATACCAGCGGGCCACCTGGCGCTTCTCTTCCTGATCCACCACCACGATGGGCTCTGGCGCAGGCACTTCAGCTGCCAGTTCAGCGGCGTCGAGGCTGGCTTCGCTCGGACGGATATCGGACACGGGACTCGTCAACGGGGACTCGGGAAGGAAGGTCGAATTCAGCGGAACACCTGGGTGGCGGCCCACCCGTAAAAGCGATCCAGGGCTGCGATCGCCGCGGCCGACAGACCCACCATCAGGATCACCGCCACCGACTCACTGAACAGCTGCTGGCGGCTGGGCCACACGACTCGCCGCAGCTCGGCCACGGTGGCCGCGGCGAAACCGGCCTCGGCCTCGGCCAGGGGCAGACCGGCCTCATCAACCCCGCCCAGGCTCGCTGCACCGCTGTCAGCCGCGTCACCCTTGGGCTGGGTTGGCCCCTGCGGCGGAGCTGGACTGGATGTAGGGGCTTCGGGCTCCAAGGTGGGCTCCAGGAACGGACTCGGATGGGTCGCGTGGGTGCGGGTGAGGGGATCGGCCGGGCTGGTACTGCTCGGCAAACGACCACCCTACCGGACGTCGTCACCCTCCATACGGGGCTGGAAGGCCAGCTCACCGTCGGCGCTGGCGGGAAGGTCCACCCGCACCGCCCGGGCGCCACGGAAGGAATCGGCCAGCAGGGCGGTAGCCAGGGGATTCTCCAGTCGGCGGCGCAGCACCCGCCGCAGCGGCCTGGCGCCGTACTCGGGCTCATAGCCCTGCTGGGCCAGGGCCTCTACCACCGGCTCCTCCACCTCCAGCGCCAGGCCCTGCTCCGCCAGCAGGCCGGCCAGCTCAGCCAGCTGCAGGCGCACGATCCGCTGCAGATCTTGCTGCGCGAGGGGCCGGAAGCGGATCACCTCGTCGATCCGGTTGAGGAACTCCGGCCGGAACTGGCTGGCCAGGGCCTGATCCACCTGCTCAGCCAGCCAGGTGTCGGCCTGGAGGCCATCCCCGTCCGTGGAACCGGGCTCCGCAGCCAGCCGGCGGGCACTCTCCAGGATCGCCCGGCTGGCGAGGTTGCTGGTCATGATCACCACCGTGTGGCGGAAGTCCACCGTGCGCCCCTGGGAGTCGGTGAGGCGGCCATCGTCGAGCACCTGCAGCAGGAGGTTGAACACCTCCGGGTGGGCCTTCTCCACCTCGTCGAGCAGCAGCACCGCGTAGGGCCGGCGGCGCACGGCCTCGGTGAGCTGGCCGCCCTCCTCATAGCCCACGTAGCCAGGGGGAGCCCCCACCAATCGGGCCACGGCGTTGCGCTCCATGAACTCGCTCATGTCGAGCCGCACCAGGGCCTCGTCCTCATCGAACAGGGCCGCGGCCAGGGCCTTGGCCAGTTCGGTCTTGCCCACGCCGGTGGGGCCGAGGAACAGGAACGAGCCCACCGGCCTGGTGGGGGCCTGCATGCCGGCCCGGGCCCGGCGGATCGCCGCCGCCACCGCCGCCACCGCCTCGCTCTGGCCGATCACCCGCTCGCCCAGCCGTTGCTCCAGGGCCAGCAGCTTCTGGCGCTCGCCGGCCAGCAGTTGCTGCACGGGGATGCCGGTGGAGCGGGCCACCACATCGGCGATATCACCGGGCTCCACCTGTTCACGCAGCATCGTGTCGCCCTGCATCTCGGCCTCCAGCTGCTCGCGGCGCTGCTGCACCCCGTGGAGCTGGTCGTACTGGAGCCGCGCCGCCTCCTCCAGGTCGCCGTCGCGCTCGGCCTCGGCGATGGCATGGCGAAGGTGCTCATCCTGCTGGAGCAGCTCGCGCAGCTCCTCCACCCGCTGGCGCTCCGCCTGCCAGCGCCGCTGCAGCTGCTGCAGGCTGTCGGTGGCGGCCTGGCGCCGGGCCTGGAGGGCCACCCGCTCGGCCTGGGGCGAGGCCTCCGCCGAGAGCAGGGCCAGCTCCACCCGGCGCAGCTCGGCCTCGGCCGCCTCCACCTCCTGGGGCTTGGAAGTCACGTCCATGCGCAACTCTGCGGCCGCCTCATCCACCAGGTCGATCGCCGAGTCAGGCAGGCAGCGGTCGCTGATGTAGCGGTCGGCCAGGCGGGCCGCCGCCACCAGGGCCGCGTCGCTGATCGACACGCCGTGGTGCAGCTCGTAGCGCTCCTTGAGGCCGCGCAGGATCTGCACGCAGGTGTCCAGGCCCGGCTCCTTGACCAGCACCTGCTGGAAACGCCGGTCGAGGGCCGGATCCCTGGCGATGCTGCGGCGGTACTCATCCGGGGTGGTGGCGCCGATGCAGCGCAGCTCCCCCTGGGCCAGGGCCGGCTTGAGGATGCTGCCGGCGTCGGCGCTGGAGCGCTCGCTGCTCACCACCGTGTGCAGCTCGTCGATGAACAGGATCACCCCCCCCTCGCCCTCACGCACCTCGGCCAGCACGCTGCGCAGCCGTTCCTCGAACTGGCCCCGGAACTTGGCGCCGGCGATCAGGGCGCCCAGGTCGAGGGCCACCAGCCGCTGGCCGCGCAGGGCATCCGGCACCTCGCCGGCCACGATCCGCTGGGCCAGCAGTTCGGCCACGGCGGTCTTGCCCACACCGGGCTCGCCGATCAGCACCGGATTGTTCTTGCCCCGGCGCGAGAGCACCTGGATCAGGCGACGGATCTCCGTGTCGCGACCGATCACCGGATCGAGCTCACCGGCCCGGGCGGCGGCTGTGAGATCGCGGCCGTAGCGCTCCAGGGCGGTGGGCTCCGGCACGGCCTCGGAACCATCGAACTCCAGCGGCGGGGGCGCCGCTGCCACAGCGTCGTCCGCGCTCGGCGCCCTGGTGCTCCCCCTGGCTGGTGCCGTGGTGTCGACCCAGTCGTCGCGCCGGGAATCCCGTTGGGGATCGGGCACTGGCGTAGCGCCGGGCCGCAGCCAGCGGCGAACCTGCTCCTCGCCCAGCCCCTCCGCCGCCAGGGCGGCGGCACCGATCCGGGGCTCCTCCAGCAGGGCCAGCAGCAGGTGGGGCAGATCGATCAGCCGCGATCCCCAGGCCGAACGGCGGCGGTCGGCCTGCTCGAGCAGGTCCTCCAGGGCATCGCCGATGAACAGCTGACCATCGCCACCGGCTGGTTGCTCCAGGCAGAAGGCCTCCACGGTGTCGAGCACCCGGTCGAGATTGATCGGCAGTTGCTCCACCCAGCCCGCGAAGCGACGCTCCTGCAGCAGGGCCTGGAGCAGATGCTCCACGTCCATGGCGCCATGGCGCCAGCGCCGGGCCGTGTCCTGGGCGGCGAGCAACAGGTCCCAGGCGTCGTCGCTGAAGCGGTCAGGCTCGCCCGTGAGGCTGGCGCTGGGCACCGGGTTTGTGGCGGAATCGGCCCCCATCTCTGGCCCCATCTCAGGCCGCGGCCCTGGAGGCGAGCTCGATCAGCTCCACCTTGTAGCCGTCCGGATCTTCCACGAAGGCGATCACCGTGCTGCCGTGTTTCATCGGACCTGGCTCCCGCACCACCCGGCCTCCCTTCTCGCGGATCGCCGCGCACACGCCCTGGATATCGTCCACGCCGAGGGCGATGTGGCCGTAGCCACTGCCGATCTCGTAGCTGCTGGTGTCCCAGTTGTGGGTGAGCTCCAGCACGGTGTGATCGCTCTCATCGCCATAGCCCACGAAGGCCAGGGTGAAGCGCCCGCCGGGGTAATCCTTGCGGCGCAGCAGGCGCATGCCGAGCACCTCGGTGTAGAAGTCCAGTGACCGCTCCAGATCGCCGACCCGGAGCATGGTGTGCAGCAGACGCATCGGTGTGTGAGGCGAGGTGTAGGGCGCGTGGGGGTGAGTGGTCGTGCTCCATCCCTGTGACCAGCCCCATTGTGAAGGTTGTGAAGGGCCCGTCCCATGGGACGACGCCGGGCGAAGGGCTGCCTGAGGGGGTCACCCGGTTGGCGCACGGTACCGGTGACGACAACAGGCCAGACGGGGGGCACCCATAAGATCCCCCAGAACAGCTTGACAGTGGTCCAGTGATCGATTCCCTCGACCTCGTGATCGACACCGTGGTGGCCCGGGAGGTGCTCGATTCCCGCGGCACGCCCACGGTGGAAGCCGAGGTGATGCTGGAAGGAGGCGCCACCGGCCGGGCGATCGTGCCCAGCGGCGCCAGCACCGGCGCCCACGAGGCCCATGAGCTGCGCGATGGCGGCAGCCGCTACATGGGCAAGGGGGTGCTGCAGGCGGTGAGCAACATCGAGGAGAAGATCGCCCCCGCCCTCTGCGGCCTCAGCGCCCTCGACCAGGCCGCTGTTGATGCGGCGATGATCGAGCTGGATGGGTCCGACAACAAATCGGCCCTGGGCGCCAACGCCATCCTGGCGGTGAGCATGGCCACCGCCAGGGCGGCCGCCAACGGCGTCGGCCTGCCGCTGTATCGCTACCTGGGTGGGCCGATGGCCACCCTGTTGCCGGTACCGCTGATGAACGTGATCAACGGTGGCGCCCACGCTGCCAACAGCCTGGATTTCCAGGAGTTCATGCTGGTGCCCCACGGCGCCCCCACCTTCAAGGAAGCCCTGCGCATGGGCACCGAGGTGTTCCACGTGCTCAAGGGGCTGCTGAAGGACAGGGGCCTGAGCACAGCGGTGGGCGACGAGGGCGGCTTCGCCCCGGATCTGGGCAACGTGGAAGCGGGCGATCTGCTGATCCAGGCCATCGAGAAGGCCGGCTACCGGCCCGGCGACCAGATCTCCCTGGCCCTGGATGTGGCCAGCACCGAGTTCTTCAAGGATGGCCGCTACGCCTTCGACGGCGGCAGTTACACCAGTGCCGAGATGGTGGACCAGCTGGCAGCGCTGGTGAATCGCTTCCCGATCATCTCGATCGAGGACGGCGTGGCCGAGGACGACTGGGACGGCTGGGCCCTGCTCACCGAGAAGCTGGGCAAGACCGTGCAGCTGGTGGGCGACGACCTGTTCGTGACCAACACCAGCCGCCTGCAGCGCGGCATCGACCTGGGCGTCGCCAACTCGATCCTGATCAAGGTGAACCAGATCGGCTCGCTCACCGAAACCCTGCAGGCGATCGACCTGGCCGGCCGCGCCGGCTACACCAGCGTGATCTCCCACCGCAGCGGTGAAACCGAAGACACCACCATCGCCGATCTCGCGGTGGCCTCCCGCGCCGGCCAGATCAAGACCGGCTCCCTCAGCCGCAGCGAGCGCGTGGCCAAGTACAACCAGCTGCTGCGCATCGAAGACGAACTGGGCAACCAGGCGGTGTATGCCGGTGCGGTGGACCGGGGGCCCTGCGGCAAGGCGGGCTGATCATCCTCCAGCAGCGTTGCAGGCCGCGCAGGATTCAGCCTTTTCCGCTTAACCACGCGGGCAATCGAGCGGGTTTCTTGTAGAGATCCCAAAGCTCCCGGGCTGCCCGCAGGGGCGTTTCTACGGTCCGCTTGGTTGAACTCCTGCTTCCATGCGCATCCCCAACATCCCCTGGTCAGGGCTGGCCCTCCCTGCCTTGCCGTCCCTGCGCCGACTGGCGATGGTGCTGCTGGCCGGCCTGCTGGCCCTGAATCTGGCCGCCTGCTCCGGCGCCACCCTCAGCCAGGCCACCGATGCGGCCCGCACCGCCGCCAACGTGGCCAACACCGCTGCCAACCTCACCGGCAACGAGCAACTCAAGGCGGCCGTCGCCCCCGTGCTCAAGTTGCTGAACACCACCGAGAAACAGGTGGAAGCCGGCAACATCAGCGCCGCCAGCAGCACGATGAAGACATTTCGTAGCCTGTGGGATACGGCCCAGCCCGTGGTGAAGCTGGCAGCCGGCTCCAACTACGGCCTGATCGACACGGGCGTGAAGCTGGTGCTGAACACCTTCGGTGGTGAAGCTGCCCCAAGCCAGGACACGGCCCTGGCCGCCGTGAAAGGCCTGATCGGGCCGCTCAGCGCCCTGCTGGGGTAACCGACCAGGTCCTGAAATGGGCGGGAGACAACCGGCGGTGAGCGCAAAACTTAACGCTCACCGCCAAATAGCCCGGCCCACCCGAATATTTCCTGCAGATCAATTCCATCGCCTTCCCTCCTGGCGATTGTTGGTCTGAATCACCCATCCCCTCCATGGCCCTACTGGATTCCGTCCTGTCCAAGATCACTGCCAACCTCAGCGGCGATCAGGCCCAGGCGCTGCTCAAGACCGCCCTGGCCCAGACCGGCGGCCTGAAGGGCCTGGCCAGCCGTTTCAACACCACCGGCCTGGCTGAAGTGTTCAACAGCTGGGTGTCCGTCGGTGAGAACGGAGTGATCAAACCTGACCAGATTGAAGCCGTTCTGGGCAACCAGACCGTGCAACAGATCGCCCAGAAGCTCGGGATCGATACCGACAAGGTGGCCGCGACCCTGTCCCAGCTCCTGCCCCAGGTGGTGGACCAACTCACCCCGGGCGGCAATCTCGAGGAGGCCGAGCTGGCCACCGCCGAGGTGGATGACGCTGGCGGCGCAGGGGGCAACACCGCAGCCTGAGCCAGCAGCTCTTCAAGAGACCGGCTGGGCTTGACCGCTTCAGCCGACACCGGGCAGCTGGTCGATCCGGCTGTCGCGCCTGAGGCGGGCCTGCAGCTTCAACCAGCTCAGGCCCACCGGCAACCCCAGCACCAGGGGTACGGCCACCAGGGCCGGTCGGCTGCTGGCGGCCAGCAGGGCGGCGGCCACCGCCAGGCCAGCCAGCAGCATCGACTGGCCAGCACTCTGCTGGGCCAGGGCCAGGCGGCGCAATAACCTGTCGGTTTCACCGGCCCGGATCTGCACCTGCAGATCCCCCTGCTCAATGCGAGCCAGGCTTTCATCGAGGCGGCGGGGAATGCCCAACGCCCGGGTGCTCACCTCGGCAGCCTGACGGGTGAAGGTGTTGAGCAGATCGCTGGTTCCTGAGCCGAAACCACCGGGAGTGCCGCCGCCGCTTGCAGTCATCAGGGGAAGCAGATAGGGGCGGGCTATGGAGATCAGGCTAAAGCCGGGATCGAGGCTGCGGCCCACCCCCTCAAAGGTGGAGAGGGCCCGCATCACGAAGATCAGCTCCGCCGGCAGCCGAAAGGGCTGGCCGTAGACCAGGTCGTAGAGGTCGCCGGAGAGCTTCTGAATCACATTGGCGGAGAAGGGGGGCGTGAGGGCTTCGTTGAGCATCACCCGCACCAGCCGCCGCACTGGGCCGGGATCCACCCCAGCGGCGATCACCCCGGCCGCCTGCAGCTCGTTCACCAGGCCCGCGGCATCCCGGCCGGCGGCCGCCTGCACCATCCTCCCGAGCCGCTGGCGCAGGCGGCTGGAGAGCTGGCCCATCATGCCGAAGTCGTAGTAGATCAGCGCCCCATCACTGGCCACGGCCAGGTTGCCGGGGTGGGGATCGGCGTGGAAGAAGCCGAAGCGCACCAGTTGCTGCAGATAGCTTGCGGCCCCCTTCTCGGCCACCGCCGCCGGGTCGATGCCGGCCGCCTGCAGGGCCGGCCTGTCGGTGATCTTGATGCCCGGCAGGTAGTCGAGGCAGAGCACCCGCCGGGCACTGAGCTCCCACACCACGGCCGGAATGCGGATGCCGCGATCGTCGAGGAACTGCTGGCGGAAGCGGGCGGCATGTTCAGCCTCAAGACGGAAGTCAAGCTCGCGCAGCAGCACCCGCCGGCACTCCTTGGCGATGCCCACCCAGTCGCGACCGCGGCCCCAGCGGGGGTGGCGCTGCACAGCGGCGGCCACCTGCTGCAGCACCTCCAGATCGAGGCGGAACAGCCTCTCCAGCCCGGGGCGCTGCACCTTGAGCACCACCTGGCGGCCACTGCGCAGGCTGGCGCGGTGCACCTGGGCCAGGCTGGCGGAACCCAGGGGGGTGCTGTCCAGATCGATGATCTCGGCGCAGCGCTCGCCCAGCTCCTCCTCCAGCAGGCCCTGCACCACCTCGAAGGAGAAGGCGGGCACCCGGTCCTGCAGGGCGGCCAGCTCCTCCACCAGCTCGGCGGGCAGCACGTCGGGCCGGGCCGAGAGCAGCTGGCCCAGCTTGATGAAGGCCGATCCCAGGGCGAGAAACTGCTGGGCGAGCCAGCGGGACAGACGGCGGGAGCGCAGGGCCCGGCGCTCGGGACTGAACCCGCCGGGATAGGTCCAGGGGCGTCCATCCCACCACAGCCGCGTGGCCAGCACCAGGGCCAGCCACCAGATGCGCAGGGGCCGCCAGATCAGCAGTGGGCGCCGGCTCATGGGGTCTGCTGGTCCAGGCGTCGGCTGAAGGACGCCACCTGGGCCCGCAGGGCATCGATCTGGCCCTGCAGATCCTGGGCCGCTCCGGCCGCTGCCGCCGGCCCTGAACCAGTGCCAGCCCCACCCCCAGGCGTCTCACCGCGCTCCAGCCGTTCCGCCTCCATCTCCACCTCCTGCCAGAACAGCGTGAACTCCTGCCGCAGCCGCTCCGGCGCGTCCTGCAGCACCACCGCGGCCTGGGCGGCCGCATCCAGCAGACCGCTGCCCAGCCTGGCGCTGAGGCGGGCCACCGCCGCCTGGATCACGGTCTGGGGAGCTGGCATGGGGCGGCGGGCTGCTCGAATCCGAACTGTGGCAGATGGCTGCCTCAGGGAGCGGGTTGGTCCGGCAATTCGGGAGGCGCCTCCTCCAGGGGAGCCTGCGGCTGGGCCAATTCGGGATCGGGCTCCGCGTCCAGGGGCTCCGTGAAGGTCTGCTGCGGGGAAGGCAGGGGGCGGATGAGCGGCGCGGGCTCCAGGGCTTTCTCGATCGGCCTGGCCTTCTCCTTCTCCTGCTCCTCCAGCTCCAGCACGGCGAGATCCCCGCGGATCGACTGGGCGGCGGCACCGCTCTTCAGCCTGAGGGCCTCCAGGCTCGTGCCGGGAAACTCCCGCACCTCAAACGCCTGTCCGAGTTGCACCAGCCGGGGGAACTCGATCGCCATCAGCCGATGCACCACGGCGTAGCCCAGGCCGAAACAGGCTCCAGCCAGCAGGGGTGGCAGGCGCCACCGACCCGTGCTCAGGCGCTGCTGGGCAGATGAGGGCTCAGGTGCTGTGGTCATCAGCGGAGATTAGGTGGTGTAGTCGGCGTTGATGCGCACGTATTGATCGGAGAGGTCGCAGCCCCAGGCCAGGGCCGCGCCGGGGCCGCCGCCCAGCGACAGGCGGATCTGCACGCAATCGCCCACAGGCCCGGGGCCGGCGAGATAGGCCCCGGCTGCGCAGGCGCGCAGGTAGGCGCTGGCCGCAGCGCGATCGAAGGCCAGGGGCTGGCCGGCGGCCATCAGCTGGTGCTCCCCCAGCCAGAGGGCGACAGCATTCGGATCGAAAGGCACCCCAGCCCGACCGGCGGCGGCCACGATCCGGCCCCAGTTGGGGTCGCGGCCGTGCACGGCACACTTCACCAGCGAGGAGCCGCACACCGTGCGGGCGATGGCGCGGGCACCGGCCTCCGTGGCCGCCCCCTCCACCTGCACTTCGATCAGGCAGGTGGCGCCTTCGCCGTCGCGGGCGATCGCCTTGGCGAGATGCTGCGACACCGCCGTCAGGCCGGTCTCCAGTGCGGCGAAGTGCTCGGGGTTCAGGGGCTCGCCGGCGGCAAAGGCCAGGAACGTGTCGTTGGTGCTGGTGTCGCCGTCCACCGTGATCGCATTGAAGGAGCGATCCACCGCCCGGCTCACCATCGCCTGCCACACCTCGGCCGGCACGCCGGCATCACAGCTCAGATAGCCGAGCATCGTGGCCATGGCGGGGTGGATCATCCCTGACCCCTTGGCCATGCCGCCGATGCGCACCGTGCGGCCGCCCAGACTGGCCTCCAGGGCGATCTGCTTCTCCACGAGATCAGTGGTGAGGATCGCCTGGGCCGCCGCCCCGCCGCCCTCGGGGCTGAGGGCCACCACCAGGGGATCGAGGCCCGCCACCAGGGTGTCCATCGGGATCGGCACGCCGATCACGCCGGTGGAGCAGATCAGCACCTCCCCGGGCGCCAGGCCCAGCCGGGACGCCAGCGCTGCGGTGGCCGTGAGGCTGTCGGCCAGGCCGCGCTCACCGGTGCAGGCGTTGGCCTGGCCGGAGTTGGTGAGCACGGCCCGGGCGTGGCCGCCGCTGGCCGCCAGGCGCTCGGCGCAGAGGTCCACGCAGGCGGCCCGCACCAGGGAGGTGGTGAAGGTGCCGGCGCACACGGCGCCCTCGGGGGCGAGCAGCAGCGAGAGGTCGGGCTTGCCGGAGGCCTTCAGCCCGGCGGTGACGGCGGCGGCTTGGTAGCCGGCCGGGGCGGTGAGGCCGCCGGGGATCGGGGTCCAGGGGTGGGTCAAGGCGGGAGCGCGATGCAGTGATCCTCAGACAGCACAGATCCAGCGACCATGCGGGCCCCGGACAGCAGATCCGGCGCGGTGCGGCGGAATCTTTGAAGGCCCCAGCTGGGGCCTTCAGGCTCTGATCAGTTCTTCCTCGCCACCATGACCAGCTCCAGCCAGGCATCCAGGTTCAACCGGATTGAAGGAACACCAGAGAACGATGTCCTGAAGGGCACACGCCGTCGCGACGAGATCATCGGCTTCAAGGGGGATGACCAGCTGTTCGGGCGCAAGCAGGCGGACGAGCTGCGTGGCGGCCAGGGAAACGATCTGCTCAAGGGGGGCGGTGGTTCCGACCTCCTCCGGGGAGGAAGGGGGGAGGACGTGCTCCGGCCCGGCAAGGGCAAGCACGACCGGATCATCGGCCTGGATGATGGGGAGGCGGATCTGGTGCGCTTCAAGGCGGGGCGCCAGTCACCGCTGCGCATCGACGGCCCCATGGATCCTCTCGATCGGATCGTGCTCGGCAGTGTCGCCACCGCCGACATCCGCATCGAAGCGCTCAAGGGAGATCGGGTGGGGATCTTCACCGGGAACAGGCTGGAGGCCGTGACCCGGGGGATCTCCGTTGAGGATCTGGCCCCACTGGTGAGTGGGTCCCTGGGCTGAAGCTGGTCATGCTGGCGATCGGGAGGTTTCACGTCGATCAGCAGCGGCCAGCCACAATCGGCGTCCATGGATCCACCCATGCCCCTGGATGCCGAAGCCGTGGTGATCTGTCAGCGGTTGGCGGGCACGGCCTTCCCCTGGGACATCACCCGCGCCCTGGAGCTGGCCCTGCTCAAGACCTTCTGCCTGCCCTCGATTTCGGGACTGCTGAGCCGGACCGGTGAATTTGAGCAGAGGCCCCGCAAGCGCTATGACGACACCGGCCTGATGGTGGCCGAGCTGCTGCGCCATGGGCCAGACAGTCCGGCGGGCAGCGCAGTGATCGCAAGGTTGAACCGCATCCACGGCCATTACGCGATCGCCAACGCCGACTTTCTCTACGTGCTCTCGGGCTTTGTGGCCGAGCCGATCCGCTGGCTGGAAAGCTACGGCTGGCGGCCGCTCACGCTCACCGAGCAGCAGGCCCTGTTCCGCTTCTGGCGGCATGTGGGGGGCCGGATGGGCATTGCCGACCTGCCGACCACGCTGGAAGAGCTGCTGGCGCTCAACCAGCGGGTGGAGACCACGCTGTTTGCCGCGGCCGCCAGCAATCGGCAGGTGGCGGACGCCACCCTGGCCATGCTCCTCAGCGGGTGGCCCGCCCCCCTGAGCCGGCTCCTGGCGGGGGTGCTGCGGGGGGTGCTGCCCGATTCTGTGGCCACCAGCCTCGGTTGGGACCCTGCCGCCGTGTGGCTGCAGCGGCTAGTGAGGCATGCCCTGCGGACCCGCAGCCGCCTGCTGAATGGGTGGCAGCGGCTGCGGCCGCCCCGCGGCAGCCGTTTCTACTCTGAGCGGCCCACCCCCAGCTACGGGCGCCAGTTCCGGCTGGAGCAGTTGGGGCCACCGCCCCTGCTGGAGCGACTCAACCGGCCTCGCTGGAGCGGCCAGCAGCGGCGCATCGGCCTCACGGGCGGCATCGCCAGCGGCAAGAGCACGGTGGGCCGGCTCTTGGAGGCCCGGGGCCTGCCGGTGCTCGATGCGGATGGCTTTGCCCGGGATGCCCTGGCGGCGGGGAGCGCGGGCGCACGGGCAGTGCTGGAGCGCTATGGCGAGCAGGTGCGGGCCCCGGGAACGGGTGCCGCTGAAGCGGCGATCGATCGGGCCGCCCTGGGCCGGATCGTGTTTGCCGATGCCGATGAGCGGCGGTGGCTGGAGCAGCTGGTGCACCCGCTGGTGCGGGCGCGGTTGGCCGCCGAACTGGAGCGGCTGGCTGCGGCACCGGTGCTGGTGCTGATGATTCCGCTGCTGTTTGAGGCCGGCCTGGAGCAGCTGTGCAGCACGATCTGGCTGGTGGACTGCGACGAGGGCCAGCAGCTGCAGCGGCTGATGGCCCGCAACGGCCTCAGCGCAGCCGAGGCCCGGGCGCGCCTCGCGGCCCAGTGGCCGCTGGAGCGCAAGCGGGCCTTGGCCGACGTGGTGCTCGATAACCGGGGCCCCCCTGAGCAGTTGACGGCACAGGTGGCAGGAGCGCTCAGCCCTGGGGAAGGGCGGCCAGGATCTGCTCCACCGACTCCCTGAGCCGGCCGAGCCAGCCGGGCACGGACCCCGGCGCCGTGTGAACCACATGCAGACGCGGTGCCTGCACATCCACCACCCAGTAGTGGGGGATGCCCGCAGCGCCATAGAGGCGAGCCTTGGCCTCCAGATCGAACACCAGGCTGGAATCAGCCACCTCAATCACCAGGGTGGTGTCGGCCGCGGTGGGGTGGGCGTGCCAATAGTCGTCGTCCCGGCGGGCCACCAGGGCCAGGTCGGGCTCAGGCTCATGGGCCGGTCCGAGATCGAGCGGGGCCTCAACCCGCAACTGCATGGGCACCTGGGGTGCAGCAGCCAGGGAAGCCTCGATCGCCCGGATCAGCCGATGCACCACCGCCGTGTGCCGCGTGCCCTTGGCGATCACCTCCAGCACCTCACCATCGATCAATTCCAGACGCTGTTCCGGCACGGCCTCGCACAGCCGGTGGAACTGCTCCACGGTGAAGCGCGCGGGGCAGCGAGCCGGATGCCCAAGAGCAGCAGCGGGCCTGGCAACCGTCATGCCTACAGGCTAACGACGCAGCCGCCTGCAGCTCAGCCCTTCAGCTTCTGGCTGAGGATCTGGTTGGCGAGCTTCGGATCGGCCTTGCCGCCGGTGCGCTTCATCAGCTGGCCCACGAAGAAGCCCTGCAGCTTGGTCTTGCCGCCGCGAAAGGCTTCCACCTCCTCGGGGTGGGCCGCCAGGAGCTCCTCCACGATCGCCGTGATCGCCGCAGGGTCGCTGATCATGCCCAGGCCGCGGGCCTCGACGATCGCCTTCGGCGAGCCGCCCTGCTCCAGCAGCTCGGGCAGGATCTCCTTGGCGATCTTGCCGCTGATCATGCCGCCCTCGATCAGCTGAACCATCTCGGCCAGCTGCTCGGGCCGGAAGGGCAGTTCGGCGTAGGAGAGCCGGTTGGCATTCACGTGGGCGGCGATGTCACCGCTGATCCAGTTGGCCGCCGCCTTGGCATCGGCGCCGGCCGCCACCACCGCCTCGAAGTAGTCGGCCATCGGCCGCTCATCGGTGAGCACGCGGGCGTCGTACTGCGACAGGCCCAGCTGCTCGGCATAGCGGTGGCGCTTGGCGGCCGGCAGCTCGGGCAGCTCGGCGCGCCAGCCTTCCCGCCGCTCGGCGCTCACCTCGATCGGGCCCAGGTCGGGATCGGGGAAGTAGCGGTAGTCGCTGGCGCCCTCCTTGGAGCGCATGCTCCTGGTGAGCTGCTTGCCCTCATCCCAGAGGCGGGTTTCCTGCACCACCGGCTCGCCGGCCTCGTAGGCCTTGATCTGGCGCTGGATCTCGAAATCGATCGCCTTCTGGATCGCGGAGAACGAGTTCATGTTCTTGATTTCCACCTTCGTGCCGAAGGGGGCATCGGGGCCGCGGCGCACCGAGATGTTCACATCGCAGCGAAGGGAGCCCTCCTGCATGTTGCCGTCGCTCACGCCCAGGTAGCGCATGATCCGGCGGATCTCCGAGGCATATTCCGCCGCCTCGCGGCCGGTGCGCAGATCGGGCTTGCTCACGATCTCGGCCAGGGCCACACCGGCGCGGTTGTAGTCCACCAGGGAGTGGGTGGAGCCCGCCAGGCGGTCGCTGCCGGCGTGCACCAACTTGCCGGCGTCCTCCTCCATGTGCAGGCGCTCGATGCCGATTGTTTTCGTATAGGTTTCCTTGCCCTTTTCAGCTACCTCCACCTCGATCCAGCCGTCCTCGGCGATCGGCTCGTCGTATTGGGAGATCTGGTAGTTCTTGGGCAGGTCGGGATAAAAATACTGCTTGCGGTCGAACTTGCTGTGCTCGGCGATCGTCAGGTTCAGCGCCATCGCCGCCTTCACCGCATACTCCAGCACCTTCTGATTGAGCACCGGCAACGTGCCCGGCAGACCGCACACCACCGGATCGATGTGGGTGTTGGGGTCGTCGCCGAAGGTGGTGGAGGCACAGGTGAAAATTTTGCTGGCGGTGCCCAGCTGCACGTGGGTCTCCAGGCCGATCACGGCCTCCCATGCCGCGCTCCCTGGCCCGTTCGCCGCCCCATCCGCCACCATGAGCCCATCGCCTGCCGATCAGGCCCGATCCTATGGAACTGGTTGCGGCGCTTCACGCCTTCGTGTGGGGGCTCCTGGCCGACTGGGTGTGCTTCGTGGCGGTGTTCCTCTGCCTGGGGCTCAATTTCGGCCCCTGGCGGCTGATCCCCTACGGCCTGCGCCAGCTCTGGCGGAGCCTGCGCCATCCCGGAATGCCTGCCGGCGACGGCGAACTGGACAGCGGCACGGCCTTTCTGGTGACCCTGGGCGGCACCGTGGGTATCGGCAACATCACCGGCGTGGCGCTGGCGGTGAGCATCGGTGGGCCGGGGGTGCTGGCCTGGCTGTGGGCCGTGTCGCTGGTGGGCATGGCCCTCAAATTCGCGGAGACGGCCCTGGCGGTTCGCTTCCGCAGCACCCAGGCCGATGGCAGCGTGCTGGCCGGCCCGATGCTCACGATCCAGCGGGGCCTGCACCGCCGCTGGCGCGCCCTGGCGGGCGTGTTCGCCGCGATCACCGTGCTCTCGGCCTTCGGCTCCTCGAACGGGCTGCAGATCGGCCAGCTGGCGGCCGTGATGGCCCAGGACCTGGGCAGTCCGCCCCTGCTCACCGGCCTGGTGACGGCCCTGGCCACGGCGGCGGTGATCAGTGGCGGCCTGCGGCGGGTGGGGTGGGTGGCGACCCTGCTGGTGCCGCTGATGGTGCTGGGCTACGGGCTGGCCACGGCCGCGCTGCTGCTGGCCCATGGCCCCGACCTGGGCCCCGCGCTGGTGCAGGTACTGGCGGGCGCCCTCGCCCCCCGGGCGATCGCCGCTGGGGGCGTGGCCGTGACGATCAGCGCCGCCGTGCGCCTGGCGGTGTTCTCCAATGAGGCCGGCACGGGCAGCGCCGCCATCGTGCAGGCCGCGGCCAGACCCGCTGATCCCCTGCGCCAGGGCTCGATCGCCATGCTCGGCAACCTGGTGGACACAGCCCTGTGCAGCGCCACCGGCCTGCTGCTGATCGCCAGCGGAGCCAGTGGCGCTGGCACTGCGGTCGCCCCCCTGGCCCTGGTGGACGCGGCGATGGACTGGGCCCGACCGGGGTCGCAGTGGATCAGCCACCTGGCGATCGTGCTGTTCAGCTTCACCACCATCCTCAGCGCCGGCGTGGTGGCGGAGCGCTGCCTGCTGTTTCTGGCGGGCGCCCGCTGGCGCCTGGCCTTCCGCTGCTGCTGGTGCGCAGCCCTGGTGCCGCTGGCGCCCATCGGCGGCAGCGGCCTGTGGCTGACCGCCGAGCTGCTGGAGGCCCTGGTGGTGCTGCCCAACCTGCTCAGCCTGCTGCTGCTCTCGCCCCTGCTGTTCCAGTGGTTCGCCGACGCGGTGCCGCGCATGGGCAGGACCTCAGCTGCCCCTGCTCCTGCCAGATCAGCCCCCCACTGCTCTCCCCGCCACCCCAGCCCATGACCCCCAGCGAACCCCTGGCCAGCGGAGTGCAGCTGCCCCTCGCCGGGGTGCTGGCGGTGATCGCCGTGATCTATCTGGCCACCCTGGTGGCCAGCCGGTTGGCGCTGCACCTGCGGGTGCCGGCGATCCTCGGCATCCTGGTGCTGGGGGTGGCCCTCCAGCCCGGCACGGGCCTGCTGTCGGTGACCGCGGTGGATGCCCTGAACACCGTGACCCTGAGCATGCTGCTGTTCGTGGCTGGGCTCAACTCAGACACCCAGCACATCCGTGGCTTCCTCGGCTATGGCGTGCTGCTGGCGGTGGGGGGCGTGGCCGTGTCGTCGCTGGTGCTGGGCGGCCTGATCTGGGCGGTGTTCCAGGGACTGGGTAACCCGATCCCGCACACGCTGGCCCTGCTGGTGGCGGCCTGCCTGGGCTCCACCGACGCCGGCGCCACCCTGAGCGTGCTGCGGGGCGTGCAGGAGCGCATCCCGGTGCGGGTGCGCTCGCTGGTGGAGTTCGAGTCGTCGGTGAACGATCCCGCCGCCATCCTCTTCCTGTTTCTGATCTTGGGCCTCAGCGGCCAGGGGGGCAGTGAGGGGGCAGCCCTGCTGGATCAGCTGCAGGGCTTCATCAAGAGCGTGGGCAGCGGCATTCTCGTGGGCCTGATCCTCACCTATCTGGCCCAGTTCGTGCTCAACCAGCTGATCACCAGCAAGGACCAGATCCTGGTGGTGGGCATCGCCATCGCCCTGGCCTCCTACGGCTTCGCCAGCCTGCTGGGGGGCTCGGGCTTCATCGCCGCCTACGTGACGGGGCTGTTCCTGGCCAACAACATCTACGACAACAAACTGATCACCCCGGAGCTGCTCGAACACAGCCTGGAGCCTTTCAACACCACGATGCAGATCACGGTGTTCCTGCTGTTCGGCGTGCTGATCGAGGCCCGCAGCATTCCCGGCGCCGTGCTGCCCGGCGTGCTGGTGGCCCTGGCGCTGATGCTGGTGGCCCGGCCCCTGAGCGTGCTGGCCTGCCAGCCCTGGTCACCGTTCAACTGGCGGGGCGGGGCGCTGATCGCCTGGTGCGGCCTGCGCGGGGCGGTGCCGATCGCCCTGGGCTACAGCGTGACCCAGGCCCTGCCCTCCCTGCCGGGCCTCTCCCCCGCCGAGCTGCCCCGGCTGGAGGAGCTGGTGGAGGGCCTGATCTTCGTGGTGGTGTTCCTCAACCTCAGCCTGCAGGGCCTGAGCCTGCCCTGGCTGTGCCAGCGGTTGGAGCGCTAGACCGGCCAGCGAACCCCCAGTGCAGCGATGCCGGCAACGGCCAGCCCACCCGTATTGATTCTCGGCGGCGGCCTGATGGGGCTGGCGATCGCCCACCAGTGCGCCCGCCGCGGCCAGGCCGTCACCGTGCTCAGCCGCCGGCGCAGCGAGGCCGCCGGCTTCGTGGCGGCCGGCATGCTCGCCCCCCACGCCGAGGGGCTGACCGGGGAGCAGCTGGCCCTGGGCCAGGCCAGCCTGGCGCGCATCCCCGCCTGGGTGGAGCAGATTGAGGCCGATAGTGGCCTGACCTGCGGCCTGCGGCCCTGCGGCATCGTGGTGCCCTTCGCCACGGCGGCCGAGCGGGACGCCTACCCCACCGCCGCCTGGGGGGAACCGCTCGATCGGGCCGGGCTGGAGCGGGAGGTGGCGGGGATCGGCCCCCGCTGGCAGGCCGGGCTGCTGTTCGCCCAGGACGGCCAGATCGACAACCGCCGGCGGCTGATGCGGGCCCTCGAGCGGGCCTGCGCGGGTCTGGGGGTGACCTTTGAGGAGGGCACGGAGGTGCTGGGCCTGGAACGGGCGGCCAGCGGCGCCCTGGAACGGGTGCGCCTGCGCCGGGCCGATGGTGAGCAGCTCAGCCTGGTGGCCGAGCAGGCGGTGCTGGCCTGCGGCGCCTGGAGCGCCCGGCTGTGGCCCGAGCTGCCGGTGTTCCCGGTGAAGGGCCAGATGCTGTCGCTGCAGGGGCCCCGCCAGGCCCTGGGGAGGGTGATCTTCGGGCCGGGCACCTACCTGGTGGGCCGGGAGGACGGCCTGCTGGTGGTGGGGGCCACCAGCGAGCCGGGGGCGGGCTTCAGCGAGGGCCTCACCCCCGCCGGCCAGCGCCAGCTCGAGGCGGGCATCGCCGCCCTGCTGCCGGCGGCCTGCCAGTGGCCGCCGATGGAGCGCTGGTGGGGCTTCCGGCCCTGCACCCCCGACGAGGGGCCGCTGCTGGGCGCGAGCCCGGTGCCGGGCCTCTGGCTGGCCACCGGCCACTACCGCAACGGCGTGCTGCTGGCGGCGATCACGGCCGAACTGCTGGCAGCCCAGCTACTGGGCCAACCGCTTCCAGCCGCGGAGGCAGCTCAGCTGGCCGCCTTCCGCTGGGATCGGTTTCAGCCCTCCACGCGCCACACCTGATCAGCGGGGGTCCAGTCGCTCAGCTCGGAGGGCTGGAACCACAGGCCGATCTCGAAGGCGGCGGTCTCGGGGGCGTCGGAACCGTGGATCACGTTGCGGCCGATGTTCACCGCCAGGTCACCGCGGATCGTGCCGGGCTCGGCCTCCAGGGGCTTGGTGGCGCCGATGAGCTTGCGGGCGCTGGCGATCACGCCGTCGCCCTCCCACACCATCGCCACCACCGGACCGCTGGTGATGAACTCCACCAGACCGGCGAAGAAGGGACGCTCGCGGTGCACGCCGTAGTGCTGCTCGGCCAGCGCCCGGCTGGGGGTGAGCTGCTTGAGGCCCACCAACTTGAAGCCCTTGCGCTCGAAGCGGCCGAGGATCTCGCCCACCAGACCGCGCTGCACCCCGTCGGGCTTGATGGCGATGAAGGTGCGTTCGGCGGCCATGGAGAAAGAGCAGAAGTTGAGGCACATCGTGTGCGGCGGAGCCGCCGCTTGGCAAGCACACGCCTGGGCCAGCCAATATCCGGCAACCCAGTAAGGTGGGTTGCAAGCCAGCCAGCTGTGGCAGCCAGCTGTTGGCGCCAGCCGATGAAAACCACCATCGACCTGCCCGATGTGCTGGTGCAACAAGCACGCCAGAAGGCACTCCATCTGGGGCGCCCGTTCAAGGACCTCGTTGCCGAGTACATCCGCCAGGGCCTGAGTGAGCTGCCTGCGAGCGCCCCGGCGTCAACGTTCGGCGCCCTGGCCATCGCCGACGACGGCCTGCCCGTGTTTCGCCGTGATCCCAGCGTGGAAAGGCCTGTGCCAACGCTGGAGGAGCTGCTGACCCTGGAGCAAAGCGCGCTCGCCGAGGAGGACCGCCAGCGTGCCGGCCTCTCTGGTTGATACCTGTGTCTGGCTGGCGCTGAGCTTTGAGGCCCACCCCTGCCATCGCCAGACACGCCAGGGCCTGCTGAACGCCACGCCAGAGCATCCCTGGCTCTGGTGCCGCGCCACCCAGCAGAGCTTTCTGCGCCTGGCCTCCACACCCACCCTGCTGAACGTCCACGCAGCCCCGTCAGCCACGAACCGCGACGCCTGCAACGCCCTGCAGGCCCTGTCCGGCCTGCCCCAGGTGGCGGTTGTGGAGGAACCGCCCAACCTGATGGCCTGCTGGATGAAGCTGGCCTGCCTGGACCAGGCTGCCCCGAAACGGTGGATGGACGCCTACCTGGCGGCCCTGGCCATCACAGGAGGATGGCGGCTGTTGACGCTGGATCGCGACTTTCTGGGCTTCGTGAACGACGGGCTGGATCTCCAGCTGTTGGCGATCGAGAACCGTTGAGACAAGTTGGCCAGGGTCACGCATCACCTGGCACCCCAGAACACGAGTGATACCCGCAAGCCCCCAGGTCATGGTGAGCCGCCTGCGCCCCTGGGCCGGCGGCAGGCCCTGACTAGGCTGACCCCACCCGAATCCTGACTGCAGCGGTCTGATGGTGCTCGCCAACCACCAGGGCACCACGCCCCCCAGCCCCATCAGTCCACCGTCCAGCGCCCCAGCCGCAGCAGCTCCCACCACAGCCCCCACCGCCAGCCCCTGGACCGCCGCCGACGGCGCCGCCCTCTACGGCCTCGACCGCTGGGGCGATCCCTACTTCGCCGCCAACGCCCGCGGCCACGTGTGCGTGCAACCCCAGGGGCAGCGGGGCGGTTCCCTCGATCTGGTGGAGCTGGTGCAGGAGCTGCGGGGCCGCAACCTCAGCCTGCCGCTGCTGATCCGCTTCGACGACATCCTCGAAGACCGGCTGGAGCGGCTGCACGGCGCCTTCGAGCGGGCGATCGCCCAGTACGGCTACGCCGGCCGCTATCAGGGGGTGTTCCCGGTGAAGTGCAACCAGCAGCGCCATGTGGTGGAGCAGCTGGTGGAGAGCGGCAAGCGCTGGCACTTCGGCCTGGAGGCCGGCAGCAAGGCCGAGCTGCTGATCGCCCTCTCGCTGGTGGACGACCCCCAGGCCCTGCTGATCTGCAACGGCTACAAGGACCAGCGCTACATCGAAACCGCGATCCTGGCCCGGCGCCTCGGCCGCCAGCCGGTGGTGGTGATCGAGCAGGCCGACGAGGTGGACCGGATCATCGCCGCCAGCCAGGCGCTGGGGGCGGCACCGCTGATCGGCATCCGCGCCAAGCTCTCCACCCGCAGCACCGGCCGCTGGGGCAGCTCGGTGGGGGAGAAGGCCAAGTTCGGCCTGTCGGTGCCCGACCTGCTGGCCACGGTGGAGGCCCTGCGGGCGGCCGATCTGCTGGGGGAACTGCGGCTGCTGCACTTCCACATCGGCAGCCAGATCAACGACATCGCCGTGCTCAAGGACGCCCTGCAGGAGGCAGGGCAGATTTACGCCGAGCTCACCCGCCTGGGGGCGCCGATGGGCTACCTGGATGTGGGCGGCGGCCTGGGCATCGACTACGACGGCAGCCGCACCGCCACCGCCGCCTCCAAGAACTACTCCCTGCAGAACTACGCCAACGACGTGGTGGCCACCGTGCGCGAGTGCTGCGAAGGCGCCGGCATCGCCGTGCCCACCCTGGTGAGCGAGAGCGGCCGGGCGATCGCCAGCCACTTCTCGGTGCTGGTGTTTGACGTGCTCGGCGCCGGCGGCCTGCCCAGGGCGGTGCCGGAGGCGGCCGGCGAGGAGGCCCTGATCCTGCGCAACCTGCGCGACACCCACGCCGCCATCAGCGCCATCCCCGCCACGGACGCCGCCGCGATCGGCGCGGGGCTGGAGCGGCTGCAGGAGGCCTGGAACGACGCCCTCAAGTTCAAGGACGACGCCATGGCGGCCTTCCGCCTGGGCTACCTGGGACTACCGGAGCGGGGCCTGGCCGAGCAGCTCACCTGGGCCTGCTGCCAGGGCATCGCCGAGCGGCTGGCCCTGCTGCCGGCCGACGCCCCGGTGCCCGACGAGCTGCGGGCCCTGCCGGCCGCCCTGGCCTCCACCTACTACGCCAACCTCTCGGTGTTCCGCTCGGCACCGGACACCTGGGCGATCGACCAGCTGTTCCCGGTGCTGCCCCTGCAACGCCTCAATGAAGCCCCCAGCCGGCTGGGCAGCTTCGCTGACCTCACCTGCGATTCCGACGGCAAACTGGCCCGCTTCATCAATCCAGATGGGCGATCCGGGAGGGACCAGGTGAAGAGCCTGCTGGAGCTCCACCCCCTGCGCGCCGGCGAGCCCTACTGGGTGGGGCTGTTCCTGGCCGGCGCCTACCAGGAGGTGATGGGCAACCTGCACAACCTGTTCGGCAGCACCGATGCGGTGCATATCCGCCTGGCCCCCGGCGGCGGCTACCGGGTGGATCACGTGGTGCGCGGCGACACCAACGCCGAGGTGCTGCAGGCCATGGAGCACGACCCCCAGCTGCTGCTGGAGCGGCTGCGCATGGCCAGCGAAACGGCGATCGCCCAGGGTCAGCTGGCGATCGGCGACGCCCGCCGCCTGATGGACCACCTGGAAACCAGCCTGCGCCAGACCACCTATCTGCAGGCGCAGTAACCCAGCCTCAGCGCGCGCAAAAGCGCACCTGCAGCTGCAGGCGGTCGATGGGCCTGGCCAGTTCGTCGGGATCAAAGGGCGGCACAGCGGCATCGGCACTGGCCATCGCCCGCATGGCCATGGGCCTTGGCCCACCCTCCACCTGGATATCAAGGGGTTGGAGCTGGCGCAGGCCGATGGCAGCCGCCATGTCCTGGGCCTGCTCCAGGGCGTCCTGATAGGCCAGCTTCAAGAGCTTGCGGCGGCTGGCGCGGTTCTGGCGCTCATCGGCCCTGGTGCCCACCGGTGCCAGCCGCACCCCGGGCAGGGTGCCCACCTGGCGCACCAGCTGCTGCAGGCGCTGGGGCTGCAGGCGCCCCTGCACCGACAGGCTGGCCTCCACGCCAGCGGGGCGATCCCGCTGAACGGGCCGCTGCCAGGTGGAGGGCGAACTCACCTGCAACTCCTGCACCTGCAGGGCCTGCAGGGCAGACCTCACTGCCGCCAGCCGCCGCTGGAGTTCCGCCAGGGCTGCATCCGCACTGGCGCCCTGGGCTTCCAGCTGCAGCGACACGTCGAGGGCCTCGATGGTCCGCTTGATCTCGGCGCTGCCACTGCTCTGGAGCACGGTGCCGCTGCAGCTGAGCTGCACCTGGGTCTGGGCCCCGGCCGGCCGACCGGACAGGATCCCCAGCAACGGCAACACAAGCAGGAACGGGCGCAGCTTGATCAACACATCCACCTCGAGCCAATGGCAACACCACCAGCTTGATGGGCCGGCAAGCGGGCGTCAGCCAAGGGTCTCGCGCAGGCATGAGCGCGCCTGCTCCAGGGCCCCATCCAGGGCCGCGCCATCGCGACCGCCTGCCTGGGCCAGGTTGGGCCGGCCGCCGCCGCCGCCGCCGCAGGCCTTGGCCACGCCGCCGATGAACTTGCCCGCCTGCTGACCGGCGGCGATCACCTCTGGTCCAAAAGCAGCGACAAGAACAACCTTCCCCAAATCAGAGGGCTCAGGTAAGCCACCAATCACCACTGCAGTGCCGATACCAACCTGCTCCTGGAGATTCTGCGCCACAACCTGTAGACCCGCGCCCTCGACACCATCGAGGCGAGCCACCAGCAACTGCAAGGGCTCGCCAGAAGGAGTGACGCCCACCGCCTCCGCCTTGTCCACCAGCGCCTGAGCCTTGGCTGCCGCCAACTCGCTGCGGGCCGCCGCCAGGGCTTTCTGCGTGGCCTTGAGCTCGTCGGCCAGCTGGGCCACCCGCTCCACGATCTCGCCGGGCTGGGCCTTGAAGCGCTCGGCCAGGGGCTTCACCACCGCCTCGCGCTCCTTCAGATAGGCCAGCACGGCAGGGCCGGCCACCGCCTCGATGCGGCGGATGCCGGCGGCCACGCCGCTCTCGGCCACGATCTTGAACACACCGATCTCGGCGGTGTTGGCCACGTGGGTGCCGCCGCAGAGCTCCATCGACACGCCGGGCACGTCCACCACCCGCACCACGTCGGCGTACTTCTCACCGAACATCGCCACGGCCCCGGCGGCCTTGGCCTGCTCGATCGCCATCTCCGCCACCTGGAGGGTGTGGGCCTCGCTGATCCAGCCGTTGATCAGGGCCTCGATCTGCTCCAGCTCCTCTGGCGTCACAGCCCGAGGGCAGTGGAAGTCGAAGCGCAGCCGGTCGAAATCCACCAGCGAGCCGGCCTGGCCGATGCCCGGATCCACCACCTGCTTGAGCGCTGCCTGCAGCAGGTGGGTGGCGGTGTGGTTGGCCTGGGCGCGGCGGCGGCAGGCCACGTCCACCCGGGCGGTGAGCAGATCGCCCACCGCCACGCTGCCCCGCTCGATCCGACCGCTGTGCACGAACACCGAGCGGTTGCGCGACACGCCCTCGATGCTCACGATCACGCCCGCATCCACGCTGGTCTGGTCGCCACCGCCCAGCAGCACGCCCCGATCGCCCACCTGACCGCCGCCCTCGCCGTAGAAGGGAGTGACGTCAAGCACCAGCTGCACCTGGTCGCCAGCACTGGCCCGCTCGGCCGGCTCGCCGTTCACCACCAGGGCCAGCACGCAGCTGGGGTGCTCCAGGGCCTCGTAACCCTTGAAGGCGGTGGCTTGGGCGGCGGCGGCCACCTGATCAATGGCCTCCTGCAGGGTGAGGTCGATGCTCACAGCCGCGGCCTTGGCCCGCTGGCGTTGCTCCTCCATCGCCGCCTCGAAGCCAGCGGTGTCCACCGTGAGGCCGTGCTCCTCGGCGATCTCCTCGGTGAGCTCCAGCGGGAAGCCATAGGTGTCGTAGAGCTCGAAGGCCTGGGCGCCGCTGATCTGGCTGGGCTGGGCAGCCAGCACCTCCGCCAGCAGTTTTTCACCGCGCTCCAGGGTTTCCAGAAAGCGGGCCTCCTCGCGCTGCAGCTCGGCCAGGATCACGTCGCGGCGCTCCACGAGCTGCGGATAGGCGTCCTGCATCAGGGCGATTGAGGCCTCGCCCATCGCCGTGAGAAAGGGCTTGTCGATGCCCAGAAGGCGGCCGTGGCGCACCACGCGGCGCAGCAGGCGGCGCAGGATGTAGCCGCGGCCCAGGTTGCTGGCGGTGACGCCATCGCCGATCAGCTGGGTGATGGCGCGGGAGTGGTCACCGATCACCTTGAGGCTGGTTTTGCCCTTCTCATCGAGGGCGCGGTAGTCCACGCCAGCCAAGCCTGCCGCCGTTTCAATCAGCGGATAAATTAGGTCGGTTTCGTAGTTATTGGGCACCGCCTGCAGGATCTGGGCCATGCGCTCCAGGCCCATGCCGGTGTCGATGTTGCGGTTGGCCAGCGGCGTGAGGGTGCCCTCCGCGTCGCGGTTGTACTGCATGAACACCAGATTGTAGAACTCGATGAAACGCGAGTCGTCTTCCAGATCGATGCCGTCGTCGCCGCGTTCAGGCTTGAAGTCGTAGTAGATCTCCGAGCAGGGGCCGCATGGGCCGGTAGGGCCGGAGGCCCAGAAGTTGTCGGCCTCATCCATGCGAATGATCCGCTTCGGATTCACACCCACAACGTCGCGCCAGATCGCCTCGGCCTCGTCGTCCTCGCGGAACACGCTCACCACCAGGTTCTTCGGGCTGAGGCCAAACACGCCTGTGCTCAGCTCCCAGGCCCACTGGATCGCCTGCTCCTTGAAGTAGTCGCCGAAGGAGAAGTTGCCAAGCATCTCGAAGAACGTGTGGTGCCGCGCCGTGCGGCCCACGTTCTCGATGTCGTTGGTGCGGATGCACTTCTGGCTGCTGGTGGCCCGCGGCGCCGGCCGCTCCTTCTGCCCCAGGAACACCGGCTTGAACGGCAGCATGCCGGCGATGGTGAGCAGCACCGTGGGGTCGTCCGGCACCAGCGAGGCGCTGGCCATCGGTTTGTGGCCGCGCTGCTCGTAGAAGGCCAGGAAAGCTGCGCGGATCTCGGCGCCGCTGCGTGGGCGGGAGGGAGGAACGGCGGCCATGGGAACAGGTGGTGCGCTTGCGCTCCATGATCGCCCAAGGGGTGGAGCAGGGCGCTGCCGATGGCCTTCGCTCCACTGTGCAGCCAGCTGAATTGGCGCCAGCCTGCCACTGCAACGCTTCACCCAGAGCCAGATGGTCAGTTCATTCTTTTCTAGACCCAGGGTGGCTATCAACCCACTGGAGAGAAATGCTTCAATCGCGTCAGATTAGGCACTGTTTTGCACGAGGCCTGCTCCTGAGATATGGCTGTTATGCTGCAGTCGGCGCCGTGTTCATTGCACTCGCTGAGCCTGCAGATGCAAAGGCATTCAAAGACGATAACGCGGTGACACTGCTGTTCAGAGACGCTTTATTCAAGGATGCTGAGAATGACCCTAATGATCCATCCTTCACGGTGGGAGGCAATCCAGCATTCGGAGACGACAGCGAAAGCTGGCTCAGGGCTGTCATCGAGAATCGAGACAAATACAATGGCAAGGATGCCGTAAAACTGACTCTTGACGCCAACCTCACAAAGGAATCAGGAGCCTTCATCAGTTCGGTGGCATTCAACCTTGGGATGAATGCAGACATCGATTCAATTTGCAGAGTTACAGGCTCAGGCTGCACTAACCAAGACTTTAATTACAGTCCAGGCAGCATTGATATGGCCAACGGCATCAAAGGCCTTGACCTGGAACTGCTATTCCCGACTGCGAACAATAGCGGCAGCGATCGCCTGGACCACTATGACAGCTTCTCCTTCATCATTAGCGGCGACAAATTAGACTTCAGCTCCTTCTACAACTTCATTGATATCAACGGTCAGGATGTCTACTCGGCCGCCAGGCTGCAGGGCTATGGCGGCAGTTCCACCATCTACTCCGCTCCCGGCCCCCTGCCACTTCTGGGCATAGCCGCCGCCTTCCGCACCAGCCGCCGCCTCCGCCGCCGCCTGACATCGGCACGCCTGGCATCCGGCAGGCCGCCGGCCCATCGCCCGGCCTGAGCGCTCAGCGCAGGTGGCGGGGCAGGCGCCGGCGGTAGGCCAGGAAGAGCTCGCGGGCCTTGTCGCGCAGCTCCTGATCCAGCACCAATCCCTGGCCGGCGGCACGGGCCTTGCCGGACTGGTCCGGGGGGAACACCTCCCCCCAGTCCTGCCCCCACACCCGCTGGGCGAAGCGGTTGTTACTAGCCCCGAATCGCTGCTGTAACAGGGCCGGCAACCGCCCCTGCCAGCCATCGAAGCGCTCGGCCACCCAGCCCCGCTGGCGGGCCAGCTGGCGGATCTGCTCCACCAGCCGGTTGAGGCCGTGGCTGGCGATCAGCTGGTTGCGGCGCACCGGCAACCGGTCGAGCTCGCCGTTGAGCAGATAGGCCAGCCCCAGCCCGCGCCGCCCCAGCTGTTCGTTGGCCTGATCAAGCGGCGCGGCCCGCCAGCCCGCCGGCGGCGGCGGCAGCTCCAGCAGGTCCAGCAGCTGGGCGAAGGGATCCTGCCGGCGCGGGCGGAAGGGCAGATAGCTCTGGCGCAGCCCCTCAGCCGCCAGCGGAGCCGCGAAACGTTGCTCGAAATCCAGCAGCTGGGGGGCCTGGCGGATCCAGCGCCGCCGCGCCGGCCCGCGCAGGCGGCGGCCCTCCAGCTGCGCCCGCACATAGGCCCGGAAGCTGGGGGCGCCGTAGAGGCGGCCCAGCCCATGGGCGTAGAAGGAATTGAGCAGCTCGGCCTGCGGACGCACGAAATTGATCAGGTGCAGGTCGAAACCCTGGCTTGCGCAGTGCCCGCGCAGCGCCGCCAGCGCCTTGGGGTCGCCGATCAGGGGCGCGAAGTGTTCGGCGCTGAGCAGCAGATCGCCGTGCCAGCGCCGCTGCTGCCCGAGCAGCCGCTCCAGCGCCTCGAAGCGGCCTGCCTGCAGGGCCCGGGCCAGGTGGCGGTGGGAGTGCTCCCGCCAGGGGGTGGGGTAGCGCAGCCCCAGGCGCTCCAGGCCGGGCCGGTTGGCGTGCAGCCGGGCCTGCAGGTAGGTGCTGGCGGTCTTGTGGGGTCCGGCATGCAGGTGCAGGGTGCGCTCAGGCGGCCGCAACGGTCCCGGACTCATGAATGCTGCAACGGGCCTGCGCAGGGCATGATCGCCCAGCATCAGCTCCATAACGCCCCGGGGCCGCCGCGTGAGCCAGCTCCCTGCACCGCCATCCCGCCAGCAGCTGCGGCTGCAGTCGATCAGCTGGGCCCTCGGCGCCGGGCTCACCGCCCTGCTGCTCGGCCTGCCCCTGGGGCTGGAAGCGGCCCTGCGCGCCGGCGGCTGCGGCCTGTTCTACGGCCTGCTGGCCTTCCACCTGCAGCGGGTCGACCCCGATGACAGCCACCTGCAGGCCGGCCTGGTGGGGGCCGTCTGCGGCATCCACAGCCTGGGGCTGCCCACCATCGGCCCCTGGCCGGCGGACCTGACCTGGCCGGCCGCCCTGCTGGCGGTTGCGCCAACTGTGATGATGGGGCTCATTCGTGCCTGGTTGCCGCTGGTCGGCGCCGCCCTGCTGCTGCACCTGTCACTGCAGCTGCTTCGGCACAGATCCCGCCCGGTCGCCCCCGGCGACCTGTCGGCCCGCCGGCCCTGATGACCCTGGGATGAGCCTGCTGCACGCCACCTGGCTGTTTCCCCCGGAAGGAGCGGGCGGTCGCCTGTTCCTCTGGGCGGACACCTGGAAGGTGGCCGGTCCGGTGCAGCCGGGCCACGGGGCCCCCGACCATCCCTTCGCCCTCACCCCCGACGAGGTGGCCGACTGGCTGGATGACAACGGCTACTGGAGCGAGGCCCTGCGGCCCGCCCGCGCCACCCTCACCCTGCCCAGCCGCACCCAGGCCAGCCGGGGCCGCAGCAGCGCGGGCTCCAAGAGCTGGAGCGGCCTGCCCCTGCAGGCCGGCGAGCCGATCCCCAGGCAGCTGGAATGGTGGCCCTGGCAGGTGGAGGGCTGGGCCCTCGATCCGGGCAGCGCCGCCGCGTGGCTGAGCGGCCTGCCCCTCGCCGCCGGCCACCTGGACATGGCCGACGACCTGCGCTGGTGGACCCATCTGCAGCGCTGGGCCCTGAGCCTGATCGCCCGGGGGCGCTGGCTGCCCCAGATCGAGGACGGCATCGCCCGCTGGCTGCCCCTGCTCAACCGCGAGGGCGACCGCCACCGCCTGGAGGAACTGGCGATCGGCATCCCCCAGGTGGCCACCTGCGCCCTGGCTGCCGGGCCGGAGGGCGATCCCGCCCTGGCCTGCCGTCGCCCGGGCAGCGGCCGGCTGCGGGTGGCCAGCCTGCTGGAGGCCCTGCTCGACGGCCAGCTGCGGGCGGGCTTCAGACCGGAGGGTGAGGGTCTTGATCCGCTGCTGCTGGCCTGGCAGAAAGCCCTGGGCAAGGGCAGCGGCCAGCTGCACCTCGAGGAGGAAGACCTCGAACGGCTGATCATCGCCACCCACCACTGGCGCGAGGCCGTGGCCGGACGGGTGGCGCCGGCCCGGGCCTGCCTGGAGCTGTTCACCCCCGCCGAGGGGGAGGAGCTGTGGGAACTGAAATTCAGCCTGCAGGCCGAGGCCGATCCCAGCCTGCGGGTGCCGGCCGCGGTGGCCTGGAGCGCCGGCGACCGCACCCTGCAGCTGGGCGAGGTGGCCGTGCCCCAGCCCAGCGAGCTGCTGCTGGAGGGCCTGGGGCGGGCCCTCACCGTGTTCGAGCCGATCGAGCGGGGCCTGGATTCCACCACCCCTGAGGCGATGCAGCTCACCCCGGCCGAGGCCTTCGTGCTGGTGCGCACCGCCGCCGCCCAGCTGCGCGACGTGGGCGTGGGCGTGATCCTGCCGCCCAGCCTGGCGGGTGGCCTGGCCAGCCGCCTGGGGCTGTCGATCCAGGCCGAACTGCCCGACAAGTCGCGCGGCTTCACCCTCGGCGAAACGCTGGTGATGAGCTGGGAGTTCATGATCGGCGGGGTGACGCTCACCCTGCGCGACCTGGAGCGCCTGCAGGCCAAGCGCAGCCCCCTGGTGCAGCACAAGGGGTCCTGGATCGAGCTGCGGCCCGCCGATCTGCGCAACGCCGAGAAATTCAGCGTTATCAACCCCGACCTCAGCCTCGACGATGCCCTGCGGCTCACCGCCAGCGAGGGCGACACCTTCCACCGCCTGCCGGTGCACCGCTTTGTGGCCGGCGTGCGGCTGCAGGCGGTGCTGGAGCAGTACCACCAGCAGAAGGCCCCCGATCCGCTGCCGGCTCCCCCTGGCTTCGCCGGCCAGCTGCGGCCTTACCAGGAGCGGGGCCTGGGCTGGCTGGCCTTCCTGCACCGCTTCGACCAGGGCGCCTGCCTGGCCGACGACATGGGTCTGGGCAAGACGATCCAGCTGCTGGCCTTCCTGCAGCACCTCAAGGCCGAGGAGGAGCTGCGGCGGCCCGTGCTGCTGGTGGCCCCCACCTCCGTGCTCACCAACTGGAAGCGGGAGGCGGCGGCCTTCACGCCTGAGCTCAAGGTGAAGGAGCACTACGGCCCGCGCCGGCCCAGCACCGATGCGGCCCTGAAGAAGGCCCTCAAGGGCGTCGATCTGGTGCTCACCAGCTACGGCCTGCTGCAGCGCGACGGCGAACTGCTGGAGACCGTCGACTGGCAGGGGGTGGTGATCGATGAGGCCCAGGCGATCAAGAACCCCGGCGCCAAGCAGTCGATGGCCGCCCGCGACCTGGCCCGGCCGGGCCGGGGCAGCCGCAGCGGCCGCTTCCGCATCGCCCTCACCGGCACCCCAGTGGAGAACCGGGTCAGCGAGCTGTGGGCGCTGATGGACTTCCTCAATCCGAAGGTGCTGGGCGATGAGCCCTTCTTTCGCCAGCGCTACCGGCTGCCGATCGAGCGCTATGGCGACATGGCCTCGATGCGCGACCTCAAGGCCCGCGTGGGGCCGTTCATCCTGCGGCGCCTCAAGACCGACCGCTCGATCATCTCCGACCTGCCCGAGAAGGTGGAGCTGCACGAGTGGGTGGGGCTCAGCCCCGAGCAGAAGACGCTCTACAACCGCACCGTGGAACAGAGCCTCGATGCCATCGCCCGTGCCCCGCTCGGCCAGAAGCACGGCCAGGTGCTGGCCCTGCTCACCAAGCTCAAGCAGGTGTGCAACCACCCCGCCCTGGCCCTTGGCGAGGACGCGAAGGCGGCAGTCGGCAATGGGGCAGCGGCTGGCTTTGCCTCCCGCAGCGCCAAGGTGCAGCGGCTGGAGGAGATCCTCGAGGAGGTGATCGAGGCGGGCGACCGGGCCCTGCTGTTCACCCAGTTCGCCGAGTGGGGCCACCTGCTCAAGGCCCACCTGGAGCACAGCTGGCGCCAGGAGGTGCCCTTCCTCTACGGCAACACCAGCAAGGCCGAGCGCCAGGCGATGGTGGATCGCTTCCAGGACGACCCCCGCGGCCCCCAGCTGTTCCTGCTCTCGCTCAAGGCCGGCGGCGTGGGCCTCAACCTCACCCGCGCCAGCCACGTGTTCCACATCGACCGCTGGTGGAACCCGGCCGTGGAGAACCAGGCCACCGACCGCGCCTACCGCATCGGCCAGACCAACCGGGTGCTGGTGCACAAGTTCATCACCAGCGGCTCGGTGGAGGAGCGCATCGACCGGATGATCAAGGAGAAGTCGAAGCTGGCCGAGGAGATCGTGGGCTCCGGCGAGGACTGGCTGGGCGGCCTGGACGTGGGCCAGCTCAAGGATCTGGTGGCCCTGCAGGAGCAGGATTGAACCGATGGCCATGCTCGACCTCTACTGCGAACGGCTGGGCCCCGGCCTGCTGGCCGAACCGCTGAACGCCATCACCAACGGCGCCTTCCTGGTGGCGGCCTGGCGGCTGGCAAGCCTGGCCCGCAGTCGTGGCCAAAGTGATCGCGGCATGCTGGCCCTGGCGGCCCTGGCCCTGGCCATCGGTATAGGCAGCAGCCTGTTTCACACCTTTGCCACCGGCTGGGCGCTGGCGGCCGACGTGCTCCCGATCCTGCTGTTCCAGCTGCTGTTCCTGCTGCTCTACCTGCGCCGGCGGGCCGGCCTGGCGCTGGCCCCCGCGGCGGGCCTCTGCCTGGCCTTCCTGCTGGCCTGCCTGGCGGGGCGGGGCTTTCCCGGCGTGCTGAACGGATCGCTGGCCTACGCCCCCACCCTGGCGGTGCTGGCCCTGCTGGCCGGGCATCAGCTGCGCCAGGAGCACTCGGCGCTGCTGCTGGCGGCCACCGGACTGTTCAGCCTGTCGCTGCTGCTGCGCAGTGTCGACAATGCCCTCTGCCCACTCGTTCCGATCGGCACCCACCTGTTCTGGCACCTGTTCAACGCTGAGGTGCTGGTGCTCAGCGGCCGGGCCCTGCTGGCCAGCCAGCAGAATGCTGGGGCCATCCCCGCGGGCCGGCGATGACCGTTTCCTCCCCCGCCATCAACACCCAGCTGGGCGACGAGGGCCTGGGGCAGCAGCCCTGGTGGGTGGAGCAGTGGATGGAGCTGATCCACGGCTACCGCTTCAAGAAACGGCTGGAGCGGGCCTGGGAGTACGCCCGCTCCGGCAACGTCACCTCGATCCGCTTCGAGGGCCGGCGGGTGCATGCCCGCGTGCAGGGCAGCGGCGAAGAGCCCTACAAGGTGAAGCTCTGGCTGGATGTGCTCAACGACGAGGACTGGGGCTATGTGCTCGACGCCCTCACCCAGAAGGCGCGCTGGTCGGCCCAGCTGCTGGCGGGGGTGATGCCCCAGGACATCGAGCGGGCCTTCGCCGCCAGCGGCAAGCGCCTGTTCCCGTTCAAGTTGCAGGAGGTGCGCAGCGAGTGCAGCTGCCCCGACAAGGCCAACCCCTGCAAGCACGTGAGTGCGGTGTTCTACCTGATGGGCGACCGCTTCAGCGAAGACCCCTTCGTGCTCTTCCAGCTGCGCGGCCGCACCCGCGCCCAGCTGCTCGGCGATCTGGCCAAGCGGCGCCGCCGCGCCCTGGCCAAGCAGGCCCGCCAGGCCCGCGCTCGGGGCGAAGAGGAAACGGATGGTGGCGGCAGCCAGCAGCCGGTGCACGGCGCGATCACCGACCCCAGCCGCTGGTGGCGCTACGACGCTGCCCTCGACCCCGACCTGGTGGTGATCACCCCGGCCCTGGAGGGGGACACCGGCCTGGATGCGGCCGGCCCCCTGCCCCTGGCCGAGTCGCCCCAGTTCCCGGAGGCCAACCAGTGCTTCCTCGCCCACGTGCGCGAGCACGGCCAGGCGATGGCCACCCTGGCCTTGGCCCGGGCGATGGACAACGGCCAGACCGAGGGCCAGGAGAGTGCCGCAGCGCGTGATGCCGGCAGCGGTTGAACCCAGCCCGCCGGGCTGGTTGACCCCAGCCAGCCAGCAGTTGGTGAGCAAGCTGCTGGCCACCCACGAGCAGGCCTTCGGCAGGCCCCTGCTGGCGGGCCTGGAGTCAGACGCCACGCCCCTGCAGTGGAGCCAGTCCCTGTTTGCCGCCGCCACCGTGGTGCTGGCCCACGACGGCGCCGATCCCGGCGGAGATCCGGGCCCCCGGCTGATCTACGCCAACCGGGCCGCCCTCCTGCTCTGGCGGCGCCCCTGGGCCGAGCTGGTGGGCATGCCCTCGCGGCACACCGCCGAACCGGCCGAGCGCGCCGGTCGCGCCCAGGCGCTCCAACGCGTGCAGCGCCGGCACGCCATCGCCGACTACAGCGGCATCCGCATCGACAGCCAGGGCCGCCGCTTCCGGATCAGCAACGCCCGGGTGTGGAGCCTGCCCGGCGGCCAGGCCGCCGCCTTCAGCGCCTGGCACTGGCTCTGACCTGGTTTGGCAGAGCCTGCCGGGCCATCCGGCGGCCGATGAAACACACAACCGGGCCAATCCAGATGTATTGCTCCAAACAAAGCCCTGGCAATATCGCGCACATGGAGACGTGTCTGAACTGACATCACCGGCCGTTGTTAAATCCGCCTTAACTGGTTTGCCGAGGTGAATTGAGAGGGTTGGCCAAAGCCCTCTGATCCAAGATCGTGGCCCTGGTTTTCAGCCTGCTTGATCCTGCCGTCGCCGCCGTGGGTGGCGTGATCGACGTTTCGGCGCTCGGGGCCAACGCCGAGATCTCCGCCTACAACCCTTCCACGGGCTACCTCTACACCGTTGGCGGGGGCTCCGGCGCCATCGTGGTCAGCGATCTGAGCGACCCTCTCAATCCCAGCACCGTTGCCATCGCCACTCCAGGTGAAGGCGTCCAAACACTTCAAAGCGCAGCCGTCTTCGGCAAGCTGCTGGCCATCGCCGTGCAGAACACGGTGAAGACCGAGCCTGGATTTGTTCAGTTCTATGACCTGAACAACCCAGCCCTGCCCGTTCACATCAGCACCGTGAACGTGGGCGCCCTGCCCGACATGGTGAAGTTCAGCGGCGATGGCAGCAAGCTGCTGGTCACCAACGAAGGCGAGCCGAACGCGCTCTACACGATCGATCCAGAGGGATCGATCTCGGTGATCAACACC
Source organism: Prochlorococcaceae cyanobacterium (assembly GCA_040399285.1). GTDB lineage: Bacteria > Cyanobacteriota > Cyanobacteriia > PCC-6307 > Cyanobiaceae > NIES-981. The sequence continues at coordinate 100,175 of JBBASM010000005.1, forward strand.
AGCGGCTACCTGGCCGCCACACCGGTGGTGCCTGTTCAGGCCGATGTGCAGACCATCGGCTTCGGCGCCTGGGAAAACCGCCGCGCAGAACTGATCAACCGCGGCATCCGCATCGGCCAACGCCTGGGGGTGACCACCACGGTGGCCCAGGACATTGAGGCTGAAGCAATCGCCATCAGCGCTGATGGAACCACGGCCTGGATCTCCCTGCAGGAGAACAACGCTTTTGCCGTGCTCGATCTCAGCAGCGCCACACCGGTGATCAAGGAGATCTTTTCCGCTGGCATCAAAGACTGGAACCGCGGCATCGCCAGCGCCGAGAACTTCAGCTACGAGCTGGAGTATGCGGCCGGCACCGCCAATCTGCCGGCCGGCGTGCTGGCTGGTGGCCTTTCGGGCCTCACCTTCGCCGGCCAGGAAACGGTCGACGGCGTTGCCCTCGACGTCTACTACTCGATCACCGACCGGGGCCCCAACGGCCCCCTGGTGGCTGGCAAGCGCCAGTTCCTCGATCCCGACTTCCAGCCCACGATCTACAAGCTGGGCATGAACCGGGCCACCGGCGCCATCAGCGAACTGGCCCGCATCGGCCTGAAGCGACCTGATGGCACGCCCCTCACCGGCCTGCCCCAGCTGGCGGCCAAGGACGACATCCCCATTGATTCCACCAACACGCCGCTGGCCTACGACCCGTTCGGGATCGACTCCGAGACGGTGTCCCTGTTCACTCTCAACATCGGCGGCAGCACCCGTGATGTGTTCGCCGTGGGCGACGAGTACCGCGGCCAGATCGCCATCTTCGATGCCACCACCGGCAACCTGATTCAGCGCTACATCCCCGCCGGCCAGAAAGCCCAGCTTGAGACTCAGCACAACGTGGGTGGCGCCACTCCGATCGGCGCCGAAACGATCGACAGCCTGCCCGCCGTTTACGGCAACCGCTGGAGCAACCGCGGCATCGAGGGCATGGCCTTCAACCCCACCGATGGGCTGCTCTACGCCTTCATGCAGAGCCCCCTGGATGTGGATGCCAACGGTGACGGCGTCACCGAGGGCCGCAGCAGCTCCGAACTCACCCGCATCCTGGCCATCGATCCCGCCACCGGCACGCCGGTGAAGGAGCACCTGTATCTCCTCAGCGGCCGCACCGGCCAGGACAAGATCGGCGATGTGGCCTTCGATCCGGCCCGCGGCGTGTTCCTGGTGATGGAGCGCGACAGCAGCCGCAGCCTCACCGGCTTCAAGCACGTGGTTGAGGTGGATCTGCGCGGCGCCACCGACACCCTGGCGATCACCACAGCCGCCAACCAGGCCAGCGATGGCTGGCTGGGCAAGATCGGCGTGGCCAGCCCCGAGCTGCTCGACAACCGCCGCACCCTGGTCGATCACGACAGCAATCCGGCCACCCCTGAGATCTTCAGCACCTCCAGCGCCGACGCCCTGGCAGCTGCCGGCATCCGCCTGGCCCACAAGATCGAGCTGTTCAACCTGCCCTCGATCGGCGGCACCACCGCCTACGACAAACCCGAAGGTCTCACCATCCGCGACGACGGCTCGCTGGTGATCAATTACGACAACGACTTCGGCACCGAAGGCGCCAGCGGCAACACCTTCACCGTGGTGAACTTCGACGGCGCCGGCTTCGACAGCTCCGACCGGGATGTGAACGGCACCTCCGGCGGCGGCAACCAGTACCGCCCCATCAGCGGCCTGCCGGTCTACGGCCTCCCCATGGCTGATGGCATTGCCACGTACACCGACACCCAGGGCCGCCAGTTCCTGCTGGCGGTGGGTGAGGGCGACTCCCGTGAGTATCAACCGGACATCGGCGACATCTTCTATGACCTCACCCGCGCCGACTCCAGCACCGCGGTGAACGGCACCGCCTTCCGCGATCACCCGGGCGTCAGCGCCCTCAATGCAGCCTTCAAGACGGCCACCGGCATCGACCGTACCCGCCTGAACCTGCTCAACGACACCGGCGACATCACCGGCGACGGCAAGGTCGACAAGGCCTTCAGCATCGGCTCCCGCTCCCTGCGCATCTATGACGACAAGGGCAACGTCGTGTTCGACTCCAGCGATGCCCTGGAGGAGCTGGCCAACAGCCTGGGCCTGATGGCCGGCAACCGCGACGACGACAAGGGCACCGAGCCCGAGATGGTGGAGATCGCCACCGTGGCCGGCCGCACCTACGCCTTCGTGGCCCTGGAGCGCACCACCTCCAGCGTGGCGGCGGTGTTCGACGTGAGCGATCCCTACAACGTGGTGGCCGTTGATCCGGTGGTGTTCCCCGGCACCGATCGGATCGAGGGCATCACCTTCCTGCGCAGCCCCGCCGGCGAGCCCGCCGGCCTGATCGCCAGCAGCGAAGGCAACGACAAGGTGAGCATCACCAGCGCCGAGCCGCTTGCCCCAGGCAGCGCCTTCAAGCTGCAGCTGTTCCACCTGGCCGACCAGGAGGGCAACATCTCCGCCCTCGACGACGCCCCCAGGCTCTCCGGTGTGCTCAATGCCCTGCGCGCCGAGGACATCGACCTTGATGGCATCCCCGGCTTCGTCAATACCCTCACCCTCTCCAGCGGCGACGCCTGGATCCCCGGCTTGTTCTACGGCGCCTCCACCCAGGCCTACGGCGCCGTGGGCCGCGGCGATGTGCTGATCCAGAACGCCCTGGGGGTGCAGGCGATCGCCTTCGGCAACCACGAGTTCGATCAGGGAACTGGGGTGATCAAGGATCTGATCAGCGGCTCGGAAGATTTCCCCGGCACCGCCTTCCCCTACCTCAGCGGCAACCTCAACTTCGCCAGCGACGCCAACCTGGCCGGCCTGGTGGTTCCCGATGGCCAGGCTCCCCAGGCCAACAGCATCACCGGCAGCGTGGTGTTTGACGTGAACGGCGAGAAGGTGGGCGTCGTCGGCGCCACCACCCCCTGGCTGAAGACGATCTCCAGCCCAGGCAACGTGGGCATCTCCCCCTCTCCCTTCAGCGCCGTCCCCACCGCAGCCGAGCTGGATGCCCTGGCCGCTGAGATCCAGGCCGACGTGGATGCCCTGATCGCCGCCAATCCGGGCCTGAACAAGGTGATCCTGCTGGCCCACATGCAGCAGCTGAGTATCGAGCAGGCCCTGGCCGAACGCCTGCGCCACGTGGACATCATCGTGGGCGGCGGCTCCAACAGCCGCCTGTTCGACAGCAACGACTCCGCCCGACCCGGTGACAGCACCCAGGGCGTGTACCCGATCATCAAGACCGACGCCGACGGCAAGCCGGTGGCGGTGGTGAACACCGACGGCAACTACAAGTACCTGGGCCGTCTGGTGCTCGATTTCGATGCCGCCGGCACCATCATTCCCACCAGCTACGACCCCACTGTCAGCGGGGCCTACCGCACCGATGCCGCTGGCCTGGCGGCCCTCAACGCCGAGGCCTTCATCGATGCCCGCGTGCAGGAGGTGGCCGACACCCTGCGCGAGGTGATCGTGGCCCAGGAATCGGAATGGTTCGGCGTGAGCGAGGTGTTCCTCAACGGCAACCGCAACCCCGGCGTGCGCAGCGAGGAGACCAACCTCGGCAACCTCACCGCCGACGCCAACCTGGCCTTCGCCCGCTCGGTCGACCCCACGGTGATGGTGTCGCTCAAGAACGGCGGCGGCATCCGCAACTCGATCGGCCAGTCTCTGATTCCCACAGGCTCGGTGGACGGCGTGCCCGAGCTGCTGCCCACCGCAGCAGTATTCGATGCCCAGGGCAATGTGGTGAAGCCGGAAGGCGGCATCTCGCGCAACGACATCGCCAACGCCCTGAGCTTCAACAACGGCCTTTCGCTGGTGAGCGTCACCCCGGCCGAACTGAAGGCCCTGATCGAGTTCGGCCTCGAAGCCGGCGTGGGCGGCGGCCGCTTCCCCCAGGTGGGCGGCATGGCCTTCAGCTACGACCTCAGCCGCCCGGCCGGGGAACGGGTGCTGAATCTCACCATCGAAGATCAGTCCGGCAACGACCTCGACGTCGTGGTGCGCGGCGGGGCGGTGGTGGGCGACCCCAACCGCACCATCCGCATGGTGACGCTCGATTTCCTGGCCAACGGCGGGGACGGCTATCCCTTTGCCAGCCTCGCCAGCCCCAACCGGATTGATCTCACGGCGAGCGCTACCGCCCCACGCACCGGCGTCGCCACCTTCGCCGCCAACGGTTCCGAGCAGGATGCGCTGGCTGAATGCCTGGCAGCCAACTATTCGCCCGCCGCTCCCTTCGGTGAAGCCGACACGGCCCAGCTCCTCGACACCCGCCTGCAGAACCTGGCGGTGCGCAGCGATGCGGTGATCGATCCGGTGCGGGTCGGCACCAGCGGTGACGACACCACCCTGCCGGGAGCCTCCACCATCCCCGGCTTCGACGGGCGTCTCGACACGGTGTTCACCGGTGCCGGTGACGACGAGATCGACGTGGCCCTCACCGGCGGCGGCGACAACACGATCTTCACCGGCTCAGGCGCCAACATCGTGTATGCCGGCAGCCGCGATGTGATCACCGGCGGCAACGACAGTGACCAGATCTGGGCCACCGCCGGCGACGGCAACCGCCTCAGCGGGCTCAGCGGCAACGACGACTTCGTGATCGGCAGCTCCGCCAACCGGGCCCTCGGCGGCGACGGCAACGACGTCTTCACCATCCTCGCTGGCGCTGGCACCAACTACCTCAATGGTGGCGCCGGCAGCGACCAGTTCTGGCTGGTGAGCGGCCCCGGCGATCTGCCCGCCGCCCAGCAGGTGGTGATGGACTTCAGCGCCGGTGTCGACAAGGTGGGCCTGCGCGGCGCCGCCTTCACCGATCTGAGCTTCAGCCAGATGGGTGCCAACACCATGCTCAGTCTCGGCGGTACCACCATCGGCCAGTTCACCAATGTGAGCGCCGCCACCCTCAACAATCAGGCCAACTTCGTGTTCGCCTGATTCTAATCATGCATCCTGGGATACAGATGGTTCGTATTCCAGCTGCCTGCATTTCCATGGGATCGTCCTTAGAAGGTAATTGGAGAAGTAACTTTCGGACTATTCAAGCTTGACTGGCCACGCTCCCAGCCAGTCAGATCAGGATTCAACAGCTTGACTTAAAGCTGAGTTCACGTCTTTGTGGTGCACTGTTTAACACCTCCCAATCAAACCAACACCCTCCTCACACACCCATGACTGCCCCTGTAATCAAAACCATCGGCCAGGTGACGGCTCTCATCCCCGAGGCCAGCACCGCTGATGATGCACTTGAACTGCTCGACGGCCAGAGCGGGGATACTGATTACCCTTACGCCAGGTTCAAAGCTCTGGCAACGGTGGGCGAGGTGGACCCCGTCACTAACCAAGCGCTTACCGGCTATCCAGATGGCAATGCAGCCTGGCTGAAGGACAACGCCACAGTTCGGGTTGCCTACCAGTCTGAGTCCTACGCCACGATGTCGAATGAGACCTATGGCTGGGAGATGGAGAGCGGTGTGAAATTCACCGGCTCCCACATTCACACTATCGACTACGATCGCGCCAAGTTTGCCGAGTTTCTTGACAACGAGGCGCCGGCCAGCGAGATGCTCATTGCCTCAGGCCATCTGTTTGACAGGGTCTACAACGTCTTTGGCGAGGAAGTCACCAAGAAGACCACCGATCCAACCGATCTCGCCGGGAAGTGGGGCAACCAGACCAATCCTGACGGCACAATCGTTGAATTCCTGCCAGCCAGGCAACTGACGGAAGGTGATTTTTTCTTCCACTCCTTCTGCGGAGCCTGGTATGAGCCCGCAAACAAGTACGGCGCCGGCATCGGCTTCACTGACGACATCTGGCTGATGGGCGAAGAGTGGAACATCGGCAACAGCATGTTCGCCGATCCAGATGGCGCCGGCCCACTCAAGGGGTTTGATGTGGCCAACGGCACTATGGGCCTCGCTTCCATGGTGGTGGACATCAAGAACGAGGTGGCCTACACGGCTCCTGCCTTGGGCCAGGCCGGCTACGAGAAGTTGATGCCGATCAATTCTGGCCACCAAGACTTCGTGGTGATCGTTGCGGCTGGCTACAACCACGACATCAATCCAGCACCGCTCAAGGTTTACGTGGGTCGCAAGGGTTATGACGCCGTGGGCAACCCGATCAATCTCGACGACCCCAATCTCAGCGAGCGCGATCGCTTCCTGGGCAGCAACGGTCTCCTGTACGGTCAGCTCTATGGAATGGCAGCAGATGCTGCAACGTATGCCGAGCTGGGCATCACGACAGTTGATGCTGACACCAAGATGCTGGATGCTTATCTGCAAAACGCAGCGGCACCCGATGATTTCTCGGTTCGCTATCTACCCACCAGCTACCGGTGGGATGGCTTTGACACCCCTGAGGCCGTCAAGGACACCGAAGTTTTGCGCTGGGCCCAGGATGGTGATGTTGTTGGTGGCACGGCAGAAGCATACGAACAACCGGCTGGTTATACCTTCTTCAACAGCGACACCAAGGTGGAGCATCCAGCCGTTGATCCGAATGGAGGGTTCCGCTACATCCAGAATCACACCCGCACCGGCGGCATCCTGGGCGTTGAGTTCACCAATATGGTGGGCGATCTCACCAACAACGACCTCGACGCCAATGGTTTGCCCGATTACCTCTCAGCCGATGTCACCAGGATCCTGGCCGCCGTTGATGGCGCGCTGACGTTGGATGTGGGCGATAAGGGGGTGGGGCACTACAACGCCACCGGCAACCCCGCTGGAGCCACCGCCGAGCAGCATATTGAGCTCAAGAACCGCAAGGCCAACGATCCCGATGGCCTGCTCTGGGTGAAATCCTCCGATGCAGACCTGCTGATCCTCGATGAGGATTCCGGCAACGACTACGGTGAACGCAAGTATGCCCTTGTGCTCAACGAGGAGACCCTCGCGATTGAGCCCGATGGCACGGGTTATTTCATCGCCCAGGCCGGTGGCAGCAAGAACCCGCGTGCTCTTGCCGGTGTCTCCACCTATGGCGGCACCTTTGAGCGCGCCACCGGCTCTGAATTCTCGGGCAGCTGGAATGTCACCGCTCTGGTGGCCACCAAAGCCGATGGCTCCTTCTACACCCAGGAGGAACTGGCCGGCAACGGAGTTCAAATCGTGGAACAGAGCCGCCCCCTCTCCGAACACCGCTTCATCGGCGTTGTTCAGCAGTCTGGAGAATCTGGCGGTGCCGTGGAGGCCACCAAGGCCGACTACGGCGGTCAGATCTTCATGTTCAGCCTCGATCTGCCCGGCATCGAGCCCAAGCCAGTGGTTGGCACCTCCGGGGCCGACACCCTGCTCCAACCCGGTGATCTTGAGGGCCTGACCCTGATCGGCAACACCATCTTCACCGGCGCCGGTGACGACGAGGTGGATGTGGCCCTCAGCGATGGTTTCGAGAACCAGGTGTTCGCCGGCTCTGGCGCCAACATCGTGTATGCCGGCAGCCGCGATGTGATCACCGGCGGCAACGACAGTGACCAGATCTGGGCCACCGCCGGCGACGGCAACCGCCTCAGCGGGCTCAGCGGCAACGACGACTTCGTGATCGGCAGCTCCGCCAACCGGGCCCTCGGCGGCGACGGCAACGACGTCTTCACCATCCTCGCTGGCGCTGGCACCAACTACCTCAATGGTGGCGCCGGCAGCGACCAGTTCTGGCTGGTGAGCGGCCCCGGCGATCTGCCCGCCGCCCAGCAGGTGGTGATGGACTTCAGCGCCGGTGTCGACAAGGTGGGCCTGCGCGGCGCCGCCTTCACCGATCTGAGCTTCAGCCAGATGGGTGCCAACGCCATGCTCAGCCTGGGCGGCACCACCATCGGCCAGTTCACCAACGTGAGCGCCGCCGCCCTCAACAATCCGGCCAACTTCGCGTTCGCCTGATTCTGCTCTGAAGCCGATCGCCTCCCGCGGGGGGCGGTCGGCTTTTCCTCTGAAAGGAAGAGAAGGAGACCGTCAGCGACGACTCTCTCGATGTCTTCTCAACAGATGGTCACACCGACACCTCAGACCCCGGATTCATCAGGACCATGTCGTCACCAGCAGTCAGCTTCAGCCACGGTGTCGCCTCAGGTGATCCCTATGCCGACTCGGTGATCCTCTGGACCCGCATCACCCCACCTGCTGAGTTTGCGGGCCTGGTGGATGTGCAGTGGGAGCTGGCCAGCAGCGCCGACTTCGCGGCTGGATCCCTGATCGACAGCGGCACGTTCGCCACCAGTGCCGACCGCGACTGGACCGTGAAGGTGGAGGCAGACGGCCTCACCGCCGACACCGGCTACTACTACCGCTTCCGCGCCGGCGATGCGGTGTCCCAGGTGGGGACAACCAAGACCCTGCCGGTGGACAGTGATCCGGTGCGGCTGGCGGTGTTCTCCTGCGCCAACTTCACCGCCGCCGAACAGTTCGCCGCCTACGGCCGCGCCGCTGAGATCCACGCCGTCAACCCCTACGACGCCCTCCTGCACCTGGGCGATTACATCTACGAATACGGCCCCGGTGGCTACGGAACCGCCGAGGATGCCGCCACAGACCGGGGCTTCCTGCCGGAGCGCGAGATCATCAATCTCGACGACTACCGCCAGCGCTACGCCCAGTACCACACCGACCTCAACCTGCAGTCCCTTCGGGCCGTCGCGCCGCTGATCGCCGGCTGGGACGACCACGAAACGGCCAACAACAGCTGGAGCGGCGGCGCCCAGAACCATCAGAGCGAGACGGAAGGCGACTGGATTGCCCGCCGTGACGCCGCTCTCCAGGCCTATTACGAGTGGCTGCCGATCCGCGAGCCCGCCCAGCGCCAGGCCAGCGACGGCGCCACCGCCCTCTCGCCGCTCACCCAGGCCTACCGCTCCTTCAACTTCGGCGATGTGCTGTCCCTGCACATGCTCGAAACCCGGCTCACCGCCCGCGATGAGCAGCTGGCCTACCCCGCTCCCGCCGCTGTGCAGGCCCGGATCGGTGCCATCCTGGCCGACCCGGCCCAGGTGGCCGCCTATGCCGCCCAGCTCAGCCTCACCCCGCCCACCGACCCCGCTGCCATTCCGGCCTTCGCCGCCGCCCTGGCACCGGCTGTGACCCAGGAGCTGGTGGTCGCCACCGTGCAGCAGGCCTGGGGTGATCCCAACCGCGACCTGATCGGCGACGGCCAGCTGGCCTGGCTGCAGCAGCAGCTGGCCACCTCCACCGCCGCCTGGCAGGTGCTGGGCCAGCAGACCCTGATGCAGACCATGGCCGTTCCCGCCGAACTGCTGCTCAACGCCGGTGATCCCAGCCTGCTCGACAAGTACGCCGCCCCCCTGCAGAAGCTGGCCACCGGCACCGCCTTTGCCGATCTCACGCCTGCGGAACAGGCCCTGTTCGCCGAAGCTGGCAAGATTCCCTACAACCTCGATTCCTGGGACGGCTACGGCATTGAGCGGGAGACGATCCTGCAGAGCGCCCTGGCCCTGGGCAAGCGCCTGATCAGCCTCGCCGGCGACACCCACAACGCCTGGGCCGGCGTGCTCGACACGATGAGCCCCGGCACCCAGCCCGCCGGCACGGTGGCGGGGGTGGAATTCGGCACCCCGGGCGTGACCTCCCCTGGCCTTGAACGGGTTCTTGCCGGCGCCGACGCCTACATCCGGGCGTTCTATCCCGCCGTGGATGGCCTCGATGGCCTGTTCACCGGCTATGTGAACGGGCTGAGCTACGCCGATACCAACCGCCGCGGCTTCCTCGATCTCACCGTCAGCAAGGAGCAGGCGATCGGCACCTACCAGTTCCTCGATGGCGTCAATCCCCAATCCGGGCAGACCCTGTGGGCCAGTGAGACCGTGATCGCCGCAAACGACTTCAGCCTCAGCGTCCAGCCGGAGGCCACCCCGGAGATCCGCTGGCAGCCGGACTGGAGCGAACTGGATCTGGTGTTCGGCCTGGCGATTGACAGCGCCGGCGGCCAGACCCTGCTCGACCCCGCCGCTTTCGCCACCCTGCCCCGGAGCGGCGTGCAGCTGGCCGATGTGACCGTGCTGGGCTCGGAGGCGGGCGAGCGCATCTTCGCTGGGATCGGCAGCCTCATCGACGCTGCCGGCGGAGACGACGCGCTGTTCAACACCGACAGCCAGGGTGGCAACATCCTGGTGGGTGGCCTCGGTGTTGATCGGCTGTTCTTGCGGCCGGTGCACGATCAGGTGATCGGTGGCCAGCTGTTCAGCAATGCCGCGACCTTCGGACTGCCTCTCTTCACGGCCCTGGTTGACCGCGAGCGCGACATCTTCCTGATCGATGGCGGCGATCCGGGCACGGCGCCCAGCCTGCAGATCCTCGACTACGAGCCATTGGTCGACCAGTTGCTGGTCGACGGCGTGGCACCTGCGGGCGATTGGACAGAGGTGCGCCAGCAGCTGGAGGCGCTCAACGTGAGCGTCAACGCCGTGCCCCAGTTCAGCGCCACCCCGATCACCATCTCGATCCAACCCGGCACCATCCAGACCCTCGATCTGAGCCCGTTCGCCAGCGACGCCGATGGCGACAGCCTGCAGCTGCTCAAGCTGAGCGGACCGGCCTGGATCAGCGCCGCCGGCACCAGCCTCTCGCTGACCGCTCCCGACGATCTCAGCGCCGAGCAACTGGCCGCCACCGAACTGGTGCTGGCCTTCAGCGACGGCCAGGCCGTCGCCGATTTCACCCCTGCCCTGAACCTGGCTGCACCACCGCCGCCGCTGCCCGTGCTGGCGATCACCGCCACCGATGCCGACCGGCCCGAAGGCAACGCCGGCGCCACCCCCTTCACCTTCACGGTCACCCGCAGCGGCGACACCACCGCCACCAGCACCGTCGCCTGGAGTCTGGCTGGCAGCGGCAGTGCCCCCGCCGACGCTCTCGACTTCAGCGGCGGCACCCTCCCGGCCGGCATCCTCACCTTCAGCCCGGGGCAGACCAGCCAGGTTGTCAGCATCGATGTGGCCGGCGACACCGAGGTGGAGGCCGATGAAGCCTTCACGGTCAGCCTTGCCACGCCCACCGGCGCCGGTCTCGACATCGCCGCCAACTTCGCAGCAGGCATCATCCGCAACGACGACACACCACCGACGCCGCTGCCGGCGCTGCGCATCAGCGCCACCGACGCCGACCGGCCCGAAGGCAACGCCGGCGCCACCCCTTTCACCTTCACGGTCACCCGCGGCGGCGACATCACCGGTGTCAGCCGTGCAACCTGGACGGTGACGCGCGGCGAGGCGCCCTCGGTGAGTGGGGCCGACTTCGCCGGCTCCGGCTTCGCCAGCGGCCTGGTGCGCTTCCAGGCCGGAGAAACTGAGCAGACCATCCGCGTCAGCGTGCAGGGTGATGTTGACCAGGAAGCGAATGAGCGCTTCAACGTGACCCTCAGCGCGCCCAGCGGCGCCAGCATCGTCAGGTCGGCCGCCACCGGCACCATCCGGAACGACGACCTGATCGGCACCGCCCGCGCAGATCGGCTCAGCGGCAGCGCTGCAGCGGAATACATCAATGGTCTGGCCGGTCAGGACCGCCTCACCGGGGGCGGTGGGCCGGATCTGTTCGGCTTCCGCTATGGCGATTCCCGCCTGCGCACGCCAGACCTGATTACCGATTACCGCTTCGGCGACGACCGGATCGCCATCTTCAGAGGCAACGGCGACACCCCGGCCACGCCGGCTCGCTTCAGTCGGGCCGCCGATAATCCCATTGCCACCACGCTCAACGACCTCGCCGCTGCCGTGTTCGCCGACGCGGATGGCCGGCGCCGGGGCGATCAACCCCTGGGCGCTGCGGAGGCTGCCCTGGTGGTGTCCAGCAATCGCGCGATCGCCGGCACCTACCTGCTGATCAACGACAAGAAAGCTGGACTCGACGCAAGCAATGATCTGATGATCGAGATCAGCGGATACTCTGGCAAGTTGCCTGGACTGGGATCGATTACAGGAGATGGTGTGTTTAGTTGAGCTCTCAGCCTGCCTGAAGTTCAGGAACCACCGGGGAGCTCCAAGCGCCGCAATCAGCTGCAGCAGCATTAATACTCCCCCAACCACAGCCCCAGTCGAGGGTTCTGATACAGCGATACAGATTCATATCCACTACCAAAGAGTGCTCAAGCCAGCCTTAGTGTCAATCAAACGAGCCAATAAGTTGGAGAGATTTTTATTGAGTAATCTCGCGAATAGCGCATCTCAATTAAAATCGCCGAAAAGGCGATTAGCCTAGAATGATTATGCAATGCAATTTGACATCCTTGGCTAACTTTTCATTGGAGGTCTAGGCCAGCAATCGATACTGATCGCGGCCCAACGGCTAAAGACATCACCACACTCGAATCAGCGGGATAGATTCATGGGTACCACGGCAGGGCGAACCATGTATTTGCCTAAGTACACTGTTTGTGGATCGGCCACACCGTTGCGAAAGATTTCGATGGTGAGGTTGTTGGATCTGGTCGTAAAGTCGAAGCTATCGATGCCACCACGCCCACCTTCATTGACGCTGAAGGAGACGTTGCGGCTGTCCACCTGGGTGACGCTGTCGCCACTTTCAAAGCCCTGGCTTCGGATGCTGGAGATGGGCGCTCCTGACCGGATCGTGCCGCTGTAGTCAGTGCCGCCAGAAAATCCCTTGAGAACAACACGCCAGCGCGTGCCGGTTTGCCATACGTAAGCGCCAGGAATAGAAATGACCGGCGCGTCCTGCCAGATTGACCGTCCTTGCACCAACGTGATGTGCTGATTACGGGCCAGATTGTTCACCTGCTGGGTAGAACCGTCTGGCCATGTCACGCTCATGTCCTCGACCGAGGTGTCGGCGCCCAGACCGAAGTGCATTGGCAGCAGACTTTGCGATAGAAAGTGATGGGGTCCGTGGTGCCAGCGGTACTGTGTGCCAACTGTGGATGAGCTCAACTGAACACCCGCACCCAGAGCATCAGGATTGCTCTTACCTGAGCCAACAAGGTTAAGCTTGAACCATCCATTACTATTGCCCTGGTTACGCAGCAGCGTGTAGGGACCTATCGCATTACCTTCGCCATTGGTAATAAACAAATCCAGGTCGCCGTCGTTGTCAGAGTCGAAGAAAACCGCAGCCGAGCCATTCCCTTCAACCTGCGCGGCAGCGCCCTCATCTATACCAACTTCTTCAAATGTGCCATCTCCGCGGTTTCGGTAAAGTTGATTCGGCCGTGAACGATTGGTCAGGCTGACGACATAGAGGTCCAGGTCACCGTCGTTGTCATAGTCACCCCAGGTAACCCCACGCTTCATAAAGTTGCCTGTCAGTCCAGCACTGGTCGTTACGTCGGAGAAGGTGCCGTTGCCTAGATTGCGATAGAGCTGATCGCTTCGTCCGGCATCAAAACCATTGGACACGTAGAGATCAATGAGTCCGTCCTGATTGTAATCGCCCCAAGCTGCGGCAGTGGCTTGGTCAGAGGGAGCGATGCCGGCTGCTGCGGTCACGTCGGCATAGGTGCCATCACCGTTGGAGCGCCACAGCACGGTGGGGCCGGTCACCAGCAAGTCGGTATGGCCATCACCGTCGTAGTCAGCCCAGGCAGCAGCACGGTTCTCGGCGAGGGAACGGTCGATGCCGGCGTCCTTGCCGACGTCTGTGAAGGTTGCATTGCCGTTATTCAAGAACAGCTGATTCCCCAAGTCATAGTCCACTTCCTTCTCAGGTCGGTCAAAGCGTGCCGCAAACATATCGAGTCGGCCGTCGCGGTTGGCATCAAACATATAGAGACCTCGACCACGTGCTGCAACCCCTTGTACGCCTGCGGCTTCGCCAATTTCCTTGAAGCTGCCACCGATTCCACCAAGCCACAGCTTGTCTAAGTCAACTTGATTGATTTTAATACTACCGTTAATCAGGTAAAGATCTGGAATACCGTCGGCGTTCACATCACCGACCGCTGTGCCGTGGGTGTCACCGGTCAGGTTGAAAAGGCCCGCAGCCTGGGTGACATCAGTGAAGGCCCCGGTGCCGAGGTTGCGCCATAGCTGCAGGCCAACTGAGCCAGTTACCTCCTGCAGATGGGCATAGGTCAACACGTCGATCCAGCCGTCTCGATCATAGTCAAAGAGTGACATACCCCAGCTGGCATTCATGCCAGAGAAGCCGGCATCTGTCGATACATCTGTGAAGGTGGCGGCAGCAGTGGAGCCCACCGGGCCTGCAACTGCCTGCAGCATGCTCCGGGATGTCTCAGCTGGCAGGCCGGTCAACTGATCTGCCCCATCGTCGAATGCATAGCTCCAACTGCAGCCGCAAAAGCAGCCGTAACCTCCCTGCTGATCTCCCCTAGCCAGAGCAACACTGAGCGGATCGCTCGAGACAAGCAGATTCTCTCCGGCGACCTTCCCCCCCCGGCTGGCCTGGCTGGCCGAGGGACCAACTGGGCCAGTGATGGGGTCAAGGCGATCCAGGTCCGGGCTTCGGACGGCGACCTCTGCACCATCGAGAGTCTTGAGCCGGCCTTGGCGTGGCTCTTGTTGCAAGTCGCCCGTTGAGGACTGACGCACCCAGTCGTCGGCAAACGTGCTCAGCCGCCGGTATCGGGCTTCCGGATTGGGACCCGCAGCGCGGTTCTCGTCAGAGAATTCTGGAGACGATCCTGAGCGAGCGTCGATCTGCACGGCCCCTTCCCGCCTGGACTCCTGATAACCCAAGCCATAGTGACCCAAGCCGAAATGTTGACCGGCTTGCAGGAGCAACGTCATTTCCCTGGCGAGGAACTCAGTCATGGCATGGAAGATTCAAGGCGACCAGTGGATGGTGGGGATGGTGCACAGTGGGCTATCGCTCCCAGCCCAGAACAAGGATCCATCTACCACACCAACATATGCTAGCAAAAGCAGGGGCCCAACCCCGAAAAACATCTAAACATCCAAACATTGATGCTTTTGTTTTTCTCGTGTTCTTCCAAGTCAAGGGGGATGCCCAAGATCCAGGCTGATCGCAGTATCAGCCTGCACAAAATCGCTCTCAATAGCTAATTACATAATCAGCTGTCCAAGGTGATTCCAGTATAGAGGTCCCGTCAATCATTGTACGCGTACCACTTGCCCTAGGTTTGAACAAGCGGTGGGCTCATTGCCGTAGCTTAAGTGGAAGAAGTCCAGGGCGCACAGCGTGGCGACCGATCGCCACAGCTGATGGATTGTAGGAGCGGTCCTGTTTGATATCGAAAGTGACAACGCGGCCGACGGCCTCAAATTCAATCGCCTCGATCTCGCCCTGGGTCGCTGTCGCTGAAAAGGTGAAGGCATTGGGTCGCAGCGTCAGCCTGTCATTAGCCTCAAAACCAATGCTGGCGACGTTGGAGATAGAGCGGCCGACCGAGACACGGCCGGTGAAGGAGTTGCGATTTGCAGACGCCTTCCATTCCAAACGCCAACGGTTACCGGTCTTCGACACGGTGAAGCCTTCACTGATCATGGATGGAGCACCGGCGTAGATCGGCTCACCCTCGGTGACGGTGACGGTTTGCCCATTGCCGATGTTCTCCAGCGTCTGGAGTAGTCCGCTGGGCCAGGTGATCTCGATGCTGCTGCTGTAACTGCTTGTGCCCATGCCGAAGTGCATGGGCAGGTTGCTCTGGCTCATCCAATGCGCCGAGCCGGTATTCACGCCGTAGCGCAGATCTCCCACATCTGGCTGAACGCGCGCCCGGGCGCCAACAGCCTCAGGGTTGCTGGCCACACCGATTGGGCGCAACTTCAGCCAATCGTTGCTGTTGCCGCCATTGCGTAACAGCACGTAGGGACCAGTGTTGGTGGATTCGCCGTTGGTGATGAAGAGATCCAGGAAGCCATCGTCGTCGTAGTCGACCCAGCCACCGTGGGCACCGCCACCAGGCACCTGTGCTGCGGTGCCCGTGTCGACGGTAACATCACTGAAGGTACCGTTTCCGTTGTTCCGATAGAGGCGGTTGGGTGTTGTGGCATTCTTAAAGTTAACGATATAGAGATCCAGTAGTCCATCGTTGTCATAGTCGCCCCATGCAGCACTGCGAGCCAATGTTGTGTTGAAAATGCCTGCAGACTCCGTAACGTCGGCGAAGGTACCATCGCCATTATTTTGATAAAGTAAACTACTTGTAGGCGTATTAAATCCACGTGTGACAAACAGATCCAGATCACCATCGTTGTCGTAGTCAGCCCAGGAGGCCCCCTGGGACTGATCGCTGCGCACAATGCCGGCAGCAATGGTCACGTCGATGAATGTACCATCGCCGTTGTTGCGGTAGAGCGAGGAATCAGGCATCACGATCAGGTCGGGCCAGCCATCGTTGTCGTAGTCGGCCCAAGCCGCTGTCCGCTTGCCGCCGGCGTCAGGCATCGCCACCCCAGCGGCAACGCCGACGTCCGTGAACTGCAAGTTGCCGTCATTGCGCCACAACAGATTGTTGGGAGAATAATTAGGCGGTGTGTTGGGAAACCTGCTAATATCCTGGACGACTCCGAAGATGTCCAGTAAACCGTCTCGGTTAAAGTCAGCGGCTGCTAAGCCACGAGTGATATGGTCCAGCGCCAGAACATTTGCGGCAGCACCCACTTCAGTGAATGTGCCGTCGGCATTGTTGCGCCATAGTTCGTTGTACAGCTGGGGTTTGTCGGTGATCGACTCGTTGAGCAGCAGCAGGTCCAGATCTCCATCGCGGTCCAGGTCAGACCAGAGGGCACCGTGGGTGTCAATCTTGTCGGACAGCATGTTCGCCTCGGCTGTCGCGTCGACAAACTGGCCTGGAGCCACCGCTCGCCAGAGCTGGTTCTTACCTCCAGTTGCTGGCTGCAGGTGTCCGATGGTGAACAGGTCCAGTAGACCGTCACGGTCGTAATCTCCCCAGACCCCGGCCCAACTGCCAGCGCCGCCACTAATCCCAACGGCGGCCGTAACGTCGGTGAAGCCCTGCCCGGCTGCTGGATTCAAGCCTGCCACTGCCTGCAGCATGCTCCGGGATGTCTCACCTGGCAGGCCGGTCAACTGATCCGCCCCATCGTCGAATGCATAGCTCCAACTGCAGCCGCAAAAGCAGCCGTAACCTCCCTGCTGATCTCCCCTAGCCAGAGCAACACTGAGCGGATCGCTCGAGACAAGCAGATTCTCTCCGGCGACCTTCCCCCCCCGGCTGGCCTGGCTGGCCGAGGGACCAACTGGGCCAGTGATGGGGTCAAGGCGATCCAGGTCCGGGCTTCGGACGGCGACCTCTGCACCATCGAGAGTCTTGAGCCGGCCTTGGCGTGGCTCTTGTTGCAAGTCGCCCGTTGAGGACTGACGCACCCAGTCGTCGGCAAACGTGCTCAGCCGCCGGTATCGGGCTTCCGGATTGGGACCCGCAGCGCGGTTCTCGTCAGAGAATTCTGGAGACGATCCTGAGCGAGCGTCGATCTGCACGGCCCCTTCCCGCCTGGACTCCTGATAACCCAAGCCATAGTGACCCAAGCCGGAATGTTGCCCGGCTTGCAGGAGCAACGCCATTTCCCTGGCGAGAAGATCAGTCATGGCATCGAAGATTTAAGACGACCAGTGGATGGAGCCAAGGAAAAAAAGGGGGGGGGAGGGCAATGCCCGTCCTGAGGATGAAATCTCGGCCACAAGAGCCGGCTCCAAGAAGACTGATCTTCAAAGGGACCAAAAGGACGGAGGGACCAAAAGGACGGAAAGCCTAAAGCAGGATAATATTTGATTAGATTTTAGATCCGATGCTGAAAAATGGGCATAGAGCCGTTGGAATTTTTAATAATGTAGCCTGCACTGCGTAAAAGTGCCTGTCGACTGTGCGAAATCAAGACGCTTGATCGACTGCAACCGCAATGACCATAGAGACCTACAGAAACCAAAACTTACGGATGCGACACGGGCATAGGCGCGCTCATCGCTTAGATTGCGCTGGGTGTTTGCCGTAAGGGAAAGCAGCTGTGAAGTTGCCAGGAAATCCTAGTGAGCAGCCGTTAGAGAGCATCCTATCAGCAACCTCAGAATCCCGCGGGCATTCCGATAAGTGGATAACATCCGATAGGCGAACTTCGTCGCACCTCTCTGCAATTTCACCGCGACCTGCTACCTCTGCCATGCAACGCATAGCCAGCGTTGCCATCTGCTTCATAATAGGCCATCGGCACATGGGGCACACCCTCGTAAACCTTGTATTCATGTGGCAGGCCCAATCGAAGCAGAATCTGATGCATACGCGCCACTGAATGGCGTGTGCCGTCGACGCTGCCAGCGACGAGCCTGATGCGAAGCCCTTGTCGACGTAGGCGATCGCGGTTCTTGGTGAACCACCAAGCGGGTGTCTCCCGACGAAAGCGCTCCAGGTCCCCCCCAAACCGGTCGGCGAGGATCTGCTGGTCACTCCCCCCCATACCCAGGTCAGCATCCAGTCGAGGGGCCCCATAGGCCACGACCGAAGCGAACAAATCTGGATACTTTGCCGCAAACTTCAGTGCTCCGAATCCACCCATCGAGAAACCCTCGATATGTCGGTCAGCGCGGTTTGCCAACGTTCGATACTGGCGATCGATATGTGGAATCAGTTCGCGAATCACCATGGTTTCCACAGGGGAACTCCCATTCGGAGCATCGCTGTAGAAACTGTCATGGTCACCATCCGGGAACACCACCAGCATCGGCGGCAGGGTGCCAGCGGCGATGGCTTGGGCGAAATACCGAGCCATGCGCCCACTGCGCTGGGGGTCACCACCCTTTCCATGCAGCCAGTAAAGAACGGGATAGCGTTTGTCTCCCCTCTCGTAGCCAGGTGGCAGCCAGAGCCCGAAGGTCACAGGGCGCCGGAAGGCAGCGCTGTTCAGTCGCAGGATCTGGACCTCGCGCCCGGCACCGGCCAAGCCAGTCGCCCGTGGCAATGCAGCCGGTCTACGTCGAAGCCCGGCACCGGGTCCTTCGGCAGGAGCACCGGACCCAGGTAGCGGGGAAAATCTTCGGCCTGCGGGAAGAGGACTCGCTACCGTCATGCCTGCATCTCCGGGCTCAAGACCGGCGGCGAGGCGAGCCATTTGGAAGTCCAGGAGGGGGCCCTTGGTGGCAGCAGCGTAGACCGCATCGTCGCGCAGGCCCAGATGCCCCGGAGTGCTGGCGGCGGCACGGAACCTGACTGCCACATCAGAGGGTGCCTGGCCTCCAGCAAGGCAACAACTGCCTCCAGCTGCGACAATCAGCCGGCGCTTTGCCCTCTGGATGTCCGGATCCCAGAACGTTGGGATCTCCAACCACTGGCTATGGCTGGCATGGAAGCGGAACCCGTCGCGGGAGCGTTCTGCCCCCCGCAGTTGGGGACGCAGCAAAGCCGGAGTGGCCACCCATCCCGCAGTGCTCACTGGGCTTGCGGCCTTGCCAGCATACGCGTCACGCCTCACCTCATTCTCGAGGTGTGTCAAGACGTGGAGCCTTGCATCAGGGTCCACCGAGCGCCAGGTGGTGCGAAGGACCACAGTTGAAACGCGCTGATCTGTGAAAAGACCTGCCGGTGTGGCAGCCGCGTTGGCCACGTGGGTCCAGGGCGGTGTGCGCTGGGCTTGGGGAATCGGTCGGTGGAGGCCGGCCAATACAGGACCTCCCATACCAGCGGCCGCCAAGAGTAACAAAGAAGAGGAACCCACCATCTGACTCTCCCGTACGATGCCCTAATCTAGTAGCTCCATTGATGGACGAGTCGGGTAAAGCATGTTAAGCAGCCACATTTCAAGACATCTCCGCACAACTAGACTATAAGCGCCGAGACAGGATCATGAAACACTCTCTGGACATTAACTTTATTGGTATTGGGTCAGGCAAGTGTGGCTCGACGTGGCTTTACAAGAACCTCGTTTCACATCCTGAAATATGTGACGCCAATTTAAAAGAGCTCAATTACTTCAGCGATCTTTACGAAGAACAACCATTCTCATGGTACGAGGCTCAATTTAAAGGCTGCGCCTGCGGGCTGATTCGGGGCGAATTCTCGGTGACTTACATCTCGCACCCGCAGGCCCCACAGAGAGTCCTGCGCCACGTTCCGAAGGCCCGGATCCTTGTGATCGTACGAGACCCAGTTAAGCGAACCTTCTCCAATTTCCTGCACTCGCAACGCAAGGGAGACATCGCCAATGACCTTCCCTTCGAGCAGTATATCCAAAACGAAGATAATCTGGCGCCTGGGCGTTATGCCGAGCATCTTGAACGATGGTTTGCGATCTTCCCAGCACAGCAGATCCTAGTCGTCGTGCTCGAGCACTTCTTGCGAGACCAGCTAGCCGGATACCGTAGTATCTTCGAGTTCATTGGCCTGGAAGACGTCGGTTTTGTCCCGCCACACTACAATTCCCGCAGCAATGAGGCCCGCAGCTACCGTTTTCTCACTGTCGAAAACTTGATGGTACGCACCTACCGCTGGCTGAGTCGGCGTGGATACACTCGTTTAGTGAAAGTAATTCTCGATAGTGGCATGGGCTACGCACTGCGTTGGCTGAATTCTGGAAGCAGAGAACTACCTCAAATCGACAGAGATAGTCAAGACCATTTGGCAAGGTACTTCAGTCCTTACAATAATAAGCTTGCGACTCTCCTCGGACGCGATCTTTCTTGCTGGGAAAAAAGTCCTGCCATCTTCGACCCATGAGCACAAGTACAGCTCCGAATGTAGTATTTATACTTGGAGCTCCCCGCTCGGGAACCACAATGTTAGAGCGCATGCTGTCTGCCCATCCCTCGATTTTGGGAGGTCCAGAGTCTCATTTGCTGACACCATTAGCCTATCTCGGACCTTGGGCCCGTGTGGATGCAGCCCCATATGACCACATTGTTGCGTCAATTGGACAAAAAGCCTTCATTGACCGGCTGCCACGTGGCGAAGCCGACTACTGGGAAGCATGCCGAGCCTATGGTGACATGCTCTATTCAAGATTACTCGCAGATAGCGCCCACAAGATATATGTCGACAAAACACCTGAATATGTGACTATATGGCCATTTCTATCAAGAGTATATCCGGATGCAAGCTATGTGGTGTTAACGCGTCACCCCGCAGCAGTCTTCACATCATTCGCCAGCTCGTTCTTTGACGACAATCTACGTATCGCCCACGCCCACGACCCACTCCTTGAACGCTATGTACCTGCCATAGCAAGCTTCCTCCGTCAAACGGTGATCCCGTACATTCACGTCCGCTATGAGGACTTAGTGACGAAGCCAGAGGAGCAGATGCGCCACATCCTTGAGCACCTTGGTCTCAACTATATACCGGAAGTGCTGGACTATGGCATCCATTCCAGCAGCATGAATGGCCTGGGAGATCCCCTGGGCGTAAACCGACACCGCGGACCGTCCACGTCCTCACTCAACTCATGGGCCGAACGGCTGGTGACCGATGCCGATGGACTGAACTTTGTCAAAGCCATGGTTCAGAAGCTTGATCCCAACGACCTTTACCAGCTCGGCTATCCAGCAGAGAGTTTCTGGGACCCGCTCACGGCTCTCAGCACGAATACCCTACCTGTGCGCCGCAACCGTCTAAACTTTTACCTGTTGGAGCGCAAGATAACAGTTCATGGGCGTGCTCTGGTTCAGCGCCACAGTAGACTACGGCATCTGATTCAGCGGCTTCGACTTGCCTGCGATGTTTTCCTTCGCCAGTACTGAAGGGTGCAAGCGAACAGGAGGACCGGGATGCACCCCAAAGCGATTCATCCTAAGCGGCCTGCTATAGTTCTCATATATCATAACGGTTTTCTGCAACCTAAATCATCGGGTACCAGTGAAAATCACCCAAATGACGTGCAGCTGTCCCGCTGGATCATCAGTCTTTATAGAAACCTCAACACGATCCTTTGCGACACATTCCACCGTCTCAACCTTGTCAGGCATCCCAGGCACTCAGTGACTGAGGCGTCTGGTTCAGGCAGCACTTCTCTACAGCGGGAAGGCCTGAACGGCTTGGCCATGCGGTTTCGTGGTCCATGACTGGCATCATGCAGGGCCCAGGGACGTGGAGACAGTTTGGCAATCCAATACAGAACCAGTATAGTTACTGTGGCCTATAAACAGAGTAGGGACTTGAGCGACAAACGAGGTGCCACATTCTTTCTTACGCACACTTCCGACAAGCTAACTGCAACCATCAGTCCAGCCTGTTTTAAAATAAGAAAACCCCAGCATGCCTATGCTGAACAGCTCGATATTATCACCAACTATAAACAGGCTGACATAATAGATCTTCCAGGAAGGTGGGGGCGTCGGGGCACAGGGGTATCTCGGCGAGGATCCCTATTTACCTGGCGAATAGGCTTCAATGAAGTGAGCGAACTTGTTGAGAGCAGTCTAAAGAGTGGCCAGGCAGGACTATTTCGAGCCTTAGACACATCCACGAAACTGAGGACAACTGTTCTCTGCTGGAATCGAGGAGGAGATGCATTCCAGCCGAACCAGGACGTTTTTATCGTCTTGGGGGGCTACACGGGCCCCGTCACCATTATCTAGCTATCGGCACCAGCTGATAGGTACTTGCGTAGCAACACGTCTCGCGTTGATTATACCCATGGTTTCCTTAGATCGCATGTCCGCGATGAAGTGATGGAAAACACGCGCTCCAGGTGCCTCCAAGCGATGAGGATTGGCCAGGGGTGTGGCCAAGCTGCACTATCTTCAGTAAAGTACAAGCAAGTACAAACTAGAAATCGGACAACGCACACTCCTAGACCCAGGGGGAAGGATCGAGATCGATACTGCAATAGAAGATTCCCGAATGTCAGAAGATGCTCGCAGGGCCGAGCGACTTCAATAAGAGATGCTACTGTACCGATTGAGCCTTGGTAGGCTATAACAGACTCAAGCCATGCTATCAAACCGCTAGTTCTGTTGACTGAGCTCATCAATGAATATACCAACACGATTTAAATCCTTAAGTATTATTTTGCCGGCGTACAATGAAGAGGCGAATATTGAAAACTCTGTAAGTCTAGCACGCAAGGCCGGTCAAGAATACTTTGATGATCTAGAGATCATCGTTATCAACGATGGGTCGACTGATTCCACCGGCGACATTCTTGATCGGTTAGCCTTGGATGCCAACGATCTTCGTCCTATACATTTTTCTGAGAATTATGGATATGGCAAGGCCTTGCGGACTGGACTGTATTTGGCGAGTTGCGACCTTGTGTTTTTTACTGACTCAGACCTACAGTTTGACCTTGCTCAAATTGAACACCTGTTGGCATGGATTAAAGACTACGACATAGTCGCCGGATATCGCGAGCACCGAGCTGATCCATGGTTGCGACGCGTCAATGCGTGGGGCTGGAGAGTTCTTGTCCGATTCGTACTTGGACTTAGTATACGAGATATTGACTGTGCATTTAAGTTGTTCCGGCGCGAGGTTTTTGAGGCGGTTCAACTTAAGTCCGTTGGCGCGATGATCAATACCGAATTGCTGGTACGGGCTCAAAAAGAGGGATATCGAATTAAGGAGGTGCCTGTTAGCCATTACCCGCGCAGAGCCGGCAAGCAAACCGGTGCCAACCTTCGCGTGATCGTAAAGGCGTTCAGCGAACTGCTAAAGATGCAATCTTCCCTGCAACTCCGTTAGGTCAATGGATCCCGTAGACATCAAAAGTATTGGTTGCACTGATGGTATATGGTCGCGCCTTAAAGACACTGCCGTAGAGATGCCTAAGCGCACTGCGTTGATAACAGACACTGGCGAGAACCTAGCATACTTAGAAGTTGTTGAACGCATTGCCCGTTGCGCTGCAGGCCTACAAGCCTCTGAATGTGTAGCAGGCAACGCGGTGGTGGTGATGTTGGATAATTCACTCGACTTTGTGATTGCCTGTTTTGCTGTCTGGATGCTCGGGGCCATCGTAGTTCCCGTCAATCCACACTACAAGGACGATGAAATTCGTCATATATTTGAAAGTATCTCCCCAAAACTGGTATTGCATTCACAATCACTGCGTATGTTGGTAATTACGGCATTGCCCGGCGTGCCTCACTTTGAATCTACGGCTGCGCTTGAGATAGGCTCTCCTTTGAAGAATATAAATGCTTATCCTTCGGCTCCCGCACTGCACATGTTCTCATCGGGAACGACCGGTAAGCCCAAGAGGGTCACCCGCAGTCAAACACAACTGCTCTGCGAATTCGATGCATTGGCCAAATCCATAAACGTCGGACCATCTGACCGATTCCTTTGCACAATCCCCCTATATCACGCGCACGGCTTCTGCAACGCCATGGTTGCGGGACTGCTCAGCGGCGCAGGCATGGTGTTGGCCAAAGGTGAATTTAACGCTCGAGCTACTGTTGCTTTGCTTGAGCGCTATCACATAACTATTTATCCATCTGTTCCACTGATGATCAGAATGCTGAGTGAGATTCGCTTTTCAGCGCCACCAGCTCTAGCCCACCTTCGACTTGTGTTTTCCGCAGGTGCCCCGCTGCCAAAGGCTGTAGCTAGCCGTTTTGCAGAACGATTTAACATCACCGTTGGCCAACTCTATGGCTCCACTGAATCGGGGGCCGTCACGCTCAACATTCACCATCAAGCTGACAAGCCCGAGTCGGTGGGCAGGCCATTAGCAGGGTTTGAAATCCAGATTCGAAGTGAGCTCGGCCAAAAACTCCCACCACGTCAGCTGGGCGAAATCTGGGTCCGTACTCCAGCTACAACTCTTGCCTACGATGGGCTGCCCGAGCTGAGTGCAGATGTATTCGTGGGTGAGTACTTCTTCACCGGAGATCTAGGCTGGAACGACGAGGACGGCGACCTTTACATCAGTGGACGCAAAAAGCTGCTGATCAATGTGGCCGGCAACAAGGTTGACCCACTAGAAGTCGAGGAAGTGCTGGGGGCACATCCAAGCGTGGCTGAAGTGGTAGTAATCGGTAAACCGCACCGAGCTTATGGTGAGATGGTAAAAGCTGTTGTGGTTTCGGCTTGTGCTGATATGCCAGAAGACCCGGAGGTACTTTTATCTTTTTGCGCGGAGCGACTCGCGGAATACAAGATTCCCAAAGTCATTGAGTTTCGAGATGAAATACCGCGCAGCCCACTCGGCAAGATTCTTCGCAAGTATCTTTAACCTGACCCGACAGTCATCGTGTCCAGACGTCCGCATTATTACCTAAACAGATAGAATGTTAGAACATTATTACCGCAAACCCGCATCGGAATGCAAGTGCGGGGTGTTCCGCGCTAAGGGTTATGCTCCCGATTTTCGCCTGCAAAGCGAGAACGGGCAGGATATCGGGCTACACGATTTGCCGGCTTTTCTACGTACTCTGCTGGTCACCGATGGCACAGTGACCAAAAGTCTTGAAGCTTATTATTGGGAATCAGTAGCCGTAACAGGAGTCGCTCAGGAAGTGATAAAGGCTGCTGCTCCGATCACCTGGCTGGACGCTGGGGTCGGCTGTAGTATCCTCACGCGCTATGTGCAGCTAACAGGCAATTCTAGCGGACGAATCTTTTCAAACGCATTCTCCGTAATCAAGCTGAGCCTCATTCCTGTAGACCTGCGTACACAGCTGCTTGACGGCAGTCTGGGTATCGGTGAATTGATCCGCAGCTGCGGTCTTGAAACATACCGAGAGGTGCTGGAGATAGGTCTTACATATAACTTTACACTATATGGACATTACAAGGGGCATGAGCAACAGTGCGTGTTCAGGACGTATCGGATAACCTTGGGCGGCAAGCCAGCCCTATTGGTCAGTGAATACTTCCCGCTGGGGCTGTACGCTAGAATTCTCGGGTCTTGACTGCACTATGATACTACAACCTTAAGATACTGTTCATCTCCAATCATCCTTATGGACCAAGATCATGACCATATCCTCCTTAGGATCATCACATGTTTAGGCCGAATTACAGAGTCAGACTTTTCGGGTATCGAGGTTGATATGCCACTCAATCTTGATTCCATTGCTCGCATCTCGCTGATTGCCGAGATTGAGAACGAGTTTGAAGTGGAACTCGATAGCAAAGCTGTACAGCCCGAGTCCTTCGAGACTCTTAATACCCTGTTAGCATTGGTCCACGCCCACCGGAAATGAGATTTATCGAGTTTGTCTCACTAGTTAATTCAGACATCGAGCTGAAGCGCAACTGGTTTCTCAAGAGGGACAGCGCATTTAATCGCTACTTTCGCGTCTACTTGGAACCAGGCACAATTGCTGTAGTCGTTTATCGCTATGGTCATTGGGTACGGTCTTTAGGAATTCCACTGTTCCGCGAGGTTTTATTACTGCTATACTTTGCGAGCAAGATGTTTGTGGTTCTAGGATTCGGCATATACATACCTTCACGGTTTCGTTGTGGTCGCGGATTCGCCATTCATAACTTTTCGGGGATCTTCATTCCTGTAACGGTGGCCGGAGACAATTTGATCGTCTTCCAAAATGTGACCGTTGGCCATCTACGCGGGCAAGGGGGGCGACCGCCACGTATCGGCAACAATGTGTTTCTCGGCGCCGGAGCGAAGGTAATGGGTGACATCACTATAGGGAATAACGTCGTTGTGGGATCTAATTCTTTAGTGATGACCGACGTACCAGATAATTGTACAGTAATTGGAGTGCCCGCCCGAATTGTATCAAAAGACACTTCGTGGATCGAAGAGAAACTTGCAGGCGCTGGAGATCACTGGTGAGGCTGTCAAAGATGCAGGAAGACATCACCAAGAAAATGTTTCTACTTGGCAAATGTGGTGCTATAGGCTGGTTGTCTACTGCACTTCAAGCCGGTACTATTGCGGTCCTTGTTTTCAGGTTTGCCCGCTGGTCTATGCAGCTGCCAACTCCATTGAAGGTATGCTGCAGTCTTTTCTATTTCCCTCTTTTTTACTTGGTACAATCATATACAGGCATCAGCATACAGGCCTACACTGCTATCGGAAGACGATTTGTGGTGCTGAATCAGGACTGTATCTTTGTGCTCGCCGAACACATAGGTGATGATTTCACAGCTTGCGAAGGAGTTACGGTGGGCAATATCCGTGGATCCAAGCGATTGCCGGTGATCGGCAATAACGTATACTTAGAGCCAGGGTGCAAAGTCCTAGGGCATTTGACCATAGGCGACAATGTGGTCGTGCGCGCCAACTCTCTTGTCCTCACCAATGTACCGAGTGATTCCATCGCACTTGGCAATCCAGCACGCATCCTTAAACGATCCCTCACCTAGGGTGAATTAGTAGAATGAACTGCAATATTACATTTGAGATGGTCTGATGGGTGGAACCAGGGCAGCTTCGGACAAAGCTTATCCGCCAAAACGGGTGGCCATTTTGGCAGCATGCCCATTTCCCGCTAACCACGGCACCCCAGGGGCGATCCGGGAGCTTGCTGAAGCCCTGCACAGACTTGGCCATGAGGTACATGTGGTCACCTACCCCCAGGGCGACGCCACATTGACATCCGGCCTAAGGGTGCATCGTGCATCGGCACTGTGGTTTCGCCCTCAAGAAGTGCGGATCGGGCCTTCGTTGAGTCGACTACTGTATGACTTGATGATGATACCGAGGTTACTTCGGGTAGTATGGAAGCATCGTATTGACGTGATCCACGCTCACAATTACGAGGCTGGAATCGTAGGCTCGGTGGTGAGCTGGATCACGGGAACACCACTAGTCTACAATGGCGTTAATAGTATGGCAGACGAGTTGCCAAGCTATGACTTCTTTAGCAGCAAGCAGTTCGCGCTATGGCTTGGTCAGTGGCTTGATCGAATCGTTCCTCGCCGGGCAGATGCAGTCATTACGCTCTCAGATGAACTGAGAGATCATCTCATCAACTGTGGGTTGTCACCCCAGCGGTGCCTTGTCATGCCTTTGGGCGTTGACACCACAATTTTCGCCCACGGCAATGGCGGGCTGGTCCGTGCTCGTTTCGGAATTGACACCCAAACCCCGATCGTTGGCTACACGGGCTCGATTGAGAACTTCCAGCGCTTAGATCTTCTTGTTGAGGCTTTCGCTCGTTTGGCCGCCTGGAATCCGAAAGCAATTCTGATGATCGTCAACAACATTAAAAACGTTGTACAGCGCTCTGCCCTCGAGACGCAGGCTTTGAAACTTGATATTGGTTCCAGAGTGTTGTTCGCCGAAGAGGTGCCCTTAGGTGAGCTTCGTCATTACCTAGCAGCAATCGATGTCGCCGTGATCTCGCGACCGAGTTGCCCAGGCATACCAGTAAAGTTGCTCAATAGCATGGCCGCTTCGCGGGCTATCGTCTGCGCTTCCGGCAGTGCTAAGTGTGTGTGCCATGGCTACAACGCCTATGTCGCGCGCAATGACGACGCCGACGACCTTGCCGATGGTATTGAACTCTTGCTTTCCAACGAGAGCCTCCGAGCTGAGTTGGGCAGAAGAGCCAGAGCCAGCTTGGACGGCATTTACGATTGGGACACAATCGGGCTTGCCACAGGATTAGTTTACGACCAAGTCTGCAGACCAAACAGACAGCTTGACAGGAGTGAGTTAAGCTTTTATCTCAAACCAACCTACACTCCAATATTGGCCGACGAAAGCAGCATGTCCAGCACTGGTTTTCTTCAGTCTGGTCCCATTGTTTACCCTGAATCATGGTCAGAAATCCCATGATGCGGAGTCCAGCATGCCAGCAGGGGCTGTGGCATTTGATACTAAGCGACCTTCAACGCAAGCAGAAGCACTATCTTCTGCACGACTTGTTCTTCAACAAGTATGTTAAGATACCTCTTCAGCTCGGCACTCTTGCGGTCGCAACATACCGAATCGGCCACTGGGCCTACTTTCTTCGCCCAGCGTATTTGAGAGCAATAGCTCGCTTGCTCTATCCATTGGTAGCATGGCCCATTCGCTGGGCTTCAGGGGTATATATCAATCCTCGCACCAAAATCGGGCCAGGCTTTGTGATCCACAACTTCGCCAACATAACGATCGATGCTGAATCTATTGGTTGCTGCTTCACAATTAATCAAGGTGTCAGTGTCGGCCCCGACTGGACACGTGGGAAACGACCCCGCATCGGTGATAATGTCTTCATCGGCAGCGGAGCGCGGGTGTTGGGCGATATTGATGTCGGTAATCAGGTTGTTGTGGCATCCAACAGTCTGGTGAAATGCGCAGTAGCCGATGGGAGCATGGTCGCGGGCGTTCCCAGCTTTGTCGTTTCGAGCACTGTCGGCATAGATTATGTGGCTGAAGTTGCTGCTCACGAGCGCTGAAGGGGGATTGATGGCAACGCCTCTCGCCCACGCCGCTGCAGGGATAGCCAGTTTGGCGCTAGTGAGGCTGGCCATGCCGCTCCCAATCGGGGCCACAGCCAGGGGCTTGAAATTACTAGCGATGGGAGCCGCTTGTTTGCCAGATCTGGACTTAGCGGTTTCCTGGCTGTTATCTGGCAATATGATGCGCTGGCATTCGGGCCCGAGCCATTCTCTTGCTTTTGCTCTGCTCTGCGTGGTGGTTTCGGCTCTGCTAACAACAGGTCGTCTCCGAGTCGCCATAGCTGCCATCGTGGGTATGGCCGTAACCTCCCACGTTGTTATAGACTTAACTACAGGCCCCCATTGGGGATTGCACCAGTCCTTCGGAGTCCCCGCCCTTTGGCCATGGATCGATGAACGCATAACATCACCCTTTACGATCTTCCGCGGCGTAAGACATGGAGGGGATATGTTGTGGTTATCACACCACAATCTGGCCACTGCGGCTTCAGAGCTCGTTTTCGCAATCCCTTTATTTATAATCTCTTTGCGTCTTCTTCGACGGAATTGCAGTACATGAATAGATATTCACACCGCAGCCCCACAACACTGCTCAGCCCATGAAGCAGGCCAGAGCTTACATTCTGCCATTATTACTACTGCTGAGTATCCTTTTCCTGTTCATCCGAATGCAGGAGCATCGCGAGACCACTCATGCAAAGTCGGCACGGAAGAAAGGCGCCCCTATTCCGGTCGACGTTGCGCGTGTGGCACGTGGAGATGTGGACACCACCCTGCCGAGCGAATGCGTGGCCTTGGCGAATCCCCTGGTGCTCGTAGCCAACCCTTCACCGGGCCAGCCTGTTGCCGCTGTGGAAGTACGGCTAGGGCAGGACGTACGTGCTGGGCAGATCATGCTGCACATCGATGCGCGTGAGCAGCGAGCGACCCTCGCCGCCAGGGCCGCCCAACTTTCGCCCTTAGAAGCGTTGGTGTTCGCCCACCGCCGAAACCTGGCTTATTGGACTAAATTACGCGCTGATGGCCTTGGTGTGGAGCGCGATGTTAAACAGGCCGCCACTGAACTGGCGCAGGCAGAGGTGGAGCTCTCAAATGTCCGCGGACAGTTGGACCAAGCCAAGACAGCACTTGAGCGCACGAGCGTAGTCGCGCCGGCGAATGGCATTGTTTTGGCTTTGGCCGGGGTTGGTGAGTCTGAGTATGGGCGATTGATCGGATCTGACGAGACTCGGGCCGGTTCTGGAAGCGTGGCCGCGGTTGGGGTTGTCGATCCCATCTTGATTGAGTGCGACCTTCCCGAGGACAAACTGGTTTTCGTGCGGGCTGGTCAGGCGATCAAGGCCATTTTCCCGAGTTCCCCAGGGCAACGCTTCAGCGGTACGCTGTCCCAGATCAGACCCAGCGCAAACCCTGACAATCGGACAGTGACTGTTGTCGCTGAGTTGCCCAATCCACAGCGAAAGTTGTTGCCTGGCGTGCATGGCCTGCTGCAATTACAAGCACGCAGTCAGGGTCTTCGCATTCCGGCAGTTGCCCTGGTCAACCCTCGACCCGACGCTGCCCAGGTCTTCGTTGTCGATGACGAGAGCCGGGCGAGGCTACGACAAATCAAAATCGGCGGTAGTGGCGACGGCTGGATTCAGGTGCTTGAAGGGTTGAAGGAGGGGGAATCTCTTGTGGTGGTGGGCCAGGTCGCATTGGAGGAGGGCGATCGAGTTCGCATCGGTCGCACACTCGAGCCTACCCCTGCTCCGGGGGCACAGTGAATCAGAACCGACTGCTACGCAACTCGGTCGTCCTCGCTGGCGGCGTGATCGTAGGCGGCCTGCTCCTTTTCACGACCCTAGTCATCATCGCGCGCTATCTAACAGTGCAGCGCTTCGGTCAGTTCTCGATCGCAGTCACCCTGGCGGCGGTCTTCCAGCTCTTCGCTGATGGGGGAATAGCCAACATCACCGTACGCGACCTGGCTCGCAATCAGGAGAGCCGCGCCCGCCTGTTCGGATCGACACTTCTGCTTGCCTGGTGCATAACTCTTGTGCTGGCCGGCGTTGTAGCTTCCGTCATGCTTTGGTGGGATCCTGAACCTGCATTGCGCATCACTGGCTGGGCGATGGCAGCTGCCGCACTAGCTGGATTGCATGGCAGCCTACATGCCGCTGTCGTTCGATCCAATGACGACATGGGCGCAGTGGCCTTGATCGGGATTTTGCACAAGCTTTTGCTTTTGGCGCTGGTCTCAGTCGCGATCGCAGCCAATGGCGGCATTGAGGGCATTGCCTTTGCACACTTAGGGGCGAACATAATGCTGTGGCAGGGTTTCTCTACCCTGGTTCGGCTCCGCTACCTACGGGCGCCACTTGCATTCGATTTGACGCACCTGCGGTACCTGGTCGGTGCGGCAGTGCCGCTGGGCTTCGGTTTGGTCCTTCGGCGAATGACCACATACACAGGCACGATACTCCTTGCCATTATGGCAGGGGCTGTTGCATTGGGATATTTCAATGCAGCTTATCGCACAGTGCAGATGATTGAAGTCGGCACAGTTGCGTTGACAGGAGCTCTGCTGCCAACATTTTCCCGTCTTGCGGTTCAGGATCGTGTTCAGTTAAACAGGCTATGCAATGACAGTATTCGACTGATGGTCGTTCTTGGCGGTACCGTAGGAGGGCAGCTTGTGCTATTCGGCACGCCCCTTGTGAAGATAGTCTTTGGAGCTCAATATGCTCCGGCGGGTCCTGCGCTGGAGCTTCTCGGAGCAGCATTGCTTTTTCTAATGCCCTCAGCGGTAATGCAAGCGATGTTTCAGGCTATTGATCGCCAAGATGTTTATCTAAAGTTGGCATTCTTTGGCTTGTGCTGCATGGCGATTATGGGTGTTGTGCTCATCCCTTCCCATGCTGCCATAGGTGCGGCCATTGCAGCACTGGTCACCGAGATTCTTCTTTTACTTGCCGGAGCATTATACCTCGTACGCGAGGGCTGGGGGCTTCGCTTGCTTAAGCCTCTCGCAAGAGTGCTGGCAATTGTTGCCCTTTTGGCTGTTCCGATCTGGGCCGGTCGAAGCTGGATTGAGAGCGCTTACGTTCTTTTAATCACAGCATTGATCTCTCTAGCTGCATACATCTCCATGATCTTGTTTGCTGGAATTATAACCCCTAAAGAATTCCGCTCATTGTGGATGAACCGCCCCTTGCGAGAAAAGCAATCTAAATAGTCAGAACATATTCCAAGCTAATTAGGGACTCCTGAAAAAGGGATCCGCCGGTTGGATCCAAACACTGCGAACAAGGGGCGCGTTGCCGGCCCAGACTCTTGGCTATACAGCGGCCAGGAAACCGGCCATTTCAAGCTTCCATATGTTCCTGAGGCTGATCCAGTGGCAGCGAGGCCACTGTTGTGAACAGAACCAGACAGAAATAGCGAATAAAAAGAGGCGGAGGAGCCTCCAGATCTTCTCTGCACACATCACCACAAATGCCATTGAGATCGTGCTCTCTGCACCTTTGGGGAGACGCGCCATAATCAGATCGAGGGAATACTTCCTCTTTCCTGATCCAAAGCATCCTTCCACCTCGTTCCGCCTCCGTTGATCTGCGCTGAGCTGCTGCTTGTGAGCAGCATTGATCTCAGGGTCTCTCGGCGGTCTGCCCAATCGCTTACCAGATAGCCGTATATTGTTTCTGGTACAGAAGCTTCTGTTCTTGGTGTTGATATAAATGCGATCAGCGCATATTCGCTCGGGGTAGCAGCCATGCTCTTGCTTGTATTTCTTCGCTTGTGAAATCAGGTCTTCTGATTCGTTGTATGGATCCCAGCTGCTCCTGTGCAAAAAGGCAAAGCCGTTCCGAACAGAAACACTGATTTTGGCGCCAAACTCAACAGCAGCCCTTGCCTTGCCACGCATCATGGGCCGAATGTGTGACTGAACCAGGTTCACGATGCGGTCAGGCATGCTGCGGGTCTTGGAATACAACAGAATGCCTTGCTGGCGGTGCAGCTTACTGATCACGAGAAGCTTCTGCCACCAATGGGTCTTCAGGCTGGAAAGCACTGCACCAGAGGCGATCAGGGCATCGATGGCATCAAGATTCCTCTGTAGGTAGTCGAGCTGGCGTCGTATCGTGGCCTTTATCTTGCGACGACGCGGCTTTATCTGTTTGGCAACTCTGAGGAAATTGGCACGTGCCTTGCCGCGGTCATATCGGGGTCGATGTTTGCGTAGATCTAAGCTCTGCTCGCAGAGATCATCGATGATCCGCTCTGTTGATTCTCTGGCCTCGTTGAGCAAATTCAGATCAGTTGGGTAGGTGATGTCGGCTGGTGTGCAGGAGGCATCAATGCTCAGGGTTCCCCAATTCTTCCCTTCTGGCCAATCGGCCGGCTTCACAAAGTCATCGATTGAGAGCTGGCTGTCTGCACTGGCGTCTGGATCGTCAGGGCCGTCGTCATCTTGTCGTGCTGCCACGGCCTCCATCACCATGGCCTTGCCCCGTTCGGCAATGAGTTCATTGATCCGGCTGAGCTCCTCTTCCGAGAATCGCTTGCGAAAATGAACCATCATTGATGGGTCGAACGGTGCCTTGCTGGAATAGCCGGCAAAGCCAAGGAAAAACTGCATGTATGCATTTTCTCGAATCTGCTCGACGGTCTCCTCGTCGGTCAGGCCCAGCCTTTGCTTGATGAACAACGCACCAAACGCCAGCCGTACCGGCTTGGCAGGGGCGCCAGTCGTAGGGTTGAATTGAGGAGCATATGTTTCTTCCAGCTCTTCCCAAGGCATCAAGGAAGAGAAGATCACCCAGCGGTTGTCCGAATCCAACGTGCCGCCGAAAGGCACATGGAAGTCCTCGATTGAAAGCTGCCCGTTATGGTGTTTCCGGTACATCTGCAGCGCTCAGCAGTTGTAGCAATCGTCGATTGCCCTGATCGAGGCCAGTTTATCGGGTCTCTATCGCTGAAACAAGTTGCGCTGCAGTGGATCTGGCTTTTTCAGGAGTTCCTAATTATGGTAATGCAACAAAACCAATCATCATCACTTTTGCGGCCTGGACAGCCGATCTTCAGCTGGACTTAAACCTGGACTCAACTGCTTGCATTGCTCGAAGTCTCTCCGCCCGGATTAATCCAAAGGAATAGGCGGCCATCTCCCCTATCGATCACTAGCTCAAATGATCTTAAGATAGTACTATATAGCTCTTTTCCTATTATGCCTTGGGTGGCACCATCTGGCGCTGATAGAAACCAGACCCGGTCATGTTTTGCCATGACTTCGTCAAGTTCGGCTTTCGTACGTAGTACTGGATTGCCTGCCCACTTGTCTGTATACCTAGGCAGCGATGTCTCGGTGAGAAATACGGAGCTTGCTGTTTGGGTTTGCAAGAAATAATCACCCTGTCCCCCACCATAAGCCTGGAAGGGAAACGGAGCCTGGACGATGATCACATCGCCCGGTTGGATGCGTTTAAGCAATTCCTGTGCTATCTCGCGGAACGAAAAGCCCGGCATATCGTCTCGAAGCTCATTGGGAACCCTAAGCGATTCGGTAGACTGAAAAAGTTGCGATGGGTTAAGTGACCATGGCGTGGCCACAGCCAAATGAAGGGTAGTTAGGCCCCCCAGTGCGGCCGCCGAGAGTTTAGGCGCTCGATTGGTGATTTGATCAGCAAGCATCACTGTTGCTGCTGCCACCATGATGAGAAGCAGCGGAGCGCAAAGAAAAACATATCTTAGTGCATAGTAGCCTAATAGGGTGGTCATGATGGTCCCATAAAGCAGTACGATTAATCCCAGATAGCGCATGGGCATGCTGCGGCGCCACCAGAATAGACCGATCAGTAGAGAAGCTGCGATCAGAAGATGCGATCCGGAAGCTAGTTGGACTAGATAGTAGAGAGGATCAAACGACGGTGACATAAATGCCAGCTCTGCGGAGCTGACTTCGGAACGGCCAATGACCACACCTTGATAGGGTTCACGTAGCACGGTTCTCCATGTCAGCTGCGCCACGACAACAGCAACGATTCCAATCGCAGCAGTCCATGCATGGATGTCTCGCAACCAGTTCCAGCGACCCCATGATAGCATTAGCAGCACAATAAAAAAGGTTGGCAGCATTCCAATGGATCCTTCCCAAGTAAGATACATGAAAACTACAGCAAGCCATATATTCAAATAGTCTCGAGGCCTAAGGGGCAAGCCGCTGATAAGCCTGAACACAGCCATTGTGGACAGTAATGTTGCTAGAGCGACTTGTGAAGGATAAAATGCATTCCTTCCCCAATATATTGACCAGGGTAGCAGTGCAAATAGCAGTGATGCCAGAGCTCCAGTGCGTCGATCGAATAACTCCGTAGCAAAACGCATTATCAACCATGTTGTCAGTCCTGAGAAGGCCACCGCTGGGAGCCTTGCCGTGATTTCAGTGTCCCCAAATAATTTGATTGCAAGAGCAATCGGATAGGGCACAAGCTCGTAGGTTGAGATAATGAAGTCTGAACTACCCTGGCGTAGGAATGGATAACCGCGTTCGAGTACCCCCCTGGCAAACAGCACCATGGTGGACTCGTCCTGTGTGAACGAGTTGTTGCTCAGACCTGCCATACGCACCCACGTCGTAATTGCGACCAACACCATCGGGAGCAGGCATTCGCTTCCGAATTTGGCCCATTGACTCCTCCGAGTGATCACCGACCCCCCACGTACCACTTGGAGGTGGTCCCATGTTCTTTAGCCTTGTCCTCTGCAGCCCTGGCCGTTGCAGCGACCAGGGCGACCACCAGCGCAGCGGTCGCCACCGCCAGTGCCTGTTCGCCACCTAGCGACCAGCGAGGGTCAAGCTCAACCAGTCCCGCAATAAGAAGAGGCACGGACGCCACGGCCATAGGTCCCACCGCGGCTGTCCATGCAGCTGAAGAAGCATCGCAGCCAAGACTGAAACGCACAATCAGTCCAATCACCAGTGCCAGCACGACCGAACTGAGCAACGGCATCATGACGTGTCGCAACTGCCAGCCCATCGTTGCCACCGTAGGCACGAACGTCATCGAGGGTGGCGGGTCAGCGACTGGTAAATCCGTCACCACCGTTTGGTTGGGTGCAACCTTCCAGATGTCGAAACGCCCGATTTCCAACGACTCTTGAGAAGTGACCACACGGCCAGCAACAGTAACCAGTGCCGGGGTGTTGGAAGCTGTTACTTGCAAGCTGATTATATTGGCGCCAGGCTGTAGGAAAACTGCTAGATCATAAATTTCTAGCTGTTCTCCACTGCCGTGCCTGGGCTGTAATGTCACCCCGTTAATAGTAAGCGTGTGTACTCCGGCTGTAGCTACCCCGATCCAGGCTCCATGGATCTCGCGGACGTCAAGCGGTAAGGATAGAGAAAAACTGCCTATTCTCAACATCCGATCAGCATGCCAGAATGCGATCATGTCTGGAGGTGGATTGACGAGTTTTGGTGGGAGGGAATCTCCTGCAATCCTTGAATCATTCTTAATTCCTGCTATCTCTCGTGCAGGCGGCCAGCGGCTGGCATCGAATTCCGCATCAAACCAAGGCTTCACTCGGTCTGCATCAAACAAGAATTTCGTTTGCGCCAACCAACTGCCGTCGCTGACTAAGCTCTGTCTTACACCAGCTTCATCCCAACTCAGCCGAACAGCCGCGCTCGTATTCGAGCCTGAAGATCTTCGTTTGACCTCAATTGCCAAAACGTTTGGTCCTGGCCTGAGATCCCTTGAGACGTCCACCAGAGTGGCGGGGCGACCTCCGAGCAAAGCACCTGTTGCAGCGACAGAACCGTTAACATAAACTTTGAAGCTATCGGTGGCGGACACCTCCAGAATGGCGGATCTAGGGTAAGTAGCAATCGTCCAACTACGGCGCAATAATAAAACTGGAGGTGATGCACCAGCGCCGATCCAGCGAGCGGTTTTTATTTCAGTAATTGGCGAAGGAGGCTGGTAGAAATCAAGACCTCGCTGTAGAGTTAGTCCTAGAAGCAATGAAAACCCCAAAATAATGGCAAGGGCAAGCCATGGATGCCCATCCCCATTGGTTTCCGAGCCGCTTCTCGTCTTGGTCATGTTCCGCCCAGTGCTTTCATCACACGAAAATTTGTCACCTCATCGAGGTCTCGGCAGACAAGATATGCCTTTCTCGCGTCGAGCAACCGTCCGGCTCCGGTCAGGGCATCGCCAAGTGTGCAGGCGATATCGGCACGCACCAGCGGCTGCACCAGCGAGCGATCGAGTTCGCCAAGCAGGGTGGATGCATTGGTCCAACCACCCTGCTGCAAGCGCAGGTAGGCCCATAGCAGCCAGGCGGCACGGGTGGGTTCCGGCGCTGCTTGGTCCAGGGCCGCGAGGGCACCGACGGGATCGTCGTCCTCGCGAAGCTGCCACGCTTGGTGTAGACGGAGCTCTTGGACGACCGTTTGCCGGATGGCTCGCCGCCGTGATTCCCAAGGCGAAGCTGGTTGCGTCTGAAGTAATTTGGGATAGATCTCGTTGAGCAACGCTGAGATTGCTTGCTTCTGACCATCTGATCTTGTCAGCTGAAGCTGGAACGCTATCGCGGAGGCCCACACAGGCGCATCACCACCCCCCCCATCTGCCTGGGACGCTGCCAATTCGACCTGCAACCAGTAGGGGTGTGACGCCAGGGCACCTGGGTTGGTCTCAGGCAATGCCTCAAGCTTCACCAATGCCCCCTTGGCTTGACCTGCCGCCATGTCGCCTAGTGCCGACTCGAGCAGCCACTGTCCCCGAGCCATTCCAGTCAGGGGGAGAAGCAATATTGGGCCCAAGGCAAAAGTTGTAAGCAATCCCCAAAGCGTGAATCGTCTCGGCAGATCCCGCCACAGGGAAATGACGATCAGGCTGACCAATGAAAATAGTGCAACGTACCAAGCCTTACCCATCGTAGCTAGAGCCACGATGAGCTGATCACCTATATCAGAGATGCTCTCGATTGGCAGCAGAGAAGGATCCGGGCTAAGGTTTACAACCTCTTGCTGATTGAGGAACCTTGCCAATTGTCGGCGGTCGCCAGCCTCCACCAGATAACGCTCCAGCCATTCGGGATGCTGCCAAGCCACGTTCAGCGGCAGACTCACCACACACGTCAAGGCCGCGCTAATTAGGAGTAAGCTGGCGCCGCTGGACAACCGCCAAACTGCTAGACCCCCAAGCACCAGTACCGCCATTTCCGTGCCACCAAGCTCGGGGGCAGAGACAGAACCGGTCATTGGAAAGATCAGCCACTTTCCGCGAGAGGCTATGATCGCTATCAGTGCAAGAAGCCCAATCAGAACCGAACGCCCAGGCAAGTTGCGTAGCTTCTGCAAGCCAGCCAGGCCAACGCTATTCAACAGGTATGAGTGAAGTGCCAATGCGCAAATACAGATTTACCAGCTGTTTGCTCAGATGCTAGGAAGCCAAGAATGTAAAACCATCCAGATTCCCGTCATTCAGCCATAGCCACCAAAGGTGGACAATCCAAAACCCAATTAAAGGCCGAACCGCGAAAAAGCATTTGACAAAAAGGAATCACTGTCAAATTAGTGATATCGGCATAAAATCCCTTAAAAAATAATCAGCAATACGTCTAATTCTTTATCAATAGCGCGAAAGGGGCTACAAAAATGATCAACCATAATTCATCTCTGCGAAGGCCCGGATCTAGATCCATAGCTCTCTTGGTAATCAATGGCATTTTAGCTTATTCAATGGCTGAAACCTATCCATCGCGGCCTTGACTCCATTCGCTGTGGTACAAACATATGTTTCTATGCCCAGACATAGGGAGCTTTGGTCCTGGAATGGTATAGTATAAAAGTAAGTCAGTTGCCTGGCTCAAGCTGTCTAGGCTGAATTGCTCACCGCATACGTCCTCTTTACTCTACCGCTATGGGCACCGTCGTCACCCCCCTGGCCCTGCAGGCCAGCACGCCAGGACGCACGCACGGTGAGTTCAGCAACTTTTTTGCCTTCGCG
>JBBASM010000005.1:139483-141258 GCA_040399285.1 Prochlorococcaceae cyanobacterium
CGATCCAACCCTGCCCGGCAGCACCCCGGTCTCGGCCGACTTCTCGGTGGCTGTCGCAAAGCAGCTTGCCTCTGTGATCACCTCCCCCATTGCGGCCAGCACGCCAGGACGCACGCACGGTGAGTTCAGCAACTTTTTTGCCTTCGCGGTGCTCAGGCCTGACGGCTCGGTCGTCACCTGGGGTGATCCCAGTTACGGGGGCGACAGCAGCGCCGTGGCCAGTCTGCTCAGCTCCGACGTCACAGAGATCTTCTCTGCTGGCTCCGCTTTCGCGGCGCTCAAGCTGGATGGCTCCGTGGTCGCCTGGGGTGACCCAGCCACTGGCGGCGACAGCAGCACCGTGGCCAGCCTGCTCAGCTCCGGTGTCACCCAGGTCTTCTCCACCCGTTCCGCCTTCGCGGCACTCAAGGCCGATGGTTCCGTCGTCACCTGGGGGGACTCCAGCTACGGCGGTGACAGCACTGCGGTGGCCGGACCGCTTGCCACCGGAATCACTCAGATTTTCTCCACTCTCTCCTCCTTTGCGGCACTCAAGGCCGATGGCTCCGTCGTCACCTGGGGGGCGCCAACCACTGGTGGTGACAGCCAAGCGGTAACCGGCTTGCTCAGCGACGGTGTCACCCAGATCTTCTCCAATCACTCCTCCTTTGCGGCGCTCAAGGCCGATGGTTCCGTCGTCACCTGGGGGGACCCCAGCGAGGGTGGCGACAGCACTGCGGTGGCTGGCCTGCTGGACAGTGGCGTCACCCAGATCTTCTCCACTTGGCGCGCTTTCGCAGCGCTCCGCTCCGATGGCTCTGTCGTGACCTGGGGAAGATCACCCTTCGGCGGCAACAGCAGTGGCTTGACCGCCGAGCTCAGCTCCGGTGTTTCTCAGGTCTTCTCCACTCGCTCGGCCTTCGCGGCGCTCAAGGCCGATGGTTCCGTCGTCACCTGGGGGAACTCCAATTTCGGCGGTGACAGCAGTGCGCTGGCCGGCCTGCTCAGCTCCGGTGTCACGCAGATCTTCTCCACGAACTTTTCCTTTGCGGCGCTTAAGGCCGATGGCTCCGTCGTCACCTGGGGTGATCCCAACTACGGAGGCGATAGCAGCGCCGTGGCCAGCCTGCTCAGCTCCGGTGTTGCTCAGATCTTCTCCACTGGCTCCGCTTTCGCGGCGCTTAAAGCCGATGGCTCCGTCGTCACCTGGGGCGACCCAGCCACTGGTGGTGACAGCAACGCCCTAGCTGGCCTGCTCAGCTCCGATGTCACCCAGGTCTTCTCCACCTACTACGCCTTTGCGGCCCTCAAGGTCGATGGCTCGGTCGTCACCTGGGGGGATCCCAGCAACGGCGGCGACAGCGATGCCGTATCCGGCCTGCTCACCAATGTGGTGGCCTTCGCCGACGTGTTTACCGATGATCGACTTGTCAACGAGGCCCCCACAGCCCTGAGCCTCGCCAATGCCGTCCGTTTTCTGGTGGAGAACACCCCCACCACCAGCCGAATCAAGGTGGCGGACATCTCCATCAGCGATGACGCCCTGGGCAGCAAGACGATCACCCTCGCCGGTGACGATGCCGCCAGCTTTGAGGTGATCGGCTCGGAGCTGTTCCTCAAGGCCGGCACCGCCCTCGATTTCGAGACCAAAACCACCTACGCCGTCACGGTGTCCGCCAGCGATCCAACCCTGCCCGGCAGCACCCCGGTCTCGGCCGACTTCTCGGTGGCTGTCAGCGATGTCAATGACGCCCCGACGCTGAGCGGCACACAGGCCGCTCTCGCCGCCGGCACGG
>JBBASM010000005.1:141358-196121 GCA_040399285.1 Prochlorococcaceae cyanobacterium
GGCTGCCGCCAACACGGTGGGCTTCTCTGCCGTCAATGACGCCCCGACGCTGAGCGGCACACAGGCCGCTCTCGCCGCCGGCACGGAAGACACCGCCTACACCGTCTCCGCCACCGATCTCCTGGCCGGCTTCTCCGATGCCGATGGCGACGCCCTCTCCATCACGGGCCTGACCGCCAGCAACGGCACCGTCCTCGACAACAACAACGGCAGCTACACGATCACGCCGGCCGCCAACTTCAACGGCACCGTCACCCTCAACTATTCCGTCACCGACGGCACCACATCGACGGCTGCCGCCAACACGGTGGGCTTCTCTGCCGTCAATGACGCCCCGACGCTGAGCCTGACGGGAACTGTGGCTGTCCTGGCTGAGAACACCCCCACCACCAGCCGAATCAAGCTTGCGGACATCGTCATCAGCGATGACGACCAGGGCAGCGCGACGATCACCCTCGCCGGTGCCGATGCCGCCAGCTTTGAGGTGGAGGGCACGGAGCTGTTCCTAAAGGCCGGTACTGCCCTCGATTTCGAGACCAAAAGCGCCTACGCCGTCACGGTGTCCGCCAGCGATCCAACCCTGCCCGGCAGCACCACGGTCTCGGCCGACTTCTCATTGGCGCTCAGCAATGTGCCCGAGCCGGCCGTTATATCGTTGCCCTCGCCGTTCGCCAACACGGTTACGGAGGATGTGGGAATTGATGCGTTCGGGTTCCTTGCAACTAACGGCATATTCGGGATCAGTGACTCCGATGCCGGACAGGCAGCGTTCAAGACGACCGTCGGCGTGCCGGCCGGAGTAACGAATCTCGGCTCCCTCACCATCAGCACCGCCGGTGCATTCAATTATCAAGTGCGCAACTCGCTCGATGATGTGCAGGCCTTGCGGGCAGGTGAGACGCGGTCCGATGTCTTCACGATCGAGTCGCTCGACGGCACGAAGCTCGACGTGACGTTCTCGATCGTTGGCGTGGCCGACGAGATCACTGGTGTGGTAAGCGACGGGTATTTGGCCGGAGCCACAGTCTTCGCCGACACCAACCGCAATCGCGAATTCGACACCGGCGAGCTGTTTACGACGACTGACGACGCTGGCAACTTCTCGTTCGACTTCGGCAGCCTGACGGCTCCGCTTATTTCGATCGGCGGCATCGATGTCTCAACAGGGCTGCCATTTAGGGGATCGCTCGCCGCCCCCGCCCAATCGAGTGTGATCAATCCGCTCACCACTCTGTTGATGGCCATCGTCGACGCTGGTGGGGGACCATCCGACTCTGTGGAACTGGCTGCGGCGGTGGACTCTGCGACGGCACAGATCGTGGCCAGCCTTGGCCTTCCGGCCGTGAATCTAACGACGTTCGATCCGCTGGCACCAGCCGCTGATCCAGTCGCGGC
Source organism: Prochlorococcaceae cyanobacterium (assembly GCA_040399285.1). Lineage (GTDB taxonomy): Bacteria > Cyanobacteriota > Cyanobacteriia > PCC-6307 > Cyanobiaceae > NIES-981. Next base: position 142,754 of record JBBASM010000005.1, read on the forward strand.
ATTGGTGGTACAGATGGCCGCTGCGACTATAGCCAATGTAATCGTGGTTGGCGACACGATTGGTGCTGATTCGGCCTCAATCCTCAATAATCTTGTCTCGGCGGTGACGACCTTCGAGCCTGGTCAAGTCTTGGATCTCAGCAGCACGACGGTGCTCTCGGGCCTGCTGACCACGCCGACCACCCAGCTGCCGGACCTTGCCGCTATCGACAGCCTGGCCGTAGCCAACACACAGATCATGGAGGCGGGCTCAATCGGCGCGATCGCAGAACTGCAGACTGCGATCCAGGCGCCCACGGCATTTGTGTATGAGAATTCAGCGGTTGACACTGTTGTGTTCCAAGCGGCCACGCCGGCCGGGATGACGGCGCCGGTGTTCTCACTGAAGGGCATCGACGATGGGGCGCTGATGTCCATCGACCCTGCGACCGGAGCGGTTCGATTTCTCGCCCCTGCCGACTTTGAGACGAAGGCGTCGTATGGGTTCACCGCTGTCGCCAGTCAGCAAGGGCAAGCTGCCGTTGAGACGGCTGTCACCGTGCAGGTCGTCGATGTCAACGAGGCACCAACGGCGGTGGCTCTCTCGGGGGTGACCTCAAGTCTGACGGAGAACACGTCGACGGCGAACCGGATCAGGGTGGCGGACATCGCCATCAGCGATGACGCCCTGGGCAGCGCGGCGATCACCCTCGCCGGTGCCGATGCCGCCAGCTTTGAGGTGATCGGCTCGGAGCTGTTCCTCAAGGCCGGCACGGCGCTCGATTTCGAGACCAAAAGCGCCTACGCCGTGACGGTGTCCGCCAGCGATCCATCCCTGCCGGGTAGCACCCCGGTTTCGGTTGACTTCTCGTTGGCCGTCAGCGATATCAATGAACAGCTACCTCCGCGAAAGATCCGAGCCACCTCGGGACGCGATACTCTCATTGGCACGCCTGGGAAGGACACGTTTATTTTTAAAGGCATTCAAAGTAACTCAACAGTTCGCAAGATGAAATATGACACCATTGTTGGATTTGAGCAAAACGATCAGATCTCATTCCGAGGATATAGCGAACGCGTGATGGGATCACCCCGTTCTACGAGCATCCGGAAACTTCAAGCCAAGTCCCGAGATCTCAGCAGTAACTCAATAAGTAAAATTCTGGGCTCCAAATTTGATGGCTCAATGGTCGCGGCCCTTGAGATTCGCGGCCATAATGGAACATTCCTCGCCGTGAACGCTAAATCCCGCAGCAAAGGAATTGGAAGCTCAGTTTTTGATCATAGCGATATGTTGATCTTTATGAAGGGTTACGACCTCGACAAAGACGGCCCGATTTTGTTGGCCTGACCAGAGTGAGGCCAGGACTCCCTAAAGTTCTTAAAACTGTTCCAGCTGTACATGGCTTCCACAGCAGCCGCCAATGGATCAGCCCTCAACGCCAGCTCCTCGCCAACCACAGCCCCCCGCCTCACCCTCCAGTGCGCGCCGATCGGGGCTGACACCACCACGATCCGCTCCCTCGACTGGGACCGCAGCCGCTTCGACATCGAATTCGGCCTGCGCAACGGCACCACCTACAACAGCTTCCTGGTGCGGGGTGAGCGCACTGCCCTGATCGACACCAGCCACCTCAAGTTCGAGGGCAGCTGGCTGCCGCTGCTGCAGGAGCAGATCGACCCGCAGGCGATCGATTGTTTGATCGTGAGCCACACCGAGCCCGACCACTCGGGCCTGATCGGCCACCTGCTGGAGCTCAACCCGGAGATTGAGATCGTGGCCTCCAAGGTGGCGATCCAGTTCCTGGAGAACCAGGTGCACCGGCCCTTCAAGAGCCGGGCGGTGAAGAGCGGTGAGGAGCTCGATCTGGGCACCAACCCCGAAAGCGGCGTCAACCACCGCTTCGAGTTTCTCAGCGCCCCCAACCTGCACTGGCCGGACACGATTTTTTCCTTCGACCACGGCACGGGCATCCTCTACACCTGCGACGCCTTTGGCCTGCACTACTGCTCAGGCGACCTCTTCGATGTGGATCCCGGCGCCATCGCCCCGGATTTCCGCTTCTACTACGACTGTCTGATGGGCCCCAACGCCCGCAGCGTGCTGCAGGCGATGAAACGCATGGATGGTCTGCCTCAGGTCACCACCATCGCCGTGGGCCATGGCCCGCTGCTGCGCCACCACCTGGGGCTGTGGCTGGATGACTACCGCAGCTGGAGCAGCGAGCGCAGCACCGGTGAGGCCTACGCGGCGGTTTGCTACGTGAGCCAGTACGGCTTCTGCGACCGGCTCAGCCAGGCCCTGGCCCGCGGCATCCAGAAGGCGGGCGCCGCCGTGCAGCTGGTGGACCTGCGCGCCACCGATCCCCAGGAGCTCAGCGCCCTGGTGGGCGAGGCCAGCGCCGTGGTGGTGCCCACCTGGCCCGCCAGCCCCGATGCCGAGCTGCAGGCCTCGATCGGCACCCTGCTGGCGGCCCTCAAGCCCAAGCAGTGGGTGGCCTGCTACGACGCCTTCGGCGGCAACGACGAGCCGATCGACACCGTGGCCGGCCAGCTGCGCGCCCTCGGCCAGAAGAGCGCCTTCGAGCCCCTGCGCATCCGCCAGGTGCCCCAGACCGGCGACTACCAGCGCTGCGAGGAGGCCGGCACCGACCTCGGCCAGCTGCTCACCAAGGCGAAAACCATCGCCGCCATGAAGGCCCTTGATGGCGACCTCGACAAGGCCCTGGGGCGCCTCAGCGGCGGGCTCTATGTGGTGACCGCCCGCCAGAGCGATGGTGAAGGGGGCACGCGCAGCGGCGCCATGGTGGCCAGCTGGGTGAGCCAGGCCAGCTTCGAGCCACCGGGCATCACCGTGGCCGTGGCGAAAGACCGGGCCATCGAGGCCCTGCTGCAGGTGGGCGATCGCTTCGTGCTCAACATCCTGCGCGACGACAACCACCAGCAACTGCTGCGCCACTTCCTCAAGCGCTTCCCCCCCGGCGCCGACCGCTTCGCCGGCGTGGCCACCCTCGATGGCGCCGCCGCCGGCGGCCCGGTGCTGGGCGATGCCCTGGCCTTCCTGGGCTGCCGCGTGGCCCAGCGGCTGGAGGGGCCCGACCACTGGGTCATCTACGCCGAGGTGGAGGAGGGCAACGTGGCCGACACCGAGGCGTCCACGGCCGTGCACCACCGCAAAGTGGGGAACCACTACTGATGGCCTCCTCCACGGCCGCACCGGCGGTCTCCTCAGATCGCCGGGTGATCCGGATCCCCCTCGACGAGGGACTGGTGTGTCTGCGGGGCCTCAGCCCCAAGCGCCTGCGCTTCGAGGTGGAATACGGCCTCGAGCGCGGCACCACGGCCAACAGCTTTCTCTTTCTGGGCGGCACCACGACCAGCGACCGCCACCCCGCCGGGCATGCCCTGCCACCGGTGCTGGTGCACCCCCCCGGCGCCTCCTTCGCCGAGCCCTACCTGGAGCAGCTGGCAGCGCTGATCCCCGCCGGGGCTGCCCTCAAGGTGGTGGTGGGCCACGTGAACCCCAACCGGGTGGCGTTGCTGCGACAACTGGCGGCGCGCTGGCCAGCCCTGATGCTGGTGGCCTCCAACGCCGGCGCCAAGCTGCTCAACGAGCTGTGGAGCCAGCAGAAACCCCCGAAGCCCGGCGAGGGTGGCACAGGCGGCCTCCCGGCCAGCGCCCCGGAAGCACCAGCCATCCCCCCCCTGCCGCCGATCGATGTGGTGAAACAGGAGGCCAGCCGGCCCCTGGGCCACGGCCACGTGCTGCGGCTGATCCCGGTGCCCACCCCCCGCTGGCCGGGGGGCCTGGTGGCGTTTGAGGAGGGCACGGGCCTGCTGATGAGCGGCAAGTTCTTCGCCGCCCACCTCTGCAGCGAGGCCTGGGCCGAGGCCAACCGCGGCAGCAGCGAGGAAGACCGCCGCTATTTCTACGACTGCCTAATGGCGCCGATGGCCCGCCAGGTGGAGGCGGTGGTGGACCGGCTCGAGGAGCTCGACATCCGCACGATCGCCCCAGGCCACGGGCCGGCCATTGCCCAGAGCTGGCGCAGCCTGCTGGCCGACTACCGCCGCTGGGGCGAGAGCACGGAGCGCTCCAGCCAGTCGGTGGCCCTGCTGTTCGCCAGCGCCTACGGCAACACCGCCGCCATTGCCGATGCCCTGGCCCAGGGGATCTCCCGCACCGGCGTGCGGGTGGAGAGCATCAACTGCGAATTCACGCCGCCGGAGCAGCTGCTGGCGACGATCCGCAGCTGTGATGCCCTGCTGATCGGCTCCCCCACCCTGGGCGGCCATGCCCCCACGCCGATTGTCTCCGCCCTGGGCACCGTGCTGGCCGAGGGGGATCGGGCCAAGCCCGTGGGGGTGTTCGGCAGCTTCGGCTGGAGCGGCGAAGCCCTGGATCTGCTGGAGAGCAAGCTGCGCGATGGCGGCTTCAGCTTCGCCTTCGCGCCGATCAAGGTGAAGTTCAGCCCCGATGCGGCCACGATCAAAACCATCGAGGAAACCGGCACGGCCCTGGGCCGCCAGCTCAAGGCCGCCCAGCGGCGCCAGGAGCGGCGCACGGCCGCCGGCGGCCTCAGCGAGAGCCGCACCGGCCCGGCCCTCCAGGCCCTCGGCCGGGTGGTCGGTTCCCTGTGCGTGCTCACCACCGAGAAAGGCTCAGGTGAGAGCCGCCTCAGCGGCGCGATGGTGGCCAGCTGGGTGAGCCAGGCCAGCTTCACGCCGCCGGGCTTCACGGTGGCCGTCGCGAAGGATCGGGCGGTGGAGGCCCTGTTGCACGTGGGTGACCACTTCGCCCTCAACGTGCTGGCCGCCGGCCGTGAGAGCGGACCGATGAAGCAGTTCCTCAAGCCCTTCGCCCCCGGCGCCGACCGCTTCGCCGGCCTGGCGCTGGAGCGCAGCCCAGCCGGCCAGCCGATCCTGCCGGAGGCCCTGGCCTGGCTGGAGGCCCGGGTGCAGCAGCGGATGGAATGCGGCGACCACTGGCTGCTCTTCGCCCAGGTGGAGCAGGGCGGGCTGCTCGATGCCGAGGGCGTGACAGCGGTGCACCAGCGCCGCAGCGGCGCCAACTACTGACGCGTTGCTGCAGGCCGACCCCCGGCTCGCAACAACGCATCACACAAAACCGAAGAAATCAGGAGCATTCGCCAGGCTCTGACCGCTGCCGGTTGCAATAAAAATCCTTCCCTCGCCACAGCCCATGGGCCTGGACGGCGCTGGTGCTGGCGCGCCCCCGCCCCGACGCGGCACCCCAATCAACTACCGCGGCTACCGGCTGAGCCAGGAGCGGAACCTCGGCTGGACCGTGGAGCCGCTCAGTGCCAGGGTGTGCAATTCAGGCAACGGGAATGGCTTCAGCACCCCACCAAGCTCCCTGGCGGACGTGAAGGCCCTGATCGACTGGCGGCTGGATCAGGCCGCCTGAGGGGGGGTTGGATCACTGCCGCCCATCACCTGGAAGGGCAACACCAAGGTGGCCCAGTGATCGGGGCGCTGGGGACGGCTGCGGCGAGGGCGACGCACGCCGAAAGGCACACGCACCACATTGGTGCCGGCACTGGATTCAGTGCTGTACCCACTGCTGGCAGGCGTGCTCAAAGGTGAGTTGTTGTCGTTGGCGGGGCCCTTGGGGCCGCCAGCGTTGCCGTCGTTCATGGTCCCCACACAAGAAAACGAACCAGCCGGATCAAGGATCAGCTGTCAAGCGGAAGGCTTGAGGCTGAACGGTGATCGCAAGAGCAAGTCCCTGCGCTGCAGTTGCAACAGATTTTGCGGGAAAAGCAAGAGCTCAAAAACAAAAAGATCCTGAGACTTGCCTCTGCAGGCCTGGCCAGTCTGCGGGATCTCCGGTCAGGCCGCGCTGGCGACCGGGGTGGCAGTGGACAGTTCCGGCATTGACAGCTCCTCCACCGATGGGCAGGTGCACACCAGATTGCGATCGCCGTAGGCGTTGTCAATGCGGGCCACGGCGGGCCACACCTTGTCGGCCCGCTGGGCATCACCTGCCGGGAAGGCCGCCTGGCAGCGGCTGTAGGGCCGCTGCCAGTGGTCCGCCGTCACAGCGGCCAGGGTGTGGGGCGCCCGCCGCAGGGGGCTCTCCTCCATCGCCAGCTCTCCCCGCTCGATCGCCGCGGCCTCGGCGCGGATCGCCACCATCGCCGCACAGAAGCGGTCCAGCTCCGCCAGCGACTCGCTCTCGGTGGGCTCCACCATCACCGTGCCGGCCACCGGCCAGCTCACGGTGGGGGCGTGGAAGCCGTAGTCCATCAGGCGCTTGGCCAGGTCGTCCACCTCCAGGCCACAGCTGCGCTTGAGCGGCCGCAGGTCGAGGATGCACTCGTGGGCCACCCGCCCGCCCACGCCGCGGTAGAGCACCGGGAAGTGCGGGTCGAGCCGCTCGGCGATCAGGTTGGCCGAGAGCAGCGCTACCTGGCTGGCGGTGCGCAGGCCGGCGCCCCCCATCATGCGGATGTACATCCAGCTGATCGGCAGGATCGAGGCGCTGCCCAGGGGTGCCGCCGCCACCGGTCCCACGGGCGAGCCCGCCACCGATCCATCGGCGGCGACGGCCGCCCCGGGCAGGAAGGGCAGCAGGTGGGCCGCCACGGCGATCGGACCCACCCCGGGCCCGCCGCCGCCGTGGGGGATGCAGAAGGTCTTGTGCAGGTTGAGATGGCACACGTCGGCGCCATAGGCACCAGGCTTGGCGAGGCACACCTGGGCATTGAGGTTGGCGCCATCGAGGTACACCTGGCCGCCGTGCTCGTGCACGCAGCGGCAGATCCGCTGGATGGCGGTCTCGAACACCCCGTGGGTGGAGGGATAGGTGACCATCAGCGCCGCCAGATCAGCAGCGTGGGCCTCGGCCTTGGCCTCCAGGTCGGCCAGATCGATGTTGCCCTGCTCATCGCAGGCCACCGCCACCACCCGCATCCCCGCCATCACCGCACTGGCCGGGTTGGTGCCATGGGCGCTGGTGGGGATCAGGCACACGTCGCGGTGGGAATCGCCACGGCTGCGGTGCCAGGCCCGGATCGCCAGCAGGCCGGCGTACTCCCCCTGGGAGCCGGCGTTGGGCTGCAGCGACACGCCGGCAAAGCCGGTGATCGCCGCCAGCCAGCCCTCCAGCTGCTCCGCCAGCTGGCGGTAGCCCCGGGTCTGCTCGGCCGGGGCGAAGGGATGCAGCTGGCTGAAGGCCGGCCAGCTCACCGGCGCCAGTTCGGCGGCGGCATTGAGCTTCATCGTGCAGCTTCCAAGCGGGATCATGCCGTGCACCAGCGAGAGATCCCGGCTCACCAGCCGCTGGATGTAGCGGAGCAGCTCGGTTTCGCTGCGGTAGCGCTGGAACACCTCCTGGCCCAGCCAGCGGCCCTGGCGGCGGGGCACGCCCGCCCGACGCCAGGTCTCCTGCCAGTGCCCGGCGCTGGCCTCGGGATCGTGGAGCAGGGAGCGGCAGGCAGCCAGGGCGGAGGCCAGTGCTGCATCGCCGGCGCCGGACGGCGCCTGGGCGAGGGCCGTGAGCAGCCGCTCCAGCTCCGCGGCGGTGCTGCATTCATCGAGGCTGATGCCCACTCCATCGGCGAACGGCCGCAGGTTGAAGCCGCCCGCCAGGGCGGCCTGCAGCAGGCCAGCGGCGGCGCCATCGCCGCAGGGGATCACCAGGGTGCCGAACGCTGGGCCGGGCTCGGGCGCCAGGCCCAGCGCAGCCAGGCCGGCCGCCAGTGCCTGGCGCAGGCCAGCCACCCGGGCAGCGATGGCCGTCAGTCCCTCGGGGCCGTGGTGCACGGCGTAGAAGCTGGCCATCACAGCCAGCAGCACCTGGGCCGTGCAGATGTTGCTGGTGGCCTTGTCGCGGCGGATGTGCTGCTCGCGGGTCTGCAGGGCGAGGCGCAGGGCCGGCTGGCCCTCGGCGTCGCGGCTCTGGCCCACCAGACGGCCGGGGATCTGGCGCTGATAGGCCGGGCGGGTGGCGAAGAAGGCGGCATGGGGGCCGCCGAAGCCCATCGGCACGCCGAAGCGCTGGGCGCTGCCGATGGCGATGTCGGCGCCCAGCTCGCCCACCGGCGCCAGCAGCACCTGGGCCAGCGGATCGATCGCCACCGCGCTCACCAGCCCCGCGTCCGCGGCGGCCCTGAGCAGGGGCTCGGGATTCCAGAGCCGGCCGCGGTTCCCCGGCAGCTGCAGCAGCAGACCGAACGCCCCCTCCGGCAGCGCCTGGGGCGCCAGATCCTCCGCGTCCACCAGCTCCAGCTCGATCCCCAGGGGCTCGGCCCGGGTCTGCAGCACGGCAAGGGTCTGGGGGAACACCTGCCGGTCCACGAGGAAGCGGCGGGCCTGGTGGTTCTTGCCCACGGCCCGGGCCAGGGCCATCGCCTCGGCGGCGGCTGTGGCCTCATCGAGCAGGGAGGCGTTGCTGATCGGCAGGCCGGTGAGCGCGCTGATCAGGGTCTGGAAGTTGAGCAGGGCCTCCAGTCGCCCCTGGGCGATCTCGGCCTGGTAGGGGGTGTAGGCGGTGTACCAGGCGGGGTTCTCGAACACGTGGCGCTGCAGCAGTGCCGGGGTGGCCGTGCCGTAGTACCCCTGGCCGATCAGGCTGCGCACCACGCGATTGCCGGCGGCGATGGCGGCCAGCTCCGCCAGGGCCGTGGCCTCGTCACAGGGCTCGGGCAAGCCCTGGCAGGCCTGCTCGGGGCTGAGCAGGATGTCGGCCGGCACCACCTGGGCGGCGAGTTGCTCCAGGGTCTCGAGGCCCAGCTCGGCGAGCATGTGCCCCTGGTCCTCGGGCCCGGGTCCGAGGTGGCGACAGGCGAAACCAGGGCGCTCGGACACGGCCTGGGCGGGGGTGGGGGTCGTGCTGTCCATCAGTGGCCCTGCACCTGGGCGGCGTACTGGTCGGCATCCATCAGCGCCTCGATCTGGGCGGGATCGCTGGGACGGATCAGCAGCAGCCAGCCCTCGCCGTAGGGGTCGTTCTGGAGTTCCTCCGGGTTGGCCAGCACGGCCTCGTTGCGGGCCTCCACCACCCCGCTCACCGGCGCCAGCAGATCTTCCACCGCCTTCACCGATTCCACGCTGCCGAAGCTGGCCCCCTGGCGCAGCTCGGCGCCCACGTCGGGCAGCTCCACGAACACGATGTCGCCCAGCTGGTCGACGGCAAAGGCGCTGATGCCGAGACGGAATCGCTCGCCATCGGGGCGCAGGTACTCATGACTGTCCGTGTAGCGGCAGTCGGCGGGGAACGGGAGCGCCATGGGCGGTGGAGCTGGGTGCGGCGATGTGCGTCAGTCTGTCGGAAGGAGGCCGGATTCGAGCAGGGCCGTCAGGGCCCGCTGCAGGGCGAGGGCCGCATGGGCCCGGTGCGTCCCGCCCTGGGCATAGAGCACGAACGGCTCGCGCAGCGGCGCATCGGCCGAAAACTCGCTGGTGCTGCCGTCGATGAAGGTGCCGCCGGCCATCACCAGCTCGCTGGCGTAGCCCGGCATCGGCGCCGGCACCGGATCGAGGTAGGCGCCGATCGGCGAGGTGGCCTGGAAGGCGCGGCACACCGCCTTGAGCCGCTCCGGGCTGCCCAGCCGCACCGCCTGGATCACGTCGCTGCGCTCGGCCCCGGGCAGGGGATTCACGGCGAAGCCCAGGTCGCTGAACACCCGGGCGATCAGCTCGCTGCTGATCAGGGCCTCGGCCACCATCTGGGGGGCCAGGAACAGGCCCTGGAACAGCAGCCGGTTGAGATCAAAGCTGGTGCCCCCCTCGCCGCCGATGCCCGGGGCGGTGAGCCGGCAGCAGGCCTGCTCCACCAGCTCGGCCCGGCCGGCCACGTAACCGCCGGTGGGGGCGATCGTGCCGCCCAGGTTCTTGATCAGCGAACCGGCGATCAGATCGGCGCCCACGGCGGTGGGCTCCTGGTCCTGCACCAGCTCGCCGTAGCAGTTGTCCACGAACACCACACAGCCCGGCTGGAGTGCCTTCACCCGCTCCGCCAGGCGGCCGATCTCCGCCACCGGCAGCGACGGCCGCCAGCTGTAGCCGCAGCTGCGCTGGATCAGCACCATGCGGGTGGGCACCGCCAGGGCATCCTCCAGGCCGGCCCAGTCGATGCCGCCAGCGGCCAGCAGATCCAGCTCGGCGTAGGTGACGCCGAACTCGGCCAGGGAGCCCTGGCCGCTGCCACGGATGCCGATCACCTCCTCCAGGGTGTCGTAGGGGCGGCCGGTGAGGGCCAGCAGGCGGTCGCCGGGCCGCAGCACGCCGTAGAGGGCGGCGGCGATGGCGTGGGTGCCACTCACGAACTGCAGCCGCACGGCGGCGGCCTCGGCCTGCAGCACCCGGGCAAACACCCGGTCGAGCACCTCGCGGCCCTGGTCGCCGTGGCCGTAGCCGCTCACCGAAGCGAAGTGCTGCACCCCCACCCGCTCGGCGGCGAAGGCCGCCAGCACCCGCTCCAGCCGCCGGCCCACCGCGGCCGTATGGGCCTCGGCCAGGGGCGCGGTGGCCGCCTGGGCGGCGGCCACCTGCTCGGCAACCTGGCAAGGGGGATTGGGCTGGGGGGACTGCAAGGCAGGTGTGGGAGTGGGCAGTGCTGCCATCGTGCCCGTCAGTGCCGCTGGGTCAGCTGGGCGCGGATTGCGGCGGCCAGATCGTCCTCGCCGGCGGCAGGCCAGCCCGGGGCCTGCAGTGTGCTGGCCCGCTGGCGCAGCAGCTCCAGAAACTGATCGGGCGCCAGCTCGCCGTCACCGGCGGCGCCGAGGGTCGCCAGGGTGCGGCGCAGTTCAGGCAGCTCCGCATCCAGCTCGGCGGCGCTGAAGTCGCGCTGACCGGCCATCACCTCGGCGAAGCGTTCACGCCGCTGGCGCTTGGCCACCGGATAGGCCGCCAGCACCTGCTCCCGGCAGAGCCGCCAGGGGCGGCCCGCAGTGAGCAGCTCGGCCAGGGCGGCACTGAGGGCCCCGGCCTCCGCGTCGGCGATGCGCAGATCGAAGGCGGCCGGCGGCTGGCGCACCCCCACGAAGATCTCCAGCAGCTCGCCCGGGCCGAGCACGGGCTCGCCGGGGGCCTGCACCGGCTGGGCCGCCCCCTCCAGGGCCGCCAGCAACTCCGGATGGTCCTCCAGCTCCTGGCGCAGGCCAGGGGAGAGTCCGCCGCCGGCCGCCTCCCGGGCCAACAGCTGGTTGATCCGACCCAGGGCCAGGAACAACTCGGGGCCAGGGGAGGCGAGCTTGCCGTTGCGCAGCATCGACAGCTGGGAGTTGTGCAGCCGGCCGAGGTCGAGAGCCTCGGCGAGGGCGGGCAGCACCCGGTGGCTCCAGCCGTTGCGGCCGTGCCAGAGCCGGATCAGGTGGGCGAAGGCGACCCGGCCAGCAGCGATGTCATCCCGGTAACCCACGCAGTTGCCCCATCCGTTGACACCGACCGGCAAAGAGTCAGGCAGGCAGGCCGCCAAACAGACAGACCGCCAGACAGCCCAACCGAACCGGCCGGAACACCAATCAAGATCAGGATCAGAATTGACGCTGATCAGGATTCGTATTGCTACCATCGTAGCGATTGATCAGGAGTCGGTCCGTCATGACGGCCACAGCACCAACCCGGCCAACGGCCCGCCCTGCGGCAGGCCCCTCAGCCAGGGGCACCCGCCAGCCAGCCTTCATCAATGGCGGCGCCAGCGGTATCCGACGGGCCGAAGCCCTGCACCGCCCTCGCCGCGGCGAACCCGCGCCCGGCGAGAAACGCGGCACCCGCTGGACCACCATCGTCTTCATGGTGGCGATCCACGTGCTGGCGGTGGTGGCCCTGCTGCCCCGCTTCTGGAGCGTGCCTGCCGTGGCCAGCCTGCTGGTGCTCTATTGGGTCACCGCCTGTCTGGGCGTGACGATCGGCTACCACCGCCTGCTCAGCCACCGCGCCTTCCGGCTGCCCCGCTGGGCCGAGCGCTTCTTCGCCACCTGCGGCGCCCTCAGCTGCCAGCACGGCCCGATCGACTGGGTGGGTCTGCACCGCCACCACCACAAGTTCTCCGATACCGACGTGGACCACCACACCAGCCTCAAGGGCTTCTGGTGGAGCCACATGGGCTGGATGTTCACCACGATTCCGGCCATGGGCGCCGTGCCCCGGCTCACCGGCGACCTGGCCAAGGATCCCTATTACCGTTGGCTCAACCACAATTTCCTGCTGCTGCAGCTGCCCCTGGCCGCCCTGCTGTTCTGGATCGGCACGGTCACCGGCGCCGGCGGCTGGGCTCTGGTGCTCTGGGGCATCCCCCTGCGCCTGGTGCTGGTGTACCACTGCACCTGGCTGGTGAACTCGGCCACCCACCTCTGGGGTGAGACCCCCCACGCCAGCGGCGACGGCTCGCGCAACAACGCCTGGGTGGCGGCGCTCACCTTTGGCGAGGGCTGGCACAACAACCACCACGCCTTCCCCCACTCGGCGCGCCACGGCTTCGGCCGCCAGATCGACCTCACCTGGCAGCACATCCGCCTGCTGCGCCGCCTCGGCCTGGCCACCCAGGTGCGCCTGCCCCGGGCAGCCGCCCCCGGCGCCCGTCGCTGAACGGGCAGGCAGTAAGATTCTTACTGCGTCCAGGCCGTAGCCATGCGCGTCACCAGCAAGGGGCAGGTCACCATCCCCCAGGCGATCCGTGAGCGCTGCGGCCTCCTGCCTCACACCCAGGTGGAGTTTGTGGAGGAGAACGGCCGGGTGGTGCTGCAACCGGCCCGCACCACGCCCAGCCGGGGCACGGCGGCAGTGGAGCGGCTCAGGCGGGCACGGCTGCGCACCCGGCTCAGCACCGACGAACTGCTGGCCCTCACCCGCGGCGAGGAGCCTTGAATGCGGCTGGCGGCAGCGTGTTTGCCGACTCCAATGTGATCCTCGACATCGCCACCGGCGACCCGCGCTGGAGCGCCTGGAGCAGCACTGCGCTCAGCCACTGGCTGGATGCGGGCGGTGTGCTGATCAACCCGATTGTCTATGGCGAGATCGCTATTGCCTGCGACCGCATTGAGGAGGTGGACACGCTGCTGCCGCCCGAGCTGTTTCAGTACCGCCCCATTCCGCGGGAGGCGTCCTTTCTGGCGGCCCGAGCCCATGCCGACTACCGCAGCCGCGGCGGCCAGCGCACGGCCATGCTGCCCGACTTCCTGATCGGCGCCCACGCCCTTGTGGAGCGCTGCGCCCTGCTCACCCGCGACCCTCGCCGCTACCGCCAGGCCTTCCCCGGCCTGGAACTGATCACCCCCTGATCTAGGGTTGTGGATCGGCTCGTGATCAACCTCCCGTAATTAACCCATGGCCAAGCGCGTTCAAGTCGTTCTCAACGAAGACGTCCTCAGCCTGGGCAAGGACGGGGATCTGGTGGATGTGGCCCCCGGCTACGCCCGCAACTTCCTGGTGCCCACCGGCAAGGCCGTGCCGGTGACCGCCGCCGTGCTGCGCCAGGTGGAGGCCCGCCGGGCCAAGGAGGCCGAGCGCCAGGCGGCCCTCAAGGCCGAAGCGGAGGCCTTCCGCACCGCCCTCACCACCATCGGCCGCTTCACCGTGAAGAAGCAGACCGGCGGCGATGACGTTCTGTTCGGCACCGTGACCAACGGCGACGTGGCCGAGGCCATCGAGGCCGCCACCAAGAAGGACGTCGACCGCCGCGACATCACCGTGCCCGAGATCCACCGCACCGGCACCTACAAGGTGCAGGTGAAGCTCCACCCCGAAGTCACCGCCGAGATCAACCTCGACGTGGTGAGCCACTGACCGCCGGGCGGCAGCAACCCTTGCAGCGCCGGTCCTGAGCAGCTGAACGTCTGGGCCTTGCGGCAATCCCTGGCCACCCCATCCCTGGGGTGGCCTTTTTGTTGGCACCCCACCACTGGGGCTGCGCTGGGCTGGCCAAAGCCCGCCTGAGCGGCGATGATCGACAACCCGCTGCCTACCGCGCCACCCCGTCCCAGCTCCACGGTTCACCAGCTTCCCGGTTCCCATGGTCACCGTCCCCCTCAACCCCGCGCCCCCCAACCCCGGCCCCCCAGGCCCATCAGAGTCCGGAACCCCGTCGCGCCAGCACCGGGGCGGCCGCGGGGACGAGGCCCAGTTCGAGGCCCTGCCCGACTCCCTGCCCCCCCAGAACCTGGAGGCCGAGGAGGCGGTGCTGGGGGGCGTGCTGCTCGACCCCGATGCCATCGGCCGGGTGGCCGACGTGCTCCAGCCGGAGGCCTTCTATCTCAGCGCCCACCGCGAGATCTTCCGCACCGCCCTGATGCTGCACGGCCAGGGCAAACCCACCGACCTCACCGCCATGACGGCCTGGCTGGCCGACACCGGCAAGCTGGAGAAGGTGGGCGGCAGCGGCCGGCTGGTGGAGCTGGTGGAGCGGATCAGCTCCACTGCCTCGATCGAGCAGGTGGCCCGGCTGGTGAACGACAAGCACCTGCGCCGCCAGCTGATCCGCTCCGGCAATGAGGTGATCGCCCTGGGCTACGACCAGGGCAAGCCGATGGAGCAGGTGCTCGATGAGGCGGAGCAGAAGATCTTCGCCGTCAGCCAGGAGAAACCCAGCACCGGCCTCATCCCCACCGCCGAGATCCTCACCAGCACCTTCAACGAGATCGAGAGCCGCTCCCTGGGCACGTCCGTGGCCGGTATCCCGGTGAACTTCTACGACCTGGACGCCATGACCCAGGGGCTGCAGCGCAGCGACCTGATCATCGTGGCCGGCCGGCCGGCGATGGGCAAGACGGCCATCACCCTCAACCTGGCCAAGAACGTGGCCCAGCTGCACAACCTGCCGGTGTGCCTGTTCAGCCTGGAGATGAGCAAGGAACAGCTCACCTACCGGTTGCTGGCGATGGAGGTGGGGATCGAGAGCGGCCGGCTGCGCACGGGCCGCCTGCAGCAGGAGGAGTGGCCGCTGCTCGGCCAGGGGATCAACAGCCTGGGCCAGCTGCCCCTGTTCATCGACGACAAGCCCAATGCCGGCGTGCTGGAGATGCGCTCCCTCTGCCGGCGGCTGATGGCCGAGAGCGGCAGGGAGCTGGGGCTGGTGGTGATCGACTACCTGCAGCTGATGGAGGGCAACGGCAGCGACAACCGGGTGCAGGAGCTCAGCCGCATCACCCGCGGCCTCAAGCAGATGGCCCGCGAACTGAACGTGCCGGTGATCGCCCTCTCCCAGCTCAGCCGGGGCGTGGAGGCCCGCACCAACAAGCGGCCGATGCTCAGCGACCTGCGCGAATCGGGCTCGATCGAGCAGGACGCTGACCTGGTGCTGATGATCTACCGCGACGAGTACTACAACCCGGAAACCCCCGACCGCGGCATCACCGAGGTGATCGTGACCAAGCACCGCAACGGTCCGGTCGGCACCGTGAAACTGCTGTTCGAACCCCAGTTCACCCGCTTCCGGAATCTGGCTGTCTGAGGACCATCGGGCGCTCAGACGCCATCGCCAGCCATCACCCCTGCCCACAGGCCGGCAGGGTGCGATCCGCCGTGATCAGAAAGCCCAGGGGGGTCCAGCCAACCAGCAAGAATGGAAAGATGCCCGCCGCTGATCTCGCCGCCACCGCCCCCCCCACCGAAACCTTCGAGGTGATCGTGGTGGGCGGCGGCCATGCCGGCTGCGAGGCGGCGATCACGGCGGCGCGCCTGGGCCTGCAGACGGCCCTGTTCACCCTCAACCTCGACCGCATCGCCTGGCAACCCTGCAACCCGGCGGTGGGCGGGCCGGCCAAGAGCCAGCTGGTGCATGAGGTGGACGCCCTCGGGGGCGTGATCGGCCGCCTCGCCGATGCCACCGCCCTGCAGAAGCGCGTGCTCAACGCCAGCCGCGGCCCGGCCGTCTGGGCCCTGCGCGCCCAGACCGACAAGCGCCAGTACGCCCGCCAGATGCTGCAGCTGCTGCAGCACACGCCAAATTTGGCCCTGCGCGAGGCGATGGTGACGGGTCTGGTGGTGGAGGGCGCCCCCGATGGGGGTGGCGACGGCTGGGAGCCCAGCCAGGGACCAGCCGCGCACGTCACCGGCATCCGCACCTACTTCGGCAGCACCTACGCCGCCGGCGCCGTGATCCTCACCGCCGGCACCTTCCTGGGCGGCCGGATCTGGGTGGGCAACCAGTCGATGAGTGCCGGCCGCGCCGGCGAGCAGGCCGCCGAGGGCCTCACCGAAGCGCTGGAAGGCCTCGGCTTCCAGATGGGCCGCCTCAAGACCGGCACCCCGGCCCGGGTCGACCGGCGCAGCATCGCCCTCGACCAGCTCGAAGAGCAGCCCAGCGATGCCCACGACCGCTTCTTCTCCTTTGATCCGGCCAGCTGGGTGAGCGGCGAGCCGATGAGCTGCCACATCACCCGCACCACGGCCGCCACCCACCAGCTCATTCGCGACAACCTCCATCTCACGCCGATCTACGGCGGCTTCATCGACAGCAAGGGGCCCCGCTACTGCCCGTCGATCGAAGACAAGATCGTGCGCTTCGCAGGTAAAGACAGCCACCAGATCTTTCTGGAGCCGGAGGGCCGCGACACGCCGGAGATCTATGTGCAGGGCTTCTCCACCGGCCTGCCCGAGCGGCTGCAGCTTGAGCTGCTGCGCACCCTGCCCGGCCTGGAGCAGTGCGTGATGCTGAGGCCCGCCTACGCCGTGGACTACGACTACCTGCCCGCCACCCAGCTCAAACCCAGCCTGGAGACCAAGCGGGTGGCCGGGCTGTTCTCCGCCGGCCAGCTCAACGGCACCACCGGCTACGAGGAGGCCGCCGCCCAGGGCCTGATCGCAGGGCTCAATGCCGCGCGGCTGATCCACGGCCAGCAGCCGGCGCACTTCCCCAGGGAAGGCAGCTACATGGGCACCATGGTGGACGACCTGATCACCAAAGACCTCAGGGAGCCCTACCGGGTACTCACCAGCCGCAGCGAGTACCGGCTGGTGCTGCGGGGTGACAATGCCGATCAACGGCTGACGCCCCTGGGCCAGGAACTGGGCCTGATCGACGATCGCCGCTGGGAGATCTACAGCCGCAAACAGGAGGCCATCGCCGCCGAGCAGCGCCGCCTGGACGCGGTGCGCCTCAAGGCCAGCGATCCGGCGGCCGCCGCGGTGGAAGCCGAAACCGGCGCCGCCATCAAGGGCTCGATCACCCTGGCCGAGCTGCTGCGCCGCCCCGGGTTCCATAGCGCCGATCTGGCACGCCACGGTCTGGCCGATCCCGCGCTGCCCCGCGATGTGGCCGAAGCGGCCGAGATCGCCATCAAATACAGCGGCTACCTGGCGCGCCAGCAGCAGCAGATCGAGCAGGTGAAACAGCAGGAACACCGGCCGATCCCGGCCGACCTCGACTACGTCGCCATCGGCACCCTCTCGCGCGAGGCCCGCGAGAAGCTGGCCGCCGTGCGCCCGATCAATCTGGGGCAGGCCTCCCGTCTGCCGGGGGTGAGTCCGGCCGATGTGACGGCCCTGCTGCTCTGGCTGGAGCTGGCCAGCCGGCGTAATCTGGCGCCCACTCTCCAGGGATCAGGTCCGTGAGTCCGGTGCGCGCCATCCCCACCTCCAGGGCCTACTGGGAACTGCGCGCCGAGCAGGTGCTCAACCGGGTGTTCGCCCCGGAGGCACCGATCGACGTGGAGGTGCGCCAGCCAGCCGCAGCCGCAGCTTCAGCCCCACCAGCCGGGGAGGCCCCCCCACGGCGCACGGCACCGGCCGGCCAACCCACCGGCATGGCGATCGCCGACACCTGGCTGCTCGTGGGCATCAGCCTGCTGGTGACCCTCACCACCGGCTTCACCCTCCTCGGCCTCACCCTCTGGCAGCAGAGCCAGCAGGCCATCCGCCAGGAGCGCAGCATGCTGCTGGTGGAACGCCTGCGCTCCCTGGGACCCGCCGTGGCGCCGCCCGCCCCGAACCTGGGCAGCCCCGGCCAACCCGGCTCCAATCTCCAGGGGCAGCCCCAGGCGAGCCAGGCCGCCGACGGACTGCCGCCGCCGCCCGTGGAACCCTGGATGGAGGAGCTGGCAAGCCTGCCCCCCAGCAGCGCGCCGCCCGCCCAGGTGCTCCAGGTGCCCATGTCCCGCAGGGTCACCAGTCCCGCTCCGACGGTGCGTGCCAACCCAGGCGCGCCCCCGCCAGCGGCCCCTGCCCGGCCTCAGCCGGCCGCCAACCTGCCCCAGCTGGTGGGCGTGGTGCAGGCCCCGGGCCGGCCGGCCTCGGCGATCTTCCAGGTGGAGGGCAGTTCCACCAGTGCGGCCGCCGGTGAATCGATCGGCAACAGCGGCTGGCGGCTGCAGTCCGCCAGCGGTGATTCGGCGGTGATCGAGCGCCAGGGCGTGCAGCAGCGCATCAGCATCAGCAGCGGCCTCTGAGCCGCCTGGCACCCACCTCCAGCCAGGTCGACTGGCTAGAAGGCTGGGCGACCATAGATCTGAAGCGATGCTGCGCCTGCACCAGCTCTGGGGCATGGGGGTCGAGACCCTGGCCCTGGAGACGTTGCCCGTGCCCCTGAGCGGGCCCTGGCGGCTGCTGCTGCTCGGCGACGGCAGCCCCACCCGCCATCTGGAATCCCTCAGCGGCCAGCCGGTGGAGATCGAGCTGATCGCCATGGCACCCGAGACAGCGGCCGATGCCGATGCCGGCGGCGGTGCGCCGCCGCCGCCCGAGGTGGGCGAACTGGCCGAACCGCTGCTGCGCCGCCAGGTGTGGCTGCGCTGCGGCGACCAGACCCTGGCCTGGGCGGAGAGCTGGTGGAACCAGACCCAGGCCGATGCCCACCTGCAACGGCGGGAGCAGCCGATCTGGCGCAGCCTCACCAGCGACCGGGCCGAGCTGTTCCGCGAGGTGGACGGCCTGGCCCAGGTGAGCGCACCCTGGCTGGAGCAGCGCTTCGGGGTGCCCGGCCCCTTCTGGAGTCGCCACTACCGCTTCTTCCGGGGCGGCCTGCCGCTCACGGTGATCCGGGAGGTGTTCTCCCCAGCGCTGGAAACCTGGCTGGGCTCCGCAACTACGGCCAACAGCTGAACATTGACGGATTGACAGCAGGTGTGCTTGCCGCAGCATGTCCGCAGCGTTCCCCGCCCACCGATGACCGCATCTCGCCAGCAGCGCTCCCATGGCCAGGAGCATGGGGATCGGCTTCAGGCCACCCTGGTGCAGCAGTGGGCCGACCTGCTGGAGCTGCTGCTGCAGGGGGTGGAGGCCGTGGCCACCTCCGCCGAGGACATGGCCCGGGAGCTGCCCAGGGAGCTGGTGAGCCCGGTGAACCGGGAACTGGAGCAGCGGGGGAGCAGCTTCCGGGTGCCGGGGCGGCGTCTCAGGACAGCCGCAGGGCCTCGGCCTGGCGGGCCGCACGCTCCAGCAGCTCGCGCAGCTGCTCTTCATCGGTGTGGCTGAGGTTGCTGCGCAGCAGCTTGGCGTGGGGGGCGTGGGCGCGCAGCCGTTCCACCACCCGATCGGCGGTGGCCTCCCGGATCAGCAGGCAGAGGGCGGCGCTGCCGCGGGGGATCGTCTCGCCCAGCTCCCGCATGAAGGTGTCGTTGATGCCGATGTCGGAGAGGGATCCTGAGGCGGCACCCACACCGGCTCCCACCGCCGCCCCCAGCAGCGGGTTGAGGAACAGCAGGCCCACCAGGGAGCCCCAGAAGCCGCCGCCCAGGGCGCCGGCGGCGGTGAGATTCACCGCCTGGCGCAGGTGCACCTGGCCATCGCCATCGTGCTCCACCACCACGGCATCCTCCAGGGAAATCAGCTGCTCCTTCTGGATGTCCACCAGTTCACGGCGCACCTGCTCGGCCTCGTCCACCTTGGGGAAGCCCACCACCACCAGGCTGCTCATCGCGATTCCCGCACTGGCCCCAGTCTAATCGGGCTGGCGGCGGCGGCTGGAGCGGGGCAGCGGGCGGGCGCTGGGGGAGGGCGGCGGCTGGGTGGGCTGGGAGGCCGGCACGCCGGAGCGCTGCCAGCGGGGACGGCTGAAGCTGTCGTCGTCCGGCCAGTCCTGCTCCCCGGCCAGCGGGGCGGCTCCAGCACGGAGCCCGGCACCCCGGCGCGAGACGGCCTCCAGGGGACGCCGGCGCGAGCTGGCGCGGCCGGGATCCTCGGGGCGCTGCTCCCGGCGCTGGGGCTCGCGGGGCTCCTGCCAGGGCTCGCGCCAGTCGTCCTCATCCTCCAGGATCCAGTCGAGCTTGTCCTCCACCCAGCGGCCCAGATCACCAAGGCGCGGACCGGAGCCGCGGCTGCCCTTGCGGGACCCCGGGCGCGCCCCGGACACGCCGTCCACCAACTGGCGTCCGGCGCTCACCAGACGCTCGATGCCCTGCTCCGGGCGCAGGGAGGAGCGGGAAGCGGGTCGGGCCGAGGAACGGGACGTGAATCCCCCATCTGCGGGGTCTGACCGATCTTCCGGCGAGAAGCGGTCCGGCGACATGCGTTCCGGCGAGAAGCGGTCCGGCGACATGCGGTCCGGCGACCGGCGCTCTCCTGCTGACCAGCGTTCATCCATGGATCGAGGTTACCGGCGCCGGCCCCGCAGCCAGCGCTCCCGCGCCACCCCCACCACGGCGATGGCCACGCCGCTCCACTCCAGACTCCAGAAAAAAACGGCCACACCGGACGCTCACCCGCGCAGACCCTAAGGCCCCAAAGCGGCACGGATCCGCAGCAGCCCCCAGGCGTCCGGGACCTCTGGGTCAGGCCGCCGCCTGTACAAACTCCAGCAGACAGCTCCGGTGCCAGGCGCCGCCGTGGTGGAGCTCGCAGCAGGCGCGGCAGGCCAGGCCCTTCACCCGGCGGCGGTAGGGCGCCGACACGCCGCAGCGGGGACAGCGGGCCAGCCAGCGGGCCGCGGGCGGGCCGCCTTCCCCCTCCCCCGGCAGGGGGTACCGGTGGCGCACGCTCACCACAAATTCAGCCTGGGCCGCGTTGATCGCCGCCATGCGGGCCCGGAAGTGGGGGCCGTGCACCTCCCGCACCCCCAGCACCCGATGGGTCCAGGCATGGATCATCTCGTGGCAGAGCGTGCCCAGCAGGGCTTCGCGGGGCAGGGGGTCGAGCAGGGGCCGCGACAGCACGATCTCACTGAGCTCGCGACCATCGCTGTGGCGGCCGAAGCGATAGAGGCCGGCGCTGCAGCGCATGCGCCCGTCACTCCAGCGCAGGCTCACCAGGGGCAGCCCAGCGCGCACCAGGCAGCCCTCGAAGTGCTCCCGGTTGAGCCGGTGAAACAGCGGCAGCAGGGGTTCGAGCGGCACGCCGGCGGGGTTGTCAGTCAGACTCACGGGCCATTCAACCGCGTGTGCACGGCCTATGGACTCGGCTCTGGTCACCAGCATCGGCACCAAGGCCCTGCTGGCCGGGGGCGGGGCCCTGCTCCTCTACTGGACGATCACGGCGGTGAAGCTGGTGCTCAGCGCCCGCGGCATCAACCCGCTGCTCAAGCAGTTCTTCAACCAGATCGCCAGCGGCCAGGTGGATGGGGCCTACCTGCTCACCACCAAGAACTACCGCAGCCATGTGAACCGCAAGCAGTTCATCCAGTTCCTGGCGGGCCTCAAACTCAACCGCTACCGCAACCTCAAGAGCGGCCGGCCGCGGCTGCAGGACGGCCAGATGATCCTTACCGTGAAGCTGATCTCCGAGGCCAAGGAGGAACTCCCCCTCGACTTCACCTTCGTGAAGCTTGAGGAGCAGTGGCGCATCGACCGGATCAAGAACCTGGCCACCACCTGATGCATGCCAGCCAGCAGGCCCGCGCCGCCGAGCTGCGCCAGCTGCTGAACGGCGCCGCCCACGCCTACTACGTGCTGGATGCTCCGCTGATGGAGGATCCGGTGTACGACCGTCTGCTGCGCGAGCTGCAGGAGCTGGAGACGGCCCACCCCGAGCTGGCCGCTCCCGACAGCCCCACCCAGCGGGTTGGCGGTGCGCCCGCCGAGGGGTTCACCAGCGTGGCCCACCGCATCGGCCTGCTCAGCCTGGACAACGCCTTCTCCTTGGAGGAGCTGGAAGCCTGGTACGGCCGGCTGCTCAAGGTGCTCGACCGCACGCCCGAGCCAGGGACGCCCCTGCCCCAGCTGGCGATGGTGGGCGAGCTCAAGATCGACGGCAACGCCCTCGCCCTCAGCTACGAGCAGGGCGTGCTGGTACGGGCCGCCACCCGCGGTGATGGCGAGCACGGCGAGGAGATCACCGCCAACGTGCGCACGATCCAGAGCGTGCCGCTGCGGCTGCAGCTGGAGCATCCCCCCGCCTGGGTGGAGGTGCGCGGCGAGGCCCTGATCCCCGACGGCACCTTCGCGGCGATCAACGCCGAGCGTGAGGCCCGCGGCGAGCCCCTGTTCGCCAACCCCCGCAACGCCTGCGCCGGCACCCTGCGCCAGCTCGACCCCAAGGTGGTGGCGGCGCGGCGGCTCGACTTCTTCGCCTACACCCTGCACCTGCCGGACGACTGGACGCCCGAGGCCGGCGACGAGCCATCGGATCCTCCACGCCCCACCAGCCAGTGGGAGAGCCTGCGGTGGCTGCAGGCCGCCGGCTTCCGGGTGAACCCCAACGCCGAACTGCTGCCGTCCCTGGCGGCGGTGGAGGGGTTCTTTGCCCGCTGGGAGGAAGAGCGCAAAGCGCTGAATTACGCCACCGACGGCGTGGTGGTGAAGCTCAACGACCTGCGCCTGCAGGCCGACGCCGGTTTCACCCAGAAGGCGCCGCGCTGGGCGATCGCGCTGAAGTATGCCGCCGAGGAGGCCCCCAGCCGGCTGCTGCGCCTGGCCTGCCAGGTAGGCCGCACCGGCGTGGTCACGCCGGTGGCGGAGTTCGAGCCGGTGCCCCTGGCCGGCACCACGGTGAGCCGCGCCACCCTGCACAACGCCGATCGGCTGACGGAGCTGGATCTCCATGCCGGCGACACGATCGTGGTGCGCAAGGCCGGCGAGATCATCCCCGAGGTGGTGCGGGTGCTGCCGGAACTGCGGCCGGCCGGAGCGTCGCGCCTGCAGCTGCCCCACACCTGCCCGGAATGCGGCTCGGAGCTGGTGCGCGAGGAGGGCGAGGCAGCCACCCGCTGCGTGAACAGCAGCTGCCCGGCGATCCTGCGCGGCGCACTGCGCCACTGGGTGAGCAAGGGGGCCCTGGATGTGGACGGGCTGGGCAGCAAGCTGATCGAGCAGCTGGTGGACCGGGGGCTGGTGGGCTCGATCGCCGACCTCTACCGGCTGGATGCGGCACTGCTGGCCAGCCTGGAGCGCATGGGCGCCAGGAGTGCCGAGAACCTGGTGGCCGCCCTGGCCGCCTCCAAGACCCAGCCCTGGCACCGCCAGCTCTACGGCCTGGGCATCCACCACGTGGGCGAGGTGAACGCCAAGGCCCTGGCCCAGGAATTCCCCAGCGTGGCCGAGCTGGCCACCGCCGCAGCCGACACTCCCAAGCTGGTCACGGCGGTGTTCGGCATCGGCGAGCAGATCGCCCAGAGCCTGCAGCAGTGGTTTGCCACCGCCGCCAACCAGCGGCTGCTGGAGCAGCTGGAGGCACTGGGCTTCTGCCTGGCCGCCAGCGCGCAGGAGCGCGCCAATGCGGGCAACCAGGGCACGGCCGGCGGCGGCGCCCTGGACGGCCAGGCCTTCGTGCTCACCGGCACCCTGCCAAGCCTCAGCCGCCGCCAGGCCCAGGAGCTGATCGAGGCCGCCGGCGGCAAGGTGACGGGCTCCGTGAGCAAGAAAACGAGCTATGTGGTGGCCGGGGCGGAGGCGGGCAGCAAGCTCAGCAAGGCCGAGAGCCTTGGGGTGGCGGTGCTGGATGAGGCGGGCCTGCTGGCGCTGCTGAACAGCTGAGTCCGCGGGATCAGACTGAGGGACCCATCCCAGACCGGTGCCGCCATGGCCGCTCCCACCGCCTTCCGCTGGATCAAAACCGACTGCGGCCGGGCGAAATACCTGGATCTGGTAGCGCGCCAGGGGCTGCAAGCCCGCCTGCGGCTGGGCTGGTTCGTGTTGATCGCGGCACTGCGCGACTGGCGGCTGCCCGATCCAGCGGCCGCCGCAGCTCAGGATTCGCCTGCACCGGGCGGCTCCTGAAGCGCCTGCCGCGCCGCCCGGCCCACCAGCCACACCACCAGCACGGTGGCCAGCAGCCCCACGATCCGCAGGGCCCAGGTGGCGGGATCGGCCTGGCCGGACAGCACCTCGCCGAAGCGGGCCACATCACCGGCCAGAGCCCCCAGGCCGCAGAACAGGATCGTGCCGGGCAGGATGCCGATCAGGCCGATGGAGTAGTGGCGCAGGCTCACATCGCTGACGCCGTAGGCCAGGTTGAGCAGGGAAAAGGGAAAGGCGGGCGAGAGGCGGGTGAGCAACACCAGCCGCAGCCCCTCGCGGCTCACGGCCTGCTCGATCGCCAGCAGCCTGGGCACAGCCGCCAGACGCTGCCGCGCCCAGTCGCGCAGCCAGCTGCGACCCAGCAGAAACGCCGCCTCCGCCCCCAGGCAGGCCCCCACAAACACCACCGCACTGCCCAGGGCCGTGCCGTAGAGGGCGCCGGCCAGCATCGAGGCCCACACCCCCGGCAGCAGCAGCGTCACCCAGAGGGCATAGAGGGGCACGAAGGCCGCTGCCCCCCAGGGGGAGCGCAGCAGCGCGATGGCCTCCGGGAGCCAGGGGAGCGTCCACCAGTCGGAGGGGAGGAGCATCGGCAGGGCCAGAGGCGCAGCGCTTGATCCTCGCCCGGGTGGCGATGGTGCCGTGGGTGGCGGGATCATCGGGTGAGCGCACCTTCCGCCATGACCATCAGCCTCCTGGGCACCGGCCTGCTAGGCGGCGCGATCGGTGAGCGGCTGCTGGCATGCGGCCAGAGGCTCACGGTGTGGAACCGCAACCCCGAGCGCTGCGCGCCGCTGCTGGCCCGCGGTGCCCAGGGCGCCACCAGCCCCGACGCGGCCGTGGCCGACGCCGAGCTGGTGATCAGCGTGCTCAGCGATGGCCCCACCACCAGCGCCGTGTTGCTGGAGCAGGCCGGAGAGGCCCTGGCGGGCAAGCTGGTGCTGCAGGTGGCCACGATTGCGCCGCAGGAAAGCCAGGCGCTGGCGGCAGCCCTGGCGGAGCGGGGCGCTGAGCTGTTGGAGCTGCCGGTGCTCGGCAGCAGGCCAGAGGCCCTGGCCGGCACGCTGCAGCTGATGGCCGGCGGCAGCGCCGCAGCCCTGGAGCGGGCCCGGCCCGTGCTCGCCCACCTGGGCGGCGAGCCCCACCACCTGGGCCCGGTGGGGGCGGCGCTCACCTGCAAGCTGGCCCTCAACCAGCTGATCGCCAGCCTCACCCACAGCTTCAGCCTCAGCCTGCACCTGGTGCAGCGGGGCGGCGTGGAGGTGGAGGCGTTCATGGCAATCCTGCGCGCCAGCGCCCTCTACGCGCCCACCTTCGACAAGAAGCTGGCCAAGGAGCTGGCCAACGACTACGCCAACCCCAACTTCCCCACCGCCCACCTGCGCAAGGACCTGCAGCTGTTCCTGCAGGCCGCCGCTGGGGCGGGGCTGAACACGCAGGGGCTTGGCGGTCTGGCCCAGCTGCTGCAACAGGCAACCGCCGCCGGGCTGGATGACCTGGACTACAGCGCCCTGCACCGGCTCACCGGGGTAGGGGAATCCTGCGCAGCAACCGAGCCGATCTGAGGGGCCGCGCAACCGGTGGTTTGAGGCCGCGGCCGGCAACCGGCCAGTGCTGCGTGGTTTCAGCGACAACCTGCACCATCGCTTCAGCTGACCCAGATTGGGGGCTCCCAGGCGGCTCGCCCCTGCCCTCCCCTTCACCAACCAGCCGTGATCGAGTTCCTGGGCTACGCCGCCGCCACCCTCACCACGGTGAGCTTCGTGCCCCAGGCGATCAAGACCCTGCGCAGCGGCGACACGGCCGCCATCTCCCTGAGGATGTATCTGCTGTTCACCAGCGGCGTGGCGCTCTGGGGGGCCTATGGGCTGGTACGCGGCGACGGACCGCTGGTGGTGGCCAACGCCATCACCCTGGTGAGCGCCGGGCTGATCCTGCAGAGCAAGCTGCGGGCGGTGCTGGCGGGGAGGCGCTGAGGGTCGGCTCGCTGCTTACCGTGCTCAAAAGTCAACCCCCAGTGCAATAACGGATGGACCAGGCCACCCACAACCGGATCGTGTCATTCCTGTGGGGCATCGCCGATGACGTGCTGCGCGATCTGTTCCGGCGGGGCAAGTATCCGGATGTGATCCTGCCAATGTGCGTGCTACGCCGGCTGGATGCGGTGCTTGAGCCCACCAAGGCCAAGGTGCTTGAGGCCAAGCAGAAGCTTGACGCCGCCAAGATCAAGGAGCAGGAGGCGGCCCTGCGGGCAGCAGCAGGCCAAGCCTTCTACAACGTGTCGCCCTTCGTGCTGCGCGACCTCACCACGCGGGGCAGTGAGCAGAAGCTGCGGGCCGATTTCGAGGCGTACCTGGAGGGCTTCAGCGACAACGTGCAGGACGTGCTTGAGAACTTCAAGTTCCGGAACCACATCCCCACCCTGTCGCGCTCGGATTCGCTCGGCACGCTGATCGGCAAATTCCTCGATCCCCAGATCGACCTGAGCCCGTCGGCCCTCGACAACCACGCCATGGGCACAGTGTTCGAGGAGCTGGTGCGCCGCTTCAACGAAGACAACAACGAGGAAGCAGGCGAGCACTGGACGCCACGGGATGCGGTGCGGCTGATGAGCAACCTGATCTTCCAGCCGATCGCAGGCCAGGTGAAAAGCGGCAGCTATCTGCTGTATGACGGCGCCTGCGGCACCGGCGGCATGCTCACGGTGGCCGATGAAACCCTGCGGGAGTTGTCGCAGGCCCATGGCCAGCAGGTGGTGACGCACCTGTATGGCCAGGAGCTCAACCCCGAAACCTATGCAGTCTGCAAGGCCGACATGCTGCTCAAGGGCGAGGGGGAGAACGCCGACAACATCGTGGGCGGTGCCGAATGGTCGACCCTGGCGCACGACGCCTTCCCGGCGCGGGTGTTTGATTTCATGCTCTCCAACCCGCCCTACGGCAAGAGCTGGAAGAAGGATCTGGAGGCGATGGGCGGCAAGAAGGAGATGAAGGATCCGCGTTTCCAAGTGAACCATCGTGATGAGCTCTTGTCACTGGTGACGCGCTCCAGTGATGGCCAGATGCTGTTTCTGGCCAACATGGCCAGCAAGATGAACCATGATTCAGCCCTGGGCAGCCGCATCGCCCAGGTGCACAACGGATCGTCGCTGTTCACCGGCGACGCCGGCTCCGGTGAGAGCAACATCCGCCGCTGGCTGTTCGAGAACGACTGGGTGGAGGCGATCGTGGCCCTCCCCCTGAATCTCTTCTACAACACGGGCATCGCCACCTATGTGTGGCTGCTGAGCAACCGGAAAGCGCCCAAACGGCAGGGCAAGGTGCAGCTGATTGATGCAAGCCGTTGGAGCCAGCCGCTGCGCAAGAACCTGGGCAAGAAGAACTGCGAGCTCGGCCCCGCCGACATCGATCGCGTCATGGCCGCCTACAACGCCATGGAGGAGAGCGAGCACTCCAAGGTGTTCGCCAATGAGGCCTTCGGCTATTGGAAGGTGACGGTGGAGCGCCCACTGCGCCTGCACAGCCGCATCACCCCAGCCGCCATCACGGCCCTTCGCACGGTCTCCGGCGACCGGGAGATCCGCGAGGCAGCCCTGGAGCAGTTCGGCGATGCTCTGGTGACGGACTTCGCCGCCATTCGGCCCCAGCTGGAGGCTTTCCTCGACGACTGGGGATCCGAAGATGCCGGCGACGACGAGGAGGGCGACGCGTCGCCGAAGCGGGGGATCCCAGAGAAGCGCCGCAAGAAACTGCTGGATGGCGCCACCTGGCAACGGGATGAGCAGTTGGCCGTTGCTGCTGAGGCGCTGCGGGAGCTATTCGGCGATGAGCTGTTCACCGATCACAACCACTTCCGCGCAGAAGTTCTCAAGGGTCTGAAGCTTCAGGGCATCAAGTTGACAGCGGCCGATCTGAAGCCACTGCTCAAGGAAACAAGCTGGCGGGAGGAGGAGGCACCACCAGTGATCGCCAAGGTGTACAAACCGAGCAAGGTTGAAGCAGATCCGCTCCATGGGCGTTACGAGGCCGAGATCGGCGGCAAGGCCTGTGTCGTGGAGTTCGAGCCGGACGTGGACCTGCGCGACAGCGAACAGGTGCCGCTGCTGGAGGAGGGCGGCATCGAGGCCTTCATCCGCCTAGAGGTACTGCCCTACACGCCCGATGCCTGGATCAACGCCGAAGCTACCAAAGTTGGCTACGAGGTGAGCTTCACGCGCCACTTCTACAAACCCAAGCCGCTGCGGTCCTTGGCCGAGATCGCCGCCGACATCCGCGCGATCGAGCAGGAGGCCGAGGGGCTGCTCGATGGGTTGCTGGTGGGGGCGGGGTAAGGGATGCCACTCGAAACGCTGCGTTTAACAAGGAAGCCAATGGCGCCCATGCGAAAAGCTGAGCGATGCATGGAGCTGCGTGATCTGGCAACGGGCTGGCTGGACGGAGAAGGGGTACCGCCCCCAAGTGATCTGCTGGAGTTGGTGGGCGATTGGCTGGAGACGCACCAGCACAAGGGTCTGCAGCAACCCAGGCTCTATCCCACACCCCAGGGCGGGGTGGAGGCGGAGTGGCGAATCGGGCGCGTGGAGCTGTCGATTGAATTCGATCCCGACAACGGCCTGGCGGAGTGGCATCAGCTGGATCTGGATTCAGGCGCGGTCGTGGAGCAGCGGGTAGTGCTTCAAAACGCGCCAGGGCTAAGAGAGCTTGGGATCAAGCTGCAGCAATTCCTGACTCACGCCAATCAGATCGGTGAGCCTGAGGAGTCTGCTGGATGATCGAAGATCTGAAACCCTATTCGGAGTACAAGGATTCAGGGCTGCCCTGGCTGGGGGAGGTGCCGGCACATTGGGAGATTGCCAGGAGCAAAAGATTGTTCAAGCAGCGAAAAGAATTTGCTCAACCGGAGGACCAGCAACTTTCCGCGACCCAAGCCTATGGCGTGATCCCTCAGGCCCTCTATGAGCAGAAGACGGGCTACCGAGTTGTCAAGATCTCAATGCACCTGGACAAGCGTAAGCACGTTCAAGCCGATGATTTCGTGATAAGCATGAGAAGCTTCCAGGGAGGCCTGGAGAGAGCCTGGGCAGCAGGCGCCATCCGATCTTCTTACGTTGTACTTGAGCCAAGTAAAGATGTCGCGCCTGGATACTTCCAGTATCTTTTCAAGTCGCATCAATACATCAATGCTCTTCGTGCCACATCGGATTTTATCCGGGACGGACAGGATCTCAATTTCGACAACTTCTGCGGGGTTGCCCTTCCACTGATCCCCCTGCAGGAACAAACCGCCATCGCCTGCTTCCTCACCTGGGCCACCAACCGCCTGGATCGCGCCATCCGAGCCAAACGCAGGATCATCGCCCTGCTGAATGAGCAGAAGCAGGCCATTATTCACCGTGCCGTGACCCGGGGGCTGGATCCTTCCGTGCCACTGAGGGATTCGGGAATTTCGTGGCTGGGGGAAATTCCGGAGCACTGGGAGGTGCGAAGGCTTAAAGGCCTTGCCACAGTGCAAACCGGAATCACGCTCGGCAAGGATTACGGGTCGTCCCCAATCTCGCAATATCCATATCTTCGCGTCGCCAATGTTCAGTCTGATCGTCTTGATCTGCGGAACGTAAAACATGTCGCTGTGCCTGAAGTGGAGGCCAAGCGCTCGACTCTGATGCATGGCGACGTTTTGATGACTGAAGGCGGCGATATCGACAAGCTGGGGCGGGGGTGCCTGTGGTCCGGGGAGCTTGCTGGCTGCCTACATCAGAACCATGTGTTCGCTGTCCGATGCAGTAGTGGTCTGATCCCTGGCTTTTTGGTGGCCCTTATGGGCTCGGCACATGGGCGGGGCTATTTTCAAATAACCGCGAAACAAACGACCAATCTAGCTTCAACCAACAGCACTACACTCAAGGTGTTCCCATTGCTGCTGCCTGAGATTCAAGAACAGCAAAAGATTCTTTCTTTTATTGACGGTGAAACCCAGCATTTCAGCAGAGCCATCACTGACACAGAGCGCGAAATCACCCTCCTCCGCGAATACCGCACACGTCTAATCACCGATGTGGTCACCGGCAATCTTGATGTGCGGCAGGCGGCGGCGGGGCTGCCGGAGGAAATCGAGCCCTTGGATGCCGGCGAGCCGGGCGACGAGATCGAAGAACTCGATCCCGACGAAGAAGTGGATTCCGAGCTGCCATGAACCAGGAAGAGCTCATTGCCCTGGTGGATCGGCTGCGCGGGCTGCCCAGAGAAACCGAGTGGCTGGAGTTCAAGCACAACAATGCTGATCCCGAGGAAATCGGTGAGTACCTCTCCGCCCTGGCCAATGAAGCCGCCCTGCTGAATCAGCCCCGCGGCTATCTGATCTTTGGCATCGAGGATGCCAGCCACGCCATCGTTGGCTGCCGCTTCGAT
This sequence comes from Prochlorococcaceae cyanobacterium, assembly GCA_040399285.1. Taxonomy (GTDB): domain Bacteria; phylum Cyanobacteriota; class Cyanobacteriia; order PCC-6307; family Cyanobiaceae; genus NIES-981. The sequence continues at coordinate 173,208 of JBBASM010000005.1, forward strand.
CCCTACACGGCCAAAGCCAAGGGCAATCAGGATCTGCTGCCCTGGCTGGCCGCCCATCTGCAACCCAATCCCGGAATCGACCCTCACTGCCTCGAGCACCCCAATGGCAGGGTTGCTCTGCTCGCAGTAGGCCCTGCCCGGGGGCGGCCGGTGGAGTTTCGGGGGCAGGGCTATTGCCGCGCTGGCACCAGCAAAACCAAACTCGCCAATCACCCGGAAAAAGCGCGCAGGCTTTGGTCTCAAGGTGTCGACTGGTCGGCCGCCATCTGCGACGGCGCCAGCCTGGCAGATCTCGATCCCGAGGCTATCGCCAAGGCCCGCGAGCAGTTTCAGATCAAACATCCCCTGCAGGCCCAGGAGCTCACCAGCTGGGACGACCGCACCTTCCTCAACAAGGCCCGGCTGCTGCGCCAGGGGGCGATCACCCACACCGCTGTTCTGCTTCTGGGCCGGTCTGAGGCCGCCACGCTGCTGTCGCCGGCCGTGGCCAAGGTGTCCTGGATCCTCAAGGACGCCGGCAACCACGAACTCGATTACACCCACATCGGCCCTCCGTTTCTGTTGGCCGGAGATCAGCTGTTGCAACGCCTGCGCAACCTCACTGTGCGCGCCATGCCAAGTGGCACCCTCTTCCCGCAGGAATTGAGCCAGTACGACCCCTGGGTACTGCGGGAAGCACTGCACAACGCCATCGCCCATCAGGACTATCTCCGCCATGGCCGCATCACCGTGGTGGAGTTTCCAGACCGCGTGCTGATCACCAACGTGGGCGACTTTCTCCCCGGCACGATCCGAACCGTGATCGAGCAGGACGCCCCTCAAGAGCTCTACCGAAACCGGATGCTGGCGGACGCCATGGTGGAACTGAACCTGATCGATACCCAGGGCGGCGGCATCAAACGCATGTTCGAGACCCAGCGGCGGCGCTCCTTCCCCCTGCCCGACTACGACCTCAGCGCCTCCAATCGGGTCCAGGTCACCATCCCCGGCCGCATCCTCGATGAGCGCTACACACAACTACTGATGCAGCAGCCCGACCTCTCCCTCACCCAGGTGATCCTGCTTGACCGCATCCAGAAGGGCCTGCAGATCAGTCGCGACGAGCACCAGCAGCTCAAGAAGCAGAGGCTGGTGGAGGGGCGGTTTCCCAATCTGATCGTTTCGGCCTCCGTCGCCAAAGCCACAGGCGATACCGCCAGGCACATCCGTGAGCGCGGCTTCGAGAAGAAGTACTACCTGGATCTGATCCTCCAACTCGTCGACGAACACGGCCCTGTGGCACGCAAGGAGGTCGATGCTTTGCTGCTGCCCAAGCTGCCGGAGCGGCTGAGCGAGGAACAAAAGCGCGAGAAGGTGCACAACCTTCTGCAGGAGCTCCGTCGAGCCGGGAGGATTGAACGGCAAGGAGCCAAAAGTGCCCCTCTCTGGGCTCTGCTGCCAAGCCCAGCCTCTGGCGGGCAACGCGACTGCTGAAGAAGGGCACCCCATGCCAGCGGACTACCTTTGGTAACCCATGGCGGAAGCACGGGCTTACCAGAGCACTTACCTAAGGCGTTACCAAAGCCCCACCTCCAGATCCCAGTGCACGCCTGGCTTTCGCCTTTGTAAGCCCCATCCTTCAGACTGGTTCCAGGCCCCATTCCCCCGGCCCCCATGCCCACGGACACCAGCGAACAGGGACTGGAAGCGCTGATCACCCGCGCCATGACCGGGCGCACCCACCTGCTGGAGCCTCCCCACCAGGCCACGCCATCCGCTGTGCCGGTGAGTGGCGGAACCGGTTGGCTGCTGGGCGAGCCGCGACACTACGACCGCAGCCACTGCGTTGATCTGGTGCAGCTGCAGGGTTTTCTGGAGGCCACTCAGCCGCAGATCGCCGAAGCCGTGTCGATCGCCGTAGATGGGCCCAGCCGCCGGCAATTCCTGGCCCGGCTGGAGAAACAGATCGCCCAGCGCGGCGTGGTGGAAGTGCTGCGCAAGGGCATCCGCCACGGCCCCCACGAGATCCAGCTCTTCTACGGCACGCCCTCCCCCGGCAACAGCCGCGCCGCCGAGCTGTTCGGCCTCAACCGCTTCAGCCTTACCCGCCAGCTCGCTTACAGCAACGATCAGACCCGCCGCGCCCTCGACCTGGCCCTGTTCATCAATGGCCTGCCGGTGGCCACCTTTGAGCTCAAGAACAACCTCACCTGTCAGAGCGTTCAGCACGCGATCCGCCAGTACCAAAACGACCGCGATCCCCGCGAGCCACTCTTCGCCTTTGCCCGCTGCCTCGTGCACTTCGCCGTGGACGAGCAAGAGGTGCGTTTCTGCGCCCACCTCATCGGCAAGGAATCTGAGTTTCTGCCCTTCAACCTCGGCACCGCCTCCGGTGGCGCCGGCAATCCCCCCAGCGCAGACGGCATCGCCACGGCCTACCTGTGGGAGCAGATCCTCACGCCGAGCAGCCTCACCGACATCCTGGAGAACTACGCCCAGGTGGTGGAAAAGCCCAACCCGCGCACCGGCCGCAAAACCTACAAGCAGATCTTTCCCCGGTACCACCAGCTGGATGTGGTGCGCTCGTTGCTGGCGGATGTGGCCGCCCATGGCGCTGGGCGCTGCTACCTGGCGCAGCACTCAGCCGGCAGTGGCAAGAGCAACTCGATCGCCTGGCTCAGCCACCAGGTCGCCGACGTAATCCACAACGGTCAGCGCGTGTTCGACTCGGTCATCGTCGTCACCGATCGCCGCAATCTCGATGAGCAGTTACGGTGCAATATCCTGGCCTTCATGCAGGTGGGCGCCACCGTGGGCGCCGTCACCGGCCGTGGCAGCTCCAAGACCGAGCAGCTCAAGCAGTTTCTGGCAGCCGGTAAGAAGATCATCATCTGCACCCTGCAGACCTTCCCGGAGCTCAGCCGCCAGCTCGACGTGGCTCCTCAGGGGAGCCGCTATGCGGTGATCATCGACGAGGCACACTCCAGCCAGGGCAGCAAGGCCTCCGCTGCCCTCAACCAGGCCCTGGCCGCTGATGGGCAGCCACTTGCCGAAGACGTCGACATCGAAGACTTCGTGAACACGGTGATTGAGCAGCGGATGCAAAGCCGCCGCCTGCGCCCCAACGCCAGCTATTTCGCCTTCACCGCTACCGCCAAAGCCAAGACGCTCGAACTATTCGGCACGCCCCTACCTCCGGACGGGGAAGGCAAGACCGGTCGTCGGCCCTTTCACGCCTACACAATGAAGCAGGCCATTGAGGAGAAGTTCATCCTCAATGTTTTGCAGTACTACACCCCGATCAGCAGCTACTACCGGTTGGTGAAAACGATCGAGGCTGACCCGCAGTTCGACAGCAAGCGCGCCCGCTCCAAGTTGCGCCGGTATGTGGAAAGCCACGACACGGCCATCCGCAACAAGGCCGAGATCATGGTGGACCACTTCCTCAATGATGTGCTGCCTCTGCGGGAGATGAAGGGCGAAGCCCGCGCGATGGTGGTGACCGGCGCCATTGAGCGGGCGGTGCAGTATTTCCATGCCATTCGCAAGTACTTACACGAGCGCCGCAGCCCCTTCCTGCCGATCGTGGCCTTCTCCGGCGACCACGACTTCGGCGATGGTCCCGTGAGCGAAGCCTCCCTCAACGACTTTCCCTCCAGCGAGATCACCAGCCGCATCCAGGAGGATCCCTATCGCTTCCTGATCTGCGCCGACAAATTCCAGACCGGCTACGACGAACCGCTGCTGCAGGCCATGTATGTGGACAAGGCCCTAGGCGGCATCCAGGCGGTGCAGACCCTCTCGCGCCTCAACCGTGCTGCCCCTGGGAAAAAGCGCGTGTTCGTGCTCGATTTCCAGGACAACACTGCCGCTGTGGAAGCAGCCTTCGCCGATTACTACAAGACCACCCTGCTGAGCGAGGAAACCGATGCCAACAAACTGCACGATCTCCGAGACAGCCTCGATCAGCTGCGGGTCTACACCTGGGAGCAGGTGGAGGAGTTCGTGGGACTCTTCCTAGGCAACAGCGATCGCGAAGCCCTCCAGCCGATCCTGAACGAGTGCCGCCAGATCTATATCGAGCAGCTCAGCGAAGACGACCAGGTGGCCTTCAAGGGCAAGGCTAAAGCGTTTGTTCGCAGCTACGACTTCCTGGCCACAATTCTCGCCTACGGCAATCCGGAGTGGGAGAAGCTCACCATCTTCCTCACCTTGCTGGTGCGTGCTCTGCCGGCGCCAGAAGAGGACGACCTCACCAAGGGAATGCTGGAGCTGATCGACATGGACAGCTACCGCATCGAGAAGCAGGAGCAACGCGGCGTACTCCTTCCTGATCAGGATTCCACGTTGGGTCCTGCCCCCGTTTCAGCCGGTGGCTTCAGGCCCCAACCAGACCTCGAACCGCTCTCGGTGATCGTCACCAACTTCAACGAGCAGTTCGGCACCAGCTTCAGCAATGAAGATCGCGTCCGCCGACTGATCCGTGATGAGATCGCCCCCCAGGTGGCCCAAGACCAGCGGTATCGAAATGCCAAGGCGAACACCCCGAACACAGCCGCTATCGAACTCGATGCCGCGCTGAACCGCGCCGTAGATCCGCTGTTTCTCGATCAGACGGAGTTTTACAAGCAGTTCAAAGACAACTCACTATTTCGCAGCTTTGTGAGGGAGATCGTAGAGAAGCTGCTGGACAGCGATTCAGCCGAGATCGGCTAATCGCTTCCTGGCCAGCTCTGCCTGCATCTCCGCTTCAGCAAGATTAGCTCGGCATTCGGCTACCACCTCCGGTGGGGCTTTGGCTGCGAAGTTGGGGTTGGCGAGGCGGCCGGCCAGGCCCTTGATCTCCTTCTCGGCCTTGGCGAGATCCTTGTCCAGTCGTGCGCGAAGGGCTGGGACATCTGATTCAGGCACTTCCACGTGAACCTGGGAAGTGCCACTAATCCCGACAATCGATTTATACTCGGGAGATCCGGTAATAATCCCAATACTGTCTGCTTTTATCAGCGACTTAAAGTCGTCTGACGCAATACTGATTACTTGACGGATCCCGTCGTTTTCCGTAGCAATCCCAACCTGGCCAATTTTCTCCGAAGGTTTCATTCCTCTCACAGCACGCAGGTTCCGCCCAATGCGGATCAGGCCAATTACGCCAGAGAAGCTCGCCTCCAGGGCATCATCAAGTGCCATCTCATCCACCGCCGGCCAGGGCTGCAAGGCCAGGAACGTGCCCTCGGGCTCGCCCGTTAGGCCATGCCACAGCTCCTCACTGAGGTGCGGCATCAGCGGGTGCAGCAGTACCAGCAGCTCGGCCAGCACTTTGGCCAGCACCTGGCGGGCAGTGCGCTGATCGGCCAGTGCTTCGGTACCCGGGTTCTCCCCCGGGTTGAGCCGCCGCTTGATCAGCTCCAGATACCAGTCGCACACCTCGTTCCAGGCAAACTCGTAGAGCCCCTTGGCGGCCTCACCGAGGCCATAGATGCCATAGCGCTCGGCGGTTTCCCGGTTCACCCGCGCCAGGCGCGAGAGGATCCAGCGGTCGGGCAGCTTCAAGGCTGCTCTATCTGGAGCTCCAAGGCTCGCCGGAGTCTCACCACCCAGATTCATCAGCGCGAAACGGGTGGCATTCCAGAGCTTATTGGCGAAGTTGCGCGAGGCCTCCACCGTGGCAGAGGTGTCGCTCTTGCGGTCGTAATCGAGGCGGATGTCCTGCCCCGCACCGGCCACCTCGCGCACCAGGGCGAAACGCAGGGCATCGGCGCCGTAGCGCTCGATCAGCAACAGCGGGTCGATGCCGTTGCCCGCCGATTTGCTCATCTTGCGGTTGTTCTCGTCCCGCACCAAACCGTGGATGTAGACATCTCTAAATGGAATCCAAGGGATTCCAGATCCTTCCCGATCGCTCATTAAGGCCCCGGCCATCATCGTCATCCGGGCCACCCAGAAAAAGATGATGTCGAAGCCCGTCACCAGCACGCTGGTGGGATACCAGCGGGCCAGATCAGGCGGCTCAGCCTCACCCGCCTCGCCGGGCCAGCCCAGGGTGGAGAAGGGCCAGAGGCCGCTGGAGAACCAGGTGTCGAGGGCGTCGGGGTCCTGCTCCAGCACCACGGGATGGGCGTGAACGCCACCGGCGAACTGGGCCTCCGCCTTGGCCCGGGCCTCCTCCTCGTTGCGGGCCACCACATAGGGCGTGCTGTCGGTGATCGCACCGCCGGTTTCGCTCACCACAAACCAGGCGGGGATGCGGTGGCCCCACCACAGCTGGCGGGAGATGCACCAGTCGCGGATGTCGGTGAGCCAGTCGCGGTACACCTTGCTCCAGCGCTCCGGCACGAAGCGCGGGTCGGGACCGGCGGCGGCATCCAGGGCCTCGCGGCAGCGGGTGGCCAAAGGCTCGGTGCGCACGAACCACTGGGTGGAGAGCAGCGGCTCCACCGGCACCTTGCCGCGATCCGAAAACGGCACGCTGTGGCGGTAGGGCTCCACCTTCACCAGGAAGCCTTCGGCCTCCATCGCCGCCACCACGGCCTGGCGGGCCTCAAAGCGATCCAGCCCCTGGAAGCGACCGGCGGCCTCGTTCATCGTGCCGTCCTTGGCCATCACCGTGATCAGCGGCAGGTCGTGGCGCTGACCGATCGCGAAGTCGTTGGGGTCGTGGGCGGGGGTCACCTTCACGCAGCCGGTGCCGAACTCCGCATCCACGTGGTCGTCGGCCACGATCGGGATCTGGCGGCCCACCAGCGGCAGGGTGAGGGTCTGGCCCACCAGATCGGCATAGCGCGGATCCTTGGGGTTCACCGCCACGGCCGTGTCGCCCAGCAGCGTTTCCGGGCGGGTGGTGGCCACCTCCAGGTGGGTGCGGCCATCGGCAGCAGCGCCAGCTGTGAGCGGGTAGCGGAAGTGCCAGAGGTGGCCGTCCACCTCCTTCATCTCCACCTCCAGATCGCTCACCGCTGAGCCGGAGGCGGGGCACCAGTTCACCAGGTATTCGCCTCGGTAGATCAGCCCCTGCTCGTGCAGGCGGTTGAAGGCCTCGATTACCGCGGCGCTGCAGCCGGCGTCGAGGGTGAAGCGCTCGCGCTGCCAGTCCACCGAGTAGCCCAGGCGGCGCAGCTGGCCCACGATCGTGCCGCCGCTCTCGGCCTTCCAGGCCCAGGCCTTCTCCAGGAAAGCCTCGCGGCCGAGATCCTCCTTGCGCTGCCCCTCGGCCTTGAGCTGCTTCTCGAGGATCGTCTGCACGGCGATCGAGGCGTGGTCGGTGCCGGGCAAACACAGAACGTTCTTGCCGCGCAGGCGCTGGAAGCGGACGATCGTGTCGATCAGGGCCGTGTTGAAGGCATGGCCCATGTGCAAGCTGCCGGTGACGTTCGGCGGCGGGATCACCACGCTGAACGGCTCGCCGGGGGCACCGGGGTCGGGATGGAAGGCACCGCTGCTCTCCCAGGCCTGCTGCCAGCGGGCTTCGGTGCCCGCTGGGTCGTAGGTCTTGGGCAGGTTGGCCTCGGGCACGGCGATGGGGCTGGCGGGGCCCCATCGTCTCAAAGCACCAGGGCCTGTCTCAGTTGGCGGAGCTGCCCTGCATGGCCACCGGAATCCGGGGCACGGGGAAGCCGGCCTTGCCAAGCACCTCCACGATCATGCGGTTGGTGTCGAAGTACACCTGCCAGTAGTTGGCGGTATGGGTGTACGGGCGCACCGCCAGGCGGGGGCCCCGCTCGCTGAACTCCAGCACCTCCACATCGGCCGCCATGCCCTCCACCTGGTTGGGCACCTGCTTGATCCCTTCCTTGAGCAGGCCGATGGCCTTGCCCACGTCGGCGCTGTTGTCGAGCTGGGCCACCAGCTCAACACGGCGGTAGGGATTGGCGGAGTAGTTCTTGATGTTGTCGCCGAAGAGCTTGGCGTTGCCTACGAAGTGGCGCACGTTGTCGGGCGAGGTGATCGAGGTCACGAACATGCCCACCTCGTCCACCGTGCCCTCCACACCACCACCATCGATGTAGTCGCCGGGATTGATTGGCCTGAAGATCTGTAGGAACACGCCGGCGGCGAAGTTGCCGAGCATGCCGCTCCAGGCCGCCCCGATCGCCAGACCCGCGCCGGCCAGCAGGGCGGCGAAGCTGGCGGTTTCAATGCCGAAGTAGCCGAGGATGGCCACTACCAGCACCACCCGCAGCAGGGCCCCGAGGATGCTGAGCAGGTAGTTGATCACGGTGGGATCGAGGGTGCCCTGGTTGAGCATCCGACGCAGCAGGCGCAGGGCCAGAGTGATCAGCCAACTGCCGGCCATCCAGAGGGCAACGGCGCCGAGCAACTTGAACAGGAAGGGAATGATCAGCGCAGCGACATCCGCCGCGGAAAACAGGGCGAACATCCCGGGGAGGAACATGACTGGAACAGGAACGGTTGCCCCAGAAAAGTAGCCATTAGGACGCCGATAGCTTGACGCTCCGGTGAGGATCCGCACACCAATGGCCCATGACCCGGCCTGGCCAGAAGGCCCTCAGGCCGCCAGCCGCTGCAGATAGGCGTCCAGCGTGCCGGCATTGATCCAGCCGGTGGCGATGGTTTTCGAGTGGTCGTGGCTCACCCGGCCGCGGTGGATGTGGGACACACCTGCCGGAAAGATCAGCAGCTTGCCCCGCTCCGCCTCCTCGTGGTGGCCCTGCCAGTGGAACTCCGTGCCGCCATCGGGGAGTGAATTGCAATAGAGGATCCAGGCCAGCACACGCGCGTGGGGCTCGGTGGCCTCCTCGCTGAGCGTCCAGTCGCAGTGCCAGCGCTTGAAACCCTCCCCCGGCGCGTAGCGCTGCAAGTTGAAGATCGGGTTCACGAACAGATTCCGCTGGGGAGAGCAGTCGCGCAGCAGCGGCCGTTCCCTGAGGTACTGGCCCAGGCCCGCGCCCACCCCGCGCAGGATCACCTCAGCCAGGGCGAAGGCCTCCGGGTCGCTGCGGTCGATCGCCACCAGGCTGATGTCGGTGGAGACTTTCGCCGGTTCGGGGGCGGACCCAGGGGCGCCGTTGCCCTCTCCAGCGGGCCCGAAGGCCACGCCAGGGCGCTGCAGATCGGGGCGGCGGTCGAAGAACGCCATCACGCCATCGGCCAGGGCCTCGAAGCCGGCGTTGCGATAGGCGGCGATCAGGTTCATGGCTGAGGGCTCCAGGGAATCACCACGGCCCGCTCCAGCCTGCTCCAGCGCTCCGGCTCCAGTACCACCCGCGGCGCCAGGCCCACCCGCTCCAGGGCCTGACCAATCCGCGGCGGGCTGAGCCCCGCCCCGTCGGCCGCGAGCGGCAGCACCAGTACCTGGGACTCGGCGGGGTCGGCCAGCAGCTGCAGATCGAGATCCTCCAGGTCGCGCTGGAAGTAGAGCCGCCGCAGCCGGGCCCCCAGGGCTGGCCCCAGGGCCTCGGCAAAGCGCTCGAGCCCGGCCCGATCGCCACTGCAGCCGCAGTTGAGTGCCAGCCAGATCAGCAGCTTGGCCCAGCTCTCGGAGGTCCACAGGGGTTGAAAGCTGTCGCGATGGCTTCGCACCAACTCAGCCAGGGCGAAGTCCACCAGCGAGGCCTGGAGGCCAGCGGCGTCCGGCGGGGAATCGGCCATGACAGGGCGGAGCAAGCCGCGCAACGGAGCTGCCCATCCTCTCCGCCCGCTCCAGTGCTGTTCCCAACGGCTCACCAGTGGGCAAACTGCAGAGGCAACGTCCCTGGAGACGCCCATGGCCCTCGATCTCAACGACCCGGAGCTCGAATTTGCCGATCTGGTCACCGCCTACCAGAGCTGGGTGATGGCCGTGATCAACGACGAGAAGCTGGACGGCGACCCCATGCTCAGCGAGGAGATCGTTGATGATGCGCTGAACGCCATGCGCTTTCTGCCCGACGTGGTGACCAGCGCCATCGAAACCACCCTGGCGCGCGTCTACGACGTGGATGCGGAGGAGCTGGCCAACCTGCTGTATCCCGAGGAGTGAGCGCCAGAGGCCCGTTCCGTTTCGCCCCGCCAGCCCCCCTGCTCAAGGTGCTGCTGGCGGGGTTTCTAGCCCTGGGGGGCTGGCTGGCGCTGCGGCTGACCCAGGGCGCACCCTCCAGCGATTCCCACCTCTGGGGAACCGTGTACCTGGTGGTGGGCACCAACAGCGACGAGCGCCAGGGCGACGGCCTGCGCCAGCAGGCCCAGGAAGTTCTGGATCGCTTCAACACCGATTTCCTCGCCCTGCATCCCGACGTGGAAATCCAGCTGATGACCTTTCCGGAGGAAGATCTGGTGCGTCAGATGCGCTTCCGCCAGCAGAGCGGCCTCGGCCCGGATCTGTTGCTGGTGAATTCGCGCACGGCGCTCGAGCTGCACCGGCGTGGACTGGTGCGCAGCGAGACCTTTCCGGCTGAAAAGCTCCGGCAACTCGAGCCGGACATGGTGAACCGGCTGCGGGTCGGCAACGGCCAGCTGGCGGGGCTACCGGTGCTGCAGCTGCCCCAGCTGGCCTGCTACAACCGCGATCGTCTGCCCAGCGGCAGTCCGGACGACCTGGACGGGCTGCTGGATCTGAGCAGCAGGGGGCTGCGAGTCGGCTTGAGCGCCAATCCCCTGCATCTGTTCTGGACAGTGGGCGGGTTGGGTGCCGGCGAGGCGCTACTGGCGGCCCAGGGCGATCAACCGCTGAGCCCCGAGCAGCTGCAGAGCCTGGAGCGCTGGCTGGCGTGGCTGCAGAACGCCTCCCTCCAACAGCACGTCACCTTCACCGAAGAACAGGATTCGCTGATCAAGCAACTGGCGGATGGAGATCTCGACTGGATCACCTGCCGCAGTTCGAACCTCAGCATGCTGCGCCAGAGCCTGGGTGCCTCCCTGGGCGTGGCCAGCCTGCCCGGGGGCCGCTGGGGTCGGCCGACGCCGCTCAACCGGGAACGGGTGATGGCCTTCGGGCTGAATTCCAGTCCTGGCCAGAAGCGCATCGCCCGTGAGATGGCCAGTTTCAGCATCAATCCGCTGGTGCAGCGCAACCTCACCTTCACCAACATGGAGGTGCTGCCGGTGAACCGCTTCGTGCCCGCGCCCGTGGCCAGTTCGGCCGCACTGGCCGCCATGGTGCGCTCCACCGAGGACTCCGAACAGACCACGCCATTGATCCGGGGCCTGATCGGCAACCCCAAGGCCGAAAAGGCCCTGGGATCCATCCTCAACAACGTGCTGTTCGGTGAGCTCGAGCCCCGCAAGGCCGCCGGCATGCTGCCGGTGAACCTGCGGGCGGCCCTGCGCTGAGCGAAAGCCCATGGATGCATTTCTGCACGAGGTCATCGGCTGGTTCGGCTACCTGGAGCGGGGCTCGGTGATCATCCAGCTGCTGCTGGTGGCCCTGCCGGCCCTGGCCGCCCTCCAGCTGCAACGACGCTTGCCCGCCGGAGCCCGCCTGGGACCCTGGCTGCCGCCGCTGGCGCTGGCCACGATCGCCCTGGGCAGCTTTCTGCTGGCCCTGAGCGGCCACCCGTGGCGTTTCGGGCTCGCGCTGGGGATGCTCTATCTCGGCTGGCATGGGCTGGGGATGCTGGGCGAGCTGCTGGCGCGCTGGTTCCCCGTGGATGTGATCCACCAGGTGGAAAGCCGCCTGCTGCGCCCCGCCTACCTGCTGCTCGTCGCCCTGGCGGTGATCAACCTGCTCGACAGCGTGCGGGATCTGGCGGCCATCCCCGTGGGGGAATGGTTCGGCGTGCCGCTCACCCTCGGACGGGTGTTCATGGCCGGGCTAATCATCTACCTGGTGATCGTCTGCTCCGGCCTGCCGGCCCGGGGCATGGCCTGGCTGCTGCAGCGGGCGCTGGTGCTGAGTGACGGCAGCCGCAGGGCCGTGGCCGTGATCCTGCGCTACATCACCGTGGGGCTGGGCCTGGTGTGGGTGGCCAATCACCTGGGGCTCAACGCCACCGCGATCCTGGCCATCGCCGGCGGACTGTCGGTGGGCCTGGGCTTCGGCATCAAGGAGGTGTTCTCCAACTTCATCAGTGGCCTGTGGCTGCTGCTGGAGGGATCGGTGCGGCCCGGTGACGTGCTGTACATCGACGGTGATCCCTGCGAAGTGCGCAGCCTGGGGCTGCGGGCCGCCGTGCTCTGGCGCGATCGCGACAACGCCGAACTGGTGATCCCCAACCAGACCTTCTTCACCGCCACCACCACCACCTACACCGGCAGCGACCGGCTGCGGCGCAGCCAGGTGCTGGTGGGGGCGGCCTATCGCCATGATCCCGCCGGCGTGGTGGCCCTGCTGGAGGCCACGGCCCTCACCGTTCCCGGCGTGCTCCCCACTCCCGCCCCCCGGGGCCTGGTGCTCAGCTACGGCGACTCGGCGATCCAGTACGCCCTGCGGTTCTGGATCGCCAACCCGATGAACAACGTCAGCACCTGCAGTGCCGTGAACACGGCGGTGTGGCAGGCCTTCCGCGAGAAGGGGATCGAGATCCCCTTCCCCCAGCAGGTGCAGTATTCGGTGACAGGTTCCCCCCATCAGGATCAGCCGGAATCAACCTGAATCAGCCCGTTCTGCCCCATTTCCCATGGACGGGCCCGCCGCTGCCACCTCCCCCGCCTGGCGTGAGTCCCCCCACGCCACGGCGGTGGCCGAGCTGCTGCACCAGCTGGACAGCAACGCCGAAGCGGGCCTGAGCGGCCCAGTGGCGGCCGAGCGGCTGGCCCAGTGGGGGCCCAACAGCCTGCCCGAGCACCACGGCAAACCAGGCTGGCTGCGGTTCCTGAGCCAGTTCAACGATCCGCTGCTCTACACCCTGCTGGGCGTGGGCCTGGTGAAGGTACTGCTCGGCAAGGCCAACGATGCCTGGGTGATCTGGAGCGTGACCCTGATCAACGCCGTGATCGGGTTCGTGCAGGAGAGCAAGGCCGAAACGGCCATCGCCGCCCTGGCCCGCAGCCTGCGCACCGAGGTGGAGGTGGTGCGCGATGGCCAGCCCCGGCGGCTCAGCTCCGAACAGCTGGTGCCCGGCGATGTGGTGCTGCTGCAGCCGGGCGACAAGGTGCCGGCCGACCTGCGCCTGCTCGACTGCCGTGGCCTGGCCGTGGACGAATCGGCCCTCACCGGTGAATCCGTGCCCGTGCGCAAGGGCACCACGGCCGTGGAGAGCGGCGCTCCGCTGGCCGAGCGGCTGGGGATGGCCTTTGCCGGCAGCCTGATCACGGCGGGGCAGGCCCGGGGCCTGGTGGTGGCCACGGGCCATGCCACGCAGATGGGTCAGATCTCCCGCTCCATGGCCGAGCAGTCCGCCCTGAGCACCCCGCTCACGCGCAAGTTGCGCGGGTTCAGCCGCACCCTGCTGCAGCTGGTGGTGCTGCTGGCCGGCCTCACCTTCCTGGTGGGCCTGGCCCGCGGCAAGGAGGCCGCCGAGATGTTCGACGGCGCCGTCGCCCTGGCGGTGGGCGCGATCCCCGAGGAACTGCCGGCGATCGTCACCATCACCCTGGCGATCGGCGTGAACCGGATGGCCCGCCGCAACGCCATCATCCGCAAGCTGCCGGCGGTGGAGGCCCTGGGCAGCACCACGGTGATCTGCTCCGACAAGACGGGCACCCTCACCCAGAACCGGATGACGGTGCAGCACATCCACGCCGGCGGCGAGCTGCTGAACCTCGCTGAGCTCTGGCCAGCCGGGCCCGGCACCGTTGGCAAGGATTCCCTGAGCCGCAACCTGGCCCTGCGGGAAACCCTGCTGGCGGGGCTGCTCTGCAACGACGCCCGCCCCAGCCTGCAGCAGCAGGGACTGGTGGGCGATCCCACCGAGACCGCCCTGCTGCAGGCGGCCCAGACCATGGGACTGGACCGGACCCGGGCCCTCGACCAGCACCCCCGCCGTGACGAGATCCCCTTCGCCTCCGAACACCAGTTCATGGCCACCCTGCACGGCAGTCGCCGGATCCTGATGAAGGGGGCGGTGGAGGCGGTGCTGGCCCGCTGCACCAGCCAACAGCGGGCCGATGGGAGCAGCGAGCCGCTCAACCGGGCTGCGATCGAGGCGGCGGTGGCCGCCATGGCCCGCCAGGGCGAGCGGGTGCTGGCCTTCGCCATCGGCGAAGCCGACTCCAGCCAGCCCGAGCTGCACCCCTGCCAGATCGCCGGTGATCTGGAGTTTCTGGGGCTGCAGGGCATGTTGGATCCGCCGCGGCCGGAGGCGCTCGACGCCGTGGCCGCCTGCCGCCAGGCGGGCATCCAGGTGAAAATGATCACCGGCGACCACCTCGAGACAGCCCGCTCGATCGCCACCCAGCTGGGCCTAGGCATGCACGGCGCGGTGCGGGCGCTGGAGGGGCGGGAACTGGACAACCGCTCGCCGGGGGAACTGAACGCCATCACCCGCGACACCGATGTGTTCGCCCGGGTGGCACCGGCCCAGAAACTGGCCCTGGTGCGGGCCCTGCAGGCCCAAGGGGAGGTGGTGGCCATGACCGGCGATGGCGTCAACGACGCCCCGGCGCTCAAGCAGGCCGACATCGGTATCGCCATGGGCAAGGGCGGCACCGAGGTGGCCCGCGAAGCGGCCGACATGCTGCTCACCGACGACAACTTCGCCACAATCGAGGCGGCCGTGGAGGAGGGCCGGGCCGTGTACCTCAACCTGCGCAAGGCCCTCGCCTTCGTGCTGCCGGTGAACGGCGGCGCCTCGATGACGATCCTGCTGGGGGCCGTGCTGGGCCTGGAACTGCCGGTCACCGCCCTGCAGGTGCTGTGGCTGAACATGGTGTGCTCCCTCAGCCTGTCGGTGCCGCTGGCCTTCGAGCCCCGCCCGCCCGGGCTGATGGGGCAACCGCCGCGGCCGCCCGCCCAGCCCCTGCTCAGCCGCGGCCTGGTGCGCAAGGTGCTGCTGGTGTCGGCCTTCTACTGGTGCTTCATCTTCGGCGTGTTCCTGTGGGCCCGCTCCCACGGCAGCAGCCTGCCCCTGGCGCGCACGATGGCGATCCAGTCGCTGGTGCTGGCCCAGATCGTGTATCTGCTGAGCATCAGCCAGATGAGCAAGCGGGGCTGGCGGCACTGGCAGCGCTACCCGGTGCTGCTAGCCGGCATCGGCCTGGCCGTGGCGCTGCAGCTGGGCTTCAGCCAGCTCAGCTGGATGAACCACTTCTTCGCCACCGCTCCCCTGGCGCCGGCCCAGTGGCTGATCTGCGCCGTGTCGCCGCTGGTGATGGTGCCGGTGGCCATCCTGGCCGAGCGCTTCGATCCCACCACCGGTCTGGGCCAGGGGGGCTGAGCCCGGCCGCCCCTGGCCCAGAGTGCCCCTGGACCCGGCCGCCCCTGGCCCAGAGTGCCCCTGGACCCGGCCGGCTCAGTTGGGCTTCAGCCAGAGGATCGGGATCAGCAGCAGCAAGCCAATGGCCAGCACCTCCGGCAGGACCTGCACCAGAGGCTCAAGATTCTGGCCGGCCAGGGCAGGCCAGCCGCGGCCGGCCCAGGCGAGCCCCCCTCGCACCGGTCCCAGCATGATCGCGGCCTGCTCCTGGTCGAGCAGCAGGCCGGCCTGGGCAGCAAAGACGGCCGTGAGCAACATTCGTTCAGCCATCGCTTGCCAACCCCATCCATCACGGCTTTCCCCATCCAAGCCCGCCGGAGGGGCCAGGCGGCACCAAGGTGGCTGAACCGGGCCCTTGCAGCCCCGCGGGCAGCAGCTGTGCACCTCCCTTCCCCCGTTCCCCCAGGCGCAGCCCAGGCCGAGGCGCTGCTCCACCAGCTCCGTGCGGCGGAGAAACTGCAGTTGCTGAGTGGAACCACCCCCTTCTGGTCCGGCATGGCCGACATCGCCCTGCGCGATGCCTCCCACCGCCACCCCTGGCCCGCCGGGCAGGTGCCCCGCCTGGGCCTGGCGGGACTGCAGTTCGTGGATGGGCCGCGGGGTGTGGTGCTCGAGGGTGGGGCCACCACCTTCCCGGTGACGATGGCCCGGGGCGCCAGCTGGAATCCTGACCTCGAGGAGCGCATCGGCGCCGCGATCGCGCAGGAGGCGCGCAGCTTCGGCGCCAACTGGGTGGCGGCGGTGTGCGTCAACCTGCTGCGCCACCCCGGCTGGGGCCGGGCCCAGGAGACCTACGGCGAAGACCCGCAGCACGTGGGGGCCCTGGGGGCCGCCTGCTGCCGCGGCATCGGGCAGCACGCCATCGCCTGCGTGAAGCACTTCGCGCTCAACTCCATCGACAGCTCCCGCTTCCTGGTGGATGTGAGGGCCACGCCACGGGTGCTGCACGAGCTCTACCTGCCCCACTTCCGCGACTGTGTGGACGCGGGCGCCGGCTCGGTGATGAGCGCCTACAACCGGGTGAACGGCAGCTGGTGCGGCGAGCACCCACAACTGCTCACGGAGATCCTCAAGCGGCGCTGGGGGTTCAGCGGCTTCGTGGTCACCGACTTCATCTTCGGCCTGCGCGACGGGGTGGCGGGCCTGGGGGCGGGGCAGGACCTGGAGATGCCGTTTCGGATGATCCTGCAGGGTTGCCTGGCGGACGCCCTGGCGGCGGGCCGGCTGAGCCAGGAGCGCGTCGACGACGCCGTGCGGAGGCTGCTGAGAGTGCAGCTGCAGGCGCCGCAAGGCACTTCCGCCGCGGCCTACCCCCCCAGCCTGCGCCGCTGCCCGCAGCACCTGGCCCTGGCCCGCGAGGCAGCGCGCCAGGCGATCGTGCTGTTGCGCAACGAGCCCGCCAGTGACGGCCAGCCGGTGCTGCCGCTGGGGCCCCTCGGCTCCCTGGCCGTGATCGGCCCGTTGGCCGATGCGGCGAATCTGGGCGACCGGGGCTCCTCCGACACCCGCCCTCCGGCGGGGGCGGTGGTCACCCCCCTGGCGGGGCTGCGGGCGGCCCGGCCCGAACTGGCGATCCGCCACGCCGATGGCCGCAACCGCCGGGAGGCGGCAACCCTGGCAGCCGCCAGCGAGGCGGCGGTGCTGGTGGTGGGTCTCGACTGGCGCCTCGAGGGGGAGCACATCCACCCCGGCGACATCGCCCCGATCCTGGCCCAGACCCCTCCGCCCGACTGGCTGCTGGGCTCGTCCCTCTGGCCGGGGCTGCGGCCGCTGTGGCGACGCTTCACCGGCCTGCTCGCCTGGCTCACCAGCCACGCCTCGGCCAGCCAGGGGGGCGACTTCGCCGCCGGCGACCGCACCGACCTGCGCCTGCCAGCCGACCAGGAGGCGCTGATCCGGGCGGTGGTCGCCGCCAACCCCCGCACCGTGGTGGTGCTGATGGGCGGCGGCGCCGTCCTCACGGGGGGGTGGGACCAGCTGGTGCCCGGCCTGCTGCTGCTCTGGTATCCCGGCGAGCAGGGCGGCCACGCCCTGGCCGAGGTGCTGCTGGGGGCGGTGTCGCCCTCCGGCCGCCTGCCCTTTGCCATCCCCCGTGATCCGGCCCAGCTGCCGCCGTTCCAGCCCCGGGCCCCGCAGGTCACCTACGACCTCTGGCACGGCTACCGGCGGTTGCAGCGGCACGGGCAGCGGGCCGCCTACCCCTTCGGCTTCGGGCTCTCCTACGCCAGCTTCGCGGTGCGTGACCTGGCCGTGAGCGAGGCGAGCGGAGCGGTGGGGCTCACCCTCACCTTGGGCAACACCGGAGACGCAGAGGCAGCGGAGGTGCTGCAGGTGTACCTGGAGCCCCCCGGGGCGCTGATGGAGCGGCCGCCGCGCACCCTGGTGGCCTTCCAGCGGCTGGCCCTGGAGCCCGGCGAGCAGCGGTCGCTCAGCCTGGTGATCCCCCTGCGGCGGCTGGCCTGCTTCGACGAGGCGCGCGATGGCTTCGTGCTGGAGGCGGGCCGCCATCGGCTGGTGGTGGCCCGCCATGCCGACGACCCGGGCCTGGGGGCAGACCTGACGCTGGCGGCCCGCTTCCTCGGCGGCTGACGCCAGCAGGGGCCCTCAGGGATCGGCCATCAGGAATCGGCCATCCGCCCGAGGCAGCGCTGCAGCCGCTCGCGGTTGTGGCGCTGCAGCAACAGACAGGGCAGGTTGAACAGGGTGGCAAAGACCAGGTTCACCAGCACGGCCACGGGCGGCAGCCAGAGGGCGGTGAGCAGGCCGGCCGACCAGAGCACCCCGTGCACCAGCTCGGCCCGGCGGGTCTCGATCACCAGCCGCCGCAGGGCCCGCGGATCGCGCCGCACCAGGCTGCCCTTGCGCACTCCTCCCGGCAAGGCACCCCCGGCGTCGGGAATCCAGCGCTTCCACACCCGGATGCCCAGGCCCGGCGACGCAGCCGGGGCCCGCAGAGCTGGCGTTGCGGACTGCAGCCAGTCCTCCGGCAGCCGATTGGCGAGCCCGCCCACCAGCAGCGAAGCCAGCAGCCAGAAGCCCACCGAGCTGAGCACCAGCGCCAGGGGCTCGGCGTCGATGGCGGCGGGGAGTCCCATCAACGGGTGCTGAAGATGCGGCCCTTCCAGCGCACCTGGCCCCGCTCCAGATTGAAGATCGCCATCAGAAACACGCCGAGAAAAAACAGCACGGGCAGGGGAAACACCAGGTTGATCCAGCTGAAGCGCCCCACCCGCCGGGTGAGCACCAGCATTTGCAGCACAAAGGCGCCGTAGATGGCCGCATTCGGCGCCAGGGCCGCACTGCCCATCAACGGCCAGCCGAGGATCGCCGCCGGCAGGCACCAGGCGGCCCAGAACAGGCCGGAGAGCCACAGCAACACGGCCAGCATCCAGGGCCAGCGCACTTCACCCGCCGCGGTGGCGAAGTTCTTGTTGAAGCCGATCACCATGTCGCCCAGACCGCCGGGGTACATGCGGTAGGCAATCTGGCCGTAGCCCATGAAGGCACTCACCGGCAGGCCGGCCCGCTCGTAGCAATGGGCCAGGAACCAGTCCTCCACCACCTTGCCGGCCACGGCGGCATGGCCGCCGGCGCGCTCGTAGTCGGCGCGGCTGGTCACCAGCGCCGGCCCGAAGGCCACACCGCAGTTCGGCCCGAGCGGCACGGCCAGCAGCCCCACCAGGTTGAACAGCACAGACAGCTGCTCGTAGGGGCGTTCCGTGCGGTGGTAGGGCTGCACCGACACCAGCCCGCCATGCTGCTGGTGGTGGGCCAGCAGCCGCTCCAGAAACTGGGGGCCCGGCTCGGTGTCGGCATCGAGGAACACCAGCAGGTCGCCACCGCTAGCCAGCACGCCGTGGTGCAGGGCCCAGGTCTTGCCACACCAGCCCTCGGGCAGGGGCGGCGGCTGGATCACCCGGATCGGCAGCTCCCCCGCGGCCTGGAGCGCGGCGGCGGCGGTGCCATCGCTGGAATGGTCGTCCACCACGATCACCTCCAGGGGCCGCAGTGTCTGCCGGTCGAGGGCAGCGAGCAGGTGGGGCAGCGTGTCGGCCTCATCGCGCGCCGGAATCAGCACCGTGCAGGCGGGCACACCCACCGGACGACCAGGCGCCAGCAGCGGCAACCGCAGGCCCAGGGCCCAGCCCAGCAACCACCGCACCAGCAGGGAGAGTTCGAGCCAACCGAACAAGGGCTGCGCTCCACTGGTTCAGACCAGGCTAGGGAGCCCAGCCAGCCACGGCTCAAGGACGCAGCAATTCCCGCACCAGCGGTGTGATCGCGGCCCCGTCGCGCAGGAGCTGGGGGTGGGTGAGCACCGGCAGCATGGTGCGGGGCCCGATCGGCAGCACGGCGCGCCAGCCGGGCAGCACCGCCAGGTCCAGGGCGGAATAGAAGCTGGAGCACTCGATGCGCTGCAGGCCATCGAGATCGCCGTTGAGCCGCTCCAGCAGCGCACTGCCGGTGCGCAGGTCGGCGATGCCCCGGAACACCCCGGCCGGCCAGGGCCGGGCGGTGAGCGTGCCCTGCTGGGGGCTGCCCACGCTGAAGAAGCGGCGGGTACGGCCCAGCCCGCCCAGCAGCTGCAACCAGCAGCGCCCGATCACCCCGCCCATCGAGAAGCCCAGCAGATCGATCGGCTGGTCGCGGCCGAAGGCCGCCTCAATGTGCCCTCCCAGCAGCTCGGCCGCCTCCATGGCGGGCGTACGCCCCAGCCGCAGGGGCAGGGCCGGGATCAGGAGGGGATGGCGCCGACCGGCCAGCTCCCGCTTGAGCGCATTGAACACCGCCGGGGTATCCAGCAGCCCATGCACCAGCACCAGCGGGGGAGCTGAAGGGGACGTCACACATTCCTGGCCCAACCACCCTCCAAACAATGTCAGCCGTTCCAGGGAGCGGAGCCCCCCTCAGCCCACCGTGGCACCCAGATACCAGCGCAGCAGCGCCAGCAGCTGACCGGCCGGCCCGTGACCGGTGAGCCACTCGCCGATCAGAGCCGCGGCGAAGCCCACCATCGCCACCCGGCCATTGAGCCGCTCCACCCCGGCCAGGGCCGTGGTGTTCCAGGGCCGGCTGGTGGTGAGGCCCTCGCCGAAGCGCTCCAGGGGCTCGTAACGGAAGGCCTGCTGGGCGGCAGGCTCCCTGCTGGGGGCGGTGGAGGGGTCGGCCAAGGGATGGAGTTGTATGGGGCCAGAGCCTATGGCCAAAGCCGCAAGAGCTGCGGGAGCGATGGCTGGTGTCATCGGCTGGATTGGCCAGATGCCCACCCCGCCCGCATCCGCGACCCCGACCAGAAACTCGCCCGCACAATCGGCGGCCAGCAGGGCCAGAGCCGCTTCGTGGTGGTGCGCAACAGCTTTCGGATCCTCGCCCTCTGTGCCGTCTACATCGCCGGCTTCCAGGCCATTGGCCGGCGACGCGGCCAGTAGCTGCGTTGTTCTGGATAAGCAATGCCGGGCCGAGGGCTTCCGCCACGGCACAGGCGAGGCCCTCCATCCAGCCTGTGCAACAACCGTGCTGAATGGGGGCCTGGCCCACTGCAGTTCAGCCGCTTCTGAGCCAACCTCACAGGGGCGGCACCGACAACAAACGCATGGGGATCAACCTGGCCGTTCTCCTTGCCGGCGTGCTGCTGCTGCTCGGGATCGCTTCCAGCAAGTTCTCCGCCCGGCTGGGCGTGCCCGTGCTGGTGCTCTTTCTCTCGGTGGGGATGCTGGCGGGATCGGAGGGCCTGGGCCGGATCCCTTTTGAGAACTACGGGCTGGCCAACAGCATCGGCAGCGTGGCGCTGGCCCTGATCCTGTTCGACGGCGGCCTGCGCACCTCGGTCGCCTCGGTGCAGCGGGTGTGGCAGCCGGCCCTGGCCCTCTCCACCCTCGGGGTTCTGCTCACCTCGCTGATCACGGGGTTGGCGGCGGCCTGGGTGCTCCAGCTGCCGCTGCTGCAGGGGCTGCTGCTGGGCAGCATCGTGGGCTCCACCGATGCGGCAGCGGTGTTTGCGGTGCTGCGCAGCAGCGGCCTGAAGCTGCCCGAGCGGCTCACCGCCACCCTCGAGGTGGAGAGCGGCTCGAACGATCCGATGGCGATCTTCCTCACGCTCGGCCTGATCGGCGTGATCACCGGCACGGCTGATTCGCCCCAGGCACTGCTGGGGCTGTTTGTGGGCCAGTTCGGCCTGGGCACCCTGGCCGGGCTGCTCACGGGGCGCCTGGCCACCTGGGCCATCAACCGCATCAACCTCGACTACCCGGGCCTCTATCCCCTGCTGGCACTCGCTTTCGGTCTGGTGGCCTTTGGGCTGGCGGCGGTGCTGGGGGGCAGCGGCTTCCTGGCCGTCTACATCGCCGGGATCGTGCTGGGCAGCAGCTCCCTGGTTTTCCGGCGCGGCATCTTCTCCTTCCACGACGCCACCGCCTGGCTGGGGCAGATCGTGCTGTTCGTGATGCTGGGGCTGCTCAGCTTCCCCAGTCGCCTGGCTGCGGTGGCCTGGGAAGGGCTGCTGATCGCCCTGGTGCTGATCCTGGTGGCCCGGCCCCTGGCTGTGTGGGTGTCGGCGCTGCCGTTCCAGTTCCGCCGCCGCGAGCTCACCTTCCTCTCCTGGGTGGGGCTCAAGGGCGCGGTGCCGATCACCCTGGCCACCTTCCCGCTGCTGGCCGGCGTAGCCAAGAGCGGCCAGATCTTCAACGCGGTGTTCTTCGTGGTGCTGATCTCGGCACTCACCCAGGGCTGGTCGCTGCCGCTGGTGGCCCGCTGGCTGCAGATCGGCAGACCCGCCGATCCCACCCCGGCCCTGTCGGTGGAGATCAACGCCCTGCGCCAGGTGGATGGCGAGATCCTCGATTACACCGTGAAGGCGCGCACCCACGTGGCCGGTCAGCGGCTGCGTGATCTGGCCCTGCCCGATGGCGTCGTCGTCTCGCTGATCGTTCGCGGGCGCGAGGTGGTGATGCCCCGCGGCACCACGGTGCTGATGCCGGGCGACCACGTGTTTGTGGCCATGCGCATCAATCTGGAGCCGTTGATCAACCGGCTGTTCGAGCCCAATCCCGAGCCGCCCGAACTCCAGCCCGATCTGGCCCTGCGCTTCCATGCAGCCATCACCCAGGAGCAGCTGCTCAACTTCTACGGGTTACCCCTGCCCACGGAACTGGCTGGGACAGCGTCGGCCTCTGTCGAGAGCCTCGGCTCTCTCCTGGCGAAGAGCGCCACTGCCGGAGAAGTGCGCATCGGCGCCCTCCAGGTGAAGGCCGGCGCCGATCCCGAGCACATCACAGTTCGCTGCATCGGCAAGCCGAACTGCCCGCAGCGTCTCAGGGATTGGGGCGACGACCACCCCAGAGACCACGGCGTGGGCGGCTGACCACACCACTGAAGGGCTGGGCTCCGATGCTGGGCGGGCTGGATTGCTGTTCAGTCGACTGGAAGCCAAGGCCAGTGGTGGTCATGGGCACATCGACTCAATCCCAATCCCAGATCCATGGGTTGCCAGCTGCGCACAACAAAAAGCCCCCGCCTTGCGGCGAGGGCTTTCGGGATTCCGTCTTGAGCCCAGTTTCAGGCCGGGCTCTTGAACTTCAGCCGGACTGTATGGCCTCAGCCAATCGCCGGGGCAGTCAGAGCCACGGGGGTGGCTTCTGCAGCGGCCAGG
>JBBASM010000006.1:0-192158 GCA_040399285.1 Prochlorococcaceae cyanobacterium
GGGGGGTAGCCCCCTGAGAAAATAGGTCGATGCCAGGTAAAACAATCTTCCAGGGCAAAGCCACCGCAAGGGTGGCTTTTTTTGTGTCTGCCAAAGGGAGGACGGCCCGGCTACGGGCAGCCGCTGGGCGAGAGGTCGTCATAGGTGGAAACGACCGCGAATGGGCCCGGGTTTTGCTCCGGATTTCCCGGCCTGCTGCTGAAGATCACCTGCAGTCCTGCAGCGGCGGCTGCCTTGCATTCGGCCAGTGCATCACTCACGAACAGGACCGACGATGGCGTGGTTTGCATCGCCCTGGCAATCTGCTCATAGCTTTTTGCCGCCTGTTTTGGGCCGATACGCGTGTCGAACCAGTGGCTGAACAGCGACGTGAGGTCGCCGGCGATGCTGTGGCGGTAGAGGAGTTGTTGGGCCTCCACGGATCCTGACGAATACACGCCCAGTACCGTTCCTGCACGTTGCCAGCGTTGCAGGGCCGCTGGCACGTCGGAGTACAGCGGAGCTATTAGTTCTCCCGCTGCATAGCCGCCTCTCCAGATCAGCCCCTGCAGATCCTTGAGTGCCGTGAGTTTGCGGTCCTGGGTGATCAGCAGTTGCAGATAGGCCGTGCAGGCTGTGTATGGCTGCCACCCCTGGTGTGCGGCTTCCTTCAGCAGGGACTGGGCGGCTGGGTCCCCGTCGAGGCGCCAGGCGTCCTGCACATCCTCCAGAAGCGCGTGGACGCGCGGATCGCTGCCGTGTCGCTCCAGATAAAGGGGCAGTTGTTGCGATGCGTAGGGGAACAGCACCTCCGCTACGAAGCTCACGGGGCACGTGGTGCCCTCAATGTCGAGCAGCAGATGGCTGATGCCGGTGAAGCTGGGCATGGAATTCAGCGCCTGAAGGGGGCCCGAGGGAGCCTGGGGTGGGCGGGGGTAGCCTCAGCGTCGCAACGCCTGGAGCAGCAGCTGCCTCCAGTGCTGCTCCAGCAGGAACTCAAGGATTTCCAGGTGTCGCTGCGCCTGGGCCAGATCCTTGCCCCAGGCATAGAGGCCATGGCCGGCAATCAGCAGGCCATGGGGGGCATCGGCAAGCAGCGGTGTGGCTCGCTCACTCATGCGGGCGAGATCCTGGTCATTGGCCAGCACGGGCAGCTGCAGATGGCAGGCATGGGTGCGGATGCCCTCAAGACCTTTGAGCATCTCCAGGTCGCGCAGCTCAAGGTGGCTGTGGCTGTTCTGTTCGGGTCGGTAATGCTGGGAGAGCAGGGTGCCTGCCTGGGAATGGGTGTGCAGCACAGCGCCAGCCCCTGTGTGCTGCACGATCGCCAGATGCAGCAGGGTCTCGGCACTGGCCCGTCCCTGGCCCCGTTGCACCTGCCCTGTGCCATCCACCTGAATCAGATCTTCTGGCCTGACGGCTCCCTTGGGCACTCCGCTGGGGGCCATCAGCAGCAGCAGGGGATGGTGCTGGAGCACGCAGCTGAAGTTGCCGCCGGTGCCGTCGCACCAGCCGCGGCCGTAGATGGTGGCCATGGCCCCAGTGAGCTGCTGGGCGAGGGGCGCGATCGCTTCGGGAGCTGCCATGGCTGCAGGTGGGAACCTCAATGCTGGCAGTTGGGGCACCAGTGACTGCTGCGTCCCCCCAGCTTCTCCCGCCTGATCGGGGTGCCGCAGCGCCGGCAGGGTTCTCCCCCGCGGCGATACACCCAGGCCATGCCGCCGTAGTTGCCATTGGTGCCGCTGAGATCGCGGAAGTCGCTGAAGGTGGTGCCCCCGGCGCCGATGCTGTTCTGCAGCACCTCCACCAACGCCTCGCGCAGGTTCTCCAGCTGCCCGAGCTTCAGCTGGCCGCTGCGGGTGTGTGGCGGGATGCCGGCAGCGAACAGCGATTCATCCGCATAGATGTTGCCCACGCCA
Organism: Prochlorococcaceae cyanobacterium; assembly: GCA_040399285.1. Classification (GTDB taxonomy): domain Bacteria; phylum Cyanobacteriota; class Cyanobacteriia; order PCC-6307; family Cyanobiaceae; genus NIES-981. The sequence goes on from JBBASM010000006.1 coordinate 1,899, forward strand.
GCCACCAGGCTCTGATCCAGCAGGGCGGCTTTGATGCAGCGCTGGGAGCCCTTCAGCCGGTTGCGCAGGTAGCGGGCGGTGAAGGCAGGGCTGAAGGGCTCCGGGCCCAGCTTCTGCAGGCCGGTGATCACACTCTCCAATGGCTCTCCGGGAGGGACCCACCACATCTGGCCGAAGCTGCGGGTGTCCACAAACCGCAGTTCATCGCCCTGGTCGCTCCAGATGCGCACCCGGGTGTGATCGCAGCAGGGGCTGACCGGAGCCCCGTTCCTGGCCTGCAGCAGCAGGAACTGTCCCGTCATGCGCAGATGCACGCCCCAGTGGCCGCCATCTCCCTGGGCCCGGCTGAGGCTGCCGATCAGGTACTTGCCCCGCCGCGCCCACCCCTGCAACCTGCAGCCCTGCAGGCCTGATACGAAGGCCTCTGGATCCTTTGGGCTGGCGATCGCCCGCTGGCGCAGCACCTCCACCCTGGCGATCCGGGTGTGCAGGGTCTGCCGTTCCAGCCCGCGTCGCACGGTTTCGACTTCGGGCAGTTCCGGCACGGGCGCGGAGCAGGAAGAGGGAATTCAGGGTCTCACAGCACGGTGGTGAGCGCCCGGGGCTGAGACAGGGGCAGAGACGGCCGCCATCCCAGACCGGCAGGCAGCAAAAAGGGCTGCGCTGATGGTTCAACGCAGCCCTTGAGTATCCACCCGTTCCGGTTGGTTGGGGTTCGATCGCGGTGGTGGCTCGATGGTCAGGCCTTTTCCAGTTCGCTCTCGGCGAAGTTGTTGGTGTTGATGCCGCCCTCGGAGCCGCTGAAGCCGCTGTAGTTCACCTTCTCGAAGCGCACCACCACCGGGTAGCGGATGCCTGAGGTATCGATCGACGCCACCGTGCCGACGTCGTTGAACCAGTAGGACTCAGGGCGCTTGATACGCACTTTGTCGCCGCGGGAAATGGCCATCGCTGCGCTGGATTTCGGATGCTTCCTGAGGGAAGATACCCGCCCCACACAGGCCTGCTTCGGCCGGCGTCACGAATCGTCGCCCTTTGGCGGCTGAGGTGGGGATCGCTGCGGGCGGCACACCGAGGGGCCCATACCTCAGGACCCTCGCAGGGTGTCAGCATCGCCCTTTGCGGTCTCAGGCGCCATGGTGCTCGACGGTGGGGACGCCCCTGTGCTCAGCCTGGAGCTGCCCGATCCCGACAGCGACACCATCAGCACGATGGAGTTTCTGGCCCAGCTGGAGGCTGCCTGGGCGGTGTGCGACCGCTTTGACCTGCAGACCGAGATCTGGCGGGGGCGGATCCTGCGGGCGGTGCGCGACCGGGAGAAGCGCGGCGGCGAGGGACGGGGCACCGGCTTTCTGCAGTGGCTCCGGGAGCGGGAGATCAGCAAGACCCGCGCCTACACCCTGATCCAGCTGGCCGAATCGGCCGACGCCCTGGTGGGGGAGGGGCTGCTCGAGGAGGGCAGCGTGAACCACTTCTCCAAACGGGCCTTCCTGGAGACGGCCCAGGCCGATCCGGAGGTGCAGCAGATGATCGCCGAGGCGGCCAACGAGGGCCAGGAGATCACCCGCAAGCAGGTGCGCCGCCTGGCCGATGAGTTCACGGCCGCCACCAGCCCGCTGTTGCCGGAGGAGATCCGCCAGCGCACCGCCGAGAACCTGCTGCCGCCGCGGGCGGTGGCGCCGCTGGTGAGGGAGCTGGCCAAGCTGCCGGAGGAGCAGCAGGACGACCTGCGGCGGGTGCTGCGCGAGGAGCCGGAGCTGGAGCGGGTGCGCGATGTGACCCATACGGCCCGCTGGCTGAGCAAGGCGGCCGAGGCGGCCCTGGCGGTGCGGGCATTCCAATACGACCAGCTTGATTTCGAGAAGGCTCTCCAGGAGGCCCAGCGGCTCGATGCCCTCGGCCTGCTGGCCGATGCGGTGGGCCAGGCCCAGGCGCTGGAGGCGGCGGTGCTCAAGTTGCACACCAGCTGGCGGCGGCTGGGGGGCCTGCAGGAGCGGCTGTGGGTGGAAAGCGGCAGCAGCACGCCCCATCTGCGGGAGCTGCTCACGGCGTTGCAGTCGCTGAGCGGCAATACGATGCGGGTGTCGCTGGGGGAGCTGGCCGGCGGCAAGCGGGTGCGGCTGCAGCTGGTGGAGGAGGCGCCGGATCAGCTGGAGGCTCCTCCTCTGCCCTGACCGCCCCAGATCTGGTGCTCGCTATCCTCCAGTAGCCCTGGTGGTGGTGTGTGCCCCGCTCGCCCCGCAGCAGCGAATCGGATCCTCCATCCCCCTCCGCTGACCTGCTGCTGCAGGCCCTGCACACCAATTTCGGCTGGCAGGGCTTCCGGCCGGGGCAACGGCCAGTGGTGGAGGCCCTCCTGGCCGGGCAGGACTGCCTGGCGGTGTTGCCCACCGGTGGCGGAAAATCGCTTTGCTACCAGCTGCCGGCCCTGGTGCGTGAGGGCCTGGTGCTGGTGATCTCGCCCCTGGTGGCCCTGATGCAGGACCAGGTGGCGCAGCTCCAGCGCCGGGGCATCCCGGCGGCCTGCCTGCATCGCGGGCTCTCGGCCGCCGAGCGCGGTCCGCTGATGCGCCGCATCCGGGAGCGGCGCCTGCGGCTCCTCTATCTGGCCCCGGAGCGTCTGCGGGCCGAGGCCACCCTGCAGCTGCTCGACGACCTGCTCAGCGAGGGAACGCTGGTGGCCGTGGCGGTGGACGAGGCCCACTGCATCAGTGCCTGGGGCCACGACTTCCGGCCCGATTACCGCCGCCTGGGGGAGCTGCGCCGGCTCTGCCCCGGAGTGCCCCTGGTGGCCCTCAGCGCCACCGCCGCTCCCCAGGTGCGGGCAGACATCATCCGGCTGCTGCAGCTGCGTCGTCCCCTGATCCAGGTGCGTTCAGCCCGGCGCAGCAACCTCACCTACGCCATGCGGCGCAGGCCGGCCGATCCCCTGCCGGATCTCCTTGAGGCGGTTGCCGGGGCCCGCGGGGCGGTGCTGATCTACGCCCGCACCCGCCGTTCCGTGGAGCAGTGGGCCCAGCGGTTGAATGGAGCTGGGGTGGAGGCGATCGCTTATCACGCCGGCATGGATCCGGAGTGCCGCCAGCTGGCCCTCAGCCACTTTCAGCACCAGCCCCGGCCTGTGCTGGTGGCCACGGTGGCCTTCGGCATGGGGGTGGACCGGGCCGATGTGGGCCTGGTGCTGCACCTGGATCTGCCGGCCAGCCCGGAGGGCTACCTGCAGGAATCGGGGCGGGCCGGCCGCGATGGCCTGCCGGCCCACTGCCTGGTGTTGTTTGATCCTGCTGACCGGATCAGCCTGGGCTGGGCGATCCGCTCCGCTGGCCGGATGCCGGGGGCGTCCCCCTCGGCGGCCGATCAACAGCGGCTGGAGCAGGCCCAGCGCCAGGTGCGCCGCATGGAGGCCGTGGCCGAGGGGGAGGGCTGCCGGGAACAGGCCCTGCTGCTGGCGGTGGGCGAGATCGTGCCCCCCTGTGGCCGCTGCGACCGTTGCCGCGCCCACAGCGGTGGCGCTCCGCCGCGGCGCGACTGGTCTGCGGCGGCGGCGGTGCTGCTGGAATCGCTGGGGGGGGAGCGGGGGCGCGACCTGCGCAGCCTCAGCGAGGAGCTGGCTGCGGCCGATTCCTCTTCTGCTGATCACGACGAGGATCGCTGGGCCTGGCTGGCCCGGCGGCTGGTGCAGGAGGAACTGATCAAGGAGAGCGATGACGGCTCCCAGCGCCTCTACCTGCGCGAACCTGGCCGGCGTTTCCTGCACCGCCCCTGGCCGCTGCACTGGGCGGCCTGAGGAGCCTGCTCAGCTGCGGTTGGCCTGGCAGATGTCCTGCACCAGCTTGTACTCGAAGTCCTTGCTGGGGGTCTCCCAGGTGCGCCACTGGCCGGCCTGGCTGGTGACGTTGATCTTGCGGGCCGTGCAGTTCACCGCCAGGTAGAGGGGTTGGCCCTCGCCATTGAGGCTGGGGGCCACGTAGCTGCCCCCCATCGGCTGGATCTTCGACCAGTCCACCTGCAGGGGGCCGTAGTTGCGCCATTCGCCGGCGGGCCTGGCTGCATTCACGGGGGTTGCCCGGGCCGTGGCGGTGGAGCTGGCGCCGGGGGTGGTTTTTGGCGCAGCGGCCGGGGCGCGGCTGGCGGCACTCACCGTTGCGGATCGGCTGACGGCGCTGGTGGTTGCCGTGGTTGTGGCGGCCGGTGTTGCTGTGGCAATGGTTGCAGTGGCCGAAGTGGCCGCAGTCGCAGCTGTGGTGACTGAAGTGCCAGATCCCGCCAGGGGGGCTGCGGTGCTGGCGGTCGCCAACGGGGTTCGGGTCGCCGCCGCTGCGGCGCTGGTGGCGCCCACGGGTGTGCTGCGAGCCGGTGTGAGGGCTGGCCGGGCTGCGGAGGTGGCGGCTGTGGTGACCGTGGCAGCAGGAACCGTGGCAGCAGGAACCGTGGCAGGGGCTGCGGAGGTGGTGGCTGTGGTGGTTGCTGGTGTGATTGCGGCTTTGGGCGTTGCAGCCGTGGTCGCCGATCCGCTGGCCTGGAGAGTGGCGGGCACTGGCTTGGCCGCTGCCTGCTGGGCTGGTGCTTGCTGGGAAGTCGTGGGTTGCTGGGCGGCTTTCGGCTGGGCCGTTGGTTGCTGCGCGGCTACTGGCTGGGCCGCAGGGGTGCTGGCTGCGGGTTTGGGCTTGGTGGCGGCTGGCGGCGTGCTGCGGGCTGCTGGCGGCGTGCCGCGCAATTTCAGGCGAGAGCCCACCGTGACCAGCTCCGGATCCTCCAGTTGGTTGAGGGCCACCAGCCGGCTCACGCTGGTGCCGTAGCGCTCGGCAATCAGCGAGAGATTCTCTCCCGACTGCACCACGTGCTCGCTGGCGTTGCGGTTCACGGCGGCAGAGCTGGGGGCGGCAGGGGCACTGCGCTGGGCCGTGACCGGTACCTGCAGGCGGGTACCGCTCATCACCAGGTCCGGGTCGCTGATGCGGTTGATCTGGATCAGGCGTGCGGTGGTGGTGCTGAAGCGATCGGCGATCTCCGAGAGCGTTTCGCCACTCTTTACGGTGTAAGGCGCAGTGCCCTGGGAGCCACCGGGGCTGGAGGCGCTCCTGGCCGTGGAGCCGCTGCCGGGGATGGTGAGGCGCTGGCCGATCTCCACATGGTCTGGCTTGGCGATGCCATTGGCCTGCATCAGCCGGCTGAGGCTCACGCCGTGGCGCTCGGCGATCTCGGAGAGGGTTTCGCCCGTGCGCACCGTGACCACCTGCTGGGCCTGCACATCGGACACCGCCAGAACGGTGAGCGGCGGGGTGATGGCCAGAACCAGGGTGGCGAGGGTGCGGCGCATGGGCTCCCGGGAACGTTTCGCGAACCATAAGGGGCAGCTCGCAGTGATACCAGGGGGCGTTGAATCACCGCTGCTGATCTCAACCGAGCAGCCGCCGCACCAGGGGCAACTTGCCGGCGTAGGGGGGATAGCGCAGGGGAACATCCAGCCAGAACGGACGCCGCAGCACGCTGCGGCAGTGGGAAAAGGTGAGAAACCCCGCTTCCCCGTGGTAGCAGCCCATGCCGCTCTCCCCCACACCGCCGAAGGGCAGCTGGCTGGAGCCGGCCTGCATCACCACGTCGTTGAAGCACACGCCGCCCGAGCTGGTTTGCTCCAGCACCCGGCGCTGGGCCTGGCGGTCGCTGCTGAACAGGTAGAGCGCCAGGGGCTTGGGCCGGCTGCGGATCTCCCGGCAGGCGGCGGCCAGATCCGGCACGGTTTGCACCGGCAGCAGGGGCCCGAAGATTTCTTCCTGCATCAGGGGATCGTGGCCGCTCTCCACCGCCACCAGGGTGGGCTCGATGCGGCGGCGTGCGGGATCACAGCGACCGCCACGGAGGATCTGGCCGCGCTGGCGGGCACCCTCCAGCAGGCCATGGAGCCGCTCGAACTGGGCCTGGTTCACGATCGCCCCCAGGTCGGGGCTGTGGAGCGGGTCGCTGCCGTAGAAGCGCTCCAGCTCGGCGGCGATCGCCGCCACCAGGGGGTCGCGCACGGCCGGCTGCACCAGCACATGGTCTGGGGCGATGCAGGTCTGGCCGGCATTGAGGCTGCGTCCCCAGGCCAGCCGCCGCGCCGTCACGGCCAGATCGGCATCGGCCAGCACCACCGCCGGACTCTTGCCGCCCAGCTCCAGGGTGACGGGGGTGAGGTGGCGGGCCGCCGCCGCCATCACCAGCCGGCCCACCCGGCCGCCGCCGGTGAAGAAGATGTGGTCGAACTGCTCCTCCAGCAGCCGGGCCGCCACGCTGCCGTCGCCGCACACCACCTGCACCACGTCCGGGGGGAAGCTGCGGCCGATGGCAGCGGCGATCAGCTCTGCGGTGCGGGGGGCGTGTTCGGAGGGCTTGAGCACCACGGTGTTGCCGGCGGCCAGGGCGCTCACCAGCGGGTGCAGACAGAGCTGGAAGGGGTAGTTCCAGGGACCGATGATCAGCACGCAGCCCAGGGGTTCGGCCTGCTGGAAGGCCTGGCCTGGCCGCAGGGGCAGGTCGAGGGACAGCCGCCGCGGCGCCATCCAGCGGCGCAGACGGCGGCGGCTGAGGCGCAGCTCCTGGCGGATCGCCACCAGCTCGAAGCTGGCCTCCAGGGCCGGTTTGCCCAGATCGTCGGCCAGGGCCTCCAGCACGGCGTCGGCCTCCCGCTCCAGCAGCGCCTCCAGCCGCTCCAGCTGCTCCAGCCGCCAGGCCAGCGGGCGGGTGTGTCCCTCGCTTACGGGGGCTCGCATCTGGGCCACCGACAAGGCGAGGGGGGAGGACAGATCCACGGTTGCCGTCATCAGGGGCGTGCTGGTGCGTCCACCCTGGCAAACCCCACCCGCCTTCTGGGATTGAGACAGGTGGGGCACTGGGTGTGGGCGAGGCCCGCAGCGGGCCTGGCTGTTCTGCGCATCCCGTGCCGTGGCTGCTGTTCTCTCCTCCCCTGCCCCCCGGGTGTCTGCCGAGGAGCGGCTGGTGGGCGCCCTGATCGCTCTGCTGGAGGCCGGCACCACCCCCTGGCGGCGCGACTGGGATGGTGCCGGCGGCGGCCATCAGGTGAATCTGTTCTCAGGCCGCCGCTACCGCGGGGCCAATCCGGTGCTGCTGCAGCTCGGCCAGCAGCTGCGGGCCTCCAGCCTCCCCTACTGGTGCGGTTTCGCCGAGGCCCGGGCCCGCGGGATCTTCCCCCGCAAGGGCAGCAAGGCCGTGCATGTGCTGCGGCCCCAGCTGCACCGGGCGCGGGGCCAGCAGGCGGTTGGCCCAGGTGGCGACGAGGAGCTAGAGAGAGTCCCTGGTGGCGCTGGCAGCTGGGTGAGCTACCGGCCGCTGGCGGTGTTCAATGCCGCCGACCTGGAGGGGGAAGCCCTGGCCGGCCTGATCGCGGCCCGGCGGGAGGCGGACGGGCTGGCCTGCCGGCCCGAGCCGGAACGGCTGGCGGCGGCCGAGCAGGTGCTCAGCCGCTGGCCGGTGCCAGTGCGCGAAGGTGGCGATCAGGCCTGCTATCTGCCGGCCGCCGACCTGATCCGGCTGCCGGCCCGCGGCTGCTTTCACTCCGCTGCGGCCCTCTACGCCACCTGGGCCCATGAGGCGATTCATTCCACCGGCCACGCCAGTCGCCTGGCCCGGGATCTCAGCGGTGGCATGGGGGCGGCCGGTGACGGGGGGCGGGCCTATGCCCGCGAGGAGCTGGTGGCAGAACTGGGAGCCGTACTGCTGGGGGATCGGCTGGAGATCGGCAGCGATGTGAACAACCACGCGGCCTACCTGGCGGGCTGGGTGGCGCTGCTGCAGGACTCGCCCAGGGTGCTGCTGCGGGTGCTCGGCGACGCCCGTCGGGCCGCCGATCTCATCTGCCCCGAAGCAGAGGAGCACCCATCGGGCTCGTCGGGCGGCAAGGCCCAGCCACCCTCCGCTGTCCTGAAGGATCCTGTGCCCTGAAGGCGCAAGCCTGGGATCCGGCCGGAGGGATCAAGTTCGCGATCCGCCGGTGCCCGAGGGGATCAGGGCAGAAGCCCTTGACGAGACTTGAACTCGTGACCTCTCCCTTACCAAGGGAGTGCTCTACCGCTGAGCTACAAGGGCATGTGGAAGGTGGGCCGGGTTGGATTTGAACCAACGTAGGCAGAGCCAGCGGATTTACAGTCCGCCCCCATTAACCACTCGGGCACCGACCCGAACCACACCTCAAGAACTTACCAGCCGGCCTCTCCATGCAGCTGCTTGCCCTCCACGGCCCCAACCTCAACCTGCTCGGTACGCGGGAGCCGGGGCTCTACGGCAGCGACACCCTGGAGCAGATCAATGCCACGCTGCAGGAGCGGGCCTCGGCCCTGGGCGCTGCGATCGACTGCTTCCAGAGCAACCATGAAGGAGCCCTGGTGGACCGCATTCAGGCGGCCCGGGGCACGGTGCACGGCATCCTGATCAATGCCGGCGCCTACACCCACACCTCGATCGCCCTGCGCGATGCCCTGCTGGCGGTGGCCATCCCCTATGTGGAGCTGCACCTGAGTAACACCCATGCCCGCGAGCCCTTCCGCCACCACTCCGTCCTGGCGGATCGGGCCGTGGGGGTGATCTGCGGCTTCGGCCCGCTGAGCTACGGGCTGGCGCTCGAGGGACTGGTTGCCCACCTGGGCGCCGCCGCCGATGCACCCGACTGAGGCTTGCCGATGTTGTCTGTTTCCCCCAACCTGGAGCCCCTGCAGAGCCGCATCCGCTGGCTGGCCGCTCCCACCAGTGCCGACTGGCTGGAGCAGGCGATCGCCCGCCCCGACCTGGTGCTGATCGACCATGCCCACTGCGAGCGCAAGGCGGCGGGCGTGGCGCTGCAGCTGATGTTCCGCTATCCCGGCGACGCCGAGCTGGGGGCCGCCCTCAGCGCCCTGGCCCGGGAGGAACTGGAGCACTTCGAGCAGGTGCTGGGGTTGCTGCAACGCCGGCGCCTGCAGCTGCGCCCCCTGCCCGCCCCGGGCTATGGAAGCGAGCTCAGCAAGGCGGTGCGGCGTCAGGAGCCGGAGCGGATGCTCGATGCCTTTCTGGTGGCCGGGCTGATCGAGGCCCGCAGCCATGAGCGCATGGGCCTGCTGGCCGCCCACAGCCCAGACGGCGAGCTCCGCGATCTCTACGCCGACCTGCTGGCCAGCGAAGCTCGCCATTTCGGGCTCTATTGGCTGCTGGCGGAAGGCCGCTTCGGGCGGGACACCACGGCAGCACGGCTGGATCAGCTGGCAACTGTGGAACGGGATGCCCTGCAGCAGACCAAACCCGATGGGCGGCCCGATCCCGCCCAGGTGCGCATGCACTCGGCGGGGGTGGAGGTTCAGGCCGCCGGCATGGCGAGCTGATCCAGCAGGGGGTAGCCCTCGGCGATGGGATCCCCCGTGAACTGGGCCACCCAGCCCTCGGGATTGTTGAAGAAGCGCAGGGCGCAGAAGCTGGGCTCGGGCCCCATGTCAAACCAGTGGCGGGTGCCGGCGGGCACGGCGATCCAGTCGCTCGCCTCGCAGATCAGCTGCAGCACCTCCTCGCCCAGGTGCAGGCAGAACAGCCCCCGCCCCTCCACGAAGAAGCGCACTTCGTCTTCGCTGTGGGTGTGCTCGGCCAGGAACGTCTGGCGCAGGGCGTGGCGATCGGGGTGGTCGGCGGCCAGGCGGATGGCATCCACCGTGGGATACCCGCCACCGGCCTGCACTTCGGCGATCTCGTGGCTGTAGGCCGCCAGGATCTGCTCCTGGCTGGCCCCGGCGGGCAGCTCGGCCCGGGCCGGCCAGCGCTGGAAGCGGATGCCGCGACTGGCCAGTTCCCGCTGGATGCGCTCGGCGTCGCTGGTGACCAGCTCCGCCACCGGCGTGCTGGCATCGTGCCGGTACAGGGCAAGCAGACTCATGGCGCTCGGGCCGCAGATTCCCAACCTAGGGGCCATCCCCGCTGAGGGGCCGGCTTGTCTCACCCTGGTGGGGGTGGGGCCGGGTGATCCCGAGCTGCTCACCGTGGCGGCGGTGCGGGCGATCCAGGCCGCCGATCGGGTGGCCTATCCGGTGGCCCGCGAGGGCGCCGAGGGGATGGCCGCGGCGATCGCCAACCGCTGGATTACCCCCGAGCAGCTGCGGCTGCCGCTGCTGTTCCCGATGGTGGCTGAGGCCGCCCCGCGCGTCGCCGCCTGGCATGCCGCCGCCGATGCCCTGGCGGCTGCCGTGGCCGCCGGGGAGCGGGTGGTGCTGCTGTGCGAGGGCGACGTGTCGCTGTTCGCCAGCAGCTCCTACGTGCAGCTGGCACTGCGCCGGCGGCACCCGGGCTGCCCCCTGCGGCTGATCCCGGGGGTGCCGGCGGTGTGCGCGGCGGCAGCGGCGGCGGCCGGCAGCGGTATGGCCTGGCCCCTGGCCCTGCAGAGCGAGGGCCTGCTGATCCGCCCCACCCCCGAGACGCCTGCCGAGCTGCTGCAGCTGCTGGAGCGGGCCGCCGGCGACGGCACCGTGCTGGCGTTGCTGAAGCTCGGCCACCGCTGGAGCTGGGTGCGGCCGCTGCTGGCGGCGCGGGGCCTGCTGGAGGGGGCCCTGTTCGCCCAGCGGGTGGGCTGGCCCGACCAGCTGCTGGCGCCGGCCGCGGCGGTGCCGGCCGAGGAGCAGCCCTACTTCTCGCTGCTGCTGATCCGCCAGGGCTGGCCCGATGTGTTGCCGTGAGACACGCTGCCGTGAGTCAAGCTGCGGTGAGGGCGTCGCTGCCCACGCATCACAGCTGTTGTTGAGCCGCCGCCAGCAGGGCCAGGGCCTCGGCCGGGGTGGGGGCGCGCATCAGGGCATGGCGGAGCTGGGGGGCGCCGGCGAAGCCGGTGCAGGTCCAGCTGAGGTGCTTGCGGGCGATCAGCAGGCCGTGGTCGCCCTTGGCGGCCACCAGGGCCTGCAGCTGCCAGGCAGCGAGAGCCAGTTTCTCGCTGGGGCCGGGGGTGGGCGGAATCGGCCGGCCGCTCAGTGCCGCATCGAGCTGGCCCACCAGCCAGGGGGCGCCCATGGTGCCGCGGCCCACCATCACCCCGTCGGCGCCCGTGAGCTCCAGGCAGCGCAGGGCATCGTCCGGGCCGTTGATGTCGCCGTTGGCGATCACCGGGATGGTGAGTGCCTGCTTCACCGCGGCGATGGCGGCCCAGTCGGCCTGACCCTTGAAGCCCTGCTCGCGGGTGCGGCCGTGCAGGGTGAGCAACTGGGCCCCGGCGCTCTCCAGCTGGCGAGCCCACACCACGGCGCGCTGCCGTAGCCCGGCAGGTGTGCCGGCATCGCCGCACCAGCCCAGCCGCGTCTTCACCGTGACCGGGATCCGCACCGCCGCCGCCACGGTCTCCACGATGCGGGCCGCCAGCTCGGGGTCGCGGATCAGGCCGCTGCCGCCACCCTTGCGGGCGATTTTCTTCACCGGGCAGCCCATGTTGATGTCGATCAGGAAGGCCCCGGCAGCTTCTGCCCGGCGGGCCGCCTCGGCCATGGCGGCGGGGCGGTGATCGAACAGCTGCACGCCGATCGGGCCGGCCTCCGCGGCCAGCTCCTCCACCTTCTGGCGCCCATGGCCCAGCTCCAGGCTGGTGGCGTTCACCATCTCGGTGAACAGCAGGGCATCGGGCGCCCAGCGGCGCACCAGGCCGCGGAAGATGCGGTCGCTCACCCCCGCCAGCGGCGACTGCAGCACCCGGCAGTGCAGCTGCCGCGGGCTGCCGTTGCCGGCCAGCTCCAGCGCCCCAGGCGGGGACTCGGTGGGGGCGGGCGGGAGCGGCATGCCGGAAGCGAGGCAGGGTGGCGTCGGGGGAGCGATCCTTAGGGTGCAGGCAGCCAATCCGCAGCCGGCCCGATGACCTTCAGCAGCGTGTTTCACGAGCTGGCCGCCATCCTGATGCTGGCCGGCGTGATCGGCGTGGTGGCGCTGAAGCTGCGCCAGCCGCTGATCATCGGTTACATCTTTGCCGGCATCCTGGTGGGCCCGGCGGCGCTCAACTGGGTGTCTGGCGGGAGCGAGCTGAAGCTGCTCTCCAGCGTGGGCATCTCGGTGCTGTTGTTCGTGGTGGGCCTCAAGCTCGATGTGGGTCTGATCCGCTCGGTGGGGCCCGTGGCCCTGGCCACGGGCCTGGGCCAGATCGTGTTCACCTCGCTGTTCGGCTTCCTGATCGCCCTCGGGTTGGGCTATGCGGCGGTGCCGGCGCTCTATATCGCCATGTGCCTCACCTTCTCCAGCACGATCATCATCGTGAAGCTGCTCTCCGATAAGCGGGAGATCGATTCCCTGCACGGCCGCATCGCCGTGGGCTTTCTGGTGGTGCAGGACATCGCCGTGATCCTGGCGATGATCCTGCTCAGCTCGTTCAACCTCGAAGGCGGCGGCGGCATCGCCGGCCAGGCGATCCGGCTGCTGCTGGTGGGCAGCGCCTTTGTGCTCGGCACCGCGGCCACCATGCGCTGGGTGATGCCGCCGCTCCTGGGCCGGCTGGCCCAGAACCAGGAGCTGCTGGTGCTGTTTGCCGTGGCCTGGGCCGTGGGCCTGGCGGCCCTGGCCGACGTGGTGGGTTTCAGCAAGGAGGTGGGCGCCTTTCTCGGCGGCGTGTCGATTGCCTCAACGGCCTACCGCGAAGCGATCGCCTCCCGGCTCACCGGCCTGCGCGACTTTCTGCTGCTGTTCTTCTTCATCGATCTGGGCTCCGGTCTCAACCTCTCTGCAGCGGGCCTGCAGCTGGGGCCCGCCCTGGTGCTCTCCGTTTTCGTGCTGGTGGGCAATCCGCTGATCGTGGTGGCGATCATGGGGGCGATGGGCTACCGGCGTCGCACCGGCCTGCTGGCGGGGCTCACCGTGGCCCAGATCTCGGAGTTCTCGCTGATCCTGGCCGCCCTGGGTCTGCAGCTGGGCCAGCTGGGGGAGGGGGAGGTGAGCCTGATCACGCTGGTGGGGGTGATCACCATCGCCTTCTCCACCTACATGATCCTGGGCTCGGAGCGGCTCTATGGCTGGCTCAAGGAACCCCTGCGCCTGCTGGAGCGTGCCACGCCCTTCAGCGAACTGGGCGGCAGCACCAGCGGCCCGGCCCGGGTGGATGTGATCCTGCTGGGGCTGGGGCGGTTCGGCGGCGCCATCCACCGCCAGCTGCAGCCCCACAACCTCTCGATCCTCGGCATCGACTTCGATCCCCAGGCCCTGCGCCTGGCGGCAGCCCAGGGGCTGCCGGTGCAGTACGGCGACTCGGAAGATCCGGAGTTCACCGCCTCCCTGCCCCTCTCCTCGGCCACGGTGGTGGTGAGCACCCTGCCGGCGCTGGAGTCGAACGCCGCGATTCAGCACGGCCTACAGGCGGCCGGCTTCCAGGGCCACTTCATCGCCACCGCCCACGACGAGGCCGAGGTGGCCAAGCTCGAATTCCTGGGGGCCCAGCGCACCCTGCTGCCCTTCCTCGATGCCGCCGAGCGGGCGGCGGAGCTGATCGTGGACGACCTGCTGGCGCTGCAGCTTCAACGGGCGGGCTGAAGGGTCGGCAGCTGGATCAGCGCAGCGGTCGGCCAACATGCACCGGTGTGTGTGTTGGGCTCCAGCCCCATGGCTCCCGCGCAGGCCGCCGCCACCCCCGTTCCCTACCCCCTCAGCCGTGCGCTGCTGGAGGCGGTGCTGGCCGACCGCGTCAGCGATCGTTTCGTGTGTGAACTGATCTGGCCGCGCCTGGGTTATTGGCACGATGGCGCCGGCACCTGGAGCGCGGGCCCGGCCACCAGCGCTGCCTGGCGGGAGTCGTTCCCGATCGAACCCCAGTTCATCGCCGAGCGGCCGCCGAGCGTGGCGCTCACCCGCTCGATCGCCAGGGAGCACAAGCAGCTGCTCAAGGAGCAGCTGGGGTTTGCGGGATACCGGATCGGCGAGCTGTACCCGCGCCGCACCCGCCGCGGCACCGCCGTGAACTGGCTGCTGGCCCACCTCGCCGAGCGGGGTGAGCCGTTGCCGGAGACAGGGCCGCTGCCGGAGTTGCTGAAGGTGCCGGCCGATCCGGTGGTGGGCCATCCCGGCGATCTGCCGGTGCAGTAGCCGCAGGCCGCACCCCCTTCCAGCTCAGAAGCCCAGGGCCACCCCATCGAGCCGGTGATCCACGCCGGCCTCCAGGCTGGTGCACTGGCCGGCTGCATCGCGATGGAGGCGCACCATCTGGGCGCCCCCCTTGAAGCCCACGAAGCCATAGGAATCGCCGAGCTGATGGCCGCGGGCCACGAGCTCGTGGCCCACGTCTGGATTGAACTGCGGATCGATGTGGACCGCACCGCTCTGCATGATCAGCTTGAAGCGCGGTGCATCCACGGCCTGCTGAGGATTCATGCCCAGGTCGAGGGCGTTGACCAGGATCTGGGTGAGCCCCTGGGGGTGGGCGTTGCCACCGATCACGCCCATCACGAATTCCGGCAGCCCATCGCGCAGCACCATCGCCGGCAGGATCGAATGGCGCGGGCGGCGGCCGGGCGCCAGGGCGTTGGGATGGCCCGGCTGGCTGGTGAACTGGGCCGCCCGGTTGTTGAGCAGCACGCCCGTGTCGCCCGCCACCAGCCCCGAGCCGAACAGTCCGCTGATGCTGGTCATCAGCGACACGGCGTTGCCCTCGCCATCCACCGCGCACACGTAGCTGGTATCGCCTGAATTGCCGCCCTGGGGCCGGGTGGCCGGCCGGGCCTGGGCGGTGATGCGGCTGCGGGCAGCGGCCAGGCCGTCTGGGCTGAGCGCTTGTCGCAGTCGCTCCAGCATTTCGGGGGTGGGTTCGCCCACCACATCGATGGCCAGCTCAAAGCCCAGACGGATCGCCTCAATCTGGTGGTGCAGGCGCTCTGCTTCATCCATTGAGGCGAGCGGCAGAGCGTCGAGGATGCCGAGGGCATGAAGAGCCACCACCCCCTGGGAATTGGGTGGCATGCCCAGCACGTCTCTGCCGCGGAAGCCCACGCTCAGGGGCTCCACCCATTCGGAGCGGTGCTGCTGGGCGGCCACGTCGGCCGTGGTGGTGGGCATACCGCCTGCGCTGATCGTGGTGGCGATCGCCTCGGCCACGGGCCCCTCGTAGAAGCCCTGGCGGCCCTCCCGGGCCACGCGCTCCAGGGTGTCGGCCAGCTGCGGCAGGCGCATCAGCTGGCCCGGCTGCGGGGCGCTGCGATCGGGCAACAGCATCTCTCCGAGCTGCATGGGTCCGCTGGGCCCCAGCAATGCGGAGCCGAGGCCCCAGAACCCCGCGATCGACTCGCCCACTGGATAGCCCTCGCGCGCGTAGGCGATCACCGGCTCCCATAGCTGCCGCAGCGACCGCGTGCCGAACCGCTCCAGCAGGGCGCACCAGCCATCCACGGCGCCGGGAATGGTGACCGAAGCTGCGCCATGGTCCGGCATCAGCGGGACTGGCCCGACCCGCTCGAGGCTGGCGCCGCTCGGGGCTCGGCCGCTGCCATTGAGGCCAAACACCCGCTGGTCTTGCGCCGACCACACCAGCACCATGGTGTCGCCGCCCAGGCCGCTCATCATCGGTTCGGCCAGCGCCAGCATGCCGGCCATCGCCACGGCGGCATCAGCGGCATTGCCCCCCTGCTCCAGCACCCGCAGGCCCACCCGGGTCACCAGGGGAGAGCTGGAGGTGGCCATGGCCCGGCCTGCAAACACCGGCGAGCGGCGATCCAGAAAGGCAGGGTTGGCCATGACAGCGTGCAGCGTTGGCAATCAGTCCGCATTTTGTTGCGGCCGGGCCTTCAGCCCCAGGGGCTCAACCTTGTCGCAAGGGTGGTGGTCGTGAGAGTGGCGCAGGTTGATCTCACGCAACGCTGCCGCCCCTTTTGGACACCGTCAGCAGTGCCTCACGTCGTCCAGCTACAAACGGGTGGTATGAGGTGGGCCCATCCAGGGTGTTGTCCCGCCGGTTTCATCCCAGGCCGTGATCCGTGGTGGGGTGCATCGGTAGGGTCATGACAGGCAGGTTCGGGTAACAGACGATTTGGCGCTTCCCACAGTGGCGATCATCGGCCGCCCCAATGTGGGCAAATCCACCCTGGTGAATCGGCTCTGCCGCAGCCGCGAGGCGATCGTGCACGACCAGCCGGGCGTGACCCGTGATCGCACCTACCAGGAGGGCTTCTGGGGGGATCGAACCTTCAAGGTTGTGGACACCGGCGGGCTGGTCTTCGACGACGACAGCGAATTCCTGCCCGAGATCCGCGAGCAGGCCAACCTGGCCCTGGCCGAGGCCACCGTGGCCCTGGTGATCGTCGATGGCCAGCAGGGTTGCACGGCCGCCGATGAGGCGATCGCCACCTGGCTGCGGGGCCACAACGTGCCGGTGCTGCTGGCGGTGAACAAGTGCGAGTCGCCGGAAGCCGGCCTGGCGATGGCGGCGGAGTTCTGGGGGCTGGGCCTGGGTGAACCCCACCCGATCTCGGCGATCCACGGGGCTGGCACCGGCGATCTGCTGGATCAGGTGATCAGCTTTCTGCCCCCCACCGATGAGCAGGGGGGCGAGGAGCCGATCCAGATGGCGATCATCGGCCGCCCCAACGTGGGCAAATCCAGCCTGCTCAATGCCATCTGCGGGGAGCAGCGGGCGATCGTGAGCCCGATCCGTGGCACCACCCGCGACACGATCGACACCACGGTGGAGCGCGAGAACCACACCTGGAAGATCCTCGACACCGCCGGCATCCGCCGCAAGCGCTCGGTGAACTACGGCCCCGAGTTCTTCGGCATCAACCGCAGCTTCAAGGCGATCGAGCGCAGCGACGTGTGCGTGCTGGTGATCGACGCCCTCGATGGCGTCACCGAGCAGGATCAGCGGCTGGCGGGCCGAATCGAGGAGGACGGCCGCGCCTGCGTGGTGGTGGTGAACAAGTGGGACGCGATCGAGAAGGACTCCCACACCATGCCGGCGATGGAGAAGGAGCTGCGCGCCAAGCTCTACTTCCTCGACTGGGCGCCGATGCTGTTCACCTCCGCCCTCACCGGCCAGCGGGTGCAGAGCGTGTTCGCCCTGGCGCTGCTGGCGGTGGAGCAGCACCGCCGCCGGGTGAGCACCTCGGTGGTGAATGAGGTGCTCACCGAGGCGCTCAGCTGGCGCTCGCCGCCCACCAGCCGTGGCGGCCGCCAGGGCCGGCTCTACTACGGCACCCAGGTGGCCACCCGGCCGCCCAGCTTCACGTTGTTTGTGAACGACCCCAAACTCTTTGGCGACACCTACCGCCGCTATGTGGAGCGCCAGATCCGCGAGGGCCTGGGTTTCGAGGGCACGCCGATCAAGCTCTTCTGGCGCGGCAAGCAGCAGCGCGACGCCGAGAAGGAGCTGGCACGCGTCAAGCGTTGAGTGGATTTCCTGCGCCAGCTGCCGATCGGCCAGTTTGTGGCCGAGGAGTCCGCTGCCCCTGACGGGGCGGGGAGGGGCGGCAGCTGGCTGCGGCGCCTGGACCCGCGCCTGAAGCTGGCCTGGACCGTGGCCTTCCTGGTGACGCCGATCCTGGCCGGGCCGGTGTGGCGGCTGGCGCTGGTGGGCCTGCTGCTGCTGATCACAGCACTGAGCGGCCTGCCCTGGCGGCTGTGGCGCCGCAGCCTGCCGCTGTTGCTGGGGCTGGCCCTGCTGGTGGGCGGCCTGGCGGCCTTCCTGCCCGCCGGCGGCCCGGCCCCCGGCCAGCTGCAGCGCCCGCCCGCGGAGGTGCGCCTGCAGCCGGGCTCACCGCTCGACCCGGCGCCCCAGCGGGCGGGCCGGAGCTGGGAGCTGCTGCGCTGGGGGCCCGTGCAGGTGGGCCCCGTTCCCCTGGGGCCGCTGGTGGTGAACCGCCGCTCCGCCACCCTGGGGCTCAACGGCGCCACCCTGCTGTTCACCCTGGTGCACAGCGCCAACCTGCTGCTGCTCACCACTCCGCCCGAGGAGCTGGTGTGGGCGCTGGCCTGGTTCCTGGCCCCCCTGCGGCTGCTGGGTTGGCCGGTGGAGCGGCTGGGTTTCACCCTGCTGCTCTCCCTGCGTTTCCTGCCCCTGGTGCAGGAGGAACTGCAGAACCTGCTCCGCTCCGTGGCCACCCGGGCGGTGAACCTGCGCCGCCTCGGCTGGCGCCTCTCCCTGGGGCTGGTGCTGGGGGTGGGGGAGCGGCTGCTGGCCAACCTGCTGCTGCGGGCGGAGCAGGGGGCCGAAGCCCTGCAGGCCCGCGGCGGGCACTGGCTTGCGCCTCATCAGTTGCACGTGCGTCCTGGACCTCGGCGGATCGGGCGCCTGCTGCTCAACCTGGCCTGCGGCCTGGCCCTGGCGGCTTTCCTGGGCCTGCGCTGGAGTGCTCTCGGCACGCTGTGATCTTAAATACAGTCAGCGAAACTGGCTGAGCGGCCGCTGAGTGACGAAGGAGCGCTACCTCAACCACCCCACATTCGGCATGCTGTACCGGGTGGCTCCGGTTGCTGAGGGCCGCGATCTCTACGCCACCCTCTATGCCCAGCGCATCTTTTTTGTGGTGAGCCTCCAGCCACGGGGAGCGAGCTTTGAGGTGGTGCCCCTGATGGATGCCCGTCACTTTGCCGAGCAGAATCTGGCCAGGGCCCGCCGCGAGGCCCCGGACGTTCACGCCCACTGGCGCCAGCTGTTTGACCAGACCTTCATCTGAGTCCGCACTCACCGGGGCCTCGCGCCCATCTCCCCTTGGCTTGCAGCAGCGACTGCAGAGGCTGGGGGACGCCCTGCCCGCTGGCTGCCGTCTGCTTGCCGTGAGCAAGGGGCAGCCCGCGGATCAGATCCGGGCCGCCGCGGCTGCCGGCCAGCTGAGTTTCGGCGAGAGTCGCCTGCAGGAGGCCATCGCCAAACAGGCCCAGCTGGCCGACGTCGAGCCCCTCGACTGGCACTTCATCGGCCGGCTGCAGGCCAACAAGGTGCGCCCGGTGCTGCGCCATTTCGCCACCGTGCACTCCCTCGACAGCCTCGAGCTGGCCCGGCGGATGGCACGCATCGCTGCCGAGGAGAACCTCAGCCCCGCGGTGTTCTGCCAGGTGAAGCTGCGTCCCGACCCGGCCAAGACCGGCTTTGAGCCGGACGCGCTGCGGGCCTGCTGGCCGGAGCTCAGGGCTCTCGCCCCGCTGCGCATCGAGGGCCTGATGACGATCGCCCCCCAGGGGCTGGAGCGGGCCGAGCGCCAGGCCCTGTTCGCCGACTGTGCCGACCTGGCCAGGGATCTGGGGCTGCGGGAACTCTCGATGGGCATGAGCGGCGACTGGCCGGAGGCCGCCGCTGCCGGCAGCACCTGGGTGCGGATCGGCAGCGGCCTGTTCGGTGCCCGGCCGCACAACTGATCGCGCCGACCGCTTGCGATCACTGGCATGGGACGCTATTCAGGTAAACAGCATCCCCAGAGGCCCATCCCGTGTCGTTGTTCTCCCGCCTGCGTGCCGTTGTTTCCGGAGATGACTACCTCGATGGCGCCTACGACGACGAACTCGACTACGACGGCGGGGAGCTGGACCAGCCCGCCAGTACCGCCCCCAGCAGCCGCAGCAGTGCCCTGGCCCTGACCAGCGATTTCAGCAGCGACGACCCCTTTGCCGGCACCAATGTGATCGGCATGCCGGGGATCTCCACCTCCGCCGCTGAGGTCACGTTGATGGAGCCGCGCAGTTTCGACGAGATGCCCCGGGCGATCCAGGCCCTGCGCGAGCGCAAGACCGTGATCCTCAACCTCACGATGATGGAGCCCGACCAGGCCCAGCGTGCCGTTGATTTCGTGGCCGGCGGCACCTTCGCCATCGACGGCCACCAGGAGCGGGTGGGGGAGAGCATCTTCCTGTTCGCCCCCAGCTGCGTCACCGTCACCACCGCCGGTGGTGAGGAAGCGGCTTCCCCCACGGTGGTGAGCCGCGACAGCGACCTCGACCAGCCCGCGGCCCCCAGCCCGGCCTGGTCGCGCCAGGACGGCGCCCTCTGATCGCCCCCTCGTTGAGCCCCCCGGGCCCGCAGCCGGAGCTGGGCGTGGTGGGCCTGGGCCGGATGGCCCAGGCCCTGCTGCTTCCCCTGCTGGAGAGCGGCCAGGTGAGCCGCGAGCACGTGCGGGCCGCCGTGGCCAGCGCCGCCTCCGCTGAGCACCTGGCCTCTGCCCACTCCCTGGCGGTGGACACCGACGCTGCGCCGGCCTGGCGGGCACCGGTGGTGTTGCTGGCCGTGAAACCGCAGCAACTCGATGGGGTGGCGGCGGCGGTGCCCGAGGGCTGTTCAGGTCTGCTGATCTCGGTGCTGGCCGGGGTCACCCTGGAGCGCCTGCAGCGGCTGTTGCCGGCCTGGCGCTGCGTGCGGGCGGTGCCCAACACCCCCGCTCTGGTGCGCCAGGGCCTCACGGGCCTGGCCTGTGCCGACAGCGTGACCCCCGCGGAGCGGGACTGGGTGCAGGGGCTGTTTCGCCAGGTGGGCGAGGTGGTGGAGCTGCCGGAACCCCAGCTCGACGCCTTCCTGGCCCTCACCTCCTCCGGCCCGGCCTTCCTGGCCGTGGTTGCCGAAGCGATGGCCGATGGCGCCGTGGCGGCGGGCCTGCCCCGGGCCCTGGCCCACCGCTTGGCCCACCGCACCCTGGCAGGAACGGCGGCCTTGCTTCAGGAGCAGGAGCTCCATCCCGCGGCCCTCAAGGACATGGTGAGCAGCCCCGGCGGCACCACCATCGCCGGACTGCGGGCGCTGGAGCGCATCGGACTGCGCTCGGCCCTGATCGAGGCGGTGGTGGCGGCGGCGGAACGCAGCCGCGAGCTGGCCTGAACCGCGTTCAGGTGGTGCGTTTCTGGCCCAGCCTGGGCTCGGTGCCCGCCAGCAGCCGGGCCAGGTTGCTGCGGTGCCGCCAGATCACCAGGGCGCTGGTGAGCAGGGCCAGGGCCAGGTAGGGCCAGCGCAGCCCCAGGCCTTGGCTGCCGAACCAGCCCAGCATCAGCAGCGGCAGGGCCACGGCCGCCACCACGCTCGACAGCGACACGATGCGGCTGAAGGTGAGCACGCTGAGGAAGATGCCGAAGCAGGCCAGGCCCACCGGCCAGGTGAGGCCGAGCAGCATGCCCAGGGCCGTGGCCACGGCCTTGCCGCCGCGCCAACCCAGCCACACCGGCCAGATATGGCCGGCCAGGGCGGCCAGGCCGGCCGCCACCACCCAGCTGTCGGTCCTCCAGCTGGCAGCGCCGGTGCCATCCAGGGGAACGCCCAGGGGTTCCAGGGCCGCCTTGGCCAGCAGCACTGCTGCGGTGCCCTTGAGCACGTCCACCAGGAACACCACCAGGGCCGGCCCCTTGCCCAGCACCCGCAGCACATTGGTGGCGCCGGTGGAGCCGGAGCCCTCCTGGCGGATGTCGATGCCCCCGAGCCAGCGGCCGGCCAGATAGCCGGCCGGGATCGAGCCGAGCAGATAGCCGAGGAGCAGCAGGGCGAGGGGCAGGAGCATGGGGAGAGACGGTGGAGTGGTCGGGAGCGGGGGAGGCCTGTCTGGGTGGTGAGGAGGCTGGGGGGCAACTGGCGCTGGGGCTGCCGCGGCCGCTCAGTACAGCTCCTCCTCGCCCATCAGTTCGCCCGGGGTGGGGGCGAAGGCCAGCCAGAGGGGGAACTGCAGGATCGCCACGTCCACCACCTGCTCGGCGGCGTCGATCACGATGAAGGGCAGCTCACCCCGTTCCTCCAGCCGGTCGGCGCGCTCCACCAGGGCGTCCGCCCGCTCGAACAGCACGATGCCGCTGCTGGGGCCGAAATCCTCGCGGCCCAGGCCGAGGCAGTCCTGCAGGCAGCGCCGCCATTCCCCCAGCCGTTCCGGCTGTCCCGCCAGCACCAGGGTCTGCACCTGCTCGCCGTAGAGCTCCCCGAGGATGGCGATGGCGGCCGCGGCCGCCAGACCGTTGCGGTTTCGGCTGCCGCTGCTGGGCTGGGCGCCGCGGCCGCCCTGGTCGAGAAACCAGTTCTCCAGGCTGGTGGCGGCGCTGGCCTCCAGGCTGCGGCGCAGCTTCCAGGGGTCGGCGTAGAAATCGGGCTGGCCCTGGAAGCTCTGCAGGCGCTCGCGGATCAGTTCGGCATCGGCGGTGAACAGGCCTGCTGCGGGCAGGGCGGCGGCCCCGGCCTCAGCGGCCGGGGCGGGGCCGGCTGCGGCGGCATCGAGGGGCGAGGGCTGCACCAGCAGGGGCTGGGGCACGAGGTCGATCTGTTCCGCTGCCACCGCCAGGTCCTGCAGGGCCCCCACCAGGTAGTCCTGAAATCCCTTCAGCCGGCGCGCCACGCTGTCGGCCTGGCCGGCGAAGCTGCCGGCGATCTCGGCGCGGATGGCCTCGCGCCGGGTTTCCAGCTCGCCGATCTCGCGCTCGAGCGCTCCGCGGCGTTCGCTGAGCTCCCGCAGGGCCAGCTCCTGCCAGGTGCCTGCGGGGGCATCCGGGGCTGTGGGCGGCGCAATGGGTTCAGGGGTTGGGATGTCGGTCATTCCTGGGGGGCTGCGTCACGGGCCAGGTGGGGGAGGCGCTGGCGGAGCTGGCTCTGCAGTGTGCCTGGATCAAACAACACTGGCAGCAGGTGAATGCTGCGCTCCTCCCGGAAATAGAACAGCGCCGGCAGCCCAGGCCAGAACAGGCGCCAGCCCATCCAGTCGCTGTAGGGGAAGCGCCGCAGCAGCTGCTCCTGGCGGCGCACCAGCAGGGCATCGGCGCCGAACTCCAGGCGCAGCACGGCGGTCTGCAGCAGCAGGAACAGGCCAAAGGCGCTCACCACCAGGGCCAGCAGCGGGGCGCCGCTCCACAGGGGTAGCAGCGCCAGGCAGCCCACCCCCAGGATCACCACCGCCAGGGCCACGCCGTAGTGGGGGCTGAGGGTGCACGAGCCGGCAGCGGCCACCTGCAGGGCAGGGCTGGCCGGAATGCTGGCGGTGGGGCTGGCTGGAGTGGGGACCGGATCCGGGGCTGGGACTTGGCCTGGGACTTGGTCAGGGGCGGTGGTCATCGAACAACGGATAGCGGGCGGAACGGGTGATCTCAGCCGAACAGGATTTTGGTGAGCAGGGCGTCCATCAGGGCCACCGTGACCAGGATCATCACCACGGCGCCGGTGGTGCTGGTGCCCACCTCCTTGGGGCCGCCGCGGGTGGTGAGCCCCCAGCCGCAGGCGATCACGGCAATCTGCAGGCCGAACACCAGGGCCTTCACCAGCATCGCCGGCAGGTCGCTGGGCTCCATCCAGATGCGCACCGAGGTCCAGAACACACTCGGCGGGATGCTGTACAGGAAGGTGCTGCTCACCTGGCCCGACCAGATCCCCACCCAGAAGAACAGCAGGCACTGCACCGGAGCCATGATCACCATCGCCAGCACCCGGGGCACCACCAGGTACTCCACGGGGTCGGTGCGCAGCATGGTGATCGCGTCGATCTGCTCGGTGACCTTCATGGTGCCCAGCTGGGCCGCGTAGGCCGTGGCCACCTTGCCGGTGAGCAGGGTGGCGGTGAGCAGGGGGGCGATCTCCCGGGAAAGACCCAGGGCCAGCAGCCCGCCCACGGCGGAATTGGCCCCCTGCTTGGAGAGCTCTGCCACCACCTGGATGTTGAACACGGTGCCCGCGGCCAGGGCCGTGATCAGCACGATCAGGAAGCTGCCTGGGCCCGCTTCCATCAGCTCCTGCATCAGGTCGTTGAACTTGATGCGGCCCCGGGCGATGGCGCTCACCGCCTGGCCGCCGATCAGGGCGCTGGCGCCGAGGCGGCGCAACCACACGGGCGGCCGCAGCCTGGGTCGGGGCAGGCGGGTCATGGTCATGGGCCGTGGGGTGGGCGATGGGGCCAACGGCGCACCACGATCAGGCCCAGCACCACCAGCACCGCCGGGATCAGCCCCATGCACAGGCGGATGGCAATCAGGGCGCTGGCGGGTTGCTGGGTGCCCTGGGCCGCCTCGTAGCCGCTGAGGCTGAGCAGGTTGCCGAAGAACAGCAGAGCCAGGCTGATGCAGAGCTTCTGGCCGAGCACCATCCAGGCGCTGTACTGGCCGGCGGGCTTTTCCGGATCGGCGTCGATGGCATCCGGCAACAGCGACCAGGGGATCAGATAGGCGCAGGAGGCGCCCAGCCCAGCCAGCACGATCGTGACCACCAGCAGCAGCAGCTTGATCTGGTTGCCGCTGGACCCCAGGGGGGAGACCGCCTCATTCAGCGGGGGCAGCAGCATGGCCAGGGCGCAGCCGCTGATCCACAGCGCCGCACCGAGCTTGAGGGCACCGATGCGGCCGCGCTGATGGCTGAGGCTGTTCCAGATCCACAGGCCCACCAGGGTGCTCACCATGAAGGGCAGCAGGATCCAGTTGCTCCAGCTCTCGGGCAGCCGCAGCACCACCGGCAGGTAGAGCAGGGCGGCGGTCTGCATGATCTGCAGCCCGCACCAGAGCAGCAGGTAGAGCCCCAGCACCATCAGGAACCGGCCGTTGCCGCCCACCCGGCTGAGCAGGCGGCGGGTGGTGCCCTGTTCACGGATCGGCCGCTGGCAGTGCAGGGCCGCTGGAGCGAGTCCCCAGCCGCAGCCCAGGGTGGCCACCGCCACCACCAGGCCCACCAGCACGCCCACCCGCAGGTAGCTGGCGGGGTCGCTGTGGTCCTGCAGCAGCAGGGCCCCCAGCACCACCCCCACCAGGCTGGCGATGATCGAGCCGGTGAAGCGGGCGGTGTTCAGCCGCGTGCGCAGGGCCACATCGCCGGTGAGTTCAGCGGCCAGGGCGGAGTACGGCAGGTTCACCGCCGTGTAGAAGGTCTGGGCCAGGGTGGAGATGGCCACGAAGATCGCGAACTTCACCCAGGTGCTTCCCGGTGGCACCCACCACATCGCCGCCATGGTGATCCCCAGGGGGATGGCTGCGCCCAGGATCCAGGGCAGCCGCGGGCCCCAGCGGCTGTGGGTCTTGTCGCTCAGCCAGCCCACCACCGGGTCGTTGATGCCATCCCAGAGCCGGCCCGCCATCAGCACCAGGCCAGCCATCCAGGGGGGCAGGCCGGCGGCGGACGTGTAGAACACGAACAGGTAGAAGCCGATCAGGGAGGCGGACATACCGGTGCCGGCATCGCCCAGCCCATAGGACCAGAGCAGCCGCTGCCTGGCCCGGCCCCTGAGGTCGGCGGCGTCGGTGACGGGGGTGGCGGGTGCCCTGGGCACGGTGCTGCTGACGGCCTCAACGGGCATGCAGAGAGAAGGCTGAAGGCAGGCAGCCATCATGCTGGAGGCTCAGGGCTGCTGCAGCGGACCCCGGCAGGGCGTGCATTCATCGGTCCAGCTGGTGCAGACGCCCTGGCCAGCCGGGTTCATCCACCGGGTTCATCGATTGATGCGTCTTGCCAGCAGTTGCTTTCCAGCTTCCTGCTAAATTTTCACAACGCCGGCGGGCGTAGTTTAGTGGTAAAACCTCAGCCTTCCAAGCTGATGATGCGGGTTCGATTCCCGCCGCCCGCTTTCTGTTCTCAACAAGTTTTCCAGCTAAAAGCCCTTGCAGCGATTTGCGTTAGGGCTTCAGCCTGTGTCGGCACCTGTGTGGCCGTGCCAGCTGTGAGACGAAATATCTCACCAGACGTCTCACATGCCGGCGGCCCGTGACTGGGATCGCACGTTCAGCCGATCAGCGTCACGGGATTGCCCTGGGCCACCCTCGCCCGTTTCCCCAGCTCGCTGCCCGGATCGGGGCCGGAGCTGCAGCGCCGGTCACCTCCCTGAGGAAAACCCCGGCGGATCCGGGGAAAACCGGCTGCGGGTGTGGAAAACCCGATCAGGGCTTGAAGCCCTGCAGCAGCCGGGAGGACACCAGCAGCATCAGGCTGCGGCTCTCCAGCGGGGCTCCCCGCGGCTTCCAGGGGCTGAAGCTGGCGGGCAGGTCCTCGCCGGCGGGCAGGGCGGTGTCGATCACCCGCAGCCAGCCCGTGGGACACACCGGCAGCTCGAAGTGCACCGCCCGGCAGTAGGCGTTCATGCCGCACCACAGCAGGGGCCCCTGGACGCTGTCGTTGATGCTCCAGGCCAGCGTGTGCGACCACTCCGCCCAGTCGGGCTGGCCCACCTCCACCCCGTGCCACTGGCGCCACAGCCCGGCGGGTTCGGCGCCGCCGCGCTGCGGGCGCTCGGCCAGGGGCAGCTCTGGATTGAGCACATCCAGCAGGTGCCGGCGCAGGTGCAGCAGGCGCAGCAGGTAGGTGCGCAGGGCCAGATCGCCCCCATCCGGTTGCCAGTGCATCCAGCCCAGGGGGTTGTTCTGGCACCAGGTGTTGTTGTTGCCCCCCTGGCTGCGGCGCACCTCATCGCCCATCAGCAGCATCGGCACGCCGGGGGCCAGCAGCAGGGTGGCCAGCAGGTTGCGCAGCTGCCGGTCGCGCAGGGCCAGCACGGCCCGGTCGGTGCTGGGGCCCTCCACGCCGTGGTTCCAGCTGTTGTTGTGGTTGTCGCCGTCGCGGTTGTCCTCGCCGTTGGCCAGGTTGTGCTTGCCGTTGAAGCTCACCAGGTCGGCCAGGGTGAAGCCGTCGTGGGCGGTGAGGAAGGTGAGGCACTGGCCGGGAAGGGGCAGGCGCGGCTGGTAGAGATCCGGACTGCCGCTCAGGCGCAGCCCCAGGGCCCAGGCGGTGTTCTCGTCGCCCTTCCAGAAACGGCGCACGTCGTCGCGGAAGCGGCCGTTCCAGGTGGCCACCCGCCGGGCCGGAAAGTCGGCCAGCTTGTAGAGGCCGCCGCAGTCCCAGGGTTCGCTGATCAGCTTGAGGTCGGCCAGTTCCGGGTCGGCCTCCATCGCCTCGAACAGGGGCGGCTGGTCGAGGGGCAGCAGGTTGTCGCCGCGGCTGAGGGCGATGCCCAGGTCGAAGCGGAAGCCGTCCACGCCCAGTTCGGTGGCCCAGCAGCGCAGGGATTCCAGGATCAGGCGCCGCACCAGCGGGCGGTTGGCGGCGATCGTGTTGCCGCAGCCGCTCACGTCCTGGTAGTGGCCATCGATCGACTGCTGGTAGTAGAGGCTGTCGCCAAAACCCCGCCAGCTGAGGGTGGGCCCGTGCTGGTTGCCCTCGCTGGTGTGGTTGTAGACAACATCGAGGATCACCTCGATGCCGGCCTGGTGGCAGGCGCTCACCAGCTGGCGCACCTGGTCGCGGGCCGTGAGGGGGTCGTCGCCCACCAGGTAGTCCGGGTGGGGAGCCATCCAGCTGATCGGGCTGTAGCCCCAGTGGTTCTGGCGGCCCGCCGGCGCATCGCTGGGGTCGAAGGCCATCACTGGCAGCAGTTCGATCGCCGTGATGCCCAGCTCCTGGAGCTGGGGCAGGCTGTCGATCAGCCCCAGCAGGCTGCCCTGGCGCTCGGCGGGCACGGGGCAGCCCGGCCCCTGGGTGAAGCCCGCCACGTGCAGCTCGTAGATCACGCTGCGCTGCCAGCTGTGGCGGGGCCGGGGGGCGGCATCGAAATCGAAGCGCTCCCGTTCGGTCACCACCCCCTTCAGGCAGCTGCCGGTGTTGGGCACCGCCCCCACCGCCGCACCGCGCTGGTAGCCCTGCCAGCCGGCGATCGCCCGGGCACAGGGGTCGAGCAGCACCTTGGAGGGGTTGAAGCTGTGCCCCCCCTGCTGCAGCGGCCCGTACACCCGGTAGCCGTAGCAGCTGCCCAGCCCCACCCCCTCCACCTCCACGTGCCAGTGGTCGCCTGAGCGGTGGCCGTTGCCCAGCTCCACCACCCGCTGGGGCTCGCGGGCCTCACCGTGGGCATAGAGCAGCAGTTCCACGCGGGTGGCCAGGGGAGCCACCACCGAAAAATTCACCCCGCGGCGGGTGATGGAGGCCCCCAGGGGCCAGGGCTGGCCGCGATGCACCGGGGCGCCACGGCCCCCGCCGGCTGCGGCTGCGGGCGTGACTGTGGGGCCCTCGGACGGGGCTGGCCTGGACATGGGCGAGGACGGGCTGGGCCGGCTTGCCCCACAAACTAGGCAGCGGAAGCCGCTTGCACCCGTTGACGCTGTTGTCTGCTGACCTGGAGAGAGGCCGTCCGGCCCGGCAGGTGCGCGAGGGGCTGTGGCTGTTCGCCCCCAACCGCGACACCCAGGGCGGCAGCAGCTGGCTGCTGGCGGGCGAGCGGGGCGACCTGCTGATCGACTGCCCGGCCTGGACCCTGGCCAACCTCGAGCTGCTGCGCGGCCGGGGCGGCGGCGGCACGATCGTGCTCACCAGCCGGGAGGGCCATGGCCGCACCCGCCGCTTCCAGGAGGCCCTGGGCTGGCCCGTGCTGGTGCAGGAGCAGGAGGCCTACCTGCTGCCGGGGGTGCAGCAGCTGCACAGCTTCGGCCAGGAGCACCAGCTGGCGGAGACGGTGCGCCTGCTCTGGACTCCGGGGCCGACCCCGGGATCCTGCGTGCTGCACCACGGCGGCCCGGGTTGGGACGGGCTGTTCTGTGGCCGGCTGTTACAGCCGCTGGCCCCCGGGGTGCTGGCTCCGCTGCGCCAGCGGCGCACCTTCCACTGGCGGCGCCAGCTGGCCAGTCTCGAGCGGCTGCGGGCCTGGCTGCCGGCCGGCTCACCGGCCTGGATCGCCTGCGGCGGCGGGCTTGGCGCCCTGCGCGGCGCGGTGCTGGTGGGGGATGGCAGCGGGGTGCTGGCGGGGCTGGATCTGGCGCCATTGGCCAGCACCGGGGTGCCCGATGGGCCCTAGTGGTGGGCATGCGCACACCAGATCCATTGCGGCTAGACGCTTCTCTGTTGCGAAGCGGCCCCATGCCCCATACCATTGGCGCGCTCCACACCAGGGCGGTCGGCTTTTCCGACTCCCGATCCCAGACCGCCGCACAACAGGTTTCCCCGTCCCATGAACAAAGCAGACCTCGTCAATCTCGTGGCTGCCCGCACCGAGCTCACCAAGACCGACGTCGGTCTGGTGGTTGATGCCCTGATCGACACCATCATCGACTCGGTGGTGGATGGCAAGAAGGTGTCGATCCTCGGCTTCGGCTCCTTCGAACCCCGCGACCGCTCCGCCCGTCAGGGTCTGAACCCCAAGACCGGCGAGAAGATCAAGATCGAGGCCAAGCGGGTGCCCGCCTTCACCGCCGGCAAGATGTTCAAGGACAAGGTGCAGGGCGTCGGCTGATCGCTGACCCCGGCCAACCCCTCCCTCTCCAGCTGCCCGCCCACCTGCGCGAGCAGCTGGATTGTGGTGTGGCCCTGCGTCAGCAGGGCTATCGCGGACGCTTCGCCCCCTCCCCCACCGGCCCCCTGCACCGCGGCAACCTGCGCACGGCCCTGCTGTCCTGGTTGGCCGCCCGGCTGGAGGGAGGGGAGTGGCTCCTGAGGATCGACGACCTCGACAGCCCGCGCAACCGGGCCGGAGCCGAAGAGGAGATCGTGGCCGATCTGCGCTGGCTGGGGCTGCCCTGGGATGGCCCGCTCTGGCGCCAGAGCGCCCGCCGCGGTGTGTATGCCACGGTGCTGTCGGCCCTGCGGCGCGCCGGCTGGCTCTATCCCTGCCGCTGCAGCCGCCGGCTGCTGGCCGATATCTCCGCCCCCCATGGGGCGCCGCCGCTGTACCCGGGCCACTGCCGGGGCCTGGGGCTGGGCTGGGCGGCGGAGGGGGATCGCCTGCCCAGCTGGCGCTGGCGCCTGCCTGCCGGGCCGATCCTCTGGCGGGAACGCTTTGGCCCCCCGGGCTTTCTGGATGGCCCCAGCCAGGTGGGCGACGTGGTGCTGCGCCGCGCCGATGGTTTTCTGGCCTACCACCTGGCCACCGCCGTGGATGAACTCAGCCTGGGCATCAGCGAGGTGGTGCGCGGCGAGGACCTGTTCTGGGCCACCGGCCCCCAGGTGGCCCTGATGGGGCTGCTGGGGGCCGGGCCGCCCGGCTATGGCCACGTGCCGCTCTGGCGCGATGGCCAGGGCCAGCGCCTGAGCAAGCGGGAGGGGGCCGAGGGGTTGGCGGGCATGCGCCAGCGGGGCCTGGACGCGCCGGCGGTGATCGGCGAGCTGGCCGCCAGTGCCGGTCTGGTGCCGGCCGGCAGCCGGCTCAGTGCGGCCGAACTGCTGCAGGAGCTCAATCCCGGCCTGTTCGCCGAACGGCTGCGGGCCGCCGCAGCGGAGGGGCAGTCTTAAGGAAGCTTTCGGGATCATTGGGCTCCAGGCCCCCCACACTGGAGAGCAATCCCAACCGCTTTCCGTGAGCGCAGCCGCCAAGTTCCCCCAGCAGCAGCCCCATGTGGGTGCTGCCCCGGCCCCGTTGATTGATCAGACCAGTTCCGCCCTGCGCCAGGTGTGTCCCAGCTGCGGCGGCAGCGGCATGTTGCGGCTGGGTGACCAGCGCTTCCGCACCTGTCTCGACTGCCTCGGCCAGGGCCACATGCCGGCGGTTGGGGCAGCCACCACGGTGGCCGAAGTGCTCCAGCTGGACAGCCGCCGGCTCAACGGAGCTGCTTCTTCCGCTGCCGCCAGATGAAGAAGGTCGCGGTGCCCACCACCACGGCCAGGGGCGCGGCGGTGAGCAGGAGCAGGATCACGGCGGTCCAGTCGGTGTACATCGCTGCAGACGAAAACCGGGGCCATCATCCCAGGTGGCCAGGATTTTGTTCGGGTCCCCTGCCGCTGTTGTTGCCACTCCTGATCCAGGCCCTGCTCGTGGCCCCAGCCTTCGCCGGGGTGGAATTCGACAACTGCCAGCCCAGCGGCGACGGCGGCGTCACCTGCGACACCCGTCCCACCGGCAACACCCGCATGGACGACCAGGACGTCCGCTACGGCCTGCTTGACCAGGCCACCCCCGGCTGGCGGGAATTCGACCCGGTGGGCGGCGAGGGGGAGTTCTCGATCGAAGCGCCGTTCTGAGCGGCCCGGGGCGGCCGCCATGGCCACACTGGAGCCAACGGAGCCGATGCCGCCGCGATGGCTGAGCCCAGCACGAGCCGCACCGACCCCACCGACGACACCCTGCGCTGCCACAGCGTGCTGGGGTGATCGGGAAGTGGTGGAGGCCTGGGTGGATCTGGCGGGCTGGCAGCCGGATGCTCAGCCCGCCTGATCGCCCCGGCTTGAAGTCTCCAGCAGCGCCTCCAGGTGGGCCGCGCTGCTCTCCCCGAGGGCGCCGAGGTGGTAGCCCCCCTCCAGCACCGACACCAGCCGGCCGCCGCAGTGCTCGGCGGCCACGGCCAGGCAGCAGGCGGTGAGGGCGCCGTAGTCGGCGCTGCTGAGCTGGAAGCGGCCGAGGGGGTCGTGGCGGTGGCCGT
This sequence comes from Prochlorococcaceae cyanobacterium, assembly GCA_040399285.1. Taxonomy (GTDB): domain Bacteria; phylum Cyanobacteriota; class Cyanobacteriia; order PCC-6307; family Cyanobiaceae; genus NIES-981. The sequence continues at coordinate 33,093 of JBBASM010000006.1, forward strand.
CGAAGCCCGCCGAGAGCAGCAGCAACTGGGGCCGGAAGCGGGCCGCGGCCGGCCGCAGGGCCTCCTCCAGGGTGCGCAGCACGGTGGCGCCGTCGCTGCCGGCGGGCAGGGGGCAGTTCACGGTGGTGCCCGCTCCGGGTCCCTCGCCCCGCTCGCTGGCGGCGCCGCTGCCGGGGTAGTTGCCCCACTCGTGCAGGCTCAGGAAGAACACGCTCGGGTCGCGCCAGAAGATCGCCTGGGTGCCGTTGCCGTGGTGCACGTCCCAGTCGACGATCAGCACCCGCTCCAGCCCGTGCACCGCCTGGGCATGGCGGGCGGCCAGGGCCACGTGGTTGAACAGGCAGAACCCCATGCCCCGCTCCGGCTCGGCGTGGTGGCCGGGGGGACGCACGGCGGCGAAGGCGTTGGCCAGGCTGCCCTCCAGCACCCCATCCACCGCCGCCAGCACGCCGCCGGCGGCCAGCCGGGCCACGTCCTCGCTGTGCTCGCCGATGGCCGTGTCGCCGGTGGAGAGTTCGCTGCGGCCGTAGGCCCCATCCCGGCGCACGGTGTGCAGGTAGCCCTGGCTGTGGCAGCGCAGCAGTTCGGCGTCGGTGATCGGCCGGGGGGCGAGGCGGCGGCAACGCTGCAGCAGGCCCCGCTCGCCCAGGGCCTGCTCGATGGCATCGAGCCGCTCGGGGCACTCGGGATGGTGGCTGCCGGTGTGGTGCAGGCGGAAAGCCGGATCCAGCAGCAGGCCGGTGGCGGGCATCACTTCAACTCCCTGCGACGCTTCCCCCACAATCGCTGACAGTTGCGTTTTTGGTGGCTATCGAGAGGATGGGCCTGGGTGGTTGCGGCCGCCGGCAGCCCTTCCTGATCGAGCAGTTTTTCCTGATCGAGCAGCCTTGCCGATGGAGCAGTCGATGGTGATGGCCTCCCCCCAGGCGCCTCTGCCCCCTTTGGCAGTGGAGCGCACCAGCCGGCTGATCCGCCAGCAGCGCGGCCGCGCCGACGCCCTGATCGAGGTGCTGCACCAGGTGCAGGAGCTCTACGGCTACCTGCCGGCGGCGGCCCTGGCCCAGGTGGCCCGGGAGCTGAAGCTGCCCCTCTCGCGGGTGCATGGGGTGGCCAGTTTTTACCACCTGTTCCGCCTGGAGGCGCCCACCGCCCACCGTTGTGCGGTGTGTCTGGGCACGGCCTGCTTCGTGAAGGGGGGCGGCGAGCTGGTGGCGCGGCTGGAGCGGCGGCTGGGGCTGCGGCTCGATGACCCCGCCGGCAACGGCCGCTGGGCCCTGGAGCACGTGAGCTGCCTGGGGGCCTGCGGCCAGGCGCCGGTGCTGGTGGTGGACGGCCAGCTGGAACCGCGCCTGCCGCTCGACGACCCGGCGGCCCTGGAGGCCCGCCTGGATGCACTTGGCCTGGGCGGAGCGGCGCCATGACGGCCCCAACCCCGCTGCAGCTGCGCTGCTGCGCCGCCAGTGGCTGCCGCTCGGCCGGCGCCGATGCCCTGCAGGCGGCACTGCACACCGCCCGCGACCAGCTGGGTGGCGCCGCCGAGGGGGTGACGATCAAGCCGGTGGGCTGCCTGCGGCTGTGCGGCCGCGGCCCGCTGGTGGCCATCGACCGGCCCGCCGGCGCCAGCGAGCTCTACGCCGATCTGAGCGCGGAGCAGGCGCCGGCCCTGCTGGCGGCGGCCACCGGCCTGGGCCAGGGGGACGCGCTGGCCAAGCAACGGCTGGATCCCGCCCACCCGTTCTTTGCCCTGCAGCAGGCGGTGGTGCTGGAGGGCTGCGGCGTGGTGAACCCCGAGTCGATCGACGACGCCATCGCCCACGGCAGCTACGCCCAGCTGAAGCGGGTGCTGGCGGAGTGCAGCCCCGAGCAGGTGCGCGAGCAGGTGAAGCGCAGCGGCCTGCGCGGCCGCGGCGGCGCCGGTTACCCCACCGGCCTGAAGTGGGACACGGTGGCCCTGCAGCCCCCCGGCCCCCGCACCGTGGTGTGCAACGCCGACGAGGGCGACCCCGGCGCCTTCATGGACCGCAGCGTGCTGGAGAGCGATCCCCACCGGCTGATCGAGGGGATGGCGATCGCGGCCTACGCGGTGGGCGCCGACCAGGGCTACGTGTATGTGCGGGCCGAGTATCCGCTGGCGATCGAGCGCCTGCGCCTGGCGCTGAAGCAGGCGCGCGGCAAGGGACTGCTGGGGGGCGGGATCGCCGGCAGCAGCTTCAACCTGCGGCTGGAGGTGCGGGTGGGGGCCGGGGCGTATGTGTGCGGGGAGGAGACGGCGCTGCTGGCCTCGATCCAGGGGCAGCGGGGCACGCCCCGGCCGCGGCCGCCGTTCCCGGCCCAGGTGGGCCTGTGGGGGGCGCCCACCCTGATCAACAACGTGGAGACCCTGGCCTCGGTGCCGGTGATCCTGCGGGAGGGGGGCGACTGGTATGCGGCGATGGGCACCGAGGGCAGCAAGGGCACCAAGGTGTTCGCCCTCTCCGGGGCGGTGCGGCGCACGGGGCTGGTGGAGGTGCCGATGGGCACCAGCCTGCGCACGGTGGTACTCACCATCGGCGGCGGCGTGCCGGGGGGCGAGGGGCCGGCCGGCGGCGTGAAGGCGGTGCAGACCGGCGGCCCCTCCGGCGGCTGCATCCCCGCCCACCTGCTCGACACCCCGGTGGACTACGAGAGCCTGCGGGAGCTGGGTTCGATGATGGGCTCGGGCGGCCTGGTGGTGATGGGCGAGAGCACCTCGATGCCGGAGGTGGCCCGCCACTTCATGCGCTTCAGCGTGAACGAGAGCTGCGGCAAGTGCGTGCCCTGCCGCGCCGGCACCGTGCAGCTGGCCCGGATGCTCGATCGCTTCGTGGAGCGGCGGGCGGAGCTGGCCGACATGGAGCGGCTTGAGGAGCTCTGCCGCATGGTGGGGGCCACCAGTCTCTGCGGCCTGGGCCAGGCGGCGCCCAACCCGGTGCTCAGCACCCTGCGCTACTTCCGGCAGGAGTATCAGGCGGCCTGCCGGCAGCCGGCCCAGTGCGAACCGCCCGATGCCTGCCTGCTGCAGGAGGTGACCCGATGAGCGTGCACACCCTCACGGTGGACGGGGTGGAGGTGGCGGTGCCGGCTGGCGCCTCGCTGCTGGAGGCGGTGCGGGCCGCCGGTGCCGAGCTGCCCACCCTGTGCCATCTCGAGGGGCTCACGCCGGTGGGGGCCTGCCGGCTGTGCCTGGTGGAGCTGGAGGGCAGCGGCAAGCTGCAGCCCGCCTGTGCCACCGCCGCCGGGGAGGGGATGGCGGTTCTCACCAATACGCCCCAGCTGCGGGAGTGGCGGCGCATGGCGGTGGAGCTGTTCTTCGCCGAGGGCAACCACGTGTGCGCCTTCTGCGTGGCCAACGGCAACTGCGAACTGCAGAACGTGGCGGTGGCGGTGGGGATGGACCACTCCCGCTTCCCGTATCAGTACCCCCAGCGGCGGGTGGATGCCTCCCATCCCCGCTTCGCGATCGACCACCACCGCTGCATCCTCTGCACCCGCTGCGTGCGGGTGTGCGATGAGATCGAGGGGGCCCACGTGTGGGACGTGGCCAACCGGGGGGCGGAGTGCCGGATCATCGCCGGGCTCGACCAACCCTGGGGCGAGGTGCAGGCCTGCACCTCCTGCGGCAAGTGCGTGGATGTGTGCCCCACCGGCGCCATCTTCCACAAGGACGACACCACCGGCGAGAAGGCGCCCCACCGGGAGCGGCCCCAGCTGCTGCGCACCGCCCGGGACCAGCACCAATGGCTGAACCAGTAAGCCCGGAGCCCGCCATGACCACCCCATCTCCCCGTTTGCGCTTCGCCACCGTGTGGCTGGCGGGCTGCAGCGGCTGCCACATGTCGTTCCTGGATCTCGACGAGTGGCTGTTCGAGCTGGCCCAGCAGGTGGATGTGGTGTTCTCGCCGGTGGCCAGCGACGTGAAGGAGTACCCCGAGGGGGTGGACGTGTGCCTGGTGGAGGGGGCGGTGGCCAATGCCGACAACCTGGAACTGGCGTTGCAGGTGCGGCAGCGCACGCGGCTGGTGATCTCCTTCGGCGACTGCGCCGTGACGGCCAACGTGCCCGGCCTGCGCAACCTCTGGGCGCAGGTGGATGGTGGCAGCCGCCAGAGCGTGCTGGATCGGGCCTACCTGGAGCTGGCCGATACCGGCGCCCAGCATCCCCACGCCCCCGGCATCGTGCCGGAGCTGCTGGAGCGGGTGCTGCCGCTGCACGAGGTGATCCCAGTGGACCTGTATCTGCCCGGCTGCCCGCCGAGCGCTGATCGGATCCGCGCCGCCATCGAGCCGCTACTGCGCGGTGCGCTGCCAGCGATGGAAGGCCCGGCGATGTTGCAATTCGGCTGAGGCCCTCCCATGACCCGCACGATCACGATCGACCCGGTGACCCGCATCGAGGGCCACGCCAAGATCACGCTCCACCTGGATGAGGCGGGCCGGCTGAGCGATGCCCGCTTCCACGTGGTGGAGTATCGGGGCTTTGAGACGTTCTGCGAGGGCCGGCCGTTCACGGAGATGGCGGGGATCACGGCGCGGATCTGCGGCATCTGCCCGGTGAGCCACCTGCTGGCGGCGGCGAAAACGGGCGACAAGCTGCTGGCGGTGCAGCCGCCACCGGCGGCAAGAAAGCTGCGGCGGATGCTGAATCTGGCCCAGCTGTGCCAGAGCCATGCGCTCTCGTTCTTTCACCTGAGCAGTCCGGATTTCCTGCTGGGCTGGGAGAGCGATCCGGCCAAGCGCAACGTGTTCGGCCTGATGGCGGCCGACCCGGATCTGGCCCGCGCCGGCATTCGGTTGCGCCAGTTCGGCCAGCAGGTGCTGGAACTGCTGGGGGGCCGCAAGATCCATTCGGCCTGGGCGGTGCCCGGCGGGGTGCGCACGCCCCTGAGCGCCGAGGCAAGGGACTGGATCCTGGGGCGGCTGCCGGAGGCCAAGGCCACGGTGGCCACTGCGCTGGCGCTCTACAAGGGACTGCTGGATGGGCCGCTGCAGCGGGAGAAGCGCACGTTCGGCGATTTCCCCTCACTGTTCATGGGCCTGGTGGCGGCTGATGGCGGCTGGGAGTGCATCGAGGGGGCGATCCGCTTCATCGACAGCAACGGCCGGATCGTGGCCGATGGCCTCTGCGAAGACGACTACGCCACGTTCCTGGGCGAGGCGGTGGAGAGCTGGAGCTACCTGAAGTTCCCGTATTACAAGCCGCTGGGCTATCCGGAGGGCATCTACCGGGTGGGGCCGCTGGCGCGGCTGAACGTGTGCGACCACATCGGCACGGACTGGGCCGACCGGGAACTGGCCGAGTTCCGCCAGCGCAGCGGCACCGCGGCGAGCGGCGGCCGGATCGTGACGTCGTCGTTTGCGTTCCACCACGCCCGGCTGGTGGAGATCGTGGCCTGCCTGGAGGGCATCGAGCAGCTGGTGGTGGACGACAGCCTGATGGGCGACCGCATCCGCGCCCGCGCCAGCCTCAACGCCAACGAGGCGGTGGGGGTGAGCGAGGCGCCGCGGGGCACCCTGTTTCACCACTACCGGGTGGACGACGACGGCCTGATCACCCGCGTGAACCTGATCATCGCCACGGGCCAGAACAACCTGGCGATGAACCGCACGGTGGCCCAAATCGCCCGGGAGTTCATCACCGAGCCGGTGGCGGAAGGGGCCGAGATCCCCGAACCCCTGCTCAACCGGGTGGAGGCGGGCATCCGCTGCTTCGACCCCTGCCTCTCTTGCAGCACCCACGCGGCGGGTGCTATGCCGCTGCGGATTGCGCTGGTGGATGCGGGGGGGAGGGTGTTGGCGGAGCGGGTGAGGGATTGAGGGGGTTGGGGGCTTGACATGCGTCAGGACGAGGTTGGGATCAAGGCTGAGGCTGAGGTGCTTTTTAGCCCTGGGAACGGTGATGGGCGGGTCCGTATAAAAGGAGCTTGTACGCAGGCGGCTATGCGAAAGCCATTGCCGGTTAGGGGGCTCGGCAAGTTGCCCGCAAGGAAGCAGTGCCTTTATACTGCTGGGGAGGGTTAGGGGCGGGCCTCATGCGGGTCTGCTCGAATACGTGTTTTGAGCACTATGTTGTAACCCACTCTAGGAAGTAGGGCGCGCCTGAGGGAGACAACGCCGAGAAGCTCCTGAACAGGTAAGACTACCGGTGAAAGTCGTAGATAAGTCGACATCGGTAGACCGCACGCGTCGCCCCACCAGGTAATAAGTCTAAATTTTTCTGTGCTGTGGAGATCGATGTTCTCTAGTCCAATGACACTTGCCGGCCTAAGAGCCATTCGTGACTCTGACCCAAGGCTGGAAGCAATTCCGAACACAGGAACGGGCTCGATTGAAGAGGCCCACTGTCGAGCAATTGGTCCGATGTGGACAATGCAGCTTTGCAGGAGCCCCAGAGGAAAATTCGAGGTGTACCAACCAGTGGACATGTTGGACCGCCTACTGGTCTCTGCTGCGACGGCAACCTTTTCAAAGGTTACACGAGTGAAGCAGGCCAACAGGCATTTAGTGAATGCGACTGTCGCAAATATGCTCTCAGAAGGTATTCCCTTTGTGGTTCATCGGTTCGATCTGCGGCAGTTCTATGAGTCAATACCGAGAGAACAGATCGAACTGCGGCTGATAGAAGACCTTGGCTTGCCCCGATCAGCAGTGCGGGTCATGCGCTCTCTGTTCCAAGGCTGTACCGAACAAGGCGTTGTTGGACTCCCACGAGGAGTTTCTTCGAGCGGCGTACTTTCTGAGGACTACCTGCTGCCAATTGACAGGGCTCTGTCCAACCATGATCATATTTACTTTTATTCCAGATACGTAGACGACATCATCGTTGTGTCATCGTTGGAAGCAGAGCATCTTGGCCTAAAGTCATGGCTTCGAGACGAATTGCAGTCTCGGGGAGGCCTGCGCCTCAACCATCAAAAGTCTCATGGCTTATTGATAGAAGGTGGGCAGCCCAACAAGCCCCCCAGCCATATCGAATTTCTAGGCTACCGGTACACCATCACGCCCCAGAAGGACAAAATCAATGCGGTTTCAATTGATATTGCTAATGCGAAAATAGCAAAGATATCCTCGCGCCTGTGCTTGTCGGCCCGAGCGTTCTTGATCGACCATGACTACGAGCTATTTGAGGACCGAATCCGCGCTCTGAGTGGGAATTATAGAATTCCAGGCGGGCAGAATGCGCATCGACCCAAGGTAGGAATTTTCTACTCTTACCCTGCCGTTTCCGCAAGCACATATGACCAGGACGAAAGCGGACTGTCGAAGCTGGACTCGTTCCTGCGGGCGCTGCTGTTTGGTCGCAAAACTTCGCTGAATAAAAGTCTTGCGTCAGCACTCACTACCGGGCAACGCCGACACTTGGCTCGGTACTCCTTCACCGCCGGTCATCGCACCCGACAATTGACCAAGTTCTCCAGTCAGAGGGTGGGGAAAATTGTGGGGTGCTGGAAGTATGCCTAAATATCGAGCGCAGTCCCTAAGAGATTCCGACTTTCTGCGCGTCCTCCTGACAGATACCACTCCCGTGGAGGTTCCTCTATTCTTCAGCAACGAGGGCACCTACCAATGGGCCCGAGCCCATCGGGAGGATCTAAGGGCGGGCTCATGGCCGGGCTCGGAACTGCTTGAAGCATTCATCGCCAAGCTCTTAGATCCAGATCCTAAGCCTAAGCCTAAGAATAACCGACCATCTCGACCTTATCAATACTCTGTTCGAGTCAGCCCCGTTAAGGACCGGAAACTGGCTCTTCCACATCCCCGTAATCAAATTAGGTGGGCGCAGATGTACAAACGCCGATACTTGTTGGTGGTTCATTACTGTCAGCGAAGCAGCTGGTCTCTGCGTGCTCCCAAGAAGGCTGGTAGTCGCACATTCGTGGAGAACTTGAATCAGAACATCCATCAGCTTAAACTTGCTGCGGCTGGCGTTGATCTTGATTCTGAGCATTTTCTGTGCCGCCACCCAACCTCGTTTTTTGCCTACACCGGATACCGTCGCCTGCACAAGTTCTTTGAATCCGAGGAGTTCCTTGCCCTGGAGCGGCGTTACCCTGTTCTTTGGATGCTAGACATAAGCAACTGCTTTGGCAGTATCTATACCCATTCGGTCTCGTGGGCAATGAAGTCCAAAGACGTTGTGAAGCGACACCTACAAGCGAGTGCAAATACATTCGGCGGTGAAATTGATCGCGAAATGAGAGAAGCCAACTGGGCAGAGACTAATGGAATTCTAGTTGGTCCTGAACTGAGTCGAATCTTCGCCGAGATCATTCTTCAGGACGTAGACATCCGCGCTGCAAAGCATATAGAAAAACGAAGGGATCATCTCTCAGGGAGGTTTGCTGTTCGCAGGTATGTTGATGACTACTTTATCTTCGCGGCTAACGAAGTGGTAGCTGCAGAGGTTGCGGAAGTGGTCGCGGCTGAGCTGGAAACCTACCATTTGTCTTTTAATTCCAAAAAAACCACCAAGCTTGCAAGGCCCTTCATCACAGAGCGCTCCGCGGCAATTGAGCAAATGAAGGGACCACTGGCTGCCTTCCTTGATACCATTTCAATGCGGACAACGATTGGCGCTGATCTAGGTGCGGATCTAAAAATTCTATCGGATGAAGAGGTAGCCGGTCTTCCTGCTGAGGTTAGCGAACCCAGTCCAAAGTTCGCAATCGTTCCGAAAGACATACGAAGTATTCACCGGCTAAAAGCAGCGTTTCTCAAGCAGGTTCGCGCTATTTGTAGGGGCAGCGAGTTCGGATACGGCTTGGTTACGGGATACCTCCTCCCCGCACTTTCAAACCATCTTATTCGAATGTGCCAAGTAGAAAGTGTTTCGGTTGGAGACGCATCGAAGTACAGGCGATGCATTTTGCTGCTAGTCGAACTGGTTTTTTTCTTGTATGCCGTTGCACCAACTGTGGACAACTCTACAAGGCTGGCTAGCTCAATCCTGCTGGCATTGTCGTTCCTAGAATGTGTCGGCTTGCGGGATGTCAAACTTGCCGTGGAGGAGGAGGTGTTCCGTTCGGCTACCTGTTTTCTCAGGGAGTCAGCGGAGGTGAGGCCAGCAATGCAAGGTGTAGGGCTGGAGACGCTAAATGTGGTGACGTTGGTTGGGCAGTTGGGGGCGGAGTTTGAAATTCCATGGCACATATTGCAGCTTTGGGTAGTTCCAAAGGGTGGGCGGTTATCCAAGCTTGACTACTTCTCCCTAATCACACTCGCGAGGTATTTCGGTAGGCGCAAGGATTACGAGAATGCTGTGCGTGAAGTCGAGCAAGCAATAGCTGATCGAGTCCGCGACTGTTCTAAGGTTGACTTGGAAGTATCCTCAGAGATGATTCACCTTGTGCTTGATGCTTTGTCCTGCCCGCACTTCTCAAAGGACTTCAGGATAAAGTTGCTCAAGGATTCCGTACACAAACTCGGAACGCGGAAGCACAGGTCTAATGCGGAGTTGGCAGGGGCTGTGCAGTGGCTTGAAAGCCATCCATGGTTTAGCGACTGGCAGGACGTGTCACTTTTTCGAAGTCTTGAACGCCGCCAGCGCACCAGTGTGTACTGAGTGTGTTAGAATTTTAACGGTACTTAGAGTCGCGTCAGCGTTCTTGGTCGGATCTTCTTGACTTCGATCAGATCATACCGGGCATCATTTCGGCATCTTGCAACGATGTTGGCTGCTCGGGGTGGTGGCTTTCGAGCTCCACACACCCATCAGACCGACTCTTAGTGCCACCCCATTGGGATCGGCGTAGGGTCCATCAGGACCTTCTATACACGGCACATATCATCCAGACGCAGAAGGCGGGACCTAGAATAACTCACCGATCTTCAAGTTGCGGCCCGCTTCTGAACTAGGACATAAAGTGCATATTAAAGCCCCTACACCCAGTCGGCCTGCATCATCAGAGCAACAGTCCTTTGGATGCAACTCCTTGCAATTCATTCGACCGGGACCAGCCCACCTCCCGCCACCCTTGCCCCGCTCGTAACCCTTCTGGCATGCTGAGTCGTCAGAACTGCTTTATCCGTTGGCCAACGCCGCTGAGAACCCACTGAGCGACGCCGGAAGCAACGACGACCTCGCTGACGAGTTCCTCGGTGCGCTCGCTGCCCTGGGCGGATCAGCAGGCAACGGCCGCCTGCGGGAAACCCTGGAGTGGGACGAAGCCAGCTACGAGGCAATGAAGGGCGATCTGCTGAGCCGCCGGCTGATCGTTCCCGGCCGTGGCCGTGGCGGCTCGGTGGCCCTGGCGGATGAGCCGGCGGGGGAGGCCTCCAGCAATGGCCAGACCGCCAGCCGCACCCCCCGCACCCGCGCTGCGAACGGATCCCGCGCCGCTTCTGCCGCTAGCTCCTTTGACCAGGCGTTCCGCGCCATCGACGACTGCCTGCGCAAGGAGGCCGGCTGCGGCACCGAGCTCGACTACACCGAGCAAACCTCCTGGCTGTTGTTCCTCAAGTACCTCGACGGGCTGGAGGACGACAAGTCCACCGTGGCCGTCCTGGAGGGCTGCACGTATACGCCCATCCTTGAGGAGACCTACCGCTGGAACAGCTGGGCAGCCCCGAAGAACGACAGCGGCCAGTTGGATCATCACGCCGCCCTCACCGGCGACGACCTGCGCGACTTCGTGAACCAGCGCCTGTTCCCCTACCTGGAGCGCTTCAAGCAGAGCGCCAGCGGGCCGAACACGATCGAATACAAGATCGGCGAGATCTTTGGCGAACTGCGCAACAAGATCAGCAGCGGCTACAACCTGCGCGAAATCATCGATGTGATCGATGGCCTGCGATTCCGCTCCCAGGCCGAGAAGCACGAGCTCTCGATGCTCTACGAGGAGAAGATCAAGCGCATGGGCAACGCCGGCCGCAACGGCGGTGAGTACTACACGCCCCGGCCGCTGATCCGCGCCATTGTGCAGGTGGTGAACCCCCAGATCGGCGAGTCGGTCTACGACCCGGCGGTGGGCTCCGCCGGCTTCCTGTGCGAAGCCTTCGAATTTATGCGCAAGGGCGGCGCCACCGGGCGCGAACTCAGCACCGCAGACCTCGACACCCTCCAGAACCGCACCTTCACCGGCAAGGAGAAGAAGAGCCTCGCCTATGTGATCGCGATCATGAACATGATCCTGCATGGCATCGAGGCGCCCCGGGTGCTGCACACCAATACCCTCACCGAAAATCTCAGCGATGTGCAGGAGCGCGACCGCTTCGATGTGATCCTTGCCAACCCGCCATTTGGCGGCAGCGAACGCAAGGAGGTGCAGCAGAACTTCGAGATCCGCAGCGGTGAAACCGCGTTTCTGTTCCTGCAGCACTTCATTCGCCTGCTGCGGGCCGGCGGCCGCGCCGGCGTGGTGATCAAGAACACGTTTCTCTCCAACACCGACAACGCCTCGGTGGCCCTGCGGCAGAAGCTGCTCACCGACTGCAACCTGCACACAGTGCTCGACTGCCCCGGCGGCACCTTCCAGGGAGCGGGGGTGAAAACGGTGGTGCTGTTCTTCGAGAAGGGATCACCCACCCGCAAGGTGTGGTTCTACCAGCTCGATCCCGGCCGCAACCTGGGCAAAACCAATCCGCTCAACGACCGCGACCTGGCCGAGTTCGTGGAGCTGCAGAAGTCTTTTGCGGATTCGCCCAAGAGTTGGAGTGTGGCGGTGGACTCCATTGAGCCAGAGAGCTGGGATCTTTCGGTGAAGAACCCCTATGGGGTTCAGGCGGTGGCGCTGCGGAGCCCGCAGGAAATCATGGCGGAGATTGTCGCGCTGGATGCGGAGAGTGTGGAGGTGCTGGAGAGGATTAGGGAGTTGGTATGAAGAAGAAGTGGCAGATAAAGGCCCTAGGTGAAGTCTGCGAAATCATCAAAGGACGAAAGCCGATCTTGAAGCCGGAAAGGACGAACGGAGACCTTCCATACCTCGTCGCGAAAGTGATGCGGGGCAGAGCGGAGGCGGAATATGCATCAGTAAACGACCCCAACTCGATTACCGTCCGAGTTGACGAAACTATCATCATTTGTGACGGCTCAAACTCCGGCGAAGTCTTTACTGGATTTCATGGCATCCTTTCCTCCACGATGGGGAAGATATCCAAGAAGGTAGAGCTTGATGACAACTATCTACGCGCCTTCCTTGCGTCGACATTTGAGATTTTCAATGGGGCGAAAATAGGTTCTGCCATCCCCCACCTCGACAAGGAGGCCATGTATCGTCTTGCGTTTCCTCTCCCCCCACTCCCTGAACAGCAGCGAATCGTCTCCCTGCTCGACGAAGCCTTTGCGGGCCTCGCCACCGCCAAAGCCAACGCCGAAATGAATCTTCGGAATGCCCGCGCCCTCTTTGATAGTCATCTTCAATCCGTCTTCAATCAGAGGGGGGAAGGGTGGGAGGAGAAGCGTTTAGAAGATGTATGTGTTATTGGCGATGGCAATCATTCATCTAATTACCCGAAGAAGGACGAATTGGTTCGTATGGGTGTTCCGTTTATCCGAGCGAAAAACCTCGTGGCCGGAGGAGTCTCCGACGAGGATATGCGATATCTCTCACCGGAGAAGCATGCACAGCTCAAGAAAGGCCATCTAAAGACCGGCGATATTCTGTTCACCAATCGGGGAGAGATTGGCAAGACAGCAATTGTCGACGCTAGCCACGACGGATCGAATCTGAACTCCCAGATTGCGTGGCTTCGTTGCGGCGAAATCCTTAACAACCGGCTCCTTTTTCATGTCCTAAATTCGAGCGAAGTTAAGTCGTATTTAGAATTATCAAAGAACGGTGCAGCCTTGCAGCAGTTCACGATAAGGCAAATCAGAGAGCTGAAAATCCCAATTCCGCCTAAAGACCTGCAAGGGGCTCTGGTAGCCAGGCTCGATAGTTTGTTGGAAGAAACCCAACGCCTCACCAGCCTCTACGAACGCAAACTCGCCGCCCTTGAGGAACTGAAGAAGTCCCTCCTGCACCAGGCGTTCAGCGGCGAGCTCTGAGCCCCAGGCTTGGATGGCACTTAACGTTGAATCACCAACCACGCCGCAACCATGACGGCTTCCGTCGCGCCACCCTGCTCAAACCGCGCTGAGGTGCTGGCGGTGCTGCGTCAGCATTACCCGGCCCTGGCTGCCGAGTTCAAGCTCAGCTCGCTGCAGTTGTTCGGATCCTTCGCGACCGATCAACCAACGGCCAGCAGCGACGTGGACCTGCTGGCGAGCTTCGTCGAGCCCATCGGCTTCGGCTTCATCCACCTGGCCGATCGCCTTGAAGCCCTGCTCGGTCGCAAGGTCGACCTGGTGGCCGCCGATGGGATCAAGGAGAACCGCCGCCCCTTCATACTGAGCAGCCTTGTAGATGTCGCGCCGTAAGTGGACATTGTTTGTCGCCGACATGCAGGAGGCGTGCAGCAAGATCGCTGATTACACCAGCGGCATGGGCTTTGACGAGTTCTGCGCTGACTCGCGCACGGTTGATGCCGTGGTCCGCAATCTTGAAATCATCGGTGAAGCTTCCACAGGCATACCGGAAGAGAAAAAACTTCAGAAATCCGATGTCGACTGGGCTGCGATTAAGGGTCTCCGCAACCGCATCGTACATGAATACTTCGGCCTCAGCCTTTCAGTGATCTGGGCCATTGTTCAAAACGATCTGCCGGCACTCGCACAGCAGCTTCGGAAGTGGCCAACAGAATCCTAAAGCCTTTCGAACGCTATAATCCCTGATCATTGTATCGGCTCGCCCTCGCCGCCATCGTTGTCGGCTTGGGAAGCATCTGCAGGGATTCGCTCATGGGGCTTTATTTGCAAGTGGTGATCAGCCGCTGAAGATCACTAAGCTACATACGACGCTACCAGCGGTATGGCGATCGACCTCTCCAGCGACCAACTCGACGCCCTAACCGTTGCGGAGAAGGTGCGATTCCTTGAGCAAGTTTGGCAGAGCCTCTGCAGTCAACCTGATACCTTCACCTCACCAGACTGGCACGCTGATGTCTTGGTTGAGCGCCGCCAGCGACTCGTAGAAGGTTCTGCTAAGCGCATTCCCTGGAATAAGGCGGAAGCCCAACTGCAGCGCCTGATTTAATGATCATCGAGATATCCTCAGATGCTCTTCTGCGTCTCGTTATCGGCTACCTTCTCCATGGCGTCCAGTCGCTTGAAGGGATCGTTTTGCGGTGCCGGATCATGACATTACCGGTCGTGAACCCTGCAGGCCAGGATTACAAGAAGATCGCCATCCAACCGATAAACCAGGCGGTGCTCTTCATCGATGCGGCGAGGCCAGCACCCAGCCAGGTTTTCTCGCAGGGGCTCGGGTTTGCCGATGCCAGCGAAGGGATCGCGCAGGCAAGCCTGGATCAGCAGGTTGATGCGCCGCAGCTGTCTTCGGTCCTGGCTCTGCCAGTGGAGGATGTCGTCCCAGGCGGCTGCCGTCCAGGCCAGCCGCTCAATCGCCGGCATCGGCCAGATCCGGATCAATCAGCCCATGGGAGAGAAGCTCCCCGCGCCCGGCCTGCTCCAGCGACTGCTGCAGATGGGCCGCATTGGCCGGGGAACGCAGCAGGTGCACCGTTTCCATCAGGCTGTTGGTCGTGTCAAGCGACATCACCACCGCCCTGCTGCATTGGCTGCTACCGGTGGAGGAGCTTGGAGCGCCCTGGCTGGTCTAGTCTGGTCTGGTTGAGCTGTGTGCAGCCATGGTGTCCCGTGCCAGCCCTGGTCAGAGCACGGGCCCGAGCCGTGTGGTGAACATGCTCGAGGCCAAGACCCACCTCTCGCGGCTGGTGGAGGCGATCGAAACCGGCGCCGAAGCCGAGGTGGTGATCGCCCGCAACGGCCGGCCCGTGGCGCGGCTCACCAGCCTGCAGGCACCGGCCCGGCCCCGCCGGTTGGGCATCGCCCGGGGGCAGTTCGTGGCGCCCGACTCCATCGATGCCGCCAATCCCCAGATCGCCGAACTGTTCGAGCAGGGCTGATGCACCTGCTGCTCGATACCCACACCTTTCTCTGGGCCATCACCGATGACCCGAAGCTGGGGCCCGCCAGCCGGGAGCTGATCACCCACCAGGCCAGTGCGGTGATGGTCAGCCACGTGTCGCTCTGGGAGATCGCCATCAAGCACGCCCTGGCCCGTGCCGACATGCCCCTGTCGGCTCGCGAGGCCATCCCCTGGGCGGAGCAGTCGGGCTTTGTGTTCCTCCCGATCGACCTTCCCCATCTGCTGGCGCTCGAACAGCTGCCCCTGCACCACCGCGATCCGGTTGACCGTCTGCTGGTGGCCCAGGCGATCAGCGGCCCCTTCACCCTGGTCAGTGCCGATGCGGCGTTCGCCGCCTATGGCTGCCCACTGCAGGATGCGCGCCGCTGAAACAGGCAGAGTCCGGCCATACGCGTCAAACTAGCCCCATGAGCGCAACAGCCCGCCCCTCCAGCTATCACTACGTGGTGGATGAGCCGCTGCTGCGCACGATCGCGGCCGAGATCCAGGCAGCCATCCCCGGATCCGCGGTGCGCCTGTTTGGTTCCCGTGCCCGCGGCACCGAGCGGCCCGATTCAGACCTGGATCTGCTAATCACCGTGCCGGATGAATGGTTGGCCAACCATTCGCGCTTTGAGGAAACCGATGCCCTGGGCTGGAAGCTGGCCCATCACCGCCTGCCCATTGAACTGCTTCTCTACTCCGCCAGTGAAGTGGAGGAGCGGCGCCATGGACGTCAGAACGTGATTGCCCAGGCGTTCCGCTATGGGCGCCGGCTGGATCCTGCGGAGCCTCTGCATGGCCCCGGCTGAAACAGCGGCCGGCTTTCTGCGCATCGCGCACCGTGACCTGCGCACCGCGTTGGCCATGGCGGATGCTTCGCTCTTTGAGGAAGCCACCTGGGGCTTTCATCTGCAGCAGGCGATCGAGAAGGCTCTGAAGGCCTGGCTGCTGGTGCTCACGCCAGACCAGCCACCCTTCAGTCACAACCTCAGGCTGCTGTTTCAGATGCTGCGCGATCAGGGCGCCCCTGTTGAGTCCTTCGTTGGCCTCAGCCGCTTCACCCTGTTTGCCGTGGTGTGGCGCTACGACGAAGAACCGGATGTGGAACACCTCGATCGTGCCGCCTGGAACCAGCTCTGCGCGGAGCTGCTCCACCATGTGGGCAGCCTGTTGCCATGAACGAGGCCGAAACCCGCGCCGAGTTGATCGATCCGCTGCTGGTGGCGGCCGGTTGGGGTGTGGTGGAGGGCAGCCGCATACGCCGCGAGTTTCCGATCGCCCCCGGGCGCATCGAGGGCGGCGGCCGCCGCGGCAAATCCCTCAGCGCCGACTACGTGCTCAGCTACCGCAATACAGCCCTGGCGGTGGTGGAGGCCAAGGCCGATACCCTGCCGCTCACCGAGGGGGTGGGCCAGGCCAAGGAATACGCCGCCAAGCTCCAGCTGCGCTTCACCTACGCCAGCAATGGCAAGGGCATCTACGCCATCGATAGGGAGACGGGCGAGGAGGGGGAGGCCGAAGCCTTCCCCACGCCCCAGGAGCTGTGGGCGCGCACCTTCGCCGAAGAGAACGCCTGGCGTGATCGCTTCGCCGCCATCCCCTACCCCGACAAGGGCGGCAGCTGGCAGATCCGCTTCTACCAGGAGATCGCCGTGACCCAGGTGCTGGAGGCGATCGCCGCCGGTCGCACCCGCATCCTGCTCACCCTGGCCACCGGCACCGGCAAAACCTCGATCGCCTTCCAGATCCTCTGGAAGCTGTTTGCCGCCCGCTGGAACCTCTCCGGTGAGCCCAAGCGCCGGCCGCGCATCCTGTTTCTGGCCGATCGCAACAACCTGGCCGATCAGGCCTTCAGGGATTTCACGGGCTTCGCGGCCTTCGAAGACAACGCCCTGGTGCGTATCTATCCCGAAGACCTGCGCCGCAAGGGCCGCGTGCCCACCAACGCCAGCGTGTTCCTCACCATCTTCCAGACCTTCATGAGCGGCCCGGTGCTGGATGGCAAGCCCTCCCCCTGGTTCGGTCAGTACCCGGCGGACTTTTTTGATTTCATCGTGATCGATGAGTGCCATCGCGGTGGCGCCAACGATGAATCCACCTGGCGCGGCATTCTTGCGTATTTCTCCCCCGCCGTGCAGCTCGGCCTCACCGCCACGCCGCGCCGCAACGACAACATCGACACCTACGCCTACTTCGGCGAACCGGTGTTCACCTACTCCCTGAAGGAGGGCATCAACGACGGCTTCCTCACACCCTTCCGCGTTAAGCAGGTCACCACCACTCTCGATGAATACGTTTACACGCCCGATGACACGGTGGTGGAAGGCGAGATCGAAGCCGGCAGGCTCTACAAGGAAGCCGACTTCAACAAAATCATCGAGATCAAACAGCGCGAACAGCAGCGGGTGGAGATCTTTATGGGCCAGATCGATCAACGCCAGAAAACCCTGGTGTTCTGTGCCACCCAAGACCATGCCCTGGCGATCCGCGACCTGATCAACCAGTGCAAGACCAGCACCGATCCCAACTACTGCCAGCGGGTCACCGCCAACGACGGCGAACTGGGCAACACCTGGCTGCGATTCTTTCGGAACAACGAAAAGACGATCCCCACCATCCTTACCACCTCGCAGAAACTCTCCACGGGCGTGGATGCCCGCAACGTGCGCAACATCGTGCTGCTGCGGCCGGTGAACTCGATGATCGAGTTCAAGCAGATCATTGGCCGTGGCACCCGCCTCTACGACGGCAAGGAGTACTTCACCATCTACGACTTCGTGAAGGCCCACCATCACTTCAGTGATCCTGAGTGGGATGGCGAACCCCAGGAGCCCGAACCCGTTGGCCCTCGCCAGGCCCTGCCCCCAACGGAACCCCCCGAACCCCAGGCCCCCGACGGGGATGACGACACCAGCGGCCAGCCCCGACGCCAAAAGGCACGCATCAGGCTGGGCGACGGCAAGGAACGCTCCATCCAGCACATGATGGTGACTAGCTTCTGGCACCCGGACGGCACACCGATGAGTTCGCAGCAGTTCCTGGAACTGCTCTATGGAAAACTGCCGGAGTTCGTGAAAGATGAGGCCGAGCTGCGGGAACTCTGGAGCTCTCCAGAAACCCGCCGCAAGCTGCTCCAGGGCCTCGAGGAGAAGGGCTTCGGCGCAGCCCAGCTGGCCGAGATGCAGACGATCATCAATGCCGAGAATAGTGATCTTTTCGACGTGCTGGCCCATGTGGCCTATGCCCTGCAGCCCATCCCCCGGGAGGAGCGTGCTGCCCATGCTCGCCTTTACATCCATTCCAAATGCACGAGCAAGCAGCAGCTCTTCCTGAATTTCGTTCTCCAGCACTACGTGACGCTGGGTGTGCAGGAGCTGGCCCTGGAGAAGCTCACGCCGTTGCTGCAGCTCCGCTACCAGAACTCCATCGCTGATGCCGTGGCCGATCTGGGCAGACCAGACGAAATTGGCCAGCTCTTCGCCGGCTTCCAGCGGTACCTCTATGAGGCATCGGCCTGATTCCTGCTTGGTTCTGGTTCGTGGTTGGGCTGGGGCTGCTGCCCATCGCCTGGGAGGACCAGCCGTCAGGAAAGAAGTCCGCGCGGTCTGACCCGTCCTCTGTCGCCCACCCCTGCACCAGCCGCGCTGAGGTGTTGGCGGTGCTGCGCGAGCACACCCCCAGTCCTGGTCGCTTCGTTCAAGACCGATTCATCTGAACGAAAGGTGACCAGAGCGATGGCCATCGAACTCTCCAGTGATCAACTCGATGCCCTGACAGTGCCGGAGAAGGTGCAGTCGCTGGAGCAGGTGTGGCAGAGCCTCTGCAGCAGGCCCGATTCCATCTCCTTGCCAGACTGGCACGCCGATGTCCTGGCTGAGCGCCGCCAACGGCTCCTCGACGGTTCAGCGAAGCGTCTGTCCTGGGATGAGGCCATGACCCAGCTGCAACGCCTGGCAAAATGATCATTGAAATGTCCTGCGATGCTCTGATGGATCTAGAGGAAAGATGCGGCTACTATCGCACCGTGACTGTCAGGCCCTGTACACCACATCGTGGGAGCCAATATCGATCGGAATCAGGGTCTGGCCTTCCATCAGCACTTCAAGCGTGATGCGGTAGCTCAGGTTGATCGAAACCGAATGCAGCCCCTCAAGGCGGCCCCTCAGAGCATGAAGTCGCAGGGATGAATGGTGCGGATTGGCTTCCAGCAGGAGCAGCGTTTTGCGATACACCTCACGCATCTCGGGATGGCGCCGCAGAAACCAAGCGGCTCGGCGGTTGTACCGCTCGGTGAACACCAACGACCAACTCAAGGCTGCATTGATGTCCTTGGCAGCGCGTCATCGGGGCCGGTGGCCATGGCATCCAGACGCCTGAGGTGATCGTCCACCGATTCGTGCACAACACTGCCGGCGGCGAGATCGGCGCGGGCTTCCTGCAGCGCGATGTCCAGCTCGCACTCCCGCAGGCGCTGGTAAGCATCGGCCTCCATCACCACATAGCGCAGTTCACCGCGCACGCTCAACCCCACCTCCCGTTCATTCTCCAGCGCTCGTGAGATGGCGCCGATGCCGCCGGTTTTCAGATCGTTCGCCGAGATTGCCTGCATCGCACTCCTGCCAGCTCAGTCCATCGTACGCCGAGTCGCACGGTTTGGCGTGCGCCTTGGCGTGCTGCAGGAGATGCGGTTGAGGGGGCCATGCAGACCATTTCGTTGCATCTCGACGACGGCAGCGAGGCCAGGCTCAACAACCTCTGCCAGACCCTCGGGCTCAGCCGCGCGCCGTTGCCTGGTTCTGATCAGCGGTAGTGATACCTGCAAGCCAGGATCACCAGCAGATCGCCGTCCAGTCGGTAGACAAGCCGATGTTCCTCATCGATGCGGCGTGACCAGCAGCCGGCCAGGTTTTCCCGCAGCGGCTCGGGTTTGCCGATGCCATCGAACGGATCGCGCAGGCAGGCCTGGATCAGTTGGTTGATGCGCCGCAGCTGCCTGCGGTCCTGGCTCTGCCAGTACACGTCATCCTCCCAGGCGGCTGTGGTCCAGGCGAGCCGCTCAAGCTTCGGCATCGGCTGCATCCGGGTCGATCAGCGCATGGGAGAGGAGCTCCCCGCTCCCGGCCTGCTCCAGTGACCGCTGCAGATGGGCGGCGTTGGCAGGAGAACGCAGGAGGTGCACTGTCTCCATCAGGCTGTTGTACATGTCGAGCGACATCACCACCGCCCCCTTGGCGTGTCGCCGGGTGATCAGGGTCACGTCCGCATCGGCCTCCACCCGATCCAGCACGGCCTTGAAGCTCTCGCGGGCTTCCGAAAAGCTGACCACCTGCATGGAGTTGTCCAATAGCCTGTACATCACGCTAGCTGGGGTGGAGGGCGTGCTGCTGTGACTGCCCAAGCCGTGATCGGCATCGACGTGGGCGGCGCCCGCAAGGGTTTCCACGCCGTGGCGCTCAGGGCTGGCGCCTATGCCTGCCAACTGGCCACCACCGACGTGCAGGAGCTGGCCCACTGGTGCCGCGCCGTGATCGGTGCCCAGCTGATCGCCATCGATGCCCCCTGCCGCTGGAGCGTCGATGGCCGCGCCCGCCCCTGCGAGCGCGCGCTCAATGCCGCCGGCATCCGCTGCTTCGCCTCGCCCAGCCGCCAGGCGGCCCTCAGCCACCCCAGCAACTACTACGGCTGGATGCTGCAGGGCGAAGCGCTCTACCGGCAGCTGGAGATCAGCCATCCGCTGCTGGCCGCCCTGCCGCCCAGCGCTCCGGCCTGCTTGGAAACCTTTCCCCACGCGATCACCTGGCAGCTGCGCGGCGGCCAGGCCAGCGCCGCCCACAAGCGCAGCCAGCGCACCGAGCTGCTGCTGCAGGCCGGCATCGACCCGGCGCCCCTCACCAGCATCGACTTCATCGATGCCGCCCTCTGCGCCCTCGCCGCCCAGCAGCTGGCCAGTGGTCTGCCCTGTCGGGCCTATGGCGAGGCGGGGTCGGGGTTGATCGTGGTGCCGCAGGGGCCAGCGGCGGCGGAGCTCCCGCCCTGGAGTGAGCAGGTGCCCGACTGGAGCGACTGGACGGCCTGAGCGCGGCTCGTTGTTTCCTGCATCAGCCGGCCGACTTTTTCTGCATTGGAGCGCCGACTGTTTCGGCATTGGAGCTGGCAGATCGCAGGCCTGGGCTGCCTTGGGCCGGGCTTCTCCCTAGCCTGAGGTGAAGGCCCTGCAACCTCTCCCGGCCACAGCCCAGGCCAGCGGCTTGCCGGAGTCGGCGGTGACGGCCACCCTCCGGGTGTTTGCCAGCTTCCAGCGCTCTCTCGATGCACCGGCCGAGCCACACTGAGCGCCTTGCCCTCACCGCCAGGGCCCCTGCACGTTGGAAGCCATGACCATTACCGCCATCGACGTGCTGTTGGAGCCGGACGCCACGATGCTGGCCCACGCCGAGGCCGCCAATGCCCGCCTGCTGGAAGTGTTCCCCAAGGGCTTCGCGCTCGATGAGGCCCATCGCCCGCACATCACACTGATTCAGTGCTTTGTGCCCACCCAGGATCTCGAGGGCGTGTATGGGGCCGCTGCCGGCGCCTTCGCCACCGCCGACCTGGCCGCCATCTCCCTGGAGGCCTTCAAGGGCTATACCGTGCCGGCCGGTGAGGTGGGCCTGGCCGGCATCGTGGCCCGCACCACGCCCGCACTGCTCCAGCTGCAGCAGGCCATCGTGGATGCCCTCGCCCCGTTCACGCTGCCCACCGGCCCGATCGAGGCGTTCACGGCCCACCATGGCAACCCCGCCTTCGACCAGGCCCTGATCGACTACGTGGCCAGCTTTGTGCCGGCGCACACGGGCGAGCGCTTCAGCCCCCATGTCACCACCGGCGTGGCGCCCACTGCCGTGCTCGACGCCATGCTCGCCGAACCGTTTGCCCCGTTCACCTTCTCGCCGGTGGGGGCCGCCGTGTACCAGCTCGGCCCGTTCGGCACGGCGGCCCGCAGGCTCAGCACCCTGGCCTGAGCTGTTTCCAGGCCGGCTTTTGCTCCGGTGCTCAAGCGCTGCCCGGTTTGGCGTAGGGCACCCACACGTTCGCGAGCATGGGGAAGTGGCGCCGGTTCAGGGTCACCAGCGTGGCCTGCGCTGCCTCCACGCTGGCGGCGATCAACGCATCGGCCAGGCCCGTGCCATGGCTCCGGCCGTATTGCCGTCGCCACAGCCCCGCCACAGCAGCAATCTCCCTGGGCAACGCCAGCACCTCAAAGGCCTCCACAAAGCCATCGAGCTGCTGGCGTTCAGCGCCGTCGCGCACTCCGGCGTACAGCTCGGCGATGTGGACACCGAGATCGCCAGCGCCTGCTCACACCCCTCCAGAAAACCCACGGCCTGCTCCTGGTCGCGCAGGTAGTCGATCAGCACATCGGTGTCGACCACCAGCCGCGTGGATCCAGGCGCCATCAATCCGCCAGGGGTTGGCGATCCAGTTCCTGCCGCAGGGCAGCCCAATCGGGCAGGTCAGCGCGGGCAGCCCACACACCGCGGGCCTGTTGCAGCCGGGCCAAGCGCCCATGGGGCGCATGCTGCTCCAGGAAGGCATCGATGGCGTCCCGGATCAGGGCACTCTGGCTGCGCCCACTGCGCAGGGCGAGGGCCTGCAGCCCGCAGCGCTCCGCTTCCGACAGATAGATCTGCGTGCGTTGCAAGCCCGGTGATGCATGCTGCATACACCATAGGTCGGCTTCCCAGTCCAGGCAGGCTTCCTCGACAATTCCAGGACGTGCCCGTCGACCTGCTGCGGCCCATGGAGCGGCGAGCCCCGTTCAACCGCCTGGTGATCGGCATCGGCAATCCCCTGCGCGGCGACGACGGCGTGGGGGCGTTGCTGGCCGAAACGGTGGGTGGGCGCAGCGTGCAGCAGCTCACCCCCGAGCTGGCCGAGGAGCTTGCCCACCAGCAGGCGGTGCTGTTCATTGACGCCTGGCTGGCGCCGGCCGGGGCGGCCCCCCAGCTGGTGGAGGTGCTCCCCGCTGCCGCAGCGCTGGACAGCCACCGGCTGGAGCCGGCCCAGCTGCTGGCCCTCAGCCAGGTGCTCTACGGCAGCAGCCCCCGGACCCACCTCCTGCAGGTGCCCGCCCACGCCTTCGCCCACGGCACGGTCCTCAGCGCCGAGCTGCAGGCGGCCCTGCCGGCTGCCCGGGCCCTGCTGCAGGGCTGGCTGGCCGCCACTCCCAGCGACGATGCATGAAATCAGCCTGATGGAGGCCCTGCGCGACCAGGCCCTGGCGGCGGCCCGGGCCGAGGGGGCTGTGCGCATCGCCGCGATCAGCCTGCGGGTGGGGGAGCTGGCCGGGGTGGAGGTGGAGGCCCTGCGCTTCGCCTTCCCGCTGGTGATGGAGGGCACCCTCGCCGCCGGCGCCGAGCTGCGCATCGAGATCGAGCCGGCCGAATGCCACTGCGCCGTGTGCGCGGCCCCCTTCCCCGCCCCGCAGGGGTGCTGCGACTGCCCCCGCTGCGGCACGATCAGCCGCCGGCTGCTGCGCGGCCGCGACCTGCGCCTGCTCTCTCTGGAGGTGGAGTGAGGGGCGTTGTCCTGAACCGCTGGTCATGGGAAAATCGGAGTCCGCGGGGGGTAGACGATGAAAGTCACGGTTGAGTTGTCAGATCAGGAGATGGCGGAAGTCATCGAGCTCACCGGGGAGCGTAAAAAGGGCCCCGCCATTCGTCGCCTGATGGCGGAGGCCCTGCAGCAGCGCCGCAGGGCCCGGATCGCCGAGCGCTTTCTCAGCGGCGAGTGGGGCGTGGACCTGGAGGGCTTTGAGGCGGAGCAGGAGCGAGACCGCCAGCGGGATGCGGCCCTCGCACCATGAAGCTGCTGCTCGACACCAGCCTCTGGATCGATTTCACCCGCACGCGCAGCCCACGTGCCTTGAAGGCGTTCATCGCTCCGTTCGTGCTCGATCCCGCCGCCCATCTGGCTGAGCCGGTCTGCTTCGAGCTGTTGCGTTCCGCCGGCCCCCAGGAGGCCAGGTTGCTGGAGGCCCAGTTCGACACACTGCCGTGTCTCCCCACACCAGTGGACCTATGGCAGCGGGCCGCGGCCCTGGGGCAGGCCTGTCGCGCCGCCGGACGCACGGTGTCGAGCCTCGATCTGCTGCTCGCAGCTGTGGCATTGCACCACAGCGCCCTCCTGGTGAGTTTTGATGACGACTTCGAGGCGATCGCGGCTGTGAGCGAGCTCCAGCTGCTGCGACTGCAGCGTCCTGTCTGAGCCAGGCTGCCAGGGGCAGCCGCCGCTCCTAGCTTGAACGTGGCCCCCACCCGTGCCGCCATGTGCCGCGACTGCGCCTGCGGACAACCGGCCGTTGAGCTCCCGCCTGAGCCGCCAGCTACCACCCGTACCCTGCCGCTGCACAGCGCCCTGCTGCAGCGCAACGACGCCGGCGCCGCCGCCCTGCGCCAGCGCTTCGCGGCCGCCGGCGTGCTGGCAGTGAACCTGCTCTCCTCCCCCGGCTCGGGCAAGACCGCCCTGCTGGAGGCCCTGGCCCGGCGCCTGGCGGCGGGTGGCGGCGACCGGGAGCGCCTGGCGGTGATCGTGGGCGATCTGGCCACCGACAACGACGCCCGCCGCCTCCAGGCCGCCGGCCTGCGCGCCGCCACGATCACCACCGGCCAGGCCTGCCACCTGGAGGCGGCGATGGTGGCCGAGGGGCTGCACCGCCTGGAGCACCAGGGCGTGGCCCTCGAGCAGCTGGAGCTGCTGGTGATCGAGAACGTGGGCAACCTGGTGTGCCCCGGCGCCTACGACCTGGGCGAGGGCCTGCGGGTGGTGTTGGTCTCCACCACCGAGGGCGAGGACAAGCCCCTCAAGTACGCGCCGATCTTCCACGCTGCCGATCTGGTGCTGATCACCAAGATCGACCTGGCCGAGGCGGTGGACTTCGATCGCGCCGCCGCCCACGCCGCCATCGCCCGCGTCGCCCCCCACGCCCGCGTGCTGGAAACCTCGGCCCGCTCGGGCGTGGGCCTCGACGCCCTGATCGCCGCCCTTGGGCTGGCCATCCCGGCGGCGCGATGAGTCAGGCCCGCCTGCGCCTGCTCTGCCGCGGTGTGGTGCAGGGGGTGGGCTTCCGGCCGCTGGTGCACCGCCTGGCCAGGGAGCTGGAGCTGGTGGGGGAGGTGGAGAACGTCGCCGGCGCCGTGCGGCTGGAGTTGCAGGGGGAGCGCCCCTCGCTGGAGCGGCTGGTGCGGCGGTTGCCCGCGGCGTTGCAGCCCCCCGGCGCCCTGGAGCCACTGGAGCCCGAGTGGCTCCCGCCCCTTGTTCCGGCGCCCCTTGGCCTGCGCATCGCCGCCGCTGCCGGCCAGCCCCTGGGCTCCGGCCTGTTTGCCCCGTCCCTGGCTGCCGATCTGGCCCCCTGCCCCTGCTGCCTGGCCGAGCTGGCCGATCCCGCAGGCCGCCGTCACCGCTACCCCTTCATCAGCTGCAGCCGCTGCGGGCCCCGCTATTCGATCGCCACCGCCGAGCCCTACGCCCGCGCCCACACCACCCTGGCCGCCTTTCCCCTCTGCCCGGCCTGCCAGCGGGAGTTCGACGACCCCACGAATCGCCGCTTCCACGCCGAGACGATCGGCTGCCCGGCCTGCGGGCCCCAGCTGCGGCTGCTGGCGCCGGATGGGGAGTTGCTGGCAGGCAGTGGCGGCGCCGATCCCCTGCGGGCGGCGGCGGCGTTGCTGCGGCGCGGCGGCATCCTGGCCCTGCAGGGGGTGGGCGGCTTCCAGCTGCTCGTGGATGCCACCGATGCTGAGGCGGTGGCCCGGCTGCGCCAGCGCAAGCGCCGCCCCCACAAGCCCTTCGCCCTGCTGGTGGCCGATCCGGCCCAGCTGCTGGACCAGGTGCGGATCACGCCTGAGGAGCGCCGCCAGCTGGAGGGCCCGGCGGCGCCCATCGTGCTGCTGCGCCGCAGTTCCACTGCTCACGCCGCTGCCGCTGTCCCTGCCCCGCTGGACACCGCTGCTGCTGCCGATCCGATTGCCGTAGGCGTGGCCCCCGGCAGTCCCTGCCTGGGGGTGATGCTGCCGGCCTCGCCCCTGCACCTGCTGCTGGCGCAGGCGGTGGGCCGGCCCCTGGTGGCCACCAGCGGGAACCCCAGCGGTGAACCCCTGTGCATCGATCCGGCCGAGGCCCTGGAGCGGCTGGGGGGCATCGCCGATGCCTTTCTCGTGCACAACCGGCCGATCGCCCGTCCCCTCGACGACTCCCTGCTGCAGCTGATCGACGGCCGCCCCGCCCTGCTGCGCCGCGCCCGCGGCTACGCGCCGGCCGCCCTGGAGCTGCCGCGTCCGCCGGTCGCCGATCGGGTGGCCGGGCAGGTCGTTCTGGCCCTCGGCGGCGACATCAAGGCGGCGCCGGCCCTGGCCCGGGGCGGCCGGGTGTGGCTGGCGCCCTACCAGGGCGATCTGGCCTCCCCGGCGGTGCAGCAGCGCATCCAGGACGGTCTGAAGGCACTGCTGGAGCGCCAGCTGCGGGAGACCCCCCCGGGCCAGGGCCTGTCCCCCAGCGCCCCCTGGCTGGTGGCCGACGGCCACCCCGGCTACGCCAGTGGGCAGCTGGCCGAGCACCTGGCGACGCGGCACGGGCTACCCCTGCTGCGCGTGCAGCACCACCACGCCCATGGCCTGGCGGTGGCGGCCGAGCACGGCCTCACAGGGCCGCTGCTGGTGTGGGCGGCCGATGGCCTGGGCTATGGCCCCGCCGACCCGGCGGCCGGCGGTCACCAGCTCTGGGGCGGCGAACTGCTCTGGCTGGAGCGGGCCGAGGCGCCGGTCGCCGCCTGCGGTGCGCTGGCGATCGAGCGGCTGGCCTGCCTGCGGCCCTGGCCCCTGCCCGGCGGCGAGCGGGCGATGGCCGAACCCCGGCGGGTGGCCCTCGGGCTGCTGGCCGAGGCCGGCTGGCTGGAGCACGCGGGGGCCGCCGCCTGCCGGGCCGCCTTCGCGCCCGAGGAGCTGCCGCTGCTGCGCCAGGCCCTCGCCTCCGGCTGCAACGCCCCGCGCACCTCGGCCCTGGGGCGGCTGTTCGACGGGGCCGCCAGCCTGCTGGATCTGGTGCAGCAGCTCAGCTATGAGGGGCAGGCGGGTTTGCTGCTGGAGGGGCTGGCGCGTCAGGTGGCACCGCTGCCTGCTCCCCAGGCACCGGCGGCTGCGGATCCCCTGGCGAGTTCAGCGCCTGCAGCGCCAGCGGCTGCGGGCCTGCCCCTGGGCTGGCTCGACTGGACGCCGCTGCTCGCGGCCCTGCTGGAGGGGGTGGCGGCGGGCCGCCCGCCGGCCCAGCTGGCGGCCGCCTGGCACCGCCAGCTCTGTGAGGCCCTGGTGGGCCTGGCGCTGCGGGCGGCCCGCGAGCGCGGCTGCGCCCAGGTGGCACTGGCGGGCGGCTGCTTCCAGAACGCCCTGCTGCTGGAGGGCTGCATCGCCGGCCTGCGGGCGGCTGGGCTGGCCGTGTTCTGGAACGCGCATGTGCCGTGTAACGACGGCGGCCTGGCCCTGGGCCAACTGTGGGCAGCCCTGCACGCCAGCCCTATAACAAAAACGAACGGTCCGGCCGCGCCATGTGCCTCGCCACCCCTGGGGTGATCCTGGCGATCACCACACCAGGTCCCGCCGAAACGGCCGCCTTCAACACCGGCGACTCCAACACCGGCCAAGACTCCCTCTGGCGCAGCGCCGAGGTGGATTTCGGCGGCGTGTGCCAGCAGGTGAGCCTGGCCTGCCTGCCGGAAGCCCGGGTGGGGGACCGGGTGCTGGTGCATGTGGGTGTGGCCCTGAGCCTGGTGCACGACGACGACCAGGAGCACGACGCTGATCAGGAGCACGATCCCCGCCCCTTGCCCTCCACCGCAACGCTGGAGCCCTGCTGATGACCGCCACCCTCTCCAGACCGGCCGGCCCCTCAGCGCCTGCCGGAGGTGCCGCCACGATCACCGTGGACGGCAACGAGGCGGTGGCCCTGGTGGCCTATCGCCTCAATGAGGTGATCGCCATCTATCCGATCACCCCCGCTTCGCCGATGGGGGAGTGGGCCGACGCCTGGGCCGCGGCCGGCCGCCCCAACCTCTGGGGTTCGGTGCCGGCGGTGGTGGAGCTGCAGAGCGAGGCGGGGGCGGCCGGCACGGTGCACGGCGCCCTGCAGGCCGGGGCGCTCACCACCACCTTCACGGCCAGCCAGGGGCTGCTGCTGATGATCCCCAACCTCTACAAGTGGGCGGGGGAACTCACGCCGGTGGTGCTGCATGTGGCGGCCCGCTCCCTGGCGGCCCAGGGGCTCTCCATCTTCGGGGACCACAGCGACCTGATGGCCACCCGCGGCACGGGCTGCGCCGTGCTGATGTCCGCCTCGGTGCAGGAGGCGGCCGACTTCGCCGCCATCGCCACCCGTGCCAGCCTGCGCAGCCGACTGCCGGTGCTGCACGGCTTCGACGGCTTCCGCACCTCCCACGAGATCCAGAAGCTGGAGCCGATCAGCGACGCCCTGCTCCAGGAGCTGATCCCGGCTGCGGAGATCAGCGCCCACCGCGCCCGCGCCCTCAGCCCCAACCGGCCGGTGATCCGCGGCACCGCCCAGAACCCGGACGTGTACTTCCAGGCGCGGGAAGCGGTGAACCGCGTCTACGACGACGCCCCCGGCCAGGTGCTGGAGGCGATGGAGCGCTTCGCTGCCCTCAGCGGCCGCGCCTACCGGCCCTACGAGGTTCTGGGCCCCGCCGACGCCGAGCGGGTGGTGGTGCTGATGGGCTCGGCCTGCGAGACGGCGGCCGACACGGTGGAGCGCCTCAACCGCGACGGCGAGCGGGTGGGGCTGCTCAAGGTGCGTCTGTTCCGCCCCTTGGCGGCCCGGATGCTGGTGGAGGCCCTGCCGGCCAGCACGCGGGCGATCGCCGTGCTCGATCGCTGCAAGGATCCCGGCGCCCCCGGCGAACCCCTCTACCTCGACGTGGTGGCCGCCATCGCCGAGCAGTGGGCGGCGGTGCATGGGGCCGTTGCCGAGGGAGCTCCCCCGTTGCCGCGGGTGCTGGGCGGGCGCTACGGGCTGTCGTCGAAGGAGTTCACGCCGGCGATGGTGAAGGCGGTGCTCGATCACCTCAAGCCGCTGCTGGCCGCGGGCGAGCCGGAGCCGCTCAACCACTTCACCGTCGGCATCACCGACGACCTCACCCACCGCTCCCTGCCCATCGATCCGGCGTTCGTGATCGAGGACCCGGACACGGTGCGGGCGGTGTTCTACGGCCTCGGCTCCGACGGCACGGTGGGGGCCAACAAGGCGGCGATCAAGATCATCGGCGAGGGCACCGACCTGTTTGCCCAGGGCTATTTCGTCTACGACTCGAAGAAATCGGGCTCGGTCACGGTGTCGCACCTGCGCTTCGGGCCGCGGCCGATCCGCGCCACCTACCTGATCCAGCGGCCCAGCTTCGTGGCCTGCCACCAGTGGGACTTCGTGGAGCGCTTCGACCTGCTGGCCGGCATCGAGCCGGGCGGGGTGGTCCTGCTCAACAGTCCCCACGGCCGGGCAGGCAGCTGGGCCCGCCTGCCCGAACGCCTGCGCGCCACGATCCGCAGCCACACCCTGCGGGTGTTCGTGATCGACGCCACCGCGGTGGCCCGCGAGGCCGGCATGGGGCCCCACATCAACACGGTGATGCAGGCCTGCTTCTTCGCCGTGAGCGGCGTGCTGCCGCGCCAGGAGGCGATCGCGCGCATCCGTGCCTCGATCCACCACACCTACGGCCGCAAGGGCGAGGCGGTGGTGGCCCGCAACCTGGCCGCCCTCGACGCCAGCCTCGACCACCTGGAGGAGCTGGCCTGGCAGGAGCTGGATGCCGCCGGGACTGCCGCCGGTGGCGGCGTGGTCGCAGATCAGTCGACTGGTTCCTCCCTGGCCGACCGGTTCGCAGCAGCCCCGGCCTTCGTGCGCGAGGTGATCGCGCCGATGTTGGAGCGCCGCGGCGATGAGCTGCCGGTGAGCGCCCTGCCCTGCGACGGCACCTGGCCCGTGGGCACGGCCCGCTGGGAAAAGCGCAACATCGCCGCCGAGGTGCCGGTGTGGGAGAGCGACCTGTGCGTGCAGTGCGGCAAGTGCGTGCTGGTGTGTCCCCATGCGGTGATCCGCGCCAAGGTGGGCGCTCCGGAAACCTTCGCCGCCGCCCCCGAGGGCTTCCGCACCGCCCCCGCCCGCGACCACGCCTTCGCCGGGCAGACCTTCACCATCCAGGTGGCCGCCGAAGACTGCACCGGCTGCGCCCTGTGCGTGGCGGTGTGCCCCGCCCGCGACCGCAGCGAACCGAAGCGCAAGGCGATCAACATGGCGCCGCAGCGGCCGTTGCGCGAGCAGGCCCGCGGCAACTGGGACTTCTTCCTGCAGCTGCCCGAGGTTCCCCGCGGCGAGCTCAACCTGCGCAAGGTCGGCCAGCAGCAGCTGCAGCAGCCGCTGTTCGAGTTCTCCGGCGCCTGCGGCGGCTGTGGTGAGACGCCCTACCTCAAGCTCGCCTCCCAGCTGTTCGGTGATCGGATGCTGATCGCCAACGCCACCGGCTGCAGTTCGATCTACGGCGGCAACCTGCCCACCACCCCCTGGACGCTGAACGCCGAGGGGCGCGGCCCGGCCTGGAGCAATTCCCTGTTTGAAGACAACGCCGAATTCGGCTACGGCATGCGGGTGGCCCTGGATCAGCAGCGCCGGATGGCCCTCGACCTGCTGGAGCGGTTGGCAGGCCAGCTGCAGCCCGAGCAACTCCCGCCCCCCCTGGCCGCGGCGATCCGTGACGCCGACCAGGGCGATGAGGCCGGCATCGTGGAGCAACGGGAGCGGGTGGCCGAGTTGAAGGCGCGGCTGCAGCGGCTGCTGGATGCCACTGAGGCGGAGCAGGCGCAGGCTGCCGAGGCCACTGGCGACTCCATGCGCGCCACCGACATCAGCTCCCAGATCCGCCAGCTGCTGGAGCTGGCCGATGCCCTGGTGAAGACCAGCGTGTGGCTGGTGGGCGGCGACGGCTGGGCCTACGACATCGGCTTCGGCGGCCTCGACCACGTGCTGGCGGCCGGCCGTGACGTGAATGCCCTGGTGCTCGACACCGAGGTGTACTCCAACACCGGCGGCCAGGCCTCCAAGGCCACGCCGCTGGGTGCGGTGGCCAAGTTCGCCGCCGGCGGCAAGCCGGCCGGCAAGAAAGACCTCGGCCTGATGGCGATGAGCTACGGCACCATCTACGTGGCCAGCGTGGCCATGGGCGCCCGCGACGAACACACGATTCGCGCCTTCCTGGAGGCCGAGAGCTATCCGGGGCCGTCGCTGATCCTGGCCTACTCCCACTGCATCGCCCACGGCATCGCCATGGCCGAGGGCATGGCCCACCAGAAGCTGGCGGTGGACACCGGCCGCTGGCCCCTCTACCGCTTCGATCCCCGCCGCGCCGAGCGGGGCGAGAACCCGCTGCAGCTCGACAGCCCCGGGCCGCGGCGCCCCCTGGAGGAGGGGCTGGCGGCCGAGAACCGCTTCCGCATGCTGCGCTACAGCCAGCCCGAGCGCGCCCGTGAGCTGGCCCGCGCCGCCCAGGCCGACCTCGACCGCCGCTGGGCCACCTACCGGGCGATGGCCGCACCGCACCCCAGCGCGCCCCAGGCCGTTGAGCCGCAGGAGGCCCTGCCATGAGCGGTTCGCTCACCACCCCCGATCTCACCACCACCTACCTGGGCCTGCCCCTGCGCTCGCCCCTGGTGGTGGGGGCCGCCCTGCCCCTCAGCGAGCACGTGGAGCAGCTGCGGGAGCTGGAGGAGCACGGCGCCGCCGCGGTGGTGCTGCATTCGCTGTTCGAGGAGCAGATCGAGCAGGAGCAGCTGGCCCTGCACTGGCATGCCAGCCAGGGGGAGGAGAGCTACGGCGAGGCCCTCAGCTACCTGCCCCAGGGGGCGGTGGTGCACGAGGGGCCGGACACCTATCTGCGCCTGATCGAGCAGGCCCGCCGTCAGCTGGCGATCCCGGTGATCGCCAGCCTCAACGGCAGTCACCCCGGCCGCTGGGTGGAGACGGCCCGCCGCATCGAGGCCGCCGGCGCCTCGGCCCTGGAGCTGAACATCTATTCCCTGCCCACCGATCCCGAGCTCAGCAGCGCCGCGATCGAAACCCAGGTGGAGGAGATCGTGCGCGAGGTGCGCGCCCAGGTGCGCCTGCCCCTGGCGGTGAAGCTCGGCCCCTTCTTCACCAACCTGCGCGCCATGGCCCGCCGCCTGGTGCTGGCGGGCGCCGATGGCCTGGTGCTGTTCAACCGCTTCTACCAGCCGGACATCGACATTGAAGAGCTGGTGCTGCGGCCCAACCTGCTGCTCTCCACCCCCCACGACCTGCGCCTGCCCCTGCGCTGGATCGCCCTGCTGCACGGCCGCGAGCCCCTCGATCTGGCCGCCAGCAGCGGCGTGCATCGCGGCAGCGATGTGGTGCGGCTGCTGATGGCCGGAGCCAGCGTCACCCAGATGGTGGCGGTGCTGCTGCGCCACGGGCCGGAGCGACTGCGCGGCATTGAGGATGAGCTCAGCACCTGGCTGATGGAGCACGACTATGGCTCGGTGCGCGAGCTGCAGGGCTGCATGAGCCAGCAGCGCTGCGCCAACCCCGGCGACTACGAGCGGGCCCAGTACCTGCGGGCGGTGCAGGGCCCCTGGCCAGGGCTGTTGCCATGAGCCAGGCTGGTGCCGTGAACCAGCGCGCGGGGGTGCAGGCCCTGGCGGCGGAGCTGGCGGCGATCACCACGCGCCCCTGGACCCTGATGGAGGTGTGCGGCGGCCAGACCCACGCGATCGTGCGCTGGGGCCTCGACCAGCTCCTGCCGCCGGGGATGCGGCTGATCCACGGCCCCGGCTGCCCGGTGTGCGTGACCCCGGCGGCCACGATCGACGCGGCCCTGCGGCTGGCCCGCCGCCCCGAGGTGATCCTCTGCTCCTACGGCGACATGCTGCGGGTGCCGGGCAGCGCCAGCGGCGACGACCTGCTGGGCGTGCGGGCCGCTGGCGGCGACGTGCGCCTGCTCACCTCCCCCCTGCAGGCGATCGCGCTGGCCCGCGCCCATCCCGAGCGCCAGGTGGTGTTCCTGGCGGTGGGCTTCGAGACCACCGCCCCGGCCACGGCCCTGCTGGCCCGCCAGGCGCTGGCGCTGGCGCTGGCGAATCTGGCGCTGCTGGTGGCCCACGTGCGCGTGGTGCCGGCGATGGCCGCGGTCCTGGCCGACCCCGCCAACCAGGTGCAGGGCTTCCTGGCGGCGGGCCATGTGGGCGCGGTGATGGGGCTGGCGGAACTGGAGGCCCTGGTGGCGGCCCAGCGGGTGCCGGTGGTGGTGAGCGGCTTTGAGCCGCTGGAGCTGATGGCGGGGCTGGTGGCCTGTGTGCGCCAGTTGGAGGCGGGCCGGGCCGTGGTGGAGAACGCCTACGGCCAGGTGGTGCGCCCGGCGGGCAACCCCGCCGCCCAGCGCCAGCTGGCCGAGGTGTTCGCCGTGGTGCACCAGCCCTGGCGGGGCCTGGGGGTGTTGCCGGGGGGCGGCCTGGCCCTGCGCGGCCCCTACCGCCGGCTGGATGCGCGCGAACGCTTCGGCATCGCCTCGGCAGAGGGCAGCGCAACCGCCGCTGCTGACCCCTGCATCAGCGGCCGGATCCTGCGCGGCCTGTCCAGCCCGCCCGACTGCCCCGCCTTTGGGGTCACCTGCACACCGGAGCACCCCCTCGGCGCGCCGATGGTGTCCAGTGAGGGGGCCTGCGCCGCCTATTACCGCTACCGGCCGCCCGTTGCTGGGGCGTCGATCCGCCCTTCGCCGCGGGGCACCCAGGGCATCCTGGCCAGCCCCAGCTGAGCGAGCTGTTCCAGCGCCATCTGCTGCAGGCTGCCGATCCGCCCGGAGAGTCCCGGCAGGCTGAGGGGATCGAGGCTGTTCCACGGCAGGTAGGGGTTGCGGCGCAGGGAGGCGTAGAGCTCCACCCGGCAGCCGGGCTGCTCGCTGGGGGTGCGGCCATGGAAGCCGCGGGTGTCCGCCACCACCAGGGTGTTGGCCTTCACGGCGAAGCGCCGGGCCGGCGGCAGCCCCATCGCCCGCAGGTCGTCAGCGCTGACGCGGAAGGAGCCGCGGGCGTGGTACTTGATCGGGTGATCGGCGGCGCTGAGGCTCTGCTGCTTCTCCCAGGCCAGCCGCTCGGGGGTCATGCGCTGCGACCCCGGCACGTAGGCGAAGGGACCGGCGCTGGCCTCCACGTCGTGCAGGAATAACCAGGCCTTGGCGAGCGAGTGGAAGGTGTCGGCGTGCAGGTGGGTCTGGGGGTCGGCCGTGGCGCTGGGCAGGCCCCTGAGGATCGCCTGCAGGGAGAAGATCGGCTCGGCGCCGGTGCCGGCCACGTAGCGGATCAGCCGGCGGATCTCCGCGTCGGCCAGCAGGGCCGCCAGGGTGGGATGGCTGCTGGACAGGGCGGCCCGGTCGAGCACCACCCGGCGGGTGATGGTGCTGCCCTGGCCCATTTCCAGCAGCGGCCAGTTGCTCCCGTACACCTCCTGGCGCAGGGCTGCGAACTGCTCGGCGGGCAGCAGGTTCTCGCGGATCAGATAGCCGTGCTCGGCGTAGTGGGCCCGGTCGGCGGCGCTGAGCTGGCGGCCCAGCCGCGCCCGCCGCTGGGCGGTGAGGGCGTCGGCCAGGCGGATGCGGCCCACATGCAGCCCCAGCCGGTTGAGCCGGCGGCTGCCGATCACCGCGTTGTCGCGGAACGACTTGGCGCCGCTCAGCAGGGTGAAGGGGGCCAGGGAGATCTGGGCCGCCCGCTGGACTGCCGATCGCATTGCTGATCGCGCCGCCATGGCATCTGCCCCGAACGTCGTTTGCCCGCTCCAGAGTGTGTCATCCATCCCCTCCGGGGGCCCCGCGACCCCTCCTGCCGCGATGAGCGACCGGATCCTCCTGGCCCATGGCGGCGGCGGCAGCCTGACGCAGCAGCTGATCCGCCAGGAGCTGCTGCCGCTCTATGGCCGGCCGGAGGGGGAGGGGCAGCCGGTGCTGCACGACGCCGCCCTGCTGGAGCTGCCGGCCGCCGCCGGCACCCTGGCTTTCACCTGTGACGGCTACGTGGTGCAGCCGCTGGAGTTTCCGGGGGGCGACATCGGCCGGCTGGCGGTGATCGGCACCGCCAACGACCTGGCCATGGCGGCGGCCCGGCCCCGCCACCTGAGCGTGTCGCTGATCCTGGAGGAGGGGCTGCCGCTGGCGCTGCTGCGCCGGGTGGTGGCCTCGATGGTCGCGGCGGCCGAGCAGTGCGGCGTGCGCATCGCCACCGGCGACACCAAGGTGGTGGAGCGGGGCAAGGCCGATGGGCTGTTCATCAGCACCAGCGGCGTGGGCACCGTGGAGCAGGCCCAGCCGGTACTGCCCGCCGCGATCCGCCCCGGCGACCAGCTGCTGGTGAGCGGCGACCTGGGCCGCCACGGGGTAGCCATCCTGGCTGCCCGCCACGGCCTCGATCTGCAGCCGCCGGTGCTCAGCGACTGCGCGCCCCTCTGGCCCGAGGTGGAGGCCCTGCTGCGGGCCGGCGTCACCCCCCACTGCCTGCGCGACCTCACCCGCGGCGGCCTGGCCAGCGCCCTGCAGGAGCTGGCGGAGGGGGCGGGGCTGGAACTGCGGGTGGAGGAGACGGCGGTACCGGTGATCGAGCCGGTGGCCCGGGTGTGCGACCTGCTCGGCTTCGAGCCCCTGCACCTGGCCAACGAGGGCCGCTTTCTGGCGGTGGTGCCGCCGTCGCAGCTCCAGGCGGCCCTGGCGGTGCTGGCCCCCGCCGGTGGCGCCTGGATCGGCAGCGCCGCCGCCCTGGCGGCCGGGCTTGCCCCCCGGGTGCTGCTGCGCACGGCCCTGGGCACGGAGCGGCTGCTGCTGCCCAGCAGCGGCGAGCTGTTGCCCAGGATCTGCTGAGCATGGGCTGGGGTTGGGCCGCAGTGCTGCTCCCCGACGTCCCCAAATGGGGGTAATTGCACCCCGAATCTCCCATCGGGCCCCGCTGGGGCCGGCGCTGGAGCAGGATCCAACACAGACCCCTGCATGGCAGGAGGCGGTTCAGTGGACCTCACTCCCTTTCTCACCAGCCTGGAGGGCACCACCCTTGATCAGGTGTTGCTGTCGGTGGCGATCAGCGGCAAGGTGGCGATCGCCATGAAGGGTCGCTTTCTGCTGCGCTCGGTGTGCGAGAGCTTCCAGGACCGCACCCACATCGGCTGCGCCGTCACCGATGAACCCACCTGCCTGGCCTACCTGGCCCAGGAACCCTATGAGCTGCTGATCTGCACCGACTATCTGGAAAGCGGCAGTGGCTTTGAGCTGGCCCGCAAGGCGCGGGAGTCGCAGCCGGCCCTGAAGGTGGTGGTGCTGGCCCTGGGCGACGTGATTCCGGCCCAGTACGTGGAGGCGCCCTGGCTGGAAGCGGTGGTGGCGGAGGCCGACTTCATCGGCGACCAGCGGCCCCTGCAGGCGGCGGTGATGGCGGTGATGGGGCACCACAGCTACCGCAGTCCGTCGCTGCGTTCCGGCAACCTGCCCTACCTGAGCTGCCCGCGGCTCACCCGGCGGGAATACGAGGTGCTCGACCTGCTGGCCAGCGGTCTCAGCGACCGGGAAATTGCCGAGCAGCTGGTGGTGAGCGAGGAGACCGCCCGCACCTATACCAAGCGCCTGCTCAAGACCCTCGACGTGAACAACCGCCTGCAGGCTGTGCTCAAGGGCATGCGCTGCGGAATGGTGCAGCTCTAGCCGGGTTCAGGGGCAAATGTCCCCAGACGGGGGGATCGCCGGCGGCCTGCTCAGGCTGAGAGTGGCGGGGGCTCCAGTCCAGCCCGCCCGCGCCTGCCGCAGCTCCGGAATCCGCGCCATGACCAGCAGCCGTTCACCCCAGGCCCCGAGCCTCACGATTGCCGAGCTCGAGGCCAATTACCCGCTCTATTGCAAGGCCCTGCGCCTGTTGATCCAGGAGGGCAAGACGGTGGCCAAGGTGCGGCGCACCGTGTGCTGGCAGCGGCTGGCCACCCTCCACCACTGCCTGCCGGGCCAGTACCGCGACCCCGACTACCTCTACACCCTTCTGGCCCGGCAGGTGCGCACGGCCCAGGCCCTTTAGGGACAGCGCCAGCGGGCCAGACCACCGCCCCGCCCCCGGGCCAGCAGCCAACGGCCCTGGTCATCGCAGCCAGCGCCGATCAGGGCGAAAAAGGGCCCACCTCCCTGATCAGCTGCCGGCAGGCTCCGCTGCCAGAGGCGCCAGGCACCGAGGTTGAGCTCCATTCCCGCGAAGCGAAAGCGCAGCAGGGGCCGGCGGCCCTCCAGCCACCCGGGCCCCTGAAAGACCAGCTCCAGTGCTCCCAGCCGTACGCTGTTGCGCAGTTCCAGGCCTGCGGCCTCCCCGCCCTCTTCGCTGCCGCCGGCCGGTTGGATCTCCAGGCTGGCCTGCAGGGCCTGCAGCAGGCGGGCCGGAGCTGGCTGGGGCCTGGCCTCCCGGTTCCATAGCTCCACCAGCCGCCAGTGGCCGGCGAGCTGTTGGCGGGTGATGCCCGATCCCTGCCTGCGACTGCGCGTTTCCAGCTCCAGAAGCCAGGCCCCATCATCGGGATCAGACATCGAAGTCGGTGAGCAGGTATCGCTCCAGAAACGTGTCTGGGGGCAGGATGCTCGGCTCGCTGAACTGCAGGCCCAGATAGGTCTGGAATTCGTCGCTGGCGAACCAGCGCAGGTTGGCCTTGAAGGCTGCGCTGCCCAGGCCCACCACCTCGAAGAGTTTGATGTTCAGGGCACTGCCGAGGGGTAGCTCGAAGCTGCCGTTGGCCACCACGCACAGCCCCCGCTGGCTCACGTCCCAGAGGGTGCAATGCCAGTGGCGCCCGTCCTGGGTGCGCACTTCACCCCGGGGGGCCACGGAGAAGGGGATGGAGCGCCGTTCATCGCGCCTGTTGTGAACACTGCCGCGGCGGGCGACGCCACTGCGCCGGTCGTTGCCGCTGCGCCGTTCCTCCTTCTGTTCGTTTTCCAGCCAGTCGAACACGCTCTGGTTCTGGTCCTCCCCACCGGCGCTGCGCCGCTCTGCACCCGTGCGTGGATCAAGACCTTTGCGGCGATCCTGGTCGCCGAACTTGCGAAACCTCCCCTCCATCAACCGCCCCTCCATCGATTCCGAAGGTTCTGCGGATTCCGCCGGCCGATCCATGTCCTTGCCCGATCCTTTCAGAATCACAACCATGCTAGGCGCCGCAAGGCCGGGCTTTGCTTTACATAGCTTGACGTCCTGCTGAGTATCCCTGCTCAAAGCGCTTGTGCAGGATTGGCTCGGCGCATAGCGTGAAAATCCCATCACGCAAGAGCCATGACTGTGCACCGCTTCGATCACAGCGTTAACAATCTTGGCCCCGCGTGGGGTGGTCCCAGCCAGGCCGAGGGGGTTGCTGGTCTGCCGTTGCAGTCGTCAGGCTGGCCGGGTCACGCTGCTGCCGACCTGGACATGGATCCGGTGGAGGCCTATTTCGAATGCATCACCACCTGCTCGCTCGATGACGGGGATTGCGTGACCACCTGCACCGAGATCCTGCGACAGAACAGCTGAAGCATGGCAGGACAACGGCAGTAACTGGCTTCAGGTCAGCGAAATGCTGCCGTTGTCCTTCACAACCAAGGTGCCGCCTTTGTCGATGTCAAGGCGCTGGCTCGTGCTGCTATTGATTGCTCCGATCACTTCGAAGTCGAAGATTTCCAGTTGATCACTGCCCTGCTCGAGGAGATAACGCTTGCTATTGCGTCTCGACAATTCGTAGGTGCCCTTGGGTAGTAGCAAGGTATCGCGACCGCCGCCGCCATACACGGTGTGGTTGCCATAGCCGATGAACGTGTCCTTGCCGGCTCCCAGATCCACAAAGCCACCGCCCCGGATCCCCCCTTGGCGGACATCAACCAGATCGTCGCCGTTCTGGGTGAAGATGAAGCCGCGGTTGCGGATGCCGGCATCTGCGCCCGAGCCGATGATCGTATCGGCACCATCTCCCATGAAGATGAAGCCGCCGTTGTCGATGCCGATGCCACGCTTGCTGGTGCCGGTGAGGGTGTCGTCGTCTCCCCCCAGTTGAAGGTTCCCGCGGCGCGGCTTGCGGGGCACCGTCACTCCCGGACCCTTCACCTGCTCGCCGGTGATCGCGTCGTTGCCGGCCAGGGCATTGATCAGCTCACTGCCCGCCACCGTGATGCCGCCCTTGAGGTCGATCACCCGATTGGCGCGCTTGCTCCACAACCCCTTGCTGGATCCAGACCAGCCTTCAGGGGTGAGCTTGGTTCCAGCCATGGGCGTTTTCGGGCATCCTCTCACCGGACATCCTGGCAGGGTCAAGGCAACGGGCGCTGGGCTGCGTCGGTGCTGCGCCTAAAATGCGAACACACGCAACTGTCGTTCTTGGCACCGCGTTGGCTCAGTTCCACCGATCCCGCTGCTGAGCCCCTGTCTCCCCCGCCTGCGGCCCGCTCCGGTGAGCGTGCTTCCCCACGCCGTGGTGGGCTCCTGCCCTCCTGGCTGCGCAGCGATGCGGTGCTGTGGCTGTTGCTGGCCAGCCTGCTCTTCCTGCCGGTGGTGATGGTGAAGAGCCTCTCCTCGGCCACGGTGTCCCAGATGCAACTCCAGGCGGAGGAGATTTCCACCCTGGCTTCCGGGATCCGCGCTTACTACGCCGATAACGTGATTTCCCGTCTGCAGGCTGCAGACGGGAAAGCTGTGTATTCCGAAAATTATCGCGAGGTTCACGGTGGGATTCCCATCCCCGCCACCCTCTCGATCGAGCTGGGCGCTCTGTTCGACAACGCCCATACGGATGGACGCATCTCCTACGAATTCCTTTCGGACTATCCCTTTGCCAAACGTACCAGTCACCCACTGGACCCCTTTGTGATCGAGGCATTGAAGGCCTTTCGCGAGTCACCCGATCAACAGAGTTTCACCAAGCTCGAGGGCAACGGCCTCGGCCGATCCAGCTTCCGGCTGGCTACCCCAATCCTGATGCGCAAGGCCTGCGTCACCTGCCACAACGCCCATCCCGACTCCCCCAAACGTGACTGGAAGGTGGGCGATGTGCGCGGCATCCAGGAGGTCACGGTGCGGGGCCTGCGGGTGGATGGCTTCGGCAGTCTCGGTTGGATGTTCGGCTACGTGGGCTTGCTCGGACTCACCGCCGTGGCCGCCACGGGGGTGTTCAAGGGCCAGACCAGCAGGATGGAACAGCTCAACCGCAAACTGCTGGATTCCAGCCAACGGGAATCTGCCCTGGCCGCCAGGATGGCGGATCAGGTGCAGGAATTATCCATCTTCGGCAGTGTGGTGGATCACTCGATTGTGGGTGTTTCCATTGCCGACATGCGCCGGCCCGACCAGCCGCTGATCTATGTGAACAAGGCATTTACCCTGATCACCGGTTATTCTCGCGATCTTGCCGTTGGCTATAACTGCCGCTTTCTGCATGGGCCGGACACCGATCCCGCTGAGATTCAGCGGATCCGTGTGGCGATCGCATCGGGCCAGCCCTACAGCGGTGAACTCGTGAACTATCGCCTGGATGGCACCCGTTTCTGGAACCGGCTAACCCTTTATCCCGTGGCTGCGTCGAAAGCAACCAATGCCAAGCCTGACTTCTACGTTGCCAACCAGATCGACATCACCACCACCAAACAGCAGGCCACGGTTTCCGGCAGCGAACTCACAGGATTGGATCAGCGTCTTGCTGCAGCCCGCGATGCCCTGCGGGAGGCCATGCGCTTTGGTGAGGCCTTGAAGAGGCGTCTGGCCAGCGCTCCGGAGCAACTCAGTGCGGAGGAGGAATCCCTGCTGCGGGTGGAAGTGCAGGCCCATGAGATCCTGGTGCGCGAGCTCCAATCCATGCAGGAGTGGGTTGAGAACCGGGCCCCTTCACCGTGATCAAGGCGTCCAGCTTCATGCGCGAATCCACTGAGCTTGTCCGCAGGCTTCTGATTTTCTATGGGATTGGCGCTGCCGTGCTGATCGCCACCTGCCTGGTGGTGCTCAAGCTTGCCGACAATCGCCAACTCATGATTCACCAGACGGAGAGCGCCAGCACCCTGGTGGAGGCGGGGTTGGTGGCTTCCCTGGCGAATCCCGATCGCCAGGCCCTGCTGGAATCCTATGTGCGCAAGACTCTTGCCAACGGTTCGCTGGGTCTGGATGTTCTTTTTGTGTTGAATCGTGAGGGCAGGATTGTACTTTCATCCCGGCCTGCCTGGCTGAATCTGATGATTTACGATGGGTTGTTCCGCAGGGCCGAATTCAGCAATCCCCAGTTTCGCCAGATTGCCCAGTGCTTTGAGGATTCACGCCCGAACTGTGTGAGTCTTGCCTCCGAGGATCTTCCTTCTCTCAACAGCAGTTTCACCATTTACCGTCCCGTTTTCAGGCCCTCCAGCGACATGGGCCTGCCCCGGGAGCCCTACCTGGTGGTGGCCACGTTCAGTGGAGGGGTTGTGATGGCCTCCTTCCTGGAGGAGGTGTTGCCTCTGGTTCTTCTGGGCCTGCTGCTGGCTGCCCTGCTCAGTTTTTCCCTGTGGTTTGTGCTCCAGGCCCTGTTGCTGCCCCGGCTCAGCCAGGCCGTCCAGACCGATGGCCTCACCCGCTTGATGAACAGGTCGGCCTTCATGGACGCCGCGATGGACCTGCTGGCGGAAGGGGAAGAGAGTGGATCTTCCCACGTGTTCGTCATCATGGACGTGGATCATTTCAAGCGAATTAATGACACCTATGGCCACGATTGTGGGGATGTGGCACTGGTGTCTGTTGCCGCGATTCTGGCCACGGTGATGCGCAGTGATGATCTCGTCTGTCGGTTTGGTGGCGAAGAATTCGCACTGCTATTGGCCACCGATGAGCCGGCTGGCCGTAAGGTGCTGGAACGCCTGAGACTGCAGCTGGAGATGAGTCGGGTTGCCTATAACGGCAGGGAGATCCCGGTGACGGTGAGCATCGGCGCCGCGGCCACTGCTG
Source organism: Prochlorococcaceae cyanobacterium (assembly GCA_040399285.1). Classification (GTDB taxonomy): domain Bacteria; phylum Cyanobacteriota; class Cyanobacteriia; order PCC-6307; family Cyanobiaceae; genus NIES-981. The sequence goes on from JBBASM010000006.1 coordinate 75,117, forward strand.
AGTGCGGCTACAATCTAGACTATTTGTATACCTCTGCAGACCGTTGTTTGTATGCGGCCAAGCAGGGAGGTCGCAATCGCGTGGAATGGGCCAGTGCCGAGTCCATCGGCCGCCTCCAGCTCAGTGCTCCAGAGGCGCCGCTGGGGGAGGTGGCCACGACCTTTCAGGCCACGCCCTCCATGACCATGACCTCGAATCCGGCGGCGACCGTGATCGACAGAGCCATCCCCAACTGAGTACCGGTGAGCCATGGATGTTCCTGCGATCCCCAGCAATGAAGCCGCCCGGCTGCGGGAGCTGCGCAGCTATGGGGTGCTGGATAGTGGCGCGGATCCCCATTTCGATGACATCAGTGAGCTGGCGCGACGCATCGCAGGCACGGAGATCGGCATCGTGAGCCTGGTGGATGAGAACCGCCAGTGGTTCAAGAGCTGTGTGGGCGCACCGCTTGGGCAGCAGGAAACGCCGCGGCAGGTGTCCTTCTGTGGACACACCATTCTTCAGCGCGACCCCTTGATCATCAGCGACGCCCTGCAGGATCTCCGCTTTGCCGATAATCCTCTGGTCACGAGTGATCCGGGTGTTCGCTTCTATGCAGGCTTCCCCCTGATCACCAGCAACGGCTTTGTGCTGGGCAGCCTGTGCGCCATCAGTCGGCGACCCCACCAGCTCACGTCTGAGCAGATCGACAGCCTGCGCCGGCTCTCCTCGCTCACGGTGCAGCAGCTGCAGGTGTTGCGCGAGTCGTCGACCCTGCTGCCCGCCGGCCTGCCCGGTGCTGATGCGGAGCGTCTCGCTGAGGGCCCACAGGAGCAGCCCAGCTCCCTGCAGCGGCTGATCAGTCGTGATCAGATGGTGCAGATGCTGGCGTTGCTGTTCGGCATGGGCCTGGGATCACCGTTCACCCTGCTGCGCTGCCGCTTCCGGGACTATGAGCGGGTGAATGCCACTCTGGGCAGCAGTCTGGCCGAGCAATTCATCAACGAAGCTGCCCGTCGGGTGTTGGCGGCGATACCCAAAACGGCATCCGTGGCCAGGTTTGCGGAGGCTGAACTGGTGGTGCTGCTTCCCTACGACGTGGAGGAATCCCAGATCCAGGAGGTGGCTGAGCGGCTGATCGCCTTTGCCAATCAGGTGTATCGCCATGGCCTGCAATCGTTGTCGATGGCTGTTTCGATCGGCATCGCCACCTACCGCAAGAACTACGAGTCTGTGGAGGCCCTGCTGGCCGATACCAGCATGGCCGAGCGGATGGCCCGCCATGCCCCGGGCAGCAGCTTCCGCTTCATTGATGCCGATGCGCGGGTGGCAGCCCGGGAGACCTACCGCCTGGAGTCGGCCCTGCGGGAGGGACTGGCGGCCAAGGAGCTCGAACCGTTCCTCCAGCCGATCGTGGATCTCGGCAGTGGCGAACCGGTTGGATTTGAGGCCCTGGCCCGTTGGCGCCACGAGGGCGAGGTGCTGCGGCCAGACAGCTTTCTGCCGATCTGCGCCGAGACCGTTCTCACCGGCGACCTCGACCTGTTGATCATCGAGAAGACGCTCGCCGCCCTGCCCCTGCTGGCCCAGCCGATTCCCCAGCGCCCGATGACCATCAATGTGAACCTTTCCGGGGTGTTGCTGGAAGATGGTGAACAGCGCCAGCGCCTGCGGCACCTCGTGGATGAGAATCCGCTGCCCCCTGGCTGGACGCTGCAAGTGGAATTGGTGGAAGATGCGTTTCAGGACACATCCGCTGCCTTTGATCACTTTCTCAATGATCTGGTGAGTCGTGGGGTGTTGATTGCCATCGATGATTTTGGCACCGGCTATTCTTCTCTCGCGCGCTTGATCTCCCTGCCGATCAATGGTGTGAAGGTGGATCGCGTGTTTGTGGATCGAATCCGGGGAGACGAGGATTCACCCCGTTTGTTGCTGCGCACCATGCTCACCATGCTCCATGACCTGGGCCTGGTCGTGACTGCCGAAGGTATCGAGCAGCCGGCCCAGCGGGACTGGTTGATCAACCATGGCGTGGCGAAGGGACAGGGCTTTCTGTTTGATCAGCCCCTCTCCCTCACCGAGGCCGTCGCCAGACTGCGGCGAATCCATTACCGCCCAAGGGCCATTCCCGTGGAGCCGGCGCGCATCTGGGCGGCCCGCCGCAGGCGGCGGCTGCGCAATCTGCTGCTCGGGCCCTTGGCCGGGGTGCTGGGCAGGGATCAACGGCGTCGCGACGACCCCTGAACCATGGCTCCTGAACCCGTGCGGGTGTTGCGCGAGGGGGAGAGGCTGAAGCTCGATGCCAGCGACGACAGCCTCTTCTATGCCGAGCCCCGCTTTGTGCAGCATCTCGATGCCGCCTTCCGAGCCCGGCTCACGGCCCTGTACCGCCAGCGGATCCCAGCCTGTGCGGTGGTTCTCGACCTGATGGGCAGCTGGGTGAGCCACCTGCCCGAGGAGGTCACCTACCAGGAGGTGATCGGCCATGGCCTCAACGCCCAGGAGCTGGCGGCCAACCCCCGCCTCGACCGGCACTGGGTGCAGGATCTCAACCGCGATCAGCACCTGCCCCTGGCCGATGCCAGCGTGGATGCGGCCCTGATCGTGGCCGGCTGGCAGTACCTGCAGCAGCCGGAAGCCGTGGCTGCCGACCTGCTGCGGGTGGTGCGACCCCGCGGCCAGGTGATCGTGGCCTTCTCCAACCGCATGTTCTTCCAGAAGGCGCCCCAGGTGTGGACTGATGGTGGCGACCGCGACCACCTGGCCTACGTGGCGGGCGTGCTGCTGGCCCAGGGCTGGGGCCGGCCGGAGCTGATCGCCGAGAACACCCGGGCGGCAGGGCCCCTGGGCTGGATCGGGGCCAAGGGGGATCCCTTCTTCGCCGTGGTGAGCGAACGTCCCGTCGACCGTTGAGCGCCCGGCTGCGGGGGGGCTGCCGCTGATCTGATCGTGAGGGCCGGTGTCGAAGCCCACCCAATCCCCCGGGAGGGGGCCTAGGTTTCCGGCCCCAACTCCCACCCCCCGCGGTGGGGCCTCTCCCCTCCCTGCCCTGAGCCCGCGCCGATGACCGTCGCTTTCCTCCAGGCGGCCTGGCTGATCCCTGTGTATCCGCTGCTGGCCGCCGTGGCCTCCCTGGCCTGGTCGCCCGGGGTGATTTACCGCACGGGCCCGCGCCCCTGCGGCTACCTCAACCTGCTGATGGTGGCCGTGGCCTTCGGCCACAGCCTGGTGGCCCTGACGGCCCTGCACACCAATGCCCGCGCCGGCGCTGAGGCCCTCTACAGGCCAATCACCTTCGGCTGGACCTGGCTCGACACCGCCGGCCTGCGCATCGGCTTCGATGGCCTGGTGACCGAGCCCGCCCTGATCGCCATGGCGGTGATCACCGGCCTGCACCTGCTGGTGCAGATCTATGCCATCGGTTACCTGGAGATGGACTGGGGCTGGCCCCGCTTCTTCGGCTCCCTCAGCTTCTTCGAGGCGGGCCTGTGCGCCCTGGTGCTCACCGACTCGGTGTTCTTCAGCTACGTGATCCTGGAGCTGCTCACCCTGGGTACCTACCTGATCGTGGGCACCTGGTACAACCAGCCCCTTGTGGTGAAGGGGGCCCGCGATGCCTTCCTCACCAAGCGGATCGGCGACCTGATCCTGCTGGCCGGCGTGATCGCCCTGTTGCCGGTTGCCGGCACCTGGAACTTCCACGGCCTGCAGGGTTGGGCCGCCGACCTCAGCAACAACGGCACGCCTCTGCCGCCGGGTTTCCAGCTGATCCTGCTGGCCCTGATCGCTGGCCCGATGGGCAAGTGCGCCCAGATCCCGCTGCACCTGTGGCTGGATGAGGCGATGGAGAGCCCCCTGCCCTCCACCATCCTGCGCAATGCGGTGGTGGTGGTGGGAGGTGCCTGGGTGCTGCTGCGGCTCGAGCCCCTGTTGGAGCTCAGTCCCCTGGTGCAGAGCGTGCTGGTGGTGGTGGGCGGCTCCACCGCCGTGGTGGCCTCGCTGATCGCCCTGGCCCAGGTGGATGTGAAGCGGGCCCTTTCGTTTCTGGTGAGCAGCTGGCTCGGGCTGTTGTTCGTGGCGGTGGGGCTGGGGGGCTTCGCCGTGGCGGAGCACCTGCTGCTGGTGTACCCCCTGCCGATGGCCCTGCTGCTGATGTCGACCGGCACGATCGTGATCAGCAATGTGACCCAGGACCTCACCCAGCTGGGGGGCCTCTGGAGCAAGCGGCCGCTGATCGGCATCGCCTTCCTGGCCGGGGCCGCAGGCCTGATGGGGTTGCCACCGTTCGCCAGTTTCGCGGCCTTGCGCGAACTCCTCGTCCTCACGGCGGCGAGTGGCCATCCCCTGCTGCTGGGGGGCGTGGTGCTGGTCACCAACGCCCTGATCAGCGCCGGTCTGATCCGGGTGTTCGGCCAGATCTGGGGCGGCCGGCCCACCCCCTTCACCACCCGATCGCCGGAGGTGCTCTGGTTGATGGTGCTGCCCACCATGGTGCTGGTGGGGATGGTGCTCCATCTCCCCATGCTGCTGGTGGCCAATGGGGTGTATTCCCTCACCCCCCTGGCGGGTTGGGGCCCCCTGGCCTGGCCCCTGATCGTCTCCACCCTGGTGGGCGGCGGTCTCTCGGCCGCCTTCTACCTGCGCCCCCACGGCCTGGCCAAGTTGCCGGCCTCCCTCGCTGGCCTGCAGGACTGGCTGGCCCACGACATGCAGACCGAGCGCTTCTACCACCGCACCGTGGTGGCGCTGGTGCTTGCGCTGGCACGCCTCGGGGCCTGGAGCGACAGCCGCCTGGTGGATGGCTTCAGCGGTGGCACCGGTGCCATGGCGATGGCCGGCGCCCGGCGCCTCAGCCTCACCACCTCGGGCCGCTCCCAGGCCTATGCCCTCACCCTGGTGCTCGGCGTGCTGCTGATGGCTGCCTGGCTGATCGCCGGCGATCTGCCGCCCGCACCCGTTGCCCTGCCCTGAGGCCGCCGCCATGACCCTGCTGCTGTTGCTGCTGCTTCCTCTGCTGGTGGGCCTGCTGCTGCCCCTGCTCTCCCCTGGCCGCCCCGGGCTGGTGCGTGGGCTGGCCGCCGGCGCCGCCCTGACCCAGCTGGTGGTGGGCCTGCTGGCCTGGCGCAACCCGCCCGCTCCGCTCACCCTCGAGTGGCTACCCCGGCTGGGGCTGGCCCTGGATCTGGGCCTCGATGGGCTGTCGCTGCCGCTGGTGCTGCTCACGGCCCTGATCACCGCGATGGCGGTGCTGGCCTCGCCCATGGATCAAACCCGGCCCCGCCTCTACTACGCCCTGATGCTGGCCACCAACCTGGGCGTGGTGGGGGCGTTTCTGGCCCGCAACGCCCTGCTGTTCGTGCTCGCCTTCGAGCTGGTGCTGATTCCCACCACCCTGCTGGTGGCCATCTGGGGCGGCGAGCGCCGGGCCGGTGCGGCCGTGCGCTTTCTGCTTTTTGGGGCGGTGTCGGGCCTGAGCCTGCTGGGTGGCGTGCTGGCCTTTGGCTGGTTCGGCCAGGGCGCCGCCGGCGCCGACACCGCCGTGAGCTTCAGCTTCGAGGCCCTGGCCGCCACACCGCTGCCAGCCTCGGCCCAGCGCTGGGTGCTGGCCCTGCTGGTGCTCGGTTTCGGCATCAAATTGCCGGTGGTGCCCCTGCATGGCTGGCAGCCGATCAGCTACGCCGAGGCACCGCCGCCGGTGGTGATGCTGCTGGGGGGGGTGGTGTCGAAGCTCGGGGCCTACGGCCTGCTGCGCTTCGGGGTGGGCCTGCTGCCCGAGGCCTGGAACGCCTTCTCACCCTGGATCGCCGCCGCCGGTGCTGTGAGCGCGGTGTACGGCGCCCTCAATGCCGTGGTGGCCACCGACATCCGCCGCCTGATGGCCTACAGCTCCCTGGGCCACATGGGCCTGCTGGTGCTGGCCCTGGCGGCCGCCACGCCGATGAGCCTGCAGGGGGCCATGGCCCAGATGCTGGCCCACGGCCTGATCGTGGCCCTGTTGTTCGACTGCGTGGGACTGATCCAGCGCAGGACCGGCACCACGGTGATCGCCGAGCTCTCCGGGCTGATGAACCCGATCCGGGGCCTGCCCTTCACCATGGCCCTGATGCTGCTGGCCCTGATGGCCGCCGCCGGCATTCCCGGCCTGGCGGGCTTCCCGGCCGAGCTGCTGGTGTTCGAGGGCAGCTGGACCGTGTTCCCCCGGGCCACCCTGATCTGCCTGGTGGCCTCGGGCTTCACCGCCGTCTACGCGGTGCGCCTGTTCAACCGGGTGGGCTTCGGCCGGCTCGACAACAGCCGCGCCGACTGGCAGAGCACCCGCCTGGCCGAACGGTTGCCGGCCGCCGTGCTCACCACCCTGGTGGTGCTCGCTGGCATCTGGCCGATCGGGCTCACCGCCTGGAGCGAGGCCAGCACGGCCGCCATTGCCCTGCGCCACAGCGATCCAGTGGTGCAGCAGCTGGCCCTGGCTCCTTCCCCGTCGTCGACCCTGCCCGCATGACCACCTCCACTGCTGCAGCGGGCACCAAGACGCCCCTGATTCCCCCCTCCACGCACCGCTACGCCGAGGTGATCCACCGGCTTGAGGCCGGGGGGTCGATGTTGCCCGACACGCCCGAGAACCTCCAGCAGATCATCGGCATCTACAAGGCCTATGCCGTGCCGATGGACTTCTACTGGCGCGACCTGCTCTACATCGCCGAGCAGGTGTTTCTCAATCCGCTGCCCGCATTCAAATACTTCATCTCCCAGGAGTATCTCGACCGGCCCAACAGCTACGCCGGCGAGCAAGCGCAGCTGCGCATCTGGCGTGGCACCGAGAAGGCCCATCCCGAGCTGCTGGAGTTCATGGCCAAGGGCGAAACCCGCGCCATGCCCAAGCTCCTGCACCATCTCTGGCATGACCGGGTGAACATGGAGTTTGCCGAGGCGTGCATGCAGGCCATGCTCTGGCATCAGGGCATGGGCGGCCGCTTCAACGACTACCTGGAGAGCGACGCCTACCGGGCTAATGCCGACCGGGCGATCAAGGCCTACTTCCGCGGCAATCCGCTGATGCTTGGTTTGTACAGGCTATTCCCGGAGATGGTGCTTGAGCAGGTGAAGCAGCTGAGCTACTACGCCAACCTGGGCCTGTTCTGGGAGGTGATGGCGCCGGTGTTCTTCGAGATGAGCGACCTCTACGACGAGGGCCAGCTCACGTCAGTGCCCCAGGCCATGGATTTCCTGGTGAACGGCATCTTCGCCGTGGCGGGCCGCCCGATCTACCACCACGTGTTCATTCGCGGTGAATGCTTCGAGATCATTCCCAAGAGCGAGGGCTTCACCTGGCTCTACGAGGCTGCCCTGCCCTATGTGGAGGCGGTGTTCTACCGCACCTCCCCCTTCCGGGGCACCAAGAGCTACAACGCCCAGGCCGGCCAGGTGCCGGCCAACCAGGCCGACTTCCACTACGGCATCCTCTATGCCGATGTGTTTCCGGTGGGCTCAGCGGGCATTCCCCCCACCCTGCTGATGCAGGACATGCTCCATTTCCTGCCCCCCTATCTGCAGGAGATGTACAAGACCCACAAGCGCGGTGAGGAGGACCAGCTGGTGCAGCTGGGCATTACCTTCCAGCGCTCGATGTACAACGTCACCTCGGCGGTGATCCAGGCGCTGCGCTGTGCCCTGCTCTATCCGCTGGATGACACGGATCCGGAGCACCTGCTGGCGAACCGCCGCTTCTTCGAGGCCCAGATGGACCGCTTCCTTCGGCCCGAAGCCCGTCTCGCCGATATCCAGAGCCAGGACTACCGCTGATGGCCACCATCCTTGAAACCGCCGCTTCCGCCGGCTGCTTCACCACCCTGATGGCGGCCGTGGATGCGGCGGGCCTGCGCGAAGCCCTGGAGGGGCCGGGCCCCTTCACGGTGCTCGCCCCGGTGGACGACGCCTTTGCCGCCCTGCCCCCCGGCACGGTGCAGACCCTGGTGGACAACCCCCCGCAGCTGGCCCGGATCCTCAAGTACCACGTGATTGCCGGGGCCCATGGCCGTGAAGTCCTGTGTGGCCAGGCGGAGTGGGCCAGCCTGGAGGGGGCGCCGATCCCGATCCGCAGCACCGATCCCTTCGAGGTGAAGAACGCCACGGTGGTCACCGCCGATGTGGTGTGCGACAACGGCGTGGTGCATGTGATCAACCGGGTGATCCTGCCGGGCTGACGCAGCTCCCCCCGGTGCGGCGGCTGGATCAGCCCTGCAGCACGGCATCGATCGCCGCGCGAAGGGCGCCGTAGCACTGCTCCAGCTGGGTGTTGCTGATCCCCAGCGGTGGCAGCAGATACACCACGTTGCCGAGGGGTCGCAGGTACACCCCCTGCTCCAGGCAATGGCGCTGGATCTGTTTGCCCACCGGGTTGAGATAGCTGTTGGGGCCGGCATCCAGCTCGAAGGCCGCCAGGGTGCCCAGGCAGCGCGGCTGCCGTACCCGGGCATGCTCCGCCAGTGCCTCCAGCAGGGGGGTATGCCGCTGTTGGAAGGTCTGGAAGCGCTCCGGATTCCGCTGCAGCAGATCGAGGCTGGCCAGGGCCGCAGCGCAGCCGAGCGGATTGGCCGTGAAGCTGTGGCCGTGGAAAAAGGTGGCGCTGGACCGGTCGCTGATGAAGCCCTGGTAGAGCCGCTCGCTGGCGAGGGTGACGCCCATGGGCAGGAAGCCGCCGGTGAGGCCTTTGGAGAGGGCCATCAGATCCGGCTGGATGCCGGCCTTCTGAGAGGCGAACAGCGCGCCGGTGCGCCCGAAGCCGGTGAACACCTCATCGGCGATCAGCAGGGCGCCCGCGCTCTGCACCCGTGCGGCCACCGCCCTGAGGAAGGCGGGCCTCACGATCCGCATGCCCGAGGCCCCCTGGACCAGCGGCTCGAGAATCACGGCGGCGGTGGGGGTCTCCAGCGCCGCCTCCAGTTGGTGGAGGGCCGCCTGCTCACGCGCGTCGAGTCCGGAGTCGTGCCAGTGGGTGTGCGGCCAGGTCACCCGGGCCACAGTGAACAGCAGCGGTTCGAAGGGATCGGTGAACAGCGAGCGTTCGCCCACGGCCATGGCGCCGAAGGTGTCGCCGTGATAGGCGCCCTCAAAGGCGATCAGCTGCCGGCGGTGGGGGTTCCCTTGGTTCTGCCACCACTGCCAGGCGATCTTGAGCGCCACCTCCACCGCGGTGGAGCCGTTGTCGGAGAAGAACAGCCGCTCCAGCCCGCTGAGGGCGCTGAGGCGCGTGGCCAACTGTTCGGCCGGAGCGTGGCTGAAATTGGCAAAGATCACCTGCTCCAGCACATGGGCCTGGCGGGCCACCGCCGCGGCGATCGCCGGTTCCGCATGGCCATGCAGCGTCACCCACCAGCTGCTGATGGCGTCGATCAGGCGGCGGCCGTCCGCCAGCTCCAGTTCGCTGCCGCGGGCGGAGCGCACCTGCAAGGGCTCCGGGCTGGTGGCCACCTGGGTGGTGGGGTGCCAGAGGTGGGGATGCCAGCTCATCGGTGTCGGCGATCAGGTTCTGAGATCAAGCAAGACTCAGCTGTGGGGGTCGGCCAGCCCAATCATGGCCATCACCCATGCTGTTGATGCACCTGGGGTTGCTTCGGTGCTGGGGGCTGGCTGTTGTCCCGGCGCGCCATCAACACCAGCCAGTAAGCCACGGCGATTCCCACCACCACCACACCGAAACCAGCCATCAGCGCCGGTTTGTTTTCAGCACCCGGAGGCAGCACGATCACTTTGCGGGCGACGGCCGTGAGGGCCGTGAGCAACACGAGCTCAATCTGCACCACATGGTCACGCAGGTAGGCGGTGACGTTCTGCAGCACTTCCAGGGCAATGAAAATCAGCAGCAGGCGATCCAGCAGCTTGATCAAGTTGCCATCAAACCAATTGGTCTGCAGATTGACAATCTTCAGCAGCGTGTCCACAAACAGTTCAAGCGTGCTTACCCCAACCACAATGGCCAACAGCACCGCCAGGAGCTTGGCGAGCCAGCGCTCGTAACTGTGAATGCCGGCGAGAAACCGCTTGTCGCTGAGAATCTTCATCGGGAGGCTCGTGATAAGGGCGACGTGGGCTGGCGCAGAGCTGCTGCGGTGCAATGAAATCAACAGCCCCGACCGTGGCTCAATGCACGGTCGGGGAGGAAGTGTACTCACGAACAGCGGCTAGGCGTTGTTGCTAGAACTTGTGATCGCGTAGGGCCTCAACTTGATAGATGTAGGTTATGATTGAGTAATCCGCATAGTACTTAGCCTCAATCTCTCGGGTGATTGTGTCGGCCAGTTCACGGGTGCCAGTGAGCACCTCGATCTTCACGTTGGCGAGGGTGTGCGACACACTTGGCTCGCCTGTGGAGCGGACGTTGCGGCTACCCTCACCCCCAGCCGCATTTACTGTGTAACCAGTAGCGCCCGCTGTCTTGATCAGCTTGATGAGTTTCTTTGTGAGAATCTCTTCGGCAACGATCACCAGTTTCCAGACTTGTTGGCTCATGGTTTTGAACTCTGATGAGTTGGATAATGTGACGTGGTACTAACGACCGATCAGCATCTCGGCAAGCCCAATGAAGAGTGGGATGCAGATGGCGATCGCCACCGGTGTGCCGATGGCGGTGGAGGCACCGATGTATGCCGAGGGATTGGCTGAAGGGATGCCCGCACGCAGGGTGGGCGGGCCTGAGATGTCCGAGCTGGAGGCGGCGATCACCGCCAGCACAACCGCCCCACCGATGCTGAAGCCCGTGAGCTTGTGAATGATCAGGCCGAGGCCGAAGGCCAGGAACCCATGCAGGATCGGTGCGATGAAAGCGTAGATCGCAAACCACTGGGCCACTTTGCGTAGCTCGTTCATCCGCTGGGCGGCCTCCATGCCCATGATGATCATCAGCACCGCCAGGAAGCCGCGGAAGAGGGGGTTGAAAAAGCTCTCATACACCGGCTCAGGCTTGGTGAGAATGCCGAGGGCCACACCGAGGAGCAGGGCAGTGACGGCCGAGCTCTGCAGGCTTTCCTGGATGATCGGCCAGATCTCAACTTTTTCAGAGGCGTCGCCGGTTTTCTTGCTGAGGTACACGCTGGCCACCACGATTGCCGTCACCAGCGCGGGGATGTCCATGAAGGGATAGAGGGCCGCAGTCCAGGCCTCGTAGGTGATTTTGGCGGAGTCCAACTGGGGCAGCACCGCCGCCATGGTGGATCCGCTCACCGCCCCGAACAAACCACCTGTGGCCACCGCGTCCGCCACTTTGATGCCGGGAAGTTTGCCGAGGGTCCAGCGGCTGATGAACACAATCACGATGCCGAGCAGCACAGCGGCGAGGGCTGGCAGGAAGATATCGGTGGGGTTGGAATTGCGGATGGCGATTCCGCCCGTGAGTCCGATCTTCATCAGCAGGAAAAAACTGATGAACTTGTAGATCGAATCCGGAATGGCCAGCTGGCTGCCGAGGGAAGCAACCACGATGCCGCCGATCAGAAAACCCAGGGTTGGAGACTGGAGCTGCTCAAGAAAGAGACTAATAAATTCGGACACTGACTTTCTTTAATGACTTGTTCTCTGGAGGATGGAGCTCAGAGTTTGATTGGGGAGCCGGAGGTGCAGGCACGGTGGATCCCTGCCGCGCAGATGGGTGATGGTCATTGGATCAGCGCAAGCTCTGGAAGTGAGTGACGCCTGGCGCTGTCAGCACCTCCAGTTCGCCAACGCGCGCCAGCCAGCCCTGCTGCCGGAAGTGGCCAAGTGTCTTGGTCACGGTGACGCGCGACACACTGGCCATTTCCGCTAACTGCCGATGGGTGAGGTTCATCGCGTCCAGGGGCACGGAACGGCCCTGCTCCGTGCTGACTCCAAATCTCTTGCTGAGCCAGATCAGCAGCTGGAACAGGCGGGCCTCCGCTGGGCGGATGCGGGTGAGCCGCAGCAGTGTGCCCATCTGCTGGATGTGGGTTGTGGTGAAGTCCTGGTGCTCGGCTGTTCCAGCGTTCCATTCGTGAACTTTGACTGCGGAAAGAGCACGGAGTTCCATGGGCTGCTGAGTGAGCAGCTGGGAAACCACAATCTCTCCTGGGCCCCAGATGCCGAGGGTGAAGATCTCAGCCTGATCGGTCCAACTGGCGGCCCGCAGATAGCCATCATCCAAGCGCCAGCAGATGTGAACAGGAAGAGACTGTCCAGCCTCCAGTACAAGCTGCAAGCCTTCTTCAGCCATGATTGAGTGCATCGCAGGCACAGGAAAGGGGGATGACAGGGCAGTGCCGGATGTCACAGCGACATGTGACGGACGGAACGTAGGCACAACTGAACCCGGGCTGGGGCGGAGTCTGGCCAGTAGCAGCGATCGCAGTGATAAGTATTCCTGACGTATTCGTAAAAGCATTGTTCCCAGGCAACAGGGACAGGTTCTGCCGATACTTCTATGGGTTGCATTGGTTGTGCGGCGCCTGAAGCCTCTCGGAGTCTTTGCCTTGAATCGCCTTCTGCCGGCACCATGTGAAGATTAAGAGCATGAATAGGCCTGCCAATCGCTTTCTTCCCTGATTGGCTCACGCTCCTGCAGGCCCCCTGCAATTCAAAACCTTCAATCAGCCCTTTCGGTCAAACCTTTCGTGCCAGGTGCAGGCGTTTACAAGGCGGATGTTCCAGGTGCTGATTGTGCGAGGACCTGACAATGCAAATATGGGGCTATTGATCTGAATACCTTTGCTGGTCTCAGGCGGCAGGGGTAACCGCAAAGGCAGGGCTGACAGTTTTATTTCGCATTTAGAGGTGCTCTGTTCGTGTTGTGTTTGCCTTGATAATCTGTTATGATCCTGTTAAAAGGCTTGCTAAAATGAGCGGCTCATTGCGTATGAGGCTTCTTCGCCTCAGGTCCTGGGATTTGAGGCTTGCGGGGGTGCCGTTGGCCATGGCCGCACTCGCTGGCTGTGCCAGCGATGGTGGCGGCGTGCAGAGCCAGAAGCTGGCGGCGATCCAATCCCGCGGCAGCCTGGTTTGCGGCGTGGAGGGCAAGCTGCCCGGCTTCAGCTTCGTGGAGTCGTCCGGGGCCTACAGCGGCCTGGACGTGGACGTGTGCAAGGCGGTTGCGGCCGCAGTGCTGGGCGATCCGGCCAAGGTGCAGTACCGCGACCTCAATTCCAGCGAGCGCTTCGCCGCCCTGGCCAGTGGTGAAGTGGATCTGCTGTCCCGCAACACCACCGCCACCCTCAGCCGCGACGCCGCCGGCGGCAACGGCCTCAGCTTCGCGCCCACGGTTTTCTACGACGGCCAGGGCGTGATGGCACCCAAGGCCAGCGGCATCCAGGGCCTCAAGGACCTGGCCGGCAAGCCGATCTGCGTGGAAACAGGCACCACCACAGAGCTCAACCTGGCCGACCGCATGCGCGAGATCAAGGCGCCCTACACCCCGTTGAAGTTCCAGACCAGCGACCAGACCTACGCCGCCTACCTGCAGGGACGCTGCGAGGCTGTGACCAGCGATCGCTCCCAGCTGGCCGGCAAGCGCAGCAGCTTCCCCGATCCCGGCGCCCACAACCTGCTGCCGGATGTGCTGAGCAAGGAGCCCCTGGCACCGGCCACCACCAACGCCGATCCGGCCTGGTCGGATGCGGTGCGCTGGGTTGTATTTGCCCTGATGCAGGCTGAGGAGTCCGGCATCACCCAGGCCAACATCGACGCCAAGCTGGCCGAGGCCAAAGCCAACACCAACCTTGCCGACCTGCGCCGCTTCCTGGGTGTTGAAGGGGATTTCGGCAAGCATCTGGGGCTGCCGGCTGATTTTGTGGTGAAGGCGGTGAAGGCTGTTGGCAACTACGGCGAGATCTTTGCGCGCAATGTCGGTACGGGCTCACCGCTCAAGCTGGAGCGGGGGCTCAACCGCCAGTGGAACCAGGGAGGTCTGCTCTACTCGCCACCCTTCCGTTGATGCCCGCTGCCGTCACGCCCTGGTGGCGGAACCGCCGCCTGATCCCATGGCTGGCCCAGGCAGCAGCCGGCCTGGTGTTGCTGGTGCTGGTGGCCTTTCTGCTGGGCAACCTGGTGCGCAACCTCACGGCGGCGGGCCTGTTGCTCAGCTGGGGCTGGATCGACAACCCGGCCGGCTTCGACATCGCCGAAACCCTGCTGCCCTTCCAGGCCGACATGCCCTACTGGCGGGCTCTGCTGGCGGGCCTGGTGAACACCCTGCGGGTGGTGGTGGTGGGGTTGGTGGGGGCCACCCTGCTGGGCACCCTGGTGGGGGTGGCCGCCTTCAGCAGCAACGGCCTGCTGCGCCGCCTGGCACGACTTTACGTGGAGGTGATCCGCAACATCCCGCTGCTGCTGCAACTGGTGTTCTGGTACTTCGTGGTGTTCCTGGCCCTGCCGGGGGGCAGCGCGGCGATCCAGCTGCCCGGGGTGGTGCTGGCCAAGTCGGGGCTCTATCTCGGCAGCCCGGAGCTGGTGAACGGCCAGTGGCAGGCGCCGCTTCGCTTCACGGTGGAATTCAGTGCCCTGCTCACCGGCCTGGTGGTGTACACCGCAGCCTTCATCGCTGAGGTGGTGCGCGGCGGGGTGGCGGCCGTGCCCCGGGGGCAGTGGGAGGCGGCCCGTTCCCTGGGCTTCAGCCACCTGCAGATGCTGCAGAGGATCGTGCTGCCCCAGGCCCTGCGGGTGATTGTGCCCGGCCTCAACAGCCAGTACATCTCCCTGGCCAAGAACTCCTCCCTGGCGGTGGCCTGTGGCTACACCGATCTCTATTCGGTGGCGGAAACCACCCTCAACCAGACCGGCCGGGCCGTGGAGGTGGTGTTGATCCTGCTCGGTTCCTATCTGCTGATCAACCTGGTGATCTCGGCGCTGATGAATGGCCTCAATGCCCTCGTGCAACTGCGGGAGCGCTGATGAATCCGATCCTGCAGCGCCTGCGCCGTGAGTTGTTCGCCAATCCCCTTGATGGGGCGATCTCGATCGGGCTGATCACGGCCATCTCGATCGCCGCTGCTGCCATCCTGCACTGGGCCCTGTTCCAGGCCCGCTGGGCCGTGATCCAGGCCAACAGCACCCTGTTTGCGGTGGGCCGCTACCCCAGCGACCAGCAGTGGCGCCTGTGGCTGCTCACCGCCCTGCTGGCCTCGGCCACCGGGCTCAGCTGGGGCCTGCTGCGGGCCACACCCCGGGCCGATCGCCCCGCCCGCCTCTGGCCCCGCAACGATCGCCTGGCCGTGCTGGTGCTCCTGGCCCTGGCCGTGCTGGTGCCCCTGGGCCTGGGGCTCCAGCCCGCCATTCAGCTGCGCTGGTGGCTGCTCACTGCCCTGCTGCTGGGGCTGCGCTGGGCAGCCGGGCGCTGGGCCCTGCGCCTGCCAGCGATCGTTCTGCGTTTGGTGCCCCTGCTCTGGCCTCTCCTCTATCTCCTGGGGATGGTGCTGATCAGCGGCGGGCTGGGGCTGGTGCAGGTGCCCCCCTCGGAGTGGGGTGGTCTGCTGCTCACCCTGCTGCAGGCCAGTTTCGCCATCCTGCTCTGCTTCCCGCTGGGGGTGCTGCTGGCGCTGGGCCGCCGCAGCGACCTGCCCCTGCTGCGCTGGAGCTCGGTGCTCTACATCGAATTCATCCGCGGAGCGCCGCTGATCACCCTCCTGTTCCTTGGCCAGAACATCCTCGGTTTCCTGCTGCCCGGAGGCATCGCCCCGGAGCGGGTGTGGCGCGCAGCCTGGGTGCTCACCCTGTTCGCAGCGGCCTACGTGGCCGAGGCGGTGCGGTCCGGCCTGGCAGCCGTGCCCGCCGGCCAGCTGGAGGCGGCCCGCTCCCTGGGGCTTCCCCTTCCCCAGGCCCTGATCCACGTGGTGCTGCCCCAGGCCATGCGCGTGGCCATGCCGGCCACCGTGAGCCAGTTCATCAGCCTGCTGCAGGACACAACGCTGCTCTCGCTGATCGGTCTGCTGGAACTGCTTGGCACGGCCCGCACGGTGATGGCCAACCCTGCTTATCTGGGGCGCAATGCCGAGGTGTACCTGGTGCTGGCCGTGCTGTTCTGGTGCTGCTGCGCTGCTCTGGGGCTGGGCAGCCGTGCCCTGGAGACCCGCCTCAATCCCAACCCACCCCAACGCGCCAACGCCAAGGCATGACGAGCTCCCTCACCCGCGCCAACCCATCGGTCCCCACCCTGATCGAAGCCCGCGGGGTGGAGAAGTGGTATCCCAATGGCTTCCATGCCCTGCGCGGTGTCGACCTCACCGTGGCCCAGGGCGAGGTGGTGGTGGTGATGGGTCCCTCGGGCTCCGGCAAGAGCACCTTCATCCGCACGTTCAATGCGCTGGAGGATTTCCAGAAGGGCTCGATTGTGGTGGATGGCATCGCCCTCACCCACGATGTGCGCCAGATCGATGCCATCCGCCGCGAAGTAGGGATGGTGTTTCAACAGTTCAACCTGTTTCCGCACCTGACCGTGCTCGACAACCTCACCCTGGCGCCGGTGTTGGTGCGCAGGCGGCCCAAAGCTGAAGTGGAGCGCCAGGCGCTCGAACTGCTGGAGCGGGTGGGCATCCACGAGCAGGCCCGCAAGTATCCGGGACAGCTGTCCGGCGGCCAGCAGCAGCGGGTGGCAATCGCCCGTTCGCTCTGCATGGAGCCGCGCATCCTGCTCTTCGACGAGCCCACCAGCGCCCTCGATCCCGAGATGGTGCAGGAGGTGCTGGAAGTGATGCGGGAGCTGGCCCGCGAGGGGATGACCATGGTGGTGGTGACCCACGAGATGCGCTTTGCCCGCCAGGTGGCCAGCCGGGTGGTGCTGATGGCCGATGGCCGGGTGGTGGAGGAGGCGCCGCCTGAGCAGTTCTTCACCAACCCCCAGCACGAGCGCAGCCGTCAGTTCCTCAGCCAGATCGCCTGAGGCTGATTCACCTGAGCTGGACTCAGAGGCCAAACCAGCGGCAGATCAGAAACGGCACCACGAGGGTCATGGCGATGGTGAGCGGGAAGCCGTAACGGGCGATGTCCAGAAACTTGTAGCGGCCGGGGCCGAACACCATCAGGTTGGTCTGGTAGCCCACCGGGCTGAGGAAGCTCTGGCTGGCACCGAACAGAACGGCATAGATGAAGGCCAGCGGCGGCTGCTGCAGGCCGAGTGCCAGCTGGCCGGCGATCGGGATCAGCATGGCCACGGTGGCGGCGTTGCTCATCACCTCGGTGAGCAGGGTGGTGAACAGGAACACCACCAGCAGGGCGCCATACACAGGCCAGTTGTCCAGGCCCAGCAACAGGGCTTTGGCCAGGGCGGCGGCCAGGCCGGTTTTCTCCAGGGCCACGCTGAAGCTGGCCAGGGATCCCAGCAGCAGGATCACGTCGAGCCGGATCGCACGCTGCAGTTCGCCGGGCCGCAGGCAGCCGCTGGCCACCATCGCCACCGTGCCCAGCAGCACCGAGGCCACCAGCGGGATGATCTCGAAGCTGGGCAGCAGGATCACCAGGGCCGCGATCAGCAGGGCCAGCCCCTTGCGGCTCACGGTGGGCAGGTCCTTCTCCAGCTGCTCCAGCACCACCAGGTCGTTGTTGTCCTGCAGGCCGCGGATGGCGTCCTTCGGGCCCTGCAACAGGAGCACGTCGCCCTCGCGCAGCTGGGCCCGCCCGAGGCTCTCGCGCACCACGTCGTTGCCGCGCCGCAAGGCCAACACGGTGGCGTTATACCGTTGCCGAAAGCGCAGGTCGCGCAGGCAGTCGCCCGCCAGCGCCGAACCTGAGGGCAGCAGCACCTCCACCATCCGCTGTTTGTTCTGCTGGTCTGGCATTCCCGGTTCCTCGGGGGTGGGGGCCAGCACCACGGTGTGGTCCTGCTGCAGGCGCAGCAGATCTTCTCGGCTGCAGCGCAGCAGCAGCCGATCGCCCAGGGCCAGGGTGCGGTCGGCCAGGGGCGGCAGGAAGCGTTCGCTGTCGCGGTGCAGCTCCAGCACATCCACATCGAAGCGGCGCTGCAGGCGGCAGGAGTGCAGCGACTGGCCGATCAGCTGGGAACCCTGGGGGATCTTCACCTCGGTGAGATAGCCGCTGCTGGAGAGGTTGGCGATCAGGTCGTCGTCGTCGCTGCCGCGATCGGGAAGGAAGCGATCGGCCAGCAGCACCATCACCACACCGCCCACCAGCCACACGCCGATGCCGATGGGCGTGAAGCTGAACAGGCCGAAGGCGCCATAGCCGAGTTTGTCGCTCACCTCGCTGGCCAGCAGGTTCACGGAGCTGCCCAGCAGGGTGAGGGTGCCGCCCAGCACGGTGGCAAACGAGAGGGGCAGGAGCACCTTCGAGGGGGAGATCCGCCGGCGCTGGCACCAGCTCTCCACCACCGGCAGCAGGCTGGCCACGATCGGCGTGTTGGGCACGAAGGCCGACACCGGACCCACGGCGCCCACCATCAGGGCAATCATCCGCTTGGGGCTGCGGATCGCATCGGAGCCGATCAGTTCGCGCAGGCGGTCGAGGCCGCCGCTGCGGAACAGGCCGGCCGAGAGGGCGAACAGGCCCATCAGGGTGATCAGGGCAGGACTGCCGAAGCCCGCAACCGCCTCCCCCGGCTTGAGCACGCCGCCCACGATCAGCAGGGCCATGGCCAGCAGGCCGGTGACCTCCGGAGCCAGCCAGCCGCCGATGAAGATCACCACCGAGCCCGCCAGGGTGAGCAGGGTGATCAGGGCGCCGGGCTGGAACACGGCCGCAACCAGATCTTGCACGGGCGCAAAGCAATTGGGGCAGAATACACGGTTTGCAGGTGCGGCAATACCAGGCAGCTGCCAGGCCTATTCGAGCTTCTTTCGCGCAAACAACGAAACTGCACCTGCCTATTTCCTACCTCTGAACCGGGCTATGGCAATGGCGGCCCTTCGGGGCCTCAGCGCGTTGCGTTGCAGATGGTGTCCGTGGGGCTGACTGGCAGGCTGCAGCCGAGGGCCTCGCTGGCCATGCCTCAGAATCCAGTCACAACAAAAGGGTGCTTGCTCCCTTCCCGTCTGCCGTGCCCTTGCTCAACAGCACCATTTCCATCATCGCCGGCATCGCCCTGCTATTCGGCGGCGGCGAACTGTTCGTGGCCGGCTCCGTGGCCCTCTCCCTGCTACTGGGGATTCCCCAGATCGTGATCGGCCTCACGGTGGTGTCACTGGGCACCAGTGCGCCGGAGCTGTTCGTGAGCCTCATCTCCACCATCCAGGGGAATCTGGGCGTGGCGGGTGCCGACGATCTGGCCGTGAGCAACATCGTGGGCAGCAACATCTTCAACGTGCTCGTGGTGCTGGGTCTGAGCGCCGTGATCGTGCCCCTGCGGGTGAAGAGCCGCCTGGTGAAGCGCGATGTGCCCCTGCTGCTGGGCGTGTCGATGGCGGTGTGGGGCATGGCCTCCGGCGGCCGGGTCACCTGGCAGGCCGGTGTGGCCCTGCTGGTGGCCACGGTGATGAACATCGTGTGGGAGATGCGCACCGCCGGCGAGAATCCCGATGAAGTGAACGAGATTGATGATGCGGAGCGGGCTACCCCGCCGGTTGCCGCCCTCAAGCTCGCCGGGGGCCTGGTTCTGCTCGTGGCTGGTTCCCAGCTGCTGGTGAAGGGCGCCACGGCAGTAGCACTGTCGCTGGGGGTGAGCACCACGGTGATCGGCCTCACCATCGTGGCCGCAGGCACCTCGATGCCGGAGCTGGTCACCTCCCTGGTGGCTGCCTATCGCGGCAAAGCCGATCTGGCCATCGGCAATGTGGTGGGCAGCAACCTGCTCAACCAGCTGGTGATCCTGGGCCTCTGCGCCACGGTAGCCGGTGGCCGGGGCCTGGGTGTGGATCCGGTGATGATCCAGCGCGACCTGCCGATCATGGTGCTCACCACCCTGGCCTGCCTGCCGATCTTCTGGACCCAGGGTGTGATCACCCGCTTGGAGGGCGTCATCCTGGTGCTGCTTTACGTGCTGTATGTGGTTGAGCAGCTCCTGCTTCATACCGCCCCCACCTATTCCGACGAATTTCGCCTGGTGGTGCTGGTGGTGCTGGTGCCGGGGTTGTTGGTGTTTCTGGCCTGGCAGGTGCTGGCCTGGCGGGAGCAACGGCGCCTCTCCTAGCTTCGCGTTGCCTGGGGCCTGGAATGCCCAGCCGCCTTGCTCACCACGCTTCTGATTCTGCTGATCGGCCTCGCCGCAGCCCGGCTCACGGCAGGCAGGCTCGCCCGCTGGGCCATTCCGGCCATCGTGGTTGAGCTGTTCGTGGGCTTCGTGCTTGGCAACAGCGTGCTGCCTTTTGAGGCCATCGCGCCCCTGAGCGGCCTCACGGAGCTGGGCGTGCTCACCCTGTTCTTCCAGGTGGGCCTGGAGGTGCGCGGCGATCTGATGGCCTCACGGCGCAACACGATCCTGCGGCTGGTGGCGTTGAGTTGCCTCACGCCCTTGCTCGCCTACGGTCCGCTCGTGGTCGGCTTCGGTCTCCAGCATGCCCCGGCTCTGTTGTGCCTGGCCTGTCTGTCGGCCACTGGCACAGGGGTCACCCTGCGCCTGCTCGCCCAGCGGCAGGCCCTGGGAACACCGTCTGGGCGTCTGCTCGTGGGGGTGTCGGTGCTCGACGATCTCCCCGCGATCGCCCTGCTCGGCCTGGCAGTGGCCTCGGGTGCCCAGGATGGGGGGGGCGGAGCCAGGGAGGAGCTCTGCTGGCCCTGGGTCTGCTGGCTGCGCTGCTGAGCTATGTCGGCGTGCGCTGGTGGGCCAGGCTCCAGCGCCGTGCTCCCAGCAGCCCGCTGGCCATCCTGCTGCTGCTGGTGAGCTGTGCCTGGGTTGCAGAAATCACGGGCTTCACGTCCCTGCTCGGAGCCCTTTGGGCTGGGGTCCTGCTCACCCGCATGGGGCCGCTGCAGGGGGAGGTGAACCGGGTGTTGACGCTGCTTTCGGAGGTGTTTCTTCCCCTTTATTTCATCAGCGTGGGCATGCGGGTGTCGGCCGCCAGCCTGCTGGACTGGCAGGCCTGGAGTCTTGGTGCCGCCCTGATGGTGCTGGCCCTGGCCAGCAAGGCCCTGTGCGGTTTCGGCATCACCGCCCACGACCGGCGGGCGGGAGTCGACCGCTGGCTTGTGGTGTTCGGTCTCATCCCCAGGGGACTGCCAGGCCTGGTGTTTGCCACCACTGCGCTCTCCGCCGGAGTGATCAGCTCCAGTCAGTACTCCGCCCTGGTGTTGATGGTGACCGGCACCACCGTGCTGGGCCTGGTGTTGCTGGAACGTCGGCTGTTGGCCCTGCCGCCCGGCGCAGAGGCAACCTGAGCGGCCCTCAAAAAGGATCTAAGTTTGTACGCTTCTCTTTCCCCTTGGGATGACTCCCTCCCGCCCTCAGCCGCTCTGGCACAGCATTCCAACTCCCGAATGCATCGAGCGACTGGGTAGTCGGTCTGAGGGTCTCACTACGGCCGAAACGGCCCGTCGTCTGGCCGATGGCGGCCCCAACAAGCTCGAGCTGGCCGAGGGCCGCAGCAACTGGCAGATCCTCTGGGACCAGTTCAGCAACGTGATGCTGATCATGCTCCTGGCGGTGGCGGCCGTCTCGGCTGGCGTGGCCTATGTGGAACAGAAGTTTCCTAAGGATGCGATCGCCATCGTGCTGATCGTGGGCCTGAATGGGCTGCTGGGCTACCTGCAGGAAAGCCGGGCCCAGAAGGCGCTGCTGGCCCTGCGCGACATGGCCCAGCCCCAGGTGCAGGTGCGCCGCGACGGCCAGTGGCAGCGCCTGAGCAGCGAGGAGCTGGTGCCCGGCGACCTGATCCGCCTGGAGGCGGGCGACCGGGTGCCGGCCGACGCCCGGCTCCTGGAGGCGGTGGATCTTGGCTTGCGCGAGGCGGCCCTCACCGGCGAAGCCGAGGCGGTGTTCAAGAAGGCCGAACTGGTGCTGGAGGAGAGCACCCCGGTGCTGGAGCGCCTGAACTGCCTGTTCCAGGGCACCGAGGTAGTGCGCGGCCGGGGCGTGGCCCTGGTGACCTCCACAGGCATGGGCACGGAGCTGGGCCAGATCGCTGAGCTGATCAACACCGCCGGCGGGGAGAGTACGCCGTTGCAGGAGCGGCTCGACGGACTGGCCAAGGTGCTGGTGGGCAGCTCCCTGGCCCTGGTGGCGGTGGTGGTGGGCCTGGGTCTGCTGCTGGGCCAGGATCCCCTCAACCTGCTGGAGGTGTCGCTGTCGATGGCGGTGGCGATCGTGCCGGAGGGTCTGCCCGCCGTGATCACCGTCACGCTGGCGATCGGCACCCAGCGGATGGTGCAGCGCGCGGCCCTGATCCGCCGCCTGCCTGCGGTGGAGGCCCTCGGTTCGGTGACCGTGATCTGCTCCGACAAGACCGGCACCCTCACCCAGAACCGCCAGGTGGTGCAGGACCTGCGCCTCGGCACCGAGGCCGTGGCGGTGAGTGGCCTCGGCTACGAACCCAACGGCGCCTTCACACCCCGGCTCCTCACCCCGCCGGAGGGAGCAACGGCCGGGGCCGCCCACGGACTGGAGCGTTTGCTGCTGCAGGCTGCCGTGCTCTGCAGCGACGCCGAACACAAGCAGAATGCCGATGGCACCTGGGAGATCCTCGGCGATCCCACCGAGGGGGCCCTCTCGGTGGTGGCGGCCAAACAGGGCATTGACGACTTCGAACTGCGCAGCCACTACCGGCGTGCCGCTGAGATTCCCTTCAGTTCCGAACGCCAGTTGATGGCGGTGTGGGTGGAGGACCGCGACGGTCACCTGCAGGCCCCGCTCGGAGAGGTGGCCGCCGGCTCCGACCAGCTGCTGATCAGCAAAGGGGCCCCGGAAGTGATCCTGGCCGATTGCGGGCGCTGGGTGGACGGCAGCGGCGTGGTGCCCATGAGCCCCGCTCAGCGCCAGTGGTGGCTGGATCAGGCCCGGGATCTGGCCGCCGCCGGCCTGCGGGTGCTGGCCTTCGCCTGTGCCCCCCATCACCCCAGCCCGGATCACCCCTTAGCCGACCAGGTGCTGCTGGGCCTGATGGCCCAGCTCGATCCCGCCCGACCGGAGGTGATGCAGGCCGTGGCCACCTGCCGCAGCGCGGGCATCCGGCCGGTGATGATCACGGGCGACCATCCGCTCACCGCCCGGGCGATCGGCAGTGATATCGGCCTTTCCACCGCGGATGCGGAGGTGGTGCTGGGCCGTGAGCTGGAAGCCAGCACCGACGAGCAGCTGCGCGAGCTGACGGCACGCTGCAGCGTCTATGCCCGGGTGCCGCCCGAGCAGAAACTGAGGATCGTCAAGGCGCTGCAGGCCAACGGCCAGGTGGTGGCCATGACCGGAGATGGCGTCAACGATGCCCCAGCCCTCAAGCAGGCCCACATCGGCGTGGCCATGGGCATCACCGGCACAGAGGTGAGCAAGGAAGCGGCCGACATGGTGCTGCTCGACGACAACTTCGCCACGATCGTGAATGCGGTGGAGGAGGGCCGGCTGGTGTACGCCAACATCCGGCGCTTCGTGAAATACATCCTCGGCAGCAACGTGGGTGAACTGATCACCATCGCCGCCGCCCCCTTGGTGGGGGTGTTCGGGGTGCCGATGACGCCCCTGCAGATCCTCTGGATGAACCTGGTCACCGACGGCGTGCCGGCCCTGGCGCTGGCACTGGAGCCGGCCGAGGACGGGCTGATGCAGAAGCAGCCGGCCCGGCCGGGGGAATCGATCTTCGCCCGCGGCATCGGCCGCTACATCCTGCGGGTGGGGGTGGTGTTCGCCCTGATCGTGATCGCCCTGATGGTGTGGAGTTACCGCAGAGGCGGTGCGGACGGGCCGTGGAAAACGATGGTGTTCACCACCCTCTGCCTGGCCCAGATGGGTCACGCCCTCTCGGCCCGCAGCGACCGGCCGCTGATCCAGGTGAACCCCTTCAGCAACCCCTGGCTGCTCTGGGCGGTGATTCTCACCACCGGCCTGCAGCTGCTGCTCCTCTATGTGCCCGTGCTGGCTAAGTTCTTCGGCACCGTGCCCCTGCGCCCAGCCGATCTGCTGGTGTGCGTGGGCGTAAGCCTGATCCTGTTCGTCTATCTGGAATTGGAGAAGATCCTGCGGCAATGGTGGAGCCGACAACGGGCCGATGCACCGTCGGCCCGAGCCTGAGGGCTCCTGTCATGAGCGGACTGATCGAGCGTCTTCCCCAGTTGATCCTTTCGGCTGTGGATGCCAATCCACTGCTTGGCTATGGCGCCATTGCGCTGGTGATGCTGCTTGAGAATGTGGTGCCTCCGATTCCTTCGGAGGTTGTGATGCCGCTGGCTGGATTTCTGATCCAGCAGGGCAAGCTGGAGCTGGTGCCTGCCGTTCTGGCAGGGCTGCTGGGCACGGTGCTCGGCGCCTGGTTCTGGTATGGAGTGGGGCGCCTCATCAACGAGGAGCGCCTAGAGCAGTGGCTGAAACGGCACGGCCGCTGGCTTGGCCTGCGGGCGGATGATCTGGCCCGCAGCCGGCGCTGGTTCAGCCGACACGGTGTTGCCGTGGTGTTCTGGGGACGGATCATCCCCGGAATCCGCACATTTGTGTCCCTACCAGCGGGCATTGAAATGATGCCCCAGGTGCGCTTTCTGGCATGGACCACCGCTGGCAGTCTGCTTTGGATCCTGATTCTGACAATGGCTGGACAGGCACTGGGCGAGGGATATCAAAAAGTCGGCGTGTTGATTGGTGATATTGGTGCCGTCATCAAGCCGATACTGGTTATTGCTGTTCTGGCCTTCGTGATCTGGGTTGTGCTGAATCTGGTGCGATCCAGCGGCCGATCACGCTCTGATCAGTAAAGGCAGTGGCTGTGCCCAATCCGCCTTCGCCATCGGCCCTATGGATCGGATCATTGCAGGGGGCCTGATTGCCTCTGCGGCAGCAGGATCTCTGTTTCTCGTCTATTTCACGGATGGTTTGATCGATAGGAAACCCAGCGCTCCAGCTGGCGGCGTCCATGCCCGGCCCTACGGACCGCACATGCAGGGCAAATAATCACTTCTAGAAGGCTAAGTGCTCCCAAATGGAGAGTGCGTGCCTGATTGGTGGGCTTGCTGAAATGACGGACTCGGCAATACACATCAATTGAAGATTCTTCCATTCACTTGTTTGTTGACGGATTGAAGGATTGACGGATTGAAGGATTGACGGATTGACGGATTGACGGCCTTGAGGGATGACGGCCTTGACGGATGACGGCCTTGAGGGTTGTCAGGTTGGACTGGTTGGGCGATTGATTTGTGAATTGATTCAACTGTATTGATGAATGCATTGATTGATCATCGGGGTTTCCTGCGATTGCCAGTTGGCGCCACTTGTGGGCCAGGCGACTACAGTGCATCCGTCAACCAAGGCCCGCTTCAACCGCTTGTTCCTTGATATTCTGGTCATTCTGCTGCTGATCACTGCCAACGGCGTTTTCTCGGGCGCCGAGATTGCAATCATTTCGGCCCGTCGTCACCGCCTGGAGCAGCTCTCGGAGCAGGGGCAACGCTCTGCTCGGGTGGCCCTGAGGCTTGCGGATGCTCCAAGCCAGTTCCTGTCCACCGTCCAGATCGGCATCACTCTGATCGGCATCCTCAGTGGCGCCGTGGCTGGTGCCACTGTGGCCCAGAAGCTCGATGGCTGGCTGGAACAGGTTCCCCTGCTGAATGCCTACAGCGAGCTGCTGAGCTTCGGCCTGGTTGTAGCCGTGATCACCTATCTGTCTGTGGTGGTGGGTGAACTGGTTCCCAAGCGAGTGGCTCTGGCGAATCCCGAGCGGCTTGCCTGTGCCACAGCGCCCACCATGCGCTGGTTATCCAGGGTGAGTGGCCCGCTTGTCCATCTGCTCAGTCACTCCACTGAGGTTTTGTTGAAGGTTCTCGGTGTTTCAACAACCTATCAACAGGACATCACGGAGGACGAAATCAAAGCCATGTTCCGACAGGGCACCGACTCGGGAGTTTTTGAGGAGGTGGAGCATGACATGGTGCAGCGGGTGCTGCGCCTGGGAGATCGCCCGATCAAGAGCCTGATGACCCCGCGTACTGACATCTGCTGGCTGGATATCGAGGAGCCACTCGACGTAAGCCTGGAGGAGATGCTGCTAAGCAACCACTCATGCTTTCCTGTTGCCAAAGGCAGTCTTGATGACTGCCTTGGTGTTGTGCGAGTGCGCAACATCCTGGTTGCCAAGTGTGCCGGCGATCCGATTGATCTTGAGGAATTGCTGCAGCCTCCATTATTTGTGGCCGAAAGTACGCGCGCCCTTTCCGTGCTTGAGCAGTTCAAACATAGCCGTATTCACATCGCTTTGGTTACCGATGAGTTTGGCGGGGTAGCTGGATTGGCGACTCTCAATGACCTGATGGAAGGGATCGTGGGTGATCTACCCTCGATTGAGGATGAAGAAGGGCCACTGGTCGTGACCCGGGATGATGGATCCTGGCTGGTGGATGGCGGACTGGATCTCGATGCCTTTACCGAACTGATCGACCACGACATTTTCGGCATTGCCCAGGAAGGTCGCTATCACACGCTGGCAGGCTTTGTGATGCATGTGTTAGAGCGCATTCCCCATGAAGCCGACCACTTTGACTGGCGTGGCTATCGCTTTGAAGTGGTTGATATGGATGGTAAAAGAGTCGACAAGATCCTTGTCAATGCCCTGCAAGTGCCTGCGGCCGATGCCAATTCAAGTGTAACTGAACCTGGCAGTCGACAGTCGAATGGTTCTCAAGATTGAATCCGTTACGAAAGAATTGCTTGTTGTTATCGGCCTGGCAACTTGGCAAGATGCTCGCTGGAGCCCATCACCACCAACATCTGGCCCTCCTCAAGAACGTGGGATGCCGGTGGATTAACGCATAAATGATTGTCAGGACCGGCCGCCAGTACACTGATATTAAAGTTTTTGCGGAGATTGAGTTCCCTCAGTGAGTGGCCAATGAAGGATTCTGGAACCCGGATTTCTTCAATGCTGTTGATGTCATCAAGGCGCAGCCGATCCAGCAGGTTTGGGCGCACCAGCTCCATGCCCAGGCGAAGGCCCTGCATCTTGGACGGGAACACCACTCGATCAGCCCCCACCCGTTTCAGCATTCTCATGTGCAGGTCGGACGTCGCCCGGGCGATCACCTGCTGAACCTTGGAACCGGCTGCAACCTTGGCGATGAGAGTGGCAGTGACACTGGCTTCAATCGGCTCACGCATGGCCACAACAACCGTGCCCATGTCGAGAGCGCCGGCGGCTCTGAGGGCATCTTCATCGGTGCAATCCACAACCCGCGCTTCGATTGAAGCGTCGATCAGGCGCAGGGCGTCCACTGCCTTCTGATCGTTGTCGATCGCCAGCACTTCGGCGCCGGAACGGATCAGCTCCTCAATCACGGATGAGCCGAAACGACCAACACCGATCACGGCAAAGCTTCGTCGATGACGCTGCTGCTCTGTGCGCCAATGCCACCAGGGGTGGGGCGAGGGATTTGTGTCCATGAAACGGGTCGGAACGATGGGCTGGAGGCGGATGGCTAGCGATCAGAGGAAGAGGTCCTCACGGGGGTAGCCGACCCGGTCTGGGGGTCTGTTCCCATACAGGGCGGCCAACAGCAGCATGATCCCCAACCGTCCCACGAACATGCCCACCATCAGCACCAGCTGCCCCCAGCGGTTGAGCTCTGCGGTGACACCCAGATCCAGCCCCACGGTGCAGAAGGCCGACATGCAGGTGAACAGCTTCTCAAGGAAGCTGAAGCGGATACCAGTCAGGCTGCCATCGTCGGTTGCGCCGATGCCCAGCAGCAGGGCCATCAACAGCACAAACAGTCCGGAGGCCAGGGTGACCCCCACAGCCTTGAGCAGTAGTTCACTGGACATCTCGCGATTGCGAATCACCACCTGCTTACGACCCTCAAGTGTGGATTTGGTTGCACCCATCAGCAAGGCGAAGGTGGTGGTCTTGATGCCGCCGCCGGTGCCCCCGGGGCTGGCTCCGATGAACATCAACACGATCATCAGCAGCAGGCCAGCCTCCGAAAGAGTCTCCACGGACAGGGGAACGGTGTTGAACCCGGCTGTGCGCGTAGTGATCGATTGGAACAGCGTGACCTGCAGGCGCTGCAGCAGTGTGAGTCCAGATACCACCCCATCCTTGGCAAAGTGCTCCGTGAACATCAACCCCAGGGCGCCGATCACGATCAGCAGCAGTGTGCTGCGCAACACCAGCCGGGTATGCAGACTCAGCCGGCGGATGCGCCCGAGACGAAAGCGCTTGGCCCACACGTCGTTAATCACGCGCCAGCCGATCCCCCCCACCACGATCAGGCTGCCAATCACCCCATTCACCACCGGGTTGTCGCGGTAGCGCACCAGATTGTCGCTCCAGAGACCGAAACCGGCGTTGTTGTATGCGCTGATGCAGTGAAACAACGAAGCCCAGAGGCGATCCAGGGGGTTGGTGATGTCCGTGAAGCCAAAGGTGTAGAGCACCACCGTGCCCAGACCCATCACGCAAAATCCGGCAACCAGGATGCCGTTGAAGGTCGGCCCGATGCCGCCGACCCCAAACTCATCCAGTGCCCTGCCCCGATCCAGGCGGTTGCGCAGGCCGCCGCGCCCTTGCACGAAACCCTGGAGGAAGGTGGTGATCGCCATCAGACCGAGACCGCCGGTGACGATCAAGCCCGCTAGGGCCAGCTGCCCCAGGGGGGTGAGATCACGGCTGATGTCAATGATCGAGAGGCCGGTCACCGTGATCGCCGAGGTCACCGTGAACAGGGCTTCCCAGAGGCCCACATCATCTGTGGAGCAGAGGGGACTCGAGAGGATGAAGGTGCCCAGCAGGATCACAAGGGCGCCAGTCACAACCGTGAACTGGGGAACTGTGAGCCTCTGTCGCCAGCGCTGCAGGCCCCTGACTCTGTTCGTCAGGAAGGCAAAGGCCATTGCGTTCCGTCCATCTGGGCTGGAAAGGGTTGATGAAGGTTAAGCGTTCGGGTGCCTGGCATCCTCCCAGTGTTCTGCCCAGCAGGGGTAGCAGTTGCTTGGCTGGCACCATCGCCACGCGTGCGCTACACATTGAGCCCCAGTTGTTGGCGCCGCTTTGCAGCATCCGGGGGAGGGGAAGGAAGGTGGGTGGGTGTTTCCGTTTGCGAAGGTTCGTTTGATGGGCCCAGATTGCTGATCAGTCGCCTTCAGGGGCTGCTGTTCAAGGTCAGACGCTCAGGCGATCGCTCCCCTGCCTGTGGATGGGCGGATGGGCGGATTGAATCGCCAAGGGCCGATCGCACCCTCACCAGTCACTCCTCGGTTGTCGCCTCAGGGATGCTGCTGGATGGCAGCAGTTCATCACTAGCA
The DNA here is from genome assembly GCA_040399285.1 of Prochlorococcaceae cyanobacterium. Classification (GTDB taxonomy): domain Bacteria; phylum Cyanobacteriota; class Cyanobacteriia; order PCC-6307; family Cyanobiaceae; genus NIES-981. The sequence goes on from JBBASM010000006.1 coordinate 104,404, forward strand.
ATGAAGAAACCTACCGCTCCCAGCAGTGCAGCCAGTACCAGGCCAATGATCCACCAGTTAACCGCACTGAGGCTGGAAATAGATTCCTGATTGATGAAAGATCCGCAACTACAGCATGCCAGGCCCGTTCTGGTCGACTTGGAGCGGGTGACCATTCGGCAGCCACATTTAGGGCATCCCATGACTTGCTTCCACCATGTTCAAGGGCAAATCCTGGCCGGGTAAACGGCTCCAAAATACAGTGAAGACTGCCACCAATGAACAAATTGTTCATTGCGAACATTTCGTGGGACTGAAGCGCATGGGGCGGTGACGCGGTTTACCTCTTCGCGACCTGTTTTTGTGGCGACCTGATTGAGGGGGCGCCCATGTGGAGGTCGCTCAATGGCATTGCCTCCGGGATTTGGAATCTATGTTGTTAACAGCAATTGAGGAGCGCGGAATGTGTTGCTTGCCGGATTGGGGTGAGAGTAGCTAGATCTGCATTGGATTGATTCGAATCCAGGAAACTGCCGCTATAGCTAGTCTCTTTTGTGAAGCCTAGGCCTCCAGTCAGGCCTCCAGGTAATCAAGATATTCACCCGAAAGTCTGCGGATGGAGGCTGTTGCCCGCCGTTCCAGCCCGCGGGCCATATCCCGGGTGATGCCCATCTGCCGGGCCGCAGCGCTGAGGCTGAGGGGTTCGGTCTCGCCGATGCCGTAGCGCAGCCGCAGCAGTTCGGCTTCCTGGGGAGGCAGCTGGGCGAGCAGGCGCTGGATGTCCTGGCGCATCAGGGTGGAGGTCACCTGTTCGTGGGGGCGACTGAGCTGGCAGGCCAGGCTGTCCAGCAGGCGGAGCTCCTGGTCGTGGGGGTGATGACCGTCGAGGCTGAGGGGCTCCTGGGCCCGGAACAGGGCCTCGCGAATATCCAGGGGCTTGAGGCCCGTGGCTGCGGCCAGCTCGGCCAGGTTCGGATCCCGGCCCAGCTGGTGGCCGAGGGTCTGCTGGACCTGGCGGAGCTTCTGCAGTTGGTCCACCATCGTGGCCGGCAGGCGGATCGTGCGCCCCTTGGCCACCAGGGCACTGCCGATGCCGTCGCGGATCCACCAGGCTGCATAGGTGGAGAAGCGATAGCCCCGGCTGGGGTCGAAGCGCTCCACCGCCCGGATCAGCCCGATCGTGCCCTCCTGGATCAGATCCTCCAGGTCGATCGGGCGGTGCTGGTAGCGCTTGGCGATGCTCACCACCAGGCGCAGGTTGGCGAGCACCATGCGGCTGCGGGCCTGGTTGGCCAGGCGCAGGCGGCGCCGGAGGTGGCCCACGCTCAGGCCGGCTTCCAGGGCCCAGGCCTGCAGGCTGGGTTCCACCCCTCCGGCGCGCAGTTTCATTTCCTCGGCCACGTCCCGGGCCTGGCGGCCGGCCTGCACAAGCCGGGCCAGGCTGATTTCGTCTTCAGCAGTGAGCAGCGGGATGCGGCCCATGGCCCGCAGGTGCTGACTGAGTGCGTCGCAGCCGCCCGGGGGGCGCTTCTGTGGCGCAGGCATCGGAGGGATGTCTGTGATTGGGTCGGCAAACGTTAATGACTGCTGCAGGCGGCTGGGTGCGTCGGGCTCGAGCTACCAACCAGTAGCTCAAATCGGGCTGATCAGTTGCACTGATCAATCGCTTGAATGGGCCAAAACCGCAAGCGGGCCCTGTCTGAATTGCACTGGCATGGCATTGGCAGAGCTGCTTTATGTCGCCATCTGGGCTGCAGATCTGGGCTCATGATCTGGGCTGCAGGGCTGGGCTGAAATCGCTGATTCAGGAGGGCTGTTCCACATCAAAAAGGGCCCGGACAAGCCGGGCCCAGAAGGTTGGATTGGCCGCGATCAGGCCAGTGCTGCCACCGCCTGCTGCAGGGCTTCGTGGCGGCTGATGCTGGTGCGTTCAGCCGGCAGTTTCTTGTAGAGGCCGAGCTTTTCCAGGCGCCGCTGGGTGGTGTCGGCAGCCCCCACCACAAACACCTGGCGGCCCTTCTCGATCGCCTCCTCCACCGCATTCTCCACGGCCAACGCGGCCGTCACCCCGAGATGGGACACCTCGCTGAGGTCAAAGATCACGGCTTTGCAATCGCGGATGGCGTTGTGTTCCCGGGCGATCGCCTTGGCCACCCCGAAGATCATGGCGCCGTTGAGCTGGAAGAGCAGCACCTGGCCCTTGCCCTGATCGAGCAGGGCTTTTTCCTCATCGGGAATCATCAGATCACCATCGCCGGTGCTCACCGATTTCACCGCCTTGCTCTGCAGGGCGCTCATCTTGTCGATCGTGAGGATGTTGGCAATGAACACGCCCACACCCACGGCCACGATCAGATCCACCAGCACGGTGAGGGCGATCACCAGATACATGATCACAGCGCCGCTGATCGAGATGCGGTGGGCGCGCTTGATGAAGCCCCAGTCCACGATGTCCACACCCACCTTCAGGGCGATGCCGGCCAGCACCGCCTGGGGAATCTGGGCGGCCAGCCGCCCGCCCGCCAGGATCACCACCATCAGGATCAGGGCCCGGCTGATGCCGGAGAGGGCGCTGCGCCCCCCGGCCTGGATGTTCACCACCGTGCCCATGGTGGCGCCGGCGCCGGCGATGCCGCCGAACAGGCCGGACACCAGGTTGCCCAGGCCCTGGCCGATCAGTTCCTTGTTGGAGTCGTGCTCGGTGCGGGTGACGCTGTCGGCGATCACGGCCGTGAGCAGGGCATCGATGCAGCCGAGCATGCCCAGCACGGCCGCACTCACCACCATGGTCTGCAGCTGGGCAGGCGCGAAGGTGGGGAGCTGCAACTTGGGAAAGCCCGAGGCGATCTCGCCGATCCGGCGGATGCCCTCGCCCCCTTCACCGCCACCGCTCAGCAGGGTGAGCGAGAGCAGGGTGCCGATCACCAGGGCGATCAGCTGGGGCGGCGCCACCTTCTTCACCCTGGAGGGGGTGAGCCAGAGGATCGCCAGGGTGATCACCGCCAGCAGCACCTCGGTGGGCCTGGCGTTCTGCAGGAGCTGGGGCAGGGCGGTGAGCGTGCCCATCACCCCGCCCTTGGGAATCGCCTGGCCGAGGAAGGGGCCGAGCTGGAGGATGATCAGGATGAAGCCGATCCCGCTCATGAAGCCCGAGATCACCGTGTAGGGCATCTGGGTGATGTAGCGGCCCAGCTTCAGCACGCCGAACACCATCTGGAAGATGCCGGCCAGCATCACCACGGTGAAGGCCATGGCCAGGCCGTTCTCCGGATCCCGGGCCGTGAGGTTGGCAATCACGGCGGTCATCACCACCGTCATCGGGCCGGTGGGCTCCGAGATCAGGGTGGGGGTGCCGCCGAACAGGGCGGCGAACAGACCCACGAGCACGGCGCCCCAGAGGCCGGCGGCGGCGCCGGCACCCGAGGCCACACCGAAGGCCAGGGCCAGGGGCAGGGCCACGATCGCGGCCGTGACGCCGCCGAACAGATCTCCCTTGATGTTGGTGGTGCTGATGTGATTCAGCACCCGCAGGCCCGGGGGCCGGGGCGGTGCCGTGGAGGTGGTCATCGCGACAGGCGAAGGTTGGCGCGGAACCATAGGCCGGTTGCCTGGGAACTGGGTCGGCAGCCTTCGCAACTGCCCCAACCTGCACCTGAAGTGCCCAGGATTCCCCCCTCCCTGCGGGCCAAGCGATGACCGTGCTGATCCTGATTGCCCTGGGCTGGCTGGGGGTGCGCACACTGCTGCTGCTGGCCCAGGTGGCGCGCCACAGCCCGGAAGCCCAGCTGGCGCGCTCCTTTGAGCAGGAGCTGCAGGAGCGCGGGCTGCGTCCCCCCAGCGCACCCGGCAGCAGCGATCCCTGATCTGGCCGCCGCCGCCCCAGCCAGGCGATCCCTGTGCCTATACCCCTGCCACAACGCAATCAAGTTCCATGCTTGTTCCAGCTCCAGTGCTCCTGGAGGTGAGCTCCCACCAGCTCGAGGTGGCGGAAACCCTGATTGGGGTGGGCCGCTTCGTGGTGATCTTTGTGGTGGCCCGCGCCATCGCCGAGCTGATGGTGCGGCTGCAGCTGCCCACGATCCTTGGCGAACTGGTGGCCGGCGTGCTGATCGGCGCCTCCGGCCTGCATCTGATCGTGCCGCCCGAGGTGCAGGCCCAGTTGAGCAGCGCGGTCACCGGGCTGGTGGGTTCCCTGGCCGGGATCACGCCGGAGGCGGTGAGCGAGGTCTACAACGAGACCTTCCCCAGCCTGCAGGCCGTGTCGCAGATCGGCCTGTTTGCCCTGTTGTTCCTCACCGGTCTGGAGAGCGAACTCGACGAACTGGTGGCCGTGGGCGTGCAGGCCACCACGGTGGCGGTGGCCGGGGTGGCGCTGCCCTTTGCCCTGGGCACCGCCGGCCTCTACTACCTCTTCCATGTGCCGCTGATCCCGGCCGTGTTCGCCGGGGCGGCCATGACGGCCACCTCGATCGGCATCACCGCCAGTGTGTTCGGCGAGCTCAAGTGGCTCAAGAAGCGCGAGGGCCAGATCGTGATCGGCGCCGCCGTGCTCGACGACATCCTCGGCATCGTGATCCTGGCGGTGGTGGTGGCCGTGGTGGGCGGCGGTGCCTTCAGCTTCGGGCCGCTGATCAGGCTCTGCCTCGCGGCCGTGGCTTTCGTGGCGGTGGCCCTGGTGCTGAGCCGCAAGGCCGCCCCCGCTTTCGACTGGGTGGTGGACCGGCTCAAGGCGCCGGGAGATGTGGCTGTGGCCAGCTTCGTGGTGCTCACCCTCTGCTGTTTTGCCGCCCAGGCGATCGGCCTGGAGGCGGCCCTGGGCGCCTTCGCCGCCGGCCTGATCCTCAGTGCCTCTAAGCACACCCACGACATCGACACGGCCGTGAAGCCCCTGGTGGCCCTGTTCGCCACGGTGTTCTTCGTGCTGATCGGCACCGGCATGGACCTCTCGGTGCTCAACCCCTTCGATCCCGCCAACCGCGAGGGGCTGCTGGTGGCGGCCTTCCTGCTGGTGGTGGCGATCGCCGGCAAGGTGGCCGCCGGCTGGAGCTACCTGAGCAAGGAACCCACCAACCGGCTGGTGGTGGGGCTGGGGATGATGCCCCGCGGCGAGGTGGGGCTGATCTTCCTGGGGCTGGGAACCCAGGCCGGCATCCTCACGCCGGCCCTGGAGGCCGCCATCCTGCTGATGGTGATCGGCACCACCTTCCTGGCGCCGGTGCTGCTGCGGCTGGTGATTCCCAAGGAGCCCGGCGAGCCCGACGCCGGGGCCCTCGAGCAGCCCGCCTGACCCCGGGAGCTCAGCCGATGGGGCAGGCCGCATCCCAGCTGATGGGCCCCTATGCGGGGCGTCGGATCTGCCTCACCACCCTGCATGGCAAGGAACGGGCCCTGGCCAGGCCCTTTGCCCTGGGCCTCGGCGCTTCCCTTGAGGTGAGCGCCTGCGACACCAACGCCCTGGGCACCTTCAGCGGCGAGGTGGACCGCCTGGGTGATGCCCTCAGCACCTGCCGCCGCAAGGCGATCCTCGGTCTGGAGACCACGGGGTTGCGGCTGGGCCTGGCCAGCGAGGCCAGCTTCGGCCCCCATCCGGCCGCCCCGATGCTGCCGGTGGGCCAGGAACTGCTGCTGTTCGTGGACCGCGAGCGGGAGCTCACCGTGGTGGAACAGCGGCTGGAGTGGCGCACCAACTACGCCCACACGCTGCTGGGGCCGAACGAGGATCCAGGCCCCTGGCTGCGGCGGGTGGGTTTCCCATCCCACGGCGTGCTCGCCCGACCTGCCACGGCTGAAGCGGGCCCGTGGCACAGGGACCTTGCCCAGCCGGCCCGCCTGCGGGATGCGCTGGCGGCCTGCCGGCGCAGTGATCCCCAGGGCCGGGTGTGGCTGGAAACGGACATGCGCGCCCACCGCAACCCCACCCGGATGCGTTCAATCCGCCGCCTGGGGATTTCCCTGGTGCGCCGCCTGGCCACGCCTTGCCCAGCCTGCGCAGCGCCGGGCTGGGGCCTGGCGCACACCGAACCGGGCTTGCCCTGCGGATGGTGCGGCGGGCCCACCGCGCTCACGGCGATCGAAGTGTGGGGCTGCGAGAGCTGCGGCCAGCGTGAGCGTCGCCCCCGGCGCGATGGCCTGCACCAGGCCGACCCCGGCCAGTGCTCCTCTTGCAATCCCTGAGCTTTGCTGGGCAGTGCGGAGCAGGCGCGGAGGGAGTGCCAGGAGACAACAGATACTGAGGAGTAATTGCCATTGAGAATCGCTTGCAAAAAGCTGGCCGCATCGCCTAGGTTGCGACGGGTTCTCAACAACTGCTCACCGGCATGCCCGCCTCGCCTTCCTGTTCGGCAACGGTTCGCATCTCCGACAGCGTGGTGGGCAGTCTCTGCCGGGAAGTGGACGCCATTCGCCAGCGCAGCCGGGTGCTGACCCAGGCGATGGGCCGCTGTCAGCACGGTGGCCTGCTGATCCGTCTGCAGCGCGACCTGGCCCAATTGCAGGAGCGCCGCCGCGAGCTGCTGGCCACCGCCAGGGCCTGGCAGCGGCGCGGGGTGAACGATCCGCTCGGGATGGCCTTCCTGGTGGAACTGGCCAGTCGCCCCCTGCCCGGCTGATCGGCCACCACCTGTGATCAGGCCAGCTTGGCGGGACTGTGCTTGTCGTCGCTGAGCTCGCCATCCACGATCAGCAGGGCGGCGGGCTGGCCCTGGCAGAAGCGCACCCGGCCGAGCAGGTGGGCGAATTCGTTTTCCGCAGCCACCTGGGCATCCACGATCGGATCGAGGAACACGGTGGTGCGCAGGTCGGCGGCGCGCTCGGCCATGGCGTAGATCTGCTGCAGCGAGGCGGTCACGTCCGCCTCCAGCTGGAAGGAGGCGGCGAAGATCTGCTCGGGCGTGCTCCACTCCTGGCGGGGCGCGGCGAGATCCTGAAGCTGCACCGTCTGGCCGCGGGCGATCAGATAGTCGGCGAAGGTGGCGGCGTGCTCCTGCTCGCTGTGGGCCTCGTGCTTGAAGAAGTGGGCGAAGCCCCGCAGCTCCCGCTCGGCGAACCAGATGGCCATGGCGAAGTAGGCGGCGCTGGCCTGGCGCTCCATGCTGAGGTGGTTCTGCAGAGCCTCCACCAGGGCCGCGTCCATCGGCTGGGCGAGGGCGCGCCCGGCGGGACCGGTGGCCACGCCTTGATCCATGCAAGGGCCGGTGGTGGTGCTGAGCTCGGACGAGGCGGACATGCCGAACCCCTGCTTGTTGTTATGGAAAATGCTACGCGGAATGGCGACTTCGATGACTTGCTCAGCTGGTGTGATTGGGATCCCTGATGAGCAATTGAGAAGCAATTGCAAGGCTCAATCTGCGCTGGCGGCTGGTTGCCGCATCACGACCGATCGAAGCCATGGTCTGCGAGGCTTTCCTGTTCCGCGGTGTGCTGGCCGAAGCTGGCGCTGGTGCGATCACAATCTGCTGCCTATGCCCAACATAGCGGAGGTAAAACTGCATCCTCAAGCGAACAAGCTTGTGAAGAATGCTTGAATGGAATGGCTTGAAAGGAATGGGGGGGTTCTCTGGCCTGGAAGCAAGAACAGAGTCTAAGGAGAGAGTCGGAGAAAGGCTGACTAATCCGCAATAGACCAGCACCGATGAGCAGGGATCTGCGATCAAGCATCGACGACCAGGCACCTCCAGCCAAGGCAACCGCCAGCAACTGACTCCTAACCCCATCGACCTGCTGAACATGGCACAACAAAGTGGCAAGTTATTCGTGCTTGACGGTATCAATCAAGATCTCCTCAGGGGCGGCAATAATGACGATATCGTTCGTGGCACGCGAGACAAGCCATGGGTATGGAACGGCCGCCGTGGTGTCATTCAGCTGCGGGGCGGTGATGACCTGATCGAAGGGGGGCGTTTCGTTCGCCTGTATGGCGAAACCGTCCTTGGCAAGGGACGCGACCACGTGACGGGCCGGGACTCCATCACACTGCTGGCTGTCGACCAATTCAACGGCAGCCTCAGCATGGGAGCTGGACCGGACAGGCTGGTTGTGACGGACGGCTTGCTCCAGGTCGGTGAGGACAGCCGCTTGACGACGGACGATGGCAGCGATCGGATCGAAGCCAGCAGCATTTCCGTGCTCGGTGGCTGGATTGACGCCGGTGAGGGCAATGATCGACTCCTGCTTGGCAATGGTTCGCTGTCGATCGCCCTGGGCAATGTCACCCTGGGTGCGGGCCGCGATCGGCTGATCGCGCGTGGTGGCCTGCGCCTGAGCGACGGATCCTGCAGGCTCGGCAGCAGCGATGATTTGGTGGATGTGCGCGGCGGCGGTCTCGACTACTGGGATTCGCCGACCAATCTCCTCGATCTGGGGCCAGGCAATGATCGGATGATCGGCTTTGCCTCTGCTCCTGATCAGCATCCATCAGTCGATTTGGGTGCCGGTCTGCGGGGGGGCAAAGGACGCGACACGCTGGTGCTCACAACCGGTGTTTACCAGGTGGTTGGCGACAGGATCAGCACAGCCGATTCGTTTCTGCCGGTTGCCGGAATCAATGTGCTGGCAGGTATCAATGGCGGGAGCTTCGCCTATCGACCCGGAACCCTGACTGTGGACGAAACAGGAGTCGCCACGTTTGTTGCTGATCTCTGATTCGCATTCACCTGCAAGGGTACCGATATCTTGCCATTTGACTGGCTCATTCAGAGTTGCTCAGTAGAGACGCGGTAGTATCTTCTGCTCAATGAGCCTGTCGCTGAACAGCACGGCACCATCTTCCCAGAGCTGCAGATCCCCCTGTTGGCGCAGGGCATTGATCTGGCGCGTCACCGTGGAACGGGTGGCGCCGATCAGTTCGGCCAGGCGGGAGTGGGGAATGGTGAAGGGCAGCAGGTAGCCGTCACTGCGGCGAATGCCGAACTGCATCACCAGCAGTTGGAACAGCGCCACCAGGCGCGCCTCGGTGCCCACTGGATGGCGCACCAGATGCAGGGCGATCAGCGGCAGAGGAAGCGCCCTTTTGCTGGCCCAGTGGCTGCATTCCAGTCGAGGGCGATGTAGCGAACATGCGGATGTGACATTCACAACAACCTCGTGTTTTTTGGCCACAGCGAGGCCCGGGCTGCTGCATGCTGTGCTTCGACGTGCAGCCTGCTGCTGATGGATGCCTGGAAGTCTGCTGAGGGGTGGCGCCAGCATTCCGGCGGGGCCGCTGTGCGCCGATCCGGCAAGGGTCTGGATCCCGCCGCGATCACCAGTAAGGGCTGGGCGAGAAGTCTGTGGAGCTTTTCCGGTGGGGATGGAATCGTGGAGTACGCCATCAATGATCGGGGTCGCGGCCGCGGCAATTTGCCGATGTCACGGGATGAACAGACCTTCATTCACCGAACCTTTGAGCTGCTGGATCGCCTCACTGGCCTGGCTTTCAAGCCGGTCTCGTCCCCATCTGGCGCGGACATCCGCGTTTACTGTGCTGGCAAACTGGGGGGCAGTGAAGGAGTGGCTTACAAGCGCAACAATTCTTTTGATGTGTATTGGAAGGACAAGAGCGGATGGGATCTCACTGCGTTTGAAAAGCATGTGATCAGGCATGAAATCGGCCATGCCCTTGGCCTCGACCATCCCTACGGCTCGGGCGGCAACCGGCGCTACGACACCAAAGACACCGTGATGTCCTACAACTGGGTCGGCAATACAAAGTTCACGGCGACCGATATCCAGGCCTTGCAGGGGCTCTGGGGGGCCTGAATCCTCAGGAGAAGCGACGGCGGCCAAGGGCAAGGAAGCCGGCCACGTAGGCAAGGCAGAGCACCAGGCTGCGCAGTGCGTTGTGCAGCAGGGCGAAGCGTGCTGCGTTGCCCCGGCTGCTGGCATCCCTGCCGATCTGCTGTTGCCTGGTTTCGATCTGGCTGATCAAGGTCATGCGCTGATCTTCAGGAATCTCGGCAGCCGATGCCCGTTGGATGGACAGCACATCCCTCTCCAGGCTCTTGCTGAGGACCGCTGCTTCCGCCGCGTTGCGTTGATCAATCAGTGTGACACTGCCCAGGAACAGCGGCACATGCCACACTGCCAGCAGGGACAGGCTCACCACCCCTCGACGGCAGCACTGCAGTGCGGAGTGGCGGCGGCGTGCCAGACGCATGGCCACGGATGGATCGGCGCTCGGCTCCGGCCATGGCTGCAGCAGGGAGCCTACCCGTAGCAGTGCCACGCCGATCAGGGGTAGGAATGCCGCATGGAGGATCTGGCTTGTGAGCTGGGTTCCCCATTCAACGGAGCGCGGGTTCAAGGGCAGCACCGTGGCGATCACGATGATCAGAAACACCAGAATCAAGATCTTCCCGCACACCCAGAGCAGCATGGCTGGACGGGGATCGGCGGTCGCCACTGGCAGTCCCTGGCTGTTGTTCAACCGCTGGAGACTCGGGGTTGTTTCCATCACCAGACTCCGGGTGGTCGCCAGGAGTGCTGAATTCGCTGCTGGCGCCATCCCAGCTGTCGCAGGGTGAATCGACACAGCCGGCGGTTCAGGCAGAGTGTTGCAGCTAGACCCACTGCAGCAGCTGCATTCAGCACCAGATCAGGAACCTGGATGAGATTCAGACTGTTGACGTCTGCCGGTTTGTCTGAGCTGCATGTCCAGCTCATGGCGTAGAGGCAAGGTATGGATGCAGGCTTTGTCCAGCTGGTTTGGGCGGATGGTGGCCTGCCGCTCAACTGCTGCACGATGAGGGGCACTCTGTTGTGAATGGCCGCGCCGTTGTTGCTGATGGGCGATGTTGATGCATCCAGAACAAGGGCAAAGTGCTGAAAACTCATGATGGGTGAGCTCAGGTTCACTGAGTATGGCGAAATGAGCTGCTTGGTTGAGAAGATCTGTGCTGTAGAAAGGCTCTGTATCCGCTTGCTCTGGCCTGCAGGATGCATGGTCATGACGCATGCTCTGCCCTTTCCTTGGAGTTGGTGCGGTTGTGCTGCGGGCACCCCGGCTTGATCTCACGCCCCCTGCTGGATTCGAACCAGCGACCGGCCGCTTAGAAGGCGTGCCATCACTCCTGAGATCGCCTGCAGTAGCTGGGTTCTGATTCTGGGTTACGGCTTGTTGCGTGAAACGCGCGTGAAAAATAGGCAGGCTTGAGGCAGCCGGTCGATGCCTCAATCCGCCCACCCACCACCATTCGGGGCAGCCTGCAGCTGGGTCAGCACCTGCAGAGCGAACACCTTCCGCTTCATGCGGGGCTCTAGACATTCCTCCACGGACTGCAGCGGTGCAGGTGGGATGGGCCTGCCAGTGCCTGTGAGATCGCCCGATGGGCTTCGTGCAAATAGCAGTAGTCTTTTGCTCCACCTGGTCGGTGCATCCGGTGCTGCACTCCGGTACGTAACCAAAGGTGACATACTTTGGCGGGGCCTGTGGGCGTCGCCTTGATTTTTATCAGGCCTAGCAATAAACTGATTGCCTTCAGCTAAGTCTGTATGAGCGACTTTTGGCCAATGAGGCAGCTTCTGATACCTTTTTTAATTTTTTTGTCTTGCTCTGCACATGCAGAGGTTCCATCTAGAGTTCATAAAATGTGCCTTGAGGCAAAGGATTACGCCGGTTGCGTAAAGGCTATGACGATCACGCCAACCGCAGGGGATGATTCACTTACACAGCTTCGCAACGCGATGAAGCAGGTTGCTGCGAGACTTCGCATGGGAACAAGCCTTAGAGATTCGACCGAGACCTTTCGGCCGGTTGTTGATCAGCTTGCGATTGTTGAGGCTAGTCATCCAGACGCTTATGCTGTTAAGACGGCAAGGCTTGCCTCTAGGATGTTTGAAGCTCTTCAACTTGCATGGGATACGCGAATAGAGGCTTTTCAGCATGACCTTAACCGCTACGGGGGTATTCCCATATATAACTGCGAAGCACTTAAGCGCACTGTTGATATATACAATGCAATCCCTGGGGCCCCTTACGTTGACTGGAGGTATACCAAGGGTGTTCTTGGCTGGAAGGCCTGCAAAGTTCCAGCTGGAGAGCTGCCTGAGCTGTATATTTCTAGAAGCGTAGTAAGCGTTCTGGATGAAGGCGCTGTTCCCCCGGCTGACATTGCAGCAGCAGAGAAGGCAGAGCAAGATCGCAAGGCAAAGGTTGATCGGGAGCGCGAGCTGTGCGCTCTAGGTCCTTGGAATAAGTATCTTGAAGACAATCCGGGTATAAGGAAATGGGCTTTAGCAAACCCTGTCGCTGCGGAGACAGCCAAGACGAAGTTCCTGGCAGACCCAAAGAACAACGGCGGATGCGGACTAACAACCAAGCTCGGAATTGATATGAATTCAAATTTCCATTTTCGATAGCTATACGTGCTTCTTGCCTGCCACATTCCGCTGGTTACTTCGCACTTAGCTGCGGCCTGTTCCACGACGGCGGCACTTCCGGTACGGTTGGCTTAGGCGCAGGCTGCAGCCGCTTCAGCATTGCTTCAACCACATCACCATCGAACACATACCCACGGCCGTGGGGCTGACAGCCAGCGGCAGGGATGACACCTTCCCGGCGCCATCGGGCTAGTTGTGCGCGATCGATGCCCAACAGGCTGCAGGCCGCTGCACCGTGCACCCAGCCATCGGGGGCGGGGCGTGGAGTGCGCGGCTGCCGCTTGGGTGGTTCGACAGCAGGATCAAACCACCATCGGCCACGCCAGTGGACCATCAGGTTTTCAGGGATCAATCCCTCCCTGGCCCATCGCTGCACCGCGCCACGGGTCAGGTCTAGGCGATCCGCGAGACCTTCGACACTGATCCATCCATCTGGCACCACGCCAGCAGGCACCGGACGCAGGCGGCGGCGCTTGGGCTTCGGTGCAGCAACAGCAGCAGCCCCCTGGTCCTCGTCGTCGTCGTCGTCGTCGAGCATCACCGGGGAGAGTTCAGCCCCCGGCCGGGGCAGATCTTCTAGGTGCTTCAGGCCTTCGCGGCGGGCTGCCCTGCTGCTGAGTAACGCCGTGTCGAGTTGTCCAGGATCAGCGACAACAACAGGCTCGCGTAGTGCAATCGATGCCCGTGCCGATCGTGCAATCAGGGGCGGCGAGAATCCCAACCACAACATTGAGAACGCTGCCATTGCCAGATCCAGCCGCGCCTGCAGCGGCGCATCAGGGCCTGCATCGTCTGCATCGCGGGCCAGCTGCTCCAATCGCTGCTCCCATTCGCCGCAGCCGAGATGGCCCAGCTCAATAGGGGCGGAGGGTGTTTTCGTGGTGGTGGTGGTCATCGCTGCAGGTCCACCAGCTGGGCACGTAGCAGAGCCCGCAGCCATGCCGTAACGGTCAAACCACGGGACGCGGCTGCCATGCGGATCACACGGCGCTCGCCGTCGCTCACGGCCAGCGTCACCAGGCCTTCACGCTTCCACTGCTCAGCCATCGCGGCGGGCCTCACCTGGCACGCGGCGGTTGCTGCCGCGCAGCTTGCGCAGCAGCTCCAGCGGGCCGCTGCGGGCAGCTGCTGATGCAGGCTGGCGATTCCGCCGCAGGCGCTGCAGGGCCCAGAGGGTCAGCCAGGGGCCCACGGTGCCGCGCTCTAGGTCAACACCAGCGGCCACCAGCTGGGCCACAGTGGCGGCCTCATGCTTGCCCAGGTGGCGGAGCAGGCGGCTTGCGTCCGTGTCGCCGCTGCCGGTTCTTAGCTGGGCTCCGGGGCTCTGTTCCGGGGCGTACAGGTGGCGCGGGCAGTTGTCGCGCACGCGGGCGCTGGCTTGCGCGACGGCGGCGGCATCGGGGCAGCTGCAGGGCGCCAGCCGGCCAGCGTCAGCATCACGGCCGCGGCCATCACCAGCAGCACGGCCAGGGCCTCGGCCGACAGCCAGCAGGCCAGCAGGCCAGCAGGCCAGCAGGCCAGCAGCAGCATCTCCACCGGATGAGCAGCCTGCGGGGTGGAGGGATTCGAGTTCATCGGGGTTCTCGGAATCCCAGGGCCGGCGCACTCGGCAAAGCCACTGGGGGAAGGGGAGCCCGCGCTTGCCCTTTTCAGGGGTGGCCGGCCAAGGGAAGCGCCGGGCGGGGTGCCGCTCACCAGCGGGTGAGCAATCGATCGGATCCGCTCGGGCCAGCCCGATCCCGCCACCATGCCCTGGGCTCCCGTGGGATGCCATGTCAAGGGTGGGCCCGGCCACAACCACGACGCCACCGCAGGGCCCAGCTCAGGTTTCCGGCCGCGGCCGCTCCTATCCGTGGGCCAGCCAAGCCGGCACCTCAGCAGCCTTCGAGCGGGCGAACGCTGCGCTGGCGAAGCCCTGCTGCTTCGGCAGCCTGATCAGCCTGCGGCGCCCCTCTTGATTGGTGGGCCGAAGACAATCGGCTTCAAGGCCTCGACAAGGGCATCTAGAGGCTTGTCCTGCATGGTGGTAGTTGCGGTGCCCTTTGAGCATTTCCAGGGGCGGCCAGAGCGCCGAATCCCCCAGCCTGCTCACCATCACCCCACCAGCAAACTCCGCGCAGCCTCTGCCTTCTCGCGGGCAGCATCCTGATCGAGATACTTCTCAAGGGCGGCGAGGCTGCGATGGCCGCTGATCTCGGCCACCTCGCGCAGGCTCAGCCCAGCGGCATGGGCGGCGGTGAGGGCGGAGCGGCGGAACGAGTGAGAGCTCACGCCATCGATGCCCACCTTCTCAGCCAGCTTGGTGATGGCCACCTGGGCGCCGCGCACGCTGAGGGGCTGACCGGCCTGGCCAGGGAAGACCCAGCCGCGTTTCGTGGTGGGGCACTTCTCGCGCCACTGCTGCAGCCAGCGGCAGGCAGCTGGGGGAAGGGTGAAGGTGCGGCCGTGGCCGGTCTTGGTGATCTGCCCCGGAATGGCGATGGTGCAGGCCTCCACGTCGCTCCAGGCCAGCAGGGTGGCCTCGCCCACGCGCATGGCGCCGACGCACATCAGGACCACCAGGGCGGCATCACGGGGGCTGGCCGCGGCCAGCATGGAAGCGATCTGCTCAGCGGTGAGCACGGCGGCACGCTTGACAGCAGCAGAACGAGCGGGACGGTCGCGGAGCAGGGCGCGGTCGGCGGAGCGGCGAGGGGCGGCGGCCATGGGGACGGGGTGCTGCTGTCCCAATATTGTACGCCTTCCCTA
This sequence comes from Prochlorococcaceae cyanobacterium, assembly GCA_040399285.1. Taxonomy (GTDB): domain Bacteria; phylum Cyanobacteriota; class Cyanobacteriia; order PCC-6307; family Cyanobiaceae; genus NIES-981. The sequence goes on from JBBASM010000006.1 coordinate 119,485, forward strand.
GAAAAGGCGCAACTATTCCCAGATCGCCTGCTGTGACTGGGGCTCATCGGCCGCGGGAGTCCGAGGGTGGCCGGCGCTGGCTTGTTGAGAATGGCTCTGCTTGATCAGAGGCCGCGGCCAGCCAGGCGGGAGAATCAGCAGGAACCGGGCCGGCCATGGCAGACCAGCAAGCACTCCACGCCTTTGCCCAGTGGGTTGCCGGCTGCAGCGGCAACGAGAAGCAGGAGGCGCAGACCTTCGTGCAGAAGCTCCTCACTGCCTGGGGGTGGGAGGACGCCACTGAGGCTGGTGTGAGCTTCGAGCACAAGATCCCGAAGGGTGGAGCGGGCGGCGGGATGGGCTACGCCGATGCCCTGATCCCGGGCAAGGTGCTGATCGAGATGAAGCAGCGGGGTGAGGGGCTCGGTCAGCACTTCCCCCAGCTGCAGCGCTACTGGTTCAACCTGGCGCCGAAGCCGACCTACGCCATCCTCTGCAACTTCGATGAGTTCTGGGTCTACGACTTCAACATCCAGGTCGATGAACCCGTAGAGGAGCTCCTAACCGCCCAGCTACCTGAGGGCTTACCTGACCCACCTCAGCAAGGAGCGGCAGACACCCCTGTTGGCTACGAATCCATAAGTGACATACGGGACGAGGCCAGCTAGCTTCGCCTCCTCTCACAGAGGCCCACACCGGTCATGACCCAGGGGTGGCGTGTATAGGGCTACTAATTTATCATACCATCACTGAATAGATGCTTTACTCGACAAGGCTTTGTATGATCAAGCATTCTTTTGGTATTGCAGTTTTTGCATTTTCTCCTGCCAACCAGCTTGGCGCCGTTAATGCAATTTGGCCGAATCCCAGCGAGAGCTTAGTAAAGACACCGGCGCAGATGCTGCCAGAGTTATCAGTGATTCAGCAGCATGCGACTATCAGATTTGTGGGGGGCGGCAAAGACGGCGATACCTCTTTCAAGTTTTCCCAGCGCTACGACACAAGCATTCAGAAGGCTCACTTTCTGAATCTTGGAATAGATATTGGCCAACAGTCGGTAGAGGCCGAAATCCAGTTAGCGCAGGCCACCCCTGACGACAAACCTTTCACTGAATCATTACCCTTGACAGACCTAATCTGGGTGCAAGTGCGCCAGCCTATTTCTCTGGAAGAGGTTTCCCGCCAGCTGAGGATTGATCCCGCGCTTCTGGCTAGGCTAAATCTGGTTGAATCCAACCACCGCTTTCGCCAAGGTGAGTGGCTGGCGCTTCCCGCTGAGCAGCGCCGCGCGGCCTTCCAGGTGGCTGCAATCGACCCGCGGGACGTTCGCCGCACGCCTCCCGCTCCCAAGGCGCCTACTCCCGTGCCCACGAAAGGTGTTGTGCGCCTCGGCGACACCCTTTTCAAAATTGCCCAGCGCTACGGCACGAGCATGCAGGAGATTCTGCGCCTCAATCCCGGGCTGGATACGGCCCGGCTGGTGGCAGGCACCGAAATCAACTTGGTGCAAGCGCCCCCGCGCACCGGGATGATTCTTGGTTCGAGGCCCAATGATTGCAATCCACGTGTATCTCTTTCGCAAAACGCTGTAACCCTGCTTTATTCGGGCTATACAACGCTGCGTTACCAATACGGTCAATTGCCTAATGAGTGCTTCGACTCACAGGTAAGGCTTTTTTGCTTATCTGGGAGCTGTGGAGTCTTCTTTGACTCCGGCAAGTATGGCTACCACCCCCTTCAATGTAGCGCTGTCCGTATATCTCAGAGAATATGGAGGTGGTGTGGAAATCAGCCCGACGCTGTAGGTCTTGAGATGTGGCCTCACCTTAAAGACGGGGTCGAAGTTGCCACGAGGCTTTCGCAATGGCCGGAGGGAGTTACCAATTCCAGGGAGTATCCCGTTCAGATTAATCGAGCAAAAGTACTTACATATAATGCCTCGCTGGGCCTGGCGCCTACTCCATAGTTCGTTCATAACTTCGCTATACGCAGCCGCACCTTCAATGCCTCCGCCAGTAGCTCTCCATCGAACTCGTAGTCCCATCATTGCTGTAGATGCATGCCAACCGGTAGCCCCCGCCGCAACCAGGCCAGCCCACCCTCGATACCTTGGTGCTCAAGGCCTACGGGTGGAGCGCGAAGGATGACGTGCTGGCCAACCTGCTTGACCTCAACCTGGAGCTGGCCGAGCTGGAGGCCGACGGCCGGGCCATCGTTGGGCCATGGGATCCGAACAGGTCACAAAAATGAATCAATTCGGCATTTCAAGCATTGCACCTATTACTGATAAGCCTGCAAAATATTATTTTTTCCTGTTCTCGATGTTTCCAACCCTTGGAAGATAATTTAACCCATCTTTTGGGTAAAGGTAGTTCAGGAGAATAATAAGCAAGCCTAGCACGGAAGCGGTTGCACTAGTGATTAAGGCAATCAAAATGCTTGGGTCGTATTTAAGGAAAAAGAATCCAGGGAAAGCGTCATGCTGTATTCCGCTAAATAGCAATATTAGCAGCACAGAAGCTAGCCATAATATGGTAAGCCACCACAAACGATCGGGCAGCTCCTCGCGAAGTTTGTTATTGATTCTAGCATTTCTGACCTCTTCGCTCCTTAGTTCTAGGTCATATTGTTCAGATTTGCTGGGGGGAAAATCTTCCTCTATAGAAGCAATCTGAGAGGCCTGCGGTGGGCTAATGGTGTCTAAAGGCTTAACTGGAGCTGGGAATCCGTCGCTATCAGCCATTTCCTTCGGCATACTCACCAGTCTTTGAAAAGTATTTGGTTAAAAGGTCTTCGGGGATAGCCATTCCTTTTCTGCCTGGATTAGCTTTTGAAATCTTGTCCCATGGCCCGCCAGGTTCGTGAGTCATTCGAGAAAGCTGAGAAGCGCTGTATTTACCGAAGACTTCCCATATTTTTTCTAGGAGCGGAATTCTGGGATCTGAGTCTTGAACAATAGACGGTGCTGATAAATAGCCATAAAGCAATGAGTCTATTGGTTCACTGCCGTATTCTTTGGCTAAGTGATAAATCCGAGGAAAGACAGGCCCATAAGTCCACGCTTGAACTTGATCTTCCACCAGCGGCACATTGTATAATGCTAGGCACCAGCCGTGGGCATAGTATATAAGTTTTTGGAGCTTCATGGCTGTTAAGCTTTCGCCGCTTTCTTTGGCTTTGGTGATAAACCAGTTAGCAACTGCTTCGGTTGTGAGGAAGGAAGGCATGGCTGGGGAGTGGTTCTTCTGTACTACAAATGCTATTGCCTGGCCGTGTCGGCTGGCTGAGGGTTAGTAAAACGCCACACGGCACGCGCTCTGCATAGTATTATTACAAATCCCCCAACAGCCGCGCATCAACGGCGTGGATGCAGCGCTTCAGGTCGCGCCAGGTGTCGCGGCAGTGCCAGGCTTGCCAGCCCTCATAGCCTGCTGCGGCCATCTTGGTGGCCACGACGTACCAGAGCGAATCGAGTCGATCGCGTTCTGTCTGCGCTGCTGATCGCCGGCCAGACCGCACGCCTGCAGGCTGCCATGCGATTGGCGCATGGCGGCGGCAATGCTCCACGGCCGCGGCCGTAACGGATCCATCAGGCTCTGGGGTGAGGTAGCCATCACGGATCAGCTGTGACACACGGGCGGGACTGACGCCCAGCAGTTCTGCGGCTTGTCGCTTAAGCATGTGACAGGTTGCGTGTAAGTTAAAGGCCAGTTACAACCGGTTGCAGATCCGTTTAATGCCTGATTCCACAGTGCATCTTGGCGATTTAAGGCTAACGACCTGTCACAGTAAACACTTAAATGATTTTCTGGACGTTCTCTAGCGAGAGCGCGAGGCTCGAACACACCCACGCGTTGAATTGCCAGGAAGGACCCAGAATCGGCGCGAGGGTTTAAAATGATGGTAATTTTACTTTACCTGTCGCAAAACCTAAGCCTAAGCCAATCAGTGGCCCTAGGGCTGCAATCGCTTCATTCTTGCTGGCCGAATTATGTGGGGCGGTAATAGCAATAATACCCAAAACCCCAACCGACGCTCCAAAAAGCAGTAGAATAAACGAAATGAGAGCCCAATTAATATTCTTATTGTGCACAAAGTGTTTGTCGGCTATATTCCTTTCATGTGAGGCGCGTAGGCTCTCTAAATTTCTTTTGTGTTCGTCTTCTAGATTTTTTTGTCGCATGGCGAAAGCGCCATCTGACCGGCTTGAATGCTCCTCATAATCATCGGCACCTTCAAATACTCTATATTTAAAGTCATCTGATTCAAGATACTCGCCGAATCTATTTTCTGCGATCTTATCTTCTTTCTCATTGATTATTTGTCTTAGTAATTGTGTTAACTCATCTAGGTCGCTGTTGATATTACCTGCGTAGTCCGTGTCTTTTTCTTCGTCATCTGGTGAGTTTGGATCCCAGGGATCATTTAGTGATTTTTGCGCCATGAGTCTAAGATTTCAATACACTCATCCAGCTATCATCACTAGGATCGTCGTCAAGAGCCTGAATTGAAAAAGTCTGGGCCCCTAAATAAATGGGCTCAGTTATGTTAACCTTGGGCAGGGCTAACTTTTCTTTCATGACATATGTGAAATCGGAATCATAAGCTTTAATTTCACAAATTTCAATTGGAACTGAATATATTATCCTTTTGCCTTTTATTCTGATTTCTCTCGACGCATAACCCTCCCAGCACGACATGGCTTAGATGAGCATAAGTGATAAAAATTACTACAAAAAGCCCCTCCTAGCCATTGAAAAATCATTAAGCTTTTTCGAGGGACCTTACTGGTAGTACCTACTTGCGACAAGTAACATTTTGAATTCTAACTGCCGCAAGCAATCTTGATTCAGAGCTGAACGACTTCCTCTATTTTTATTTGGTTTTTATCATCTACACTTACTATTGCAAGTAATTTTCGATCCCGCTGGTTTACCTTTGCGCGGGCATAGAACGTCACCGCTTTTCTTATGACATCAGCTTTGTTAGTGTTTTCGTCGTCGGCAAGCAGTGCCAAGGCTTCGTAGAAGCTTTCTGTGACGCGCAATTCGATTCTTTTAAGCAGCTGGGTTTCGTCTGCTGCAGTCCGCTTGGGGTCTGCAGTGCGCTGCTGAGTGGTGGCTGCCATGCTCATTTCAAGAAAAAGTAATTTAATAATGTTCAGTCGTGCAATAGCACACAAAACGTTGGTTTCACTCTCAAGCCTCAGCGTTTTGTCAAACCAGCACAAAAAGTCCTGATTTTACTGTCGCCTTCTGAGTGAGCCCGAAAATTTGAGTTCATTAACAGCCCACCCGCCAGCAGGAGGTTGGGCTTGGCTGGGTAGCGCTTGGTTTCAGCTGTGTCCATTGGGGAGCGTTGATGGCTGTTTTGGCCTCAGCCGTACAGCATACGACATTTGTACGGTACACAAGGAGCAGTTGCAAGCAGTGCCTCCCAAGCGCATGAAGGCAAAAAGTAGCAGTGGCCTGCGAAAATATCCCAAAACGACTGCAGCGCAATAAATTTGCCGATTTTGACTCCTGTGCTTTCAGCACATTGGCTGGCGTTACGCCACGGGGCTTTGTTGCTAATTCCTTACAAATGCGCTTTGCCACCGATTTTTTCTGTTTCTGTCACTTCTGGGGAAGGATCTTATCCTTAGAAGGCAGTCGCTGCAACGGATCTCAGCTTTTCCTGGCAGCCTGCAGCTCTCCGTCGCTCCCATCCTGAGCCGCTGCAACCTCGGCCAGCAGCTCATCGACGCCGGCCTCTGCAAAGGCCCGATCGATCGTTTCATCTGCGATCAGCTGCCACCTGAGGCGCTCGATCTCGCCCCTCGGCATGGGCGGAAGGGCGGGGCTCCATGATCGGACCGGCCGGCAGGTGCTGGAAGGGCAGGGCGGCCGAAGACAAGGGGAAACATGGCGCGCGTGAGGCGATCGAGCCGCTCGGGTGTCCAGGGGGCAGCGGTGGTGATGCTGGTCAGGGGCGGACGGTCGGGCATGGGGCTGGTGGTGCGGTGCATCGCCAGGGTTGCCACATCCGCAGAAGACCTACCTGCGTCGCCAGCAGGGCATCAGGCGGCTGCCTGCTGATCGTGCCAATCGAGCACCTCCCTGATCCGCTTCCCGTTGGTGGTGATGCCGTGCTCCACCTCCAGCAGGTTGGCCAGCTGGCTTGGGTGCGCGGTTGGGTGCGCGGCACGGATGGCCAGCAGTTCGGGCATCCATGGGGGCGTCGGTGGCGTCTGCGGAACGGATGGGAACGGATCGGGAATGGATGCGGAACCGCAAAACCCTTCTGGGGAATGGACGGAACGGGTGGAACGGGTTGCGGTCCCCCTTCCCCCTATATGCGTCTCGTCTGGCGGGTTTGGATTTGCATTAGGGCTGAGTGGATCTGATCCATTCCATCCGTTCCATCCGTTCCCTGCTGGGGTTTTACCGTTCCCGACCCGTTCCGCATCCGTTCCGACTCGTTCCCTACTGGGGTTTCTATCGGCTGTTACCTCCGGCGCCTTGATGCGGGCTAGAAAGGCATGGCGCACCACGCCGTTGATCTGCTCATCCCCGGCGGTGCGCCAGCGCAGATGAGGCACAACGGCGCCCTCTCCCCTTCGCCGGTACACGTCGCTGATGGCCGGCGGAAGGGGCAGGCCAAGGGTGTCGCGCAGGAGGTCGACCAGCTTTGTGCGGAAGGTCTTGAGGGCCAGTGGCCTGGCGTTCTTCCCCTGGCCGGCGACGTGCAGTAGGTAGCTGGGGAACAGGAAGCGCTCGGGATCGTCTGAGCAGCTGCCCACGGGTGCAGCGCCGGGGGCGCAGCCCACGCGAATGTAGCTCTCCCTTGCCGGCTCCCAGATCAGATGAGAGTCTGCCCAATCCGCCAACAGGTCGGTGTCGAGCAGTGCGGCCATCTCAGCCTCTGCACGGGCCGGTGATGCCACGTCGCGGGCGAGGGCGGCGCGGGCTTCGGCAGCAGGCATGGCCAGGCACCAGTTGACCAGGCCGGGCAGCTCCGGCACCAGCTCGCCGGTCCATCCGCCACGGCCGTCAGACTTGAGTAATGGGCGCTGCTGGCCGGTGGGCACCACCTTGGTGATGAGCAGCGAGCGGCGGCGATTGATCACGGCGCCGGATGGATCGCTGGCGCGGATCGGGCCGTTGCCGACCAGCACCACACCGCCGGAGTAGAAGAACTCCAAATGGCGGCCATTCTTAATCTCGGCGGGGATTGGATCATCCCCGGTCATTCCCTTTAGAACCTGTAGCTGGCCGGAGAAGTCCTGGCATTCTGAGAACAGGGCCAGCCGCTTGTTCCGTAGCTTCAGTGTCTCAAACCGTAGGGTTCGATCTTCTATTCGCTGCAGGGTGCAGGCGGCTGTATTGCTGCTGCCGACCAGGGCCTGCAGCAGCTTGGCGAGCACCGACTTACCGGTGTCGCCGGGGCCGGTGATCTCGAGGAATGACTTGATCTGTTCACTGACCAGCAGGGCGCGGGCGAAAGCGCGGAACACCGCCACGCTGGCGGGATCTTCGAGGCGATCCTCGAGGAATGCCTTGATCTGCGGGCAGTCCGCTCGCTGGTCGTAGTCGTAGGGCAGGCTCCACGTATTGCCGTTCTCAGGCCGGTGTGGGATGAATGTCTGATCGCTGAGCCTGAGGCAACCATTGCGGAATGGCAGCAGACCAGCAGCGGCGCTGGAGTCAGCGGCGGGCTTGATCTGCCTGCGGAATGCAGCGACCAGGCCGGTCACGTTGGCTTTGGCCCTGGCGATCCGCCAGTTTTGGCAGTCGAGAAACCGCTCCACTGCCGCGTTGATTGGGTCGTTCCCGTCGATCTGTTCCCAGTGCGTCCTTGTCCATCGCTGCCAGCCGTCGGGTTGCTCCGGGTCGCTGCGCCAGGTGCGGCCGAGTAGTGCTGTTAGGTATTCAGCGCGGATGAATGTAGCTTCGGCTTTGTCGGGCTCGGGATCGTAGGGGATGGTGAACTCATATTCTCTTTCGTTGGTCTCAGGATTTAGCCAGCTTGAGACGCATTCCTTGGCAATCTCACAGATCCGCAGGAAACCACGCGCCCCGTGGTTATGAATCAGGTCATCAGCACCGAGCCGCACAATCTCGCTGTGCTGATCGCGCTCCGGTGCATTAGGCAGCCGTTCAAGATAGACCCTTGCACCTTTGCCGCCATTGGATTCCGGTTTACCTAGCCAGATTGCAAGTTTGCCAAGGGCAGAGCGTACTCCTATCTTGTGTAGGTCGCTGTCGAAACAGAGCCGCACTTCCCGGCCATTGAGCGGGATTTGATCGAACTCCGGTAGCGGCTTGCTTACTCCGCTGCGCTTGTCTTTCCAGCTATCCACTCCACCGATGGCGATGGTCACACGCTTGCGATCGTGCGCGGCGCAAGACTCCGCTTTCAGTTCCCCTTCGGTGATTCGGAGCGGAACATCACGATCATCGAGTCGCTTCTTGTGGTCAGCTGACAGCGCCGGGTGATACAGCCGGCAGCCGGACCCTTTCTGGCTGAGATACTTCGGACCCTTGGGATCGGCGTCGATCTTGGATTGCGGCAGCCTGAACCGAATCCATCGCGAGCCGTCGGGCATGGTCTGCGGCGAGCCGTCCGGGTTCCGGTAGGGGATAACCAGCTGGCCCTTGCCGTCGGTATGCCAGCCAGCGGCGGCGAGCTGCGCCAGGTGCTCGGCGCTGATGGCACTGGACCGGATTTTGATCTGGTGCTCAGCTGACAGGCTCTTGGCCTGCCCCAAACCCGCCCCCAATCCGGTTGCGTTTTTGCTGCGGTCCTCGCTAGGATCGGGCAGCGGCTGCCCCTCGTGGGCAGACTGGGGACGGTTGCCGCCGTCTCCTGAATCGGTCCTAATCATGGTTCTCCCGTCCTGGGTTCCGTGGTCGTGGTCCTGAGCTGAACCGGGCTTTGATTGCCGTCTTGGCCCGGTTGACATGCCTCCCGAAAGGGGGGCTTTGTCGTATTTGGTCCTGTTTGGATTGCTGGTGTTGCAGCCGTTTTTTATGCCGTGAGAACGCGGCGGCTGCGTTGCGCTAGTGCCTGATCACAGGAATCGACGTTCCACAGCAGCTGTGGCCTGCAGGTGCCGCCACCTGCGGCGCGGAAGTGCTGGCCAGGTTTCAGGGTGCCTTCTTTGCGCAAGCGCCTGAGCGTTGCGGCACTGATCCGCAGAGCTTCAACGGCCTCTGCTGTGGTTGCACTGAATGCAGGCATAGGGCTGATTGGCGTGTGAGTGCGGCACCGTAACGACGAAGCAACAAGGCGCAAGTAAGGCCACGGTGCACACCCTCAGGCTATGGACGGCAATCAGCGCCAATTAGGCGACAACCCAGCAAACGCTGCAGGCCTGCTAGTCCAGTCCTGGCCTGTGGAAAACAGCCAACCCGCAGTATTCATCGGGGCTGGCTTGTGGAATTAGCGCAGCTGTTTTGGGGTTCTGGGTTTCCCCCAGTCGGGCCGAATCTGTGGAAACGGGGGAATCAGGCTTGAGACTTCACACGCGCGATCACATCACCCAGCAGGCGCGGCGAATCCAGCCGGCGGCCATAGGTGCTCAGGTGCACGGCAGGGCTGTGCCCCATCAGTGCCGCTGCCTCTCGGGTGTGCATACCCAGCTGCAGCGCCAGCCGCAGGGCGAAGGCATGGCGGCAGCCGTAAGGCGTCAGCTCAGCAGCGATTGAACCTTCAACAGGTGGCTGGCCCTTGAGCCGGTGCAGCTGCTGCGCCATCACTTCACCGGGGCTGGCGGCCTTCGCCATCGCAGGCGGGATGCCGTGCTGATTGAACCGCTCCACCAGGCCGCTGCAATCAGCAGGCCAGCCAGCGGGCGGCACGGCAGGGCATTGGCGGGCGCCGCTGCGGCCCTTGCTTGACACTTTCTCTCTGGTGATCGTTGCGACCGGCACGCCTTGCTGTGCAGCCAGCCGCAGGCCCTGCAGCTCGGCAGGGCGCAGGCCGAACACCATCAGGCAATCCCAGGCCACCAGATCGGCGGGGGTGAGCTTGTGGCGGGCGATGCTGCGTTCAATGCGCGCGCGCAGCTCCTGCAGCTCAGCATCAGTGAAGGCCCGCACGCCTTCAGGATCGGCAGCGGCCTTGCCATTGCCGCGCAACTCGGCGGCCTGTGCTGGCCACTCCCACCCGGCCTGCCTCCATAGCCGCCGGATGCGATCGTGCGCCAGCTGCCTGGCCCTGCTGTTCGGCTCCCAGGTCTTGAGCGTGGTCAGCAGTAAGGATTCATCCGTCGGCCAGCTGCGTTCCCCTGCCGTCTCGATCAACCGGCGCAGCGGCGGGGCATAGATCCGCTGCCAGGTGCGTTCGCTCACCTTCTCACCCACCACAGCGCGCTGTAACTGATCCATCAGGCGCTGCAGTGTGAAGGGCGCCAAGCGGTGAGCATCATCCGCGCCAGGCATGGCCTCAGGATCAGGCCATCGCCACTCGCCAGCCATCACGGCATCAAACAGCGCGCAGCACTCCTGCAGGGCCTTCGCTGCAGTCACAGGGCCTGGTGGTGTGGCCAGGGTGACGGCTCGGCGCTTGAGGGCTTCCGCTGGTGGTTCTTCAGGCCTCGGCGGCAGCTCGGCTGTCACCACCCGCAGGCGGTCCCTGTTGACCTCCACAAACCAGCCAGAGCGGCCCTGGCGGTGCCGCTTGAACTGTGCTGAGAGGTCGGTGAGCCAGCGAGGGCGGGTGGTGGCCATTTTTCACGCGCGCGTGAAATCTGCGTGAAATCCTGGCAGACCTCAACGGTTTTAGGTCGTTCTTGGTCGTTCTTGGCGCAATGGGGGATCTCTGAGATCCCAGGCCCCGACTGCCTGAAATCCCAGATCCCATCTGGATTCTTCTCACGCCCCCTGCTGGATTCGAACCAGCGACCGGCCGCTTAGAAGGCGGCTGCTCTATCCGGCTGAGCTAAGGGAGCATTCGGCTCATTTTGGCAGTGCGGCGACGTGCCCAGGGACGCCTAGGGTGGGACGCTGGTCTGACTGCAGAGCTGAATGGCGGCCTCCCGGCTGAGCGACGCCCAGAAGGAAGCCATGGTGGCGGCTTACCGGCAGGGAGCCACGGCCGCTGCGTTGGCGACCACCTTCGGCTGCAGCCCCAACACCGTGAGCCGGGTTGTGAAGGCTGCGCTGTCCTCCGATGAGCTGGCCGACCTCAAGCAGAGGCGCACGCGCGCAGAGGCCGTGGTGGCTGCGCCCGACCCTGTTGGGGTGGCGGTCAATGCAGAGGTGGATGCAGAAATGGATGTGGAGGGCGACGCCGAGCCGATCCGCGGCGACGGGGCTGACGACGACGGCCCGGGGGTGCTGGCCATTGATGACGCCGACGACTTCGCCCCTGAGGACGCCGACAGTGAGGTTGACCAGGAGGCCGATCCGGACGGCGACGAGCTCGAGGAGTTCGGCAGCGACGACCAGGCCAGTGCGCTGGCGCCGATGGCGGGGGCCGTTGCCGGCCAGCAGCCGGTGGAGTGCCGCTGCCTGAGCGAGGCCAAGCTGCCGGCGGCGGCCTATCTGCTGGTGGACAAGACGGTGGAGCTCCAGCCCGTGGCCCTGAGTGAGTGCGCCGATCTCGGACCCCTGCCGGAGGAAGAGCAGATTCGCCAGGCCCTGCAGGTGTTCGTGAATCCGCGCCTCGCCAAGCGTCACTGCGGGCGCAGCCAGCGGGTGATCCCACTGCCCGACCTGAGCCTGCTGCAGCGCACGGCCCCCTACCTGCTGGCCCAGGGCATCAGCCGGGTGGTGATCGAGGGCAGGCTCTACTCCCTGCCGGGCAGCTGATCGGGGCGGGGGGCCAGCAGGGCAGCACTGCAGCCGCCGCTGATCACACCCACCGCCAGGGCCAGCCCCACCAGGAAGCCGGCCGGCAGTGGTGCCGTGCCGGTGAAGCCCAGCCACAGGCGGGGGCGCTGCTCGAGGTTCTGGGCACCGAGGCAGAGGATCAGCAGCAGCAGCAGGCCGCCGCCGAGGCTGGCCAGCAGCAGTCGCAGTCGCAGCAGCATGGTTTCGGCGCGGGGAGCGGCCGGCTGGGGGGATGGGCCGGCGGATGGGGGGAGTCTGCCTGGTCAGGCTGGGTTTGCCTGCGCTTGCTCATCCGGGCTGGTGCAGCAGGGCGTAGAGCTCGCGGGCGCTGTGGCCGCTGCGCTCGGCCAGCTGGCGGGCGGCCTCCTTGCTGCCCAGCCCTGCGGCCACCAGCGCCTGCAGTTCAGCTCGCAGACCGGTCGCATCCCAGCTGGGGGGCTCCGGCTCGGGGGCACCCCCGAGCACCAGCGTGCACTCCCCCTGGGGCGGCTGGCGGCGAAAGTGCTCCAGGGCCGCGCACACCGTGGGGCCCACCTGCTCCTCGTGGCGCTTGGTGAGTTCCCGAGCCACCCGCAGCGGCCGGTCGCCCATCAGCTCCAGCAGATCGGCGAGCAGGGCCAGCAGCCGGTGCGGGGCCTCGTAGAGCACCAGTGTGCGCTGCTCGCTGGCCAGCTCCAGCAGCCGGGCCCGCCTCTGGCCGGTGCGGGCCGGCAGGAAGCCCTCAAAGCAGAAGCGACCGCAGGGCAGGCCGCTGCTCACCAGGGCTGTGGTCAGGGCAGTGGGGCCGGGCACGCAGATCACGGCGTGGCCGGCGTTGCGGGCGGCGGCCACCAGCTCCTCGCCGGGGTCGGAGATGCCCGGCAGGCCGGCGTCGCTGATCACCGCCACCGCCTCGCCGGCCGCCAGGGCGGCCAGCAACTCGGGGATGCGGCTGGCCTGGTTGTGCTGGTGGAAGCTCACCAGCTGGGGGCCGCCGCCGGCCTGGCGCAGGCCGAGCTGGTGCAGCAGCAGGCCGCTGTGGCGGGTGTCCTCGCAGGCGATGCGCTGCACGCCGGCCAGTACCTGGCGCGCCCGGGGGGACAGGTCGCCCAGGTTGCCGATCGGCGTGCCCACCAGATAGAGCACGCCGGCGGCCGGCTCGGGGGACTGGGGCACCGGGGTCCTGCACAATGCAGGTCCCAGTCTGTTACTGATGGCCTCCACCTCCTCCACCGCCCTGGTGCTGCCCTCGGGCATCAGCCTCGAGGCCCTGCTGGCCGAGCTGCGCCGGCTGAGCTGGGGGGCGGCCGACATCCTGCGCGCCTACGCCCGCGGCGAGCAGCCTCCCTATGGCTTCCAGCCGGCGTTGAGCGTGGACGATGGCGGCGAGGGTCCGGTGAGCGCCGCCGACCTGGCGGTGAACAGCTGGCTGCTGGATGGCCTGGGCCAGGCCTTCGCCGGGGCCGACTGGACCCTGCTCAGCGAGGAGACGGCCAAGGAGCAGCTCACCGCCGGTGAGCCCCTGGCGGCCGAGTGGCTGTGGATCCTCGACCCCCTCGATGGCACCAAGGACTTCCTCCAGGGCACCGGCGAATACGCCGTGCACCTGGCCCTGGCCCACCGCGGCGTGCCGGTGCTGGGGGTGGTGCTGCTGCCGGAGATGGAGCAGCTCTGGCTGGGGGTGACCGAGGAGCTGGCGGGCGAGAGCGGCCAGGCCTGGTGTGAAGACCGCGCCGGCACACGCACTCCCGTGCGCTTCAGCGCACGGCGGCAGCTGGGTGAGCTGGTGCTGGTGGCCAGCCGCAACCACCGCGACCAGCGGCTGGAGCAATTGCTGGCGGCGCTGGCCCTGGGAGACACCAAGGCGATCGGCAGCGTGGGCGGCAAGGTGGCCACGATTCTGCGCGGCGAAACCGACCTCTACATCTCCCTCTCCGGCAAGAGTGCTCCCAAGGACTGGGACATGGCCGCCCCCGACGCCGTGCTGCGGGCCGCCGGAGGCAGCTTCACCCATGCCGATGGCCGGCTGCTCACCTACAACACCGGCGACGTGCGCCAGGCCGGCTGCCTGATCGCCAGCCATGGTCCGGCCCACGCCGCTCTGTGCGAGCGCACGGCAGAGGCCATGGCCTCGATCGACCCGGGCTTTGCGGTGTAGGCCCCCCCGCAGGCCTCAGGCGGCCGGCGGTTCGCCCTGGGGCACGCCGCGCAGGGTGAGGTTGATGCGACCGCGGTTGTCGATCTCGCGCACCCGCACCGTGACCTGATCGCCCACGTTCACCACATCTTCCACCTTCTCCACGCGCGATTCGGAGAGCTGGGAGATGTGGATCATGCCCTCCTTGCCGGGGAGGATCTCCACGAACGCACCGATCGGGATCACCCGGGTCACGGCGCCAGTGAACACCTCACCTTCCGAGACCCGGCGGGTGAGGCCCTCGATGATCCGCTGGGCCTCCTCGGCGGCGGCGCCGTCGTGGCTGGCGATCGTCACCAGGCCGCCATCTTCGATGTCGATCTTGGTGTTGGTGCGCTCGGTGATGCCCTTGATCGTGCGGCCGCCGGGGCCGATCACGGTGCCGATCAGTTCCGGATCGATGCGGAAGCTGAGCAGACGCGGGGCGTGGGGGCTGAGGCCCTCGCGGGGCTTGTCGATCGCCTCGAGCATCTTCTCGAGGATGTGCAGGCGGGCGGGACGGGCCTGGTTCACGGCGTCACCGATGGTTTTCACGGCCAGGCCGGTGATCTTCATGTCCATCTGCAGGGCGGTGATGCCCTTCTCGGTGCCGGCCACCTTGAAGTCCATGTCACCGAGGAAGTCCTCAATGCCCTGGATGTCGGTGAGGATGCGCACCTCGTCGCCCTCCTTGATCAGACCCATGGCTGCGCCGCTCACCGGTGCCTTGAGGGGTACGCCGGCATCCATCAGGGCCAGGGTGCTGCCGCACACCGAGCCCATCGAGGTGGAGCCGTTGGAGCTGAGGCATTCCGACACCACCCGCAGCACGTAGGGGAAGGAGTCCTTGGCGGGCAGCACCGGCACCAGGGCCCGCTCGGCCAGGGCGCCGTGGCCGATCTCGCGGCGGCCGGGGCTGCGCATCGGCTTGGTTTCGCCAGTGGAGTACGGCGGGAAGTTGTAGTGGTGCAGGTAGGTCTTCTCGTTGGACGGGTTGAGGTCGTCCATCTCCTGGGCATCGGAGGGGGTGCCGAGGGTGGCGCAGGAGAGCACCTGGGTGAGGCCGCGCTGGAACAGTGCCGAGCCGTGCACGCGCTTGGGCAGCACGCCGGCGGCGGCGCTGATCGGACGCACCTCGTCGAGGTTGCGGCCGTCCACGCGTTTGCCGTCCTTGACGATCTGCTCGCGCATCAGCTTCTTGGTGAGCGCCTTGTAGCTGTTGCCCAGGACCTTGCCGCTGCTGGCCACGGCCTGCTTCACGGCGTCATCGTCCTTGAGGCCGGCGATCGTCTCAGCCACCCCGGCCTTGATGGCATCGAGCTGGGCGTCGCGCTCGGCCTTGCTGAGGGTGAACTGCTTGAGCACTTCGCCGATCGGCTTGGCGCACTGCTTCTCGAGGTAGGTAGGCAGGGTGGCGTCCACGGCCTGGGGCTCGGGGATCACCTGCTCGATGCCCAGCTCCTTGAGCAGGTTCTGCTGGGCCTTGATCAGATCGCACACCGCTTCGTAGCCGAAGTCGATGGCCTCGATCACGTCCTGTTCGGGCAGCTGGTTGGCACCCGCCTCCACCATGATCACGCCTTGGGGGGTGCCGGCTACCACCAGGTCGAGCTCGGAGCGCTCGATCTCCCGGTAGCTGGGGTTGAGGATGAAGTCGTCACCCAGCAGACCCACGCGCACGGCGGCCATCGGCCCGTGGAAGGGGATCTTGGCCAGCAGGGTGGCCAGGGAGGCGCCGGTGACGGCGAGCACATCGGGCGGCACCCGCTCATCGAGGGAGAGGCAGGTGGCCACGATCTGCAGGTCGTCGCGCATCCAGCTCGGAAAGAGGGGTCGCATCGGCCGATCGATCAGCCGGCAGATCAGGGTGGCGCGCTCTGGGGGACGGGCCTCTCGGCGCATGAAGCTGCCGGGGATGCGGCCGGCGGCGTAGAGCCGCTCTTCGTAGTCGCAGATCAGGGGCAGGAAATCGATGCCTTCACGGCCGCTGGAGCGGGTGGCGGTGACCAGCACCGCGGTGTCACCGCACTCGACCATCACCGAGCCCCCGGCCTGGGGGGCGAACCGACCGGTGGTCAGCCGGATCTCCCGACCATCGAAGGAGATCGACTGAGTTTGTCCTTGCACTGGGCTTTATCTCTCTTTGTCAAGCCTTATTCTCGCATCCAGACCGCAGCGGCTGCAGACAGGGCGCTGCAATTCTGCTGTTTTTGTTGCCAAGCGCCTCCAACTGCCCGATCCGGCGCCCTTGCCCAGCCGGCCGGCAGCCTGGCGCACCATCAAAAAAGGCGCCCTTGGGCGCCTTGATCTGAACGATTGTTTTGAGGGCTGCCAAGCGAGCCCTGGTGCTGTCACCAGCTCGACTTCACCACGCCGGGCAGTTCGCCCTTGTGGGCCCGCTCGCGCAGCTGGTTGCGGCAGAGGCCGAAGTCGCGGTACACGCCGCGGGGTTTGCCGGTGGCCCAGCAACGGTTGCGCACGCGGGTGGGGGCGCTATTGCGGGGCAGGGCCTGGATCTTGCGGTGGATCTCCAGCCGCTCCATCGGATCGGCGGCCGCTTCGAAGGAGGCCTTGAGCGCAGCGCGCTTAGCGGCGAAGCGATCCACAATCTTTTTGCGCTTCACGTCGCGCGCAATCATCGACTTCTTCGCCATGCGGGCTGGAGTGCGATCGGTACGGAATGAATCAGCTTACCCGCTGGCCTTCCCCTGTCCCATGGGGCAGAGGTCGGCGATCGGGCAGCCCGGGCAGTCGGGCTTGCGGGCGGTGCACACGGCCCGGCCGTGGAAGATCAGCCGGATCGAGAGGGTCTGCCACTCCGGCTGGGGCACCAGCTTCATCAGGTCGGGCTCGATCTGGCGCGGCTCGCTCCTGCGCGTGAGCCGCAACCGCTGGGCCAGGCGGCTCACGTGGGTGTCCACGGTGACGCCGGCGTTGATCCCGAAGCACCAGGCCAGCACCACCGAGGCGGTCTTGCGGGCCACCCCGGGCAGCTCCAGCAGCTCCTCCATCGTGCGTGGCACCTCGCCGCCATGGCGCTCCAGCAGCAGCCGCGAACTGGCCACGATGTTTTTGGCCTTGTTGCGGAAGAACCCCGCCGACTTCACATAGGGCTCCACGTCCTCCGCTTCCACGGCGGCGGCAGCGGCGGCATCGGGGAAGCGCTCGAACAGCGCCGGGGTGATCCGGTTCACCCGCTCATCGGTGCACTGGGCCGAGAGCATGGTGGCGACCAGCAGCTCGTAGGGCGTGCGCCAGTCGAGCGAGCAGGTGGCGTGGGGGTAGAGCTCGCCCAGGCGTTCCAGGATCAGGGGCGCCCGCTGGCTGGCGGAGGGAAAGCGGGGCACTAGCGGCCGAGCAGCTGCTGCACCGCCGGCAGCTGGCTGGTGTCCTTCACGATCAGCACCAGGCTCAGCCCCACCAGGAACACGAAGCCCGACTGCATGAAGGCCATCTGGAACCGCTCAGGCAGGGGCCGGCCGCGCAGGCCCTCCACCAGCAGCAGCACGAACTGGCCGCCGTCGAGCAGGGGCAGGGGCAGGGCGTTGAGGACCGCCAGGTTGATCGAGATCAGGGCGGTGAACAGGAACAGGCTGCTGCCCCCCTGCTGGGCCAGGTTGGCGCCCATTTCCACGATCTTCACCGGGCCGCTCACCTGGCCGGCGGTTTCCCCGAAGTGGGTCACCAGGGTGACAAATCCCCCCACCGTGCGGCCGAGCAGGGCGCTGAAATCACTGTTGGCCTGGCGGATCGGCTCCAGGGGGCCGCGGGCGGGCCGGTAGGCCTCGTTGCCGTAGGGCTGCAGCTGGGCGCCGATGCGGCCGCTGCCGCCCAGGTCGCTGGGGGTGAGCTTCAGCTCGAGCTGGCGCTGGCCCCGCTCGGCCACCACCGCCAGCGGGGTGCCGGGCGAGGCCTTCACCTGGTTCACCAGGGCCGCCACGGCCTGCTGGCCGCCGGCGACGGCCGTGCCATTGATGCGCAGGATCCGATCCCCCGCCTGCAGGCCCGCCAGGGCCGCCGGCTGGCCGGCCTGCACGCCGCTCACCAGCACCCCTGGGGTGGCGCTGAAGCCGGCGGGAATGCCCACCACCACCCCCTGGGCCAGCAGCACCAGCCAGGCCAGCAGCAGGTTGGCCAGCACGCCGGCGGCGATCACCAGGGCGCGCTGGGGCAGGGGCCGGTTGCTGAGCAGGTTGGGGTCGGTTCGGGGGATGGCGCTCTGCTCGTCGTCGTCGGGGAAGGCCACGAAGCCGCCCAGAGGAATGGCCCGCAGGGCGAACTGCACGCCGCGGCGCTGGCGCTCCAGCAGCACCGGCCCGAAGCCGATCGAGAAGCCGCTGACGCGGATGCCCTGCCAGGTGGCGGCCAGGAAGTGCCCGGCCTCATGCACCACGATCAGGCCCGCCAGGATCGCCAGGGCCGTGAGAACACCCATTCAGCTCGCGTCGTGTTGAAGATCCATTGTGGGGCCGCTGCTCTCTGCACCGTTGGCCGCCAGGGGGCGGTCGGCGAGGGTGCCGCTGAGGTCGGCGTCCTGGAAGTGGGCGCCGGCGAGCTCGGCGCCGCGCAGATCGGCCTTGTTCAGGCAGGCCCGGGTGAAGCGGGCACCGCTGAGATCGGCCGCGGAGAGATCGGCACCGCTGAGGTCGGCGCCTGTGAAATCGGCGCCCTGCAGATCCACACCGTGCAGGTCGGCATCGCGGAGCACGGTGGCGGCGAAGTTGGCGCCCCGCCAGCGGCTGAAGGGAATGCGCAGGCCCTCGAGGTTGGCGCCCCTCAGATCGAAGCCGTCCTGCCAGAGCCCATCGGCGGCGAGATCCTCAATGGCGCGGATGCGACCGAGGCTGTTGGTGGTGCCGGCCTGGCGCTGGGCGAGCAGCAGATCCACCATCTCGTGATGCTCGCGCTCCTTGCGTTTTCCCGCCTCGAAGATGTAAACGAAGGCGGCAGCCACGATGCTGAACGACTCCACGTTGCCGATGCTGATGATGTCGAGGTAGTCGCTGGTGAGGCAGTCCGGCGCGAGGCGGGAGCTGTGGCAGTTCTCGAAACGGTTCACCAGCGACAGCAGCGCGAAGGAGCAGGCCGCGGCTATCAGTACCCGGAATTGGAACGAGCGATCCAGGCGCCGGAAGAACGGGGAGCGGCGGCGGCGCTGCTGGTTTTCATACCAGGTGGTGGCTGGTCTGGTTCGCATGGCGTTGGGGTGGCCTGCCCGACACCGGGTCGGCGATGGGGGTCATCGGGACCTCAGGGTAGGAGTGGCGTCAGGCTGAGACTTGCCCGTTCTGCAGGCACTGCTGGAGGCCTGAGCCCTTGCCCACCATGCTGAACCAGACCAGACCAGACCAGACCAGATGGCTCTGCATTGGTTGGCCGGGTCGGGTTGGCGGGGGCACAGAGTTGAGGCGCCGGATTCGTTGCCTCCGCGACGGTCCCGCTCCGGATCCGTTCTCTAGCCTGGTGGGATGGAGATCGACCGACCCAGCAGCCCCGAGCTCACCGCCGAGCAGCAGCAGGCGCTGGAGCACTTCCGCCAGCGGGTGCATGAGCTCACCCTCCTTGGCGGCCTCACCCCCGACACGGTGCGCAACGTGGTGCGCGCCATGCGCGAGCACCCCCAGTTCAGCCGCGAGATCCTGCAGGTGCTGGTGGACGAGTCGCGTGCCCTGCGCGAGGCGGCGCCGGGGGTGTCGCTGCTGGATCTGGCCTGAGCGCCTGATTGATCCATCAAAACTTCAAAACACCATTCATGCTTGAATCCCGCGACTATGGTAATTGCATTATTTGCGACCGGCTGACCTGACTCGAACAGGCTATTCCGGTATGGGCTCCCAAGCGGCTTTTCTCTCCTCCCTGGAGTTGCCATGAACCAGATCGGTGTCTTTCCTGGTCGTCGCCTGTCGCTGTCGCAATCGCCGTCGGACCCAGACGTCATCATCGCTTGCTGGGTCTCCAGCAGCGGCGGTCGGCTCCAGCTCGCCACCCTTCCTGCCGGTGGCGGTGCATCGACGCTGGCCTCGCTGCAGGAGCCAGGCGGGCGGCAGTTCGTGCAGCCCGTCGTTCAGGGATTGGGGGGCGGCCGGCTGGCGGTGGCCTGGGCAGATGGGAATACTGCCGATGCGCGGGTGAGGGTTGCTGTTCTGAACCTGCAGCGCGATGGATCGACGCGGTTGTTGGCGCGTTTCCGCAGCGGCAAAGGGGAAGGCGAACCGGATCTCTCGCTCACCCCCTCGGGTGGCCTGGTGCTTGCCACCAGTCGCCGAGATGGTGCGTTGCTGGTGCGGCAGCTCAAACCTGATGCCCTGTCGGCATCTGCACCGTTGCTGATCCGCTCCGGCCGCAGTCAGGACCCCCAGCTCGCTCCGCTTGCCCGCCAGGGACTGGCTGCCGCCCTGCTGTTCCGCACCGATCGGGGCCTCCGCCTGGCCCTGCTGGAGGCCGATCGATCGGGGGTGCGTCTCGAGAGGCAGCTCACGATCAGTGGCAGCAGTGCCGATCAAGGGCCGGCGATCAGCAGTGATGGCGGGGGCCGGCTGGTGATGGCCTGGGCCCAGCCCGATCTGGCGCGGCAAGGTAGCAACGATGTGATGGTGCGTTCCTACAGCGTTGAGGCCGATCGCCTTGGCGCCAGCCGCCGCGCCCATGGCGATCCCACCGGCGAGCAGCGGGATCCGATGCTCGCCATCGACCGGGGAGGGGATGTGCGTCTGGTCTGGCGCGACAGTCGCCAGGGCCGCCTCGGCGTGGCGACCTCCTTGCTGCATGAGGGCACTGCAGGTGAGTGGCGCATCCTGGCTGAGAGCGTGCTGGGCGAGGGCCTGGATCCGGATGTCGCCACAGCGGCGGGTGGCGCACCCGTGGTCGGCTGGACCAGCACCAGCGGCAAGACCGATGCGGTGGTCCTGGCACGGCTGCAGGGGGGCGGGAACCGCAGCAAGCTCCGCCCTCGGCGCCAGCGCCACGAGATCCGGGCCAGCCTCAACCGCGACCGGCTGCGCGGCACCGGTGGCGCCGATGTTTTCGTTTTTCCCACCCGCAGTCACTCCCTGCTCGGGCGTCACGACGTGATCAGCGGTTACCGCAGCAACGATGTGATCGATGATCACCACGCCCGCCGGTTTGTCACGGTCGATCCGATCACCGCACCGGCCGGCCGGATCCGCAGGCTCACCAGCGGTGATCTGAACCGGGTGTGCACCAGGACCAACGGCTTCGGTACTTATGGCGCTGTGGCATTCACCGTCAAGGGCGAGCCTGGGGTGTGGCTGGCGATCAATGACAGACGCTCCGGTTTTCAGGCCAACAGCGATCCGATCCTGCATCTCAACGACTTCACCCCGTCGCCGCGTCACCCGATCACGCTGGTCTGACGCCCCAGCTGCCTGATCCCAGCGCTCAGGGGCCGATCCGGTCACTGCCGAAGTAAGGCACCAGGGCGGCGGGCAGGCGCACGGAGCCGTCGGCCTGCTGGCCGTTCTCCAGCAGGGCGGCCATGGTGCGGCCCACGGCCAGGCCGGAGCCATTGAGGGTGTGCACCAGCTGGGTGCCCTTGCTGTCGGCCTGTTTGCAGCGGATGGCGGCGCGGCGGGCCTGGAAGTCGCCGCACACCGAGCAGCTGGAGATCTCCCGGTAGGCGCCGGCGCCCGGCAGCCACACCTCGAGATCGAAGGTGCGGGCGGCGGAAAAGCCGAGATCCCCGGTGCACAGCTCGATGCGCCGGTAGGGCAGCTCCAGGGTTTCCAGGATCCCCTCGGCGTGGCGGGTGATCTGTTCGTGGGCCTCGGCCGACTGCTCCGGCAGGCAGAACCAGTAGATCTCCACCTTGTTGAACTGGTGCAGGCGGATCAGGCCGCGGGTGTCGCGGCCGTAGGAGCCGGCCTCGCGGCGGAAGCAGGGGGTATAGGCGCAGTAGCGCAGCGGCAGCTGCTCGGCGGGCAGCACCTCGTCGCGATGCAGGGAGGTGAGCGGCACCTCGGCGGTGGGGGTGAGCCAGAGGTCGTCGTCGGCGCAGCGGAAGCTCTCCTCGGCGAACTTGGGCAGCTGGCCCGAGCCGGTGAGGCTGGCTGAGTTCACCAGGATCGGCGGCAGCACCTCGGTGTAGCCGCGGGCGGTGTGGCGGTCGAGCATGAAGCTGATCAGGGCCCGCTCCAGGCGGGCGCCGGCACCCATCAGGGTGATGAAGCGGCTCTGGGCGATGCGCACCGAGCGCTCGGCTTCCCACAGCCCCAGCCGCTCACCGATCTGCCAGTGCTCCTCCAGGCCGGCCTCCTGGCGCGGCGTGCCCCAGCGCTTCACCTCCACGTTGTCGGCCTCGCTGCGGCCCTCGGGCACCTCGGGGCCGGGCAGGTTGGGCAGGGCGATCAGGGCGTCGTGCAGCTGCTGCTCCAGCGCCTTCTCCTGCTCCTCGATGCCGGCCACCTCGATCTTGAGGGCGTTGCCGCGCTCGCGCAGGGCCAGCACCTCCGGCCCCCTGGGATCGGCGCCGCCTTGGATCAGCTGGCCCACCTGCCTGCCGATCTGGTTGCCCTCGGCCTGCAGCTGGCTGCGCTGGTCTTCCAGGTCGCGCTCCAGGCGGGCGATCGCCTGTAGGCCGGTGAGGTCGATCGTGAGGCCGCGGCGGGCCAGCTGGCTGGCGATCTGGTCGGGGTTGTCGCGCAGCAGGCGCTGGTCGAGCACGGGGCGGGGGCGGCTTGCAAGAGCCTAAAAGCAGGAGTTGGCGCGCCCGGTTGCGCTCCGGCTTGGCGTGCATCACGGGAAGACAGGGCTGAGGTGCCGATGGGCGGTCCGCCCCGGATGGCTTCTCACTGCCGATCGCGATGGTGGACTCGTGGCCTCCGATCCGTCCAAAACTGTTCATTCCGCGCAAATTGGAGACTGAAGCACTCTTTCAAGGCTCGTTGCCCAGAGGTTCGCCTGAACCTTCAAGCGTATCCATCCCTCATTTAGAAGAATTGTACGCAACAGGCTCAAAGCGAAAAACGTGCTCCGTCTCAGGGTGAACATGAACATAAATGACACCTAAATCAGGTGTCCCAAACACCTCCAAGCGTGTAAAGTTTGTGAGCAATTTGCCGTTATGCTTCAGCGGTTTATCAATTTTGTGTTTGTGTGTATCTCCATGCACGAACAAAACGGGGCGGGCATAGTTTCGTACGTGATCAATCAACGCAGCGCGAAAGCTGTCAAATCCAGTGGGATCCCAGGGGATGGCATCAAATTCTACATTAGCGTGAGTGAATATTACCAAAGCCTTAGCTGATGACGCCCTTTCGAAAATCTGATCTAGCCAAGCCAGATTTGCTGCATTTCGTCTCAGATGCTCTTGAATAGCTTGTGAATTGGTGTAGAGATTATTGTTTGTCCTCACGTTATGAAAAGAGGCAAACAATACTTCGCCTTGCTGCCACCAGACATTCTCCGGAAAGTCCCTAAAGCCTGACTGAGCATCTTGTCTGGTTAAGGGCATAACTGTTTTGCCCAAGCTCACAGGTTCTGAGTAGAGCAGCTTGCGTAAGTAAGTAAGCCGTTCCAATGGATCGAACTGGGAATGAAAGCAGTCCGTCCAGTCGTTATCACCAGGAAGGTAAACCAACGGATTATTGAACCGGTTAGCGGTTCGTAGTATGCGTTGGTAGTACTCATCACCACATGAGTCACCGCCTCCCTTTAGCTCTCCAGTATGAACCACAAAAGAGGTTTGTCGTTGATTCACGCTTTCGATCAAACGATTTAAACGCCCCTGACCCTCATCAGAAATATCTTGCGTATCTCCCAAGGTTACAAAAGTAAATGGTGCAGCCAATGCAAATGTAGGTACCACGAAAAGGCTGGCAAGGATGCCGAAAAAGTTCTTAATTGCATTCATATGGTTCATATTGGATTATTCCAGGTATGTTCTGGAAATACACAGCTATTGGGCGAATCTGCCTAAGTCGCACCACGTCCCTCGGCTGTCCGCCTAAGACGCAGCATTGGACCGGCTGCCAAGAGGTTGAAGCACTGTGCTACTAGGGAACTAGCGGTATAAAGGTCAAAACTCCTCCATCATAGGCGGATCAGCAAAGGATGTGTTCAAAGTGTTGTAAAGGATTGTCGGGAGTACCTAATTCTACAATGGCGAACTCATGCAAGATTCACCTGTCTTGCTGCGATTATAGGTTGGCCTATGCTGGAATCTTTGTGAATACTGTATCAAGATAATTGGGGACTCCTGAAAAAGCGAACCGCAAGCCACATCCCGATTCGAGGGGAGAGCGGGGCGTAGGCAGCTCAGAGGGAAGATTATCCAAGGAGCAGTGATTCGGTCAATCCAAGCCGCCAGATGTTCCTGAGCTCCATCCAGAGGCAACCGGGCCATTGCGAGGCAGATAGCAAGGCAATGATAGAGACAAAAAAAGAGGCGGAGGAGCCTCAGGATCTTATCTGCACACATCACCACAAATGCCATGGAGATTGAGTTCTCTGCGCCGATGGGAAGCCGGGCCATAATCAGATCAAGAGCGTACTTTCTCTTCCCTGATCCAAAGCATCCTTCCACCTCATTTCGCCTCCGCTGATCTGCATAGAGCTGCTGCTTGTAGACAGCAGTGACTGCTTGATCCTTCGGGGGCCTTCCCAATCTCTTGCCAGAAAGCCGTATGTTGTTTCTGGTGCAGAAGTTTCGGTTCTTGGTATTGATGTAGATGCGATCAGCGCATATTCGCTCAGGGTAACACCCATACTTTTGCTTGTGCTTCTTGGCTTGTGTAATCAGGTCTTCAGCCTCGTTGTATGGATCCCAGCTGATCCTGTGCAGGAAGGCAAAGCCGTTCCGCACGGAAACACTGATCTTGGCGCCAAACTCAACAGCAGCTCTTGCCTTACCACGGACAATCGGTCGAACATGTCGTTGAACCAGATTGACAATGCGGTCGGGCATGCTGCGGCTTTTGGAGTACAGCAGGATGCTTTGCTGGCGGTGCAGCTCGCTGATCACGAGCAGCTTGTGCCACCAGTGGGTCGTCAAGCCCGAAAGGCATGCGCCAGGCTGGCGTCCCCCGCAATGGTGTAATTCCCCCGGCACCCCCACCCCGGCTACGCCAGGGTGGGGGTGCGCACCTCAGGCGATCGGCTCCGCGGCTGGCATTGCAAGGGGTGGACAGGCCCGTTTCCCTGGTTCGAGTACCACCTCAACCAGACAGACCATGCCCACGAGACACTCTGCCACACCTGAGCTGGCCTCGCTACTTGATGGCAGCACAGCTGGGGAGCTGATCCCCGAACTGGCCCGCCATGGCCTGCAGCAGCTGATCGAGCTGGAGGTTGCCGCCTTCCTCGGTGCTGACCGCCATGAGCGCACCGAGGAGCGGCTCTGCTACCGCAACGGCTACCGGCCCCGCACCCTGACCACCCAGGTGGGAGATCTCGCGCTGCAGATCCCCAAACTGCGGGCCGGCAGCTTCATCCCCACGATCCTCGAGCCCCGCCGCCGGATCGATCAAGCCCTGTATGCGGTGATCATGGAGGCCTACATCGGTGGCGTCTCCACCCGCAAGGTGGATGCCCTGGTGGGGGCCCTTGGCTCCCACCAGGGCATCTCCAAGTCGCAAGTGAGTCGCATCTGCCAGGAGATCGACCAACAGGTGCAGGCGTTTCTGAATCGGCCGCTGGAGGGGAGCGGCTACGCCTATGTGTACCTGGATGCCACGTATCTCAATGGCCTGTCAGGGCAAGGCCCAGCAGGTCACCTCCCGTGCCGCCGTGGTGGCGATGGGAGTGAATGGCGATGGCCGCCGCGAGCTGTTGGGTCTCAAGGTGGGCAACAGCGAGACCGAGACCTTCTGGGCGGAGTTCATCTCCCATCTCAAAGAGCGGGGCCTGGGTGGCGTCAAGCTGGTGATCTCCGATGCCCACAGCGGGCTCACCAAGGCGATCCGCAGGCAGCTGCAGGGCTGCGTCTGGCAGCGCTGCCGTGTTCACTTTGCCCGCAACCTGCTGCAGTGCGTCCCCATGGCCCACCAGGGCATGGTCACGGCCGCCCTGCGCAGCGTGTTTGCCCAGGAAACCGCAGCGGAGATCGAGACCCGCTGGGACGATCTGGCCGCCTCGCTGGCCGAGCGCTTCCCCAAGGCCGCTGCGCTCATGCACGCGGCCAAGGAGGACGTGCTGGCGTTCCGCCACTTCCCGCAGCCCCACTGGAAAAAGATCTGGAGCACCAACCTGCTGGAGCGGGTCAATGAAGAAATCAAGCGCCGTACCAGGGTTGTGGGCATCTTCCCCAACGACGCGGCGATCACCCGCCTGGTGGGGGCGGTGCTGCTGGAGCAACACGAGCACTGGCAGCTGGAGGGCCGCCGCATGTTCTCCGCCGAGAGCATGGCCGCCATCCCGGAGCTGGATTGCGTGCCCGCCCTGCAGGCCCTCAGCCCTGAGACGTGCAGGACGCAGGCCCCAGGTGATCAAGGTTGCAGCGCCCCCAGCGGGCGCAGCGGCCTTGATCGCCGCCCGGGGGCCGGCCGCTGTAACCCCTGGCGGCACAGACCACTCCAGCTCACAACACATCGGCGTTCAGACGAAAGACTTGACAAGTCAATCGTCTCGATTCATCGTGGAACAATGAGGTGCATCTGCACCTCCGGAATGACAGCCCGTCATTCCACTCTGTTCACTCTCTGATCAGGGCATTCGGGCCTCGGGTTTTACACCACGCAAAGGGACGCGGCCTGCGCCAGAGGCGATCAGAGCATCGATGGCATCGAGATTACGCTGCAAGTATTCGAGCTGACGACGTATAGCGGCTTTTATTCTGCGGCGGCGTGGCTTTTTCTGCTTGGCAACACTCAGAAAGTTGGCACGTGCTCTTCCGCGGTCATATCGGGGACGGTGTTTACGTAGATCCGAACATTGATCGCAGAGATTGTCGATGATTCGTTCGGTAGACTGCCTCGCCTCATTCAGCAATTTCAGATCAGTCGGATACGTGATATCGGCTGGTGTGCAGGAAGCATCGATGGTGAGCGTTCCCCAGGGCTTGCCTTCCGGACAATCGGCAGGCTTCACAAAGTCGTCGAGTGAGAGCTGGTTGCCTGAATCTTCATCTGAGTCATCAGCGTCGTCAGTGTCTGGGGCTGACATCACAGCATCGATCAACATGACCTTACCCCGTTCGGCAATCAGCTCATTGATCCGATTAAGCTCCTCTTGAGAGAATCGCTTGCGGAAATGAACCATCATGGATGGATCAAACGGTGCTTTGCTGGAGTAGCCGGCAAAGCCAAGGAAAAACTGCATGTAGGCGTTTTCTCTGATCTGCTCAACGGTCTCCTCGTCGGATAAGCCAAGCCGCTGCTTGATGAATAATGCACCAAACGCCAGCCGCACAGGCTTTGCAGGTGCTCCAGTGGTGGGGCTGAACTGAGGGGCATATGTTTCTTCCAGCTCTTCCCATTGCATCAGAGAGGAGAAGAGCACCCAGCGGTTTTCCGGATCCAAAGTGCCACCAAAAGGCACATGGAAATCCTCGATCGCGAGCTGCCCGTTATGGTGTTTCCGGTACATCTGCAGCGTGCAGCAGTTGTAGCAATCGTCGATTGCCCTGATCGTGGCCAGTTTATCGGCTCACGATCGCTGAAACAAGCTGCGCCGCAGTCGATCTGGCTTTTTCAGGAGTCCCTAATTGGATTATAGTGTCATGCTTGGATTGGCTTGTTGATCCTTCGATCGCTGCCCCTCAGTGGCAGCCAGAGTGCTTGCGGGTGGAAGCAGAAACGGACTGACTCGTCGTGACGCTCAACTGAGCGGAGAACCGCCGGCTGCCGGTGCGCGGCAACGAACAGCTCTGCCAGTGGGGCTCGAACAGCATGGACCGCACCCTCAGCACGGGCGAGTTCGTGAGCGGCAAGTACGTACCCGACACGGCCGTGGTCATCAGCGCCGCCTTCCGAATGCCGCGTGACAGCGGCAACGATCTCGACACGGTGGTGTGGCGGTTAAGGACACGCCCCCATCGCTCTGGTGAGCAGCCAGGGCCAGATCACCACCAGCAGCCGGACTGCTCGATCGCTAGCCCCTGCACGGTTTTGATTCGCTGATCCGGTGGATCAGCCGAGCAGGTCTCAGAGCACCTGCACCACTTCGGCCACCTCGGGGATGGCCTCGCGCAGCTTGCGCTCGATGCCCATCTTCAGGGTCATGGTGCTGCTGGGGCAGGAGCCACAGGCCCCCTGCAGGCGCACCTTCACGATCGGCCCGTCGATCTCCACCACTTCCACGTTGCCGCCGTCGGCCATCAGGTAGGGACGCAGCTCATCGAGGGTGCGCTCCACGTTCTCCAGGGTGAGGGCGGCGGTGTCGGTGCTCATGGGGGATTTGGCTGGGTTCTTGATCCTAGGAAGGACGGCCTCAGGTGAGGTCGTAGTGGGCGTAGAAGCTGGGCGGCGGGTCGGGCTGGCCCACCAGGCGCCAGCGGTTCACCAGTTCGTTGAGGTTGGTCTGATACGCGTCGCGGTTGCGCAGCACCACGCGCACGTAGTACACGAGCCCCGGGATCAGGCAGCAGAGCAGCAGGGCCAGGGTGATCAGCCCTTCGCGGTTTTCCTTGGGCGGGAAGGGAAAGCGGCGGCCGGTGCCAATCGCCCAGCTGAGGGCGCGCACCTCGGCCTTCTGCAACCGCACCTTCCGCCGCTCCAGCGGCTGGCCCTTCTCGCTCCTGGCCTGCACCTTGGCATCCACCATCAGCTGGCGGGCCAGCTCGCGGCGGAAACTGAGCATGGCGCGGGCATCGCGCAGCGGCACCCGGGTGATCAGCGCGTCGTTCTCGTCGCGCAGGGTGTAGCTGTGGCGCCCCAGCACCGAGCACTCAAAGGAGGCCCGATCGCCCTCGGCCAGGCTGCCCTCCTGGCGGGCGAAGTCCTGGGCGGCACCGAACAGCAATTGGAGGCCTTCGGCCCGGTTGATCCGGCGGCGCTCCTCCGAGGGTTTCTGGGGGCTGGGCTGATTCTGGCTGGGCTGATCTGGGTTGGGCTGGTGGGCCCGATCGGGCCGGGAAGTTGGGCTCATCGCCGGGGCCTGGCCGCAGCAGGCAACCAATGCGCACTTGGCATTATGCACCGGGCCTTCAGCGCAGGGGCAGCTCCTGGTCGCTGAACACCAGCAGGTCGCCATTCACGATCGCGGCGCCGGGGACGCCGCTCACCGTGCAGAGCGAGCGGTCGCAGGGGTCGGAGAGCGTGTAGCTGGCGCGGTCGTAGGGGAAGTGCACGATGTCGCGCTTGCCGGCGTCACCGGCGATCTCGCCGCCGCTGGGGCGCCAGTGGTTGGTGGTGTCGGTTTCTGCGCACAGGCCGCTGCAGCCCGGGAAGCGATCGGCGGCGGCGTTGGCGGCGCTGGCCAGGCGGGCGTTGATCGTGCTGGCGGGCAGGGCCCCGCTGCTGCTGTGGGGCTGGAGGGTGAGTGCCACGCCGCTGGCGCCGATGGTGAAGCGGAAGCCGCCCTCGGCGGCTAGCCGGTCGAGCACCACCGAGCGGATGGGAGTGGCACCGATGCGCCAGGCGCCGGCGGGCCCGGGCGGCCTCCAGCTGGCCGGCCAGGGCGGCGGCGGCCTGGCGCAGCTGCTGGCGGCGTGATGGCGAGGGCCAGCAGCACCAGGCAGATCATCAGCTCCGGCAGGGAGAACCCGGCCCATCCCGGCGGCGGTGGCAGGCAGCGGGCAATGGGTCGCGGCATCGGCGCTAGTCCAGGTCGTAGAGCAGGAAGAAGCTGTGGGGCGGATCCGGCTTGCCCTGGATGTGCCAGCGCTCCACCAGCAGCTTGAGGTCGGCCTGGTACTGGCGTTTCGCGGGCCGCACCCGCTTGTAGTAGTAGATCACCCCCGGCAGCAGGCCGCAGAGCAGCAGGGCCCAGAGGATCCACCGGCGCCGCTTCACGCCTTCCTCGTAGGGGAAGCGCTTGCCGGTTCCGATCGCCCAGGCCAGGGCCCGCAGGCGCTCGGGCTGCACGCGGATCTGGCGCCGTTCCACATCGAGGGTGCTCTCCTTGAGCACGTCCTCCTTGAGGTCCTTGAGCAGCTCGCGGGCCAGGGCGCGGCGGAAGCGCAGCATCTCCCGGGCCTGCACCAGCGGCACGCGCATGATCAGGGCGCCGTCGGCGGTGCGCAGGGTGTAGCCGCCGCGGCCGATCACGGACTCCTGATAGCTGGCGTTGCGGCCCTCGCGGATCCTGCCCAGGCGGCGGGCATAGTCCTGGGCGCCGGCGAACACCAGCCTCTGGCCCTCCTCGCGGTCGGCCAGGCGCCGCCGTTCGGCACCTGATTTGCCTGGTCGGCGGATGGGCACAGAAAACCAGGCAAAACTCCGCAGACTGCATTATGCCCACAGGCCAATGGGCCCGAGGTGGCTGCCTAGGATTCAGATCCCGGCTGCCACCGGCTTCTTTCCGCGGCAGCGGCTCCCCCAGCGCATGACCGACGCCCCCGTTTCCCGGATCCGCAATTTCTGCATCATCGCCCACATCGACCACGGCAAATCCACCCTGGCCGACCGGCTGCTGCAGGACACGGGCACGGTGGCCGCCCGCGACATGCAGGAGCAGTTCCTCGACAACATGGAGCTGGAGCGCGAGCGCGGCATCACGATCAAGCTGCAGGCTGCCCGCATGGAAACCAGGGCGGCCGACGGCGAGCTGTATGTGCTCAACCTGATCGACACCCCCGGCCACGTGGACTTCTCCTATGAGGTGAGCCGCTCGCTGCAGGCCTGCGAGGGGGCCCTGCTGGTGGTGGATGCCAGCCAGGGGGTGGAGGCCCAGACCCTGGCCAACGTGTATCTGGCGCTGGAGAACGATCTGGAGATCATTCCGGTGCTCAACAAGATCGATCTCCCGGGTGCCGATCCCGAGCGCATCAAGGAGGAGATCGAGGCGATCATCGGCCTGGATTGCTCCAGGGCGATCGCCTGCTCCGCCAAGACCGGCCTGGGCGTGCCCGAGATCCTGCAGGCGGTGGTGGACCGGGTGCCGCCGCCGCCGGACGAGGTGGGCGAGCCGCTGCGGGCGCTGATCTTCGACTCCTATTACGACCCCTACCGGGGCGTGATCGTGTATTTCCGGGTGATCAGCGGCACGATCAGCCGCAAGGACAAGGTGCTGCTGATGGCCAGCGGCAAGACCTACGAACTCGACGAGGTGGGCGTGATGGCGCCCGACCAGCGCCAGGTGGATTCCCTCCATGCCGGCGAGGTGGGCTATCTGGCGGCCTCGATCAAGGCGGTGGCCGATGCCCGCGTGGGCGACACGATCACCCTGCTGAACGCCCCGGCCGCGGAGCCCCTGCCGGGCTACACCGAGGCCAAGCCGATGGTGTTCTGCGGCCTGTTCCCCACCGACGCCGACCAGTACCCCGACCTGCGCGAGGCGCTCGACAAGCTGCAGCTCAGCGACGCGGCGTTGAAGTACGAGCCGGAAACCAGCAGCGCCATGGGCTTCGGCTTCCGCTGCGGTTTTCTGGGCCTGCTGCACATGGAGATCGTGCAGGAGCGGCTGGAGCGGGAATACAACCTCGACCTGATCGTCACCGCGCCGTCGGTGATCTATCAGGTGAACATGCTCGATGGCAGCACCGTGATGGTGGATAACCCCGCCACCCTGCCCGATCCGCAGAAGCGCGAATCGATCGAGGAGCCCTATGTGAAGCTGGAGATCTACACGCCGAACACCTACAACGGCACCCTGATGGAGCTGTGCCAGGAGCGGCGCGGCGAGTTCATCGACATGAAATACATCACCACCGACCGGGTGACCCTGCACTACGAGGTGCCGTTGGCCGAGGTGGTGACCGACTTCTTCGACCAGATGAAGAGCCGCACCAAGGGCTACGCCTCGATGGAATACAGCCTGATCGGCTACCGCAAGAATGAGCTGGTGCGCCTCGATGTGCTGATCAACGGCGAGAAGGCCGATCCGCTCACCACGATCGTGCACCGCGACAAGGCCTACAACGTGGGCAAGGGCCTGGTGGAGAAGCTGAAGGAGCTGATTCCGCGCCAGCAGTTCAAGATTCCGATCCAGGCCTCGATCGGCAGCCGGGTGATCGCCTCCGAGAGCATCAGCGCCATGCGCAAGGACGTGCTCGCCAAGTGTTACGGCGGCGACATCAGCCGCAAGAAAAAACTGCTGCAGAAGCAGGCCAAGGGCAAGAAGCGGATGAAGGCCATGGGCCGGGTGGAGGTGCCCCAGGAGGCCTTCATGGCCGTGCTCAAACTGAACCAATAGGCGCCGGCGATGCCCGCCACCATCTACCTGCACTGGACCGCCACCCCCTACAACTGGGTGCGCAGTGGCCTCTACCACTCGATCATCAACGGCGACGGCCACGTGCACCGGCTGCACAGCTATGCCGCCGACCTGCCGGCCCACACCTGGCGCCGCAATGCCAACAGTATCGCCCTCAGCTGCGCCTGCATGGGCGGCCGCTCCGATCCCTGGACGATCCCGCCCACCGAACCCCAGCTGGAGGCGCTCTGCCAGGAGGCCGCCGCCGTGGCCCGCAGCTGGGGCTGGGGCGCCGATGACATCACCATCCAGCGGCTGATGACCCACGCCGAGGCGGCGTCCAACCGCGACGGCCGGGTGATGCACGACAACTACGGGCCGGTGGCCTGGGGCGGCACGGGCGAGCGCTGGGACCTGATGCAGCTGGAGAAGGGCGGCCCGCCCACCGGCGGCGAGCAGCTGCGCGAGCGGGTGCGCCAGATCATGCGGGACGCCGACCGGCCCGCGGCCGAGCCGCTGCAGTTCCGCCGGGCCGGCAGCATCGCGGCCCGGGGCCTGCCCCTGCACACCCAGATCGACGAGCACGGCCGCAGCTGGGCCCTGGCCGCCGACCTGCTCGAGCGCTACGAGCTGCCCTTCCAGTGGGAGGCCAGCCGCCAGCGCATCCTGGTGGGTGCCCTGGATGTGGTGCCCCTGTACCAGGACGACGGCGTGCAGGCCGCGGTGGGCTGGCCGCTGGTGGAGCTCACCCTGCAGCAGGCCACCGCCCCGGTGATCCTGCGCGGCATCCTGCGCCATAACCGGGCCTGGTGCCGGGTGCTGGAGTTCGCCGAGGAGTTCGGTATCACCACCAGCTTCGAGCCGTTTGCCCTGCACGAGCGCCGCGGCGGCTGAGGCTGCCGCGGCGGTGGCAACCCTGCGGGTGTTGCTGAGGGGAACCATGCTGCCGCTGGCCTGGAGTGTGTCGTTGCTGCTGCTGCTCAGCAGCCTCTCGTTGCAGGCGCTGGCGCTGCAGGAGGGCAGCCTGCAGGCGTTGCAGCTGCGCCGCCGCCAGCAGGAGGACCAGCTGATGACGGCGGCCCAGCGCCTGGCCGGCCGGCTGCAGCGCCAGCACAGTTGTTTGTTGCCGCTGGCCGCTGCGGCCTGGCCGGCGGCGGGCTGCGCCACGGCCATCGAGCTGGCGGAGCTGCGCCAGGGATTGCGCGCCTACCAGCCCGCGCCGGCCGGCGGCGATCCCCAGGCGCCGGAGGGCCGGGTGGAGCTGTTGCTGCAGCAGGGCGAAGGGGCCGCGGCCTTCGCGCTGCACTGGCGGCGGCCGGATCCGGCTGGGCCGCTGGTGCTGGTGGCGCTGCGGGAGCTGGGCCTGCGCCAGGTGCAGCCATGACCCTCACGGAGATCCTGGTGGCCGCTTCCCTGCTGGTGATCAGCGCCAGCGCCTCGCTGCAGGTGTGGGCCTCGGGCAGCCGCTGGAGCCTGCGCAGCGAGCAGCGGCTGGAGCAGCAGCAGGCCCTGGAGGCGGAGCTGCTGGCGGTGCAGGCCCGGCTGCAGCAGCTGGCCGGCACCCCCGTTGCGGGCGATTGCGAGGACGCCGCCGATTGGCTGGTGAGCCAGCTGCCGGCGCTGCAGCGTCAGGGGGAAGGGGTGCTGCTGCGGCTCCAGGCCGGCGACGGCGGCGAACGCCAGCGCTGGTACGACCCGGCCGCCTACGGGCTATGCAACCCATCTGCAGCCCCATTGCAGGCTCCATCACCCTGAACCGGCATCACGCTTGAGGTGAATCACGGGGGCGATGCATCGTGGCCAAGGACGCACTCACTGGCATCCGCATCGGCAACACCACCTATCAGGAAGGCCGGCAGTATCGAGGTTTCCAGTTGCCGCTGTTTGTGCTGAATCAGCAGGAGTACCCCGGCGCCAGGGTGACCTTTGACATCACCGACCGTCAGCTCACGATCACGGTGGCCAACCGCCAGGAAACGCTGGTGGGTCAGTTCGC
Organism: Prochlorococcaceae cyanobacterium; assembly: GCA_040399285.1. Taxonomy (GTDB): domain Bacteria; phylum Cyanobacteriota; class Cyanobacteriia; order PCC-6307; family Cyanobiaceae; genus NIES-981. The sequence goes on from JBBASM010000006.1 coordinate 153,677, forward strand.
CGCACGAGGGCGCGCCCTCCCGGACTCACCAGGGGCCGCGATCGCCCGGGACTTTGTGGTGAAGCAGGTGGTGGAGGCGTCGCAGACGTTGGGTTCCGCAAGTTGCACCCTGCAGCGCGGCGTGGCGATGTCGAGGCAGCGCTTCAGTTTCAATGATGCCTATCGCCAGTTCAGGCGTGATCCTGGCCCACTGCCGCATGAGATCTGGCAGTCGCTTGCCTTGAGTACCCAGAGATCCAGCAGTGCGATCACCTTCAACAAGAGTGATCTCAAGCCAGAGCTGGGGGCGTTTGCCTCAGCATTTGCCGGTGAGTGGTGGGCGCCGCTGATGTGAACTGGAAGGTGTCGCTGTACAGCTGATCTGCGGCAGATACAATGTAATAAAAGTTTCGCAGCCCGATCAGTCTGGGGTGTCCCTTGGATCGCAAATCTGTGCCCATGGATTTCATGACGGGCATCAACCTCAGTTATTTTCTGGCGATGAGTGGGATGCCGCCAGGGGGTATTCAGTTTCCCAGCTTTGATTTCGGCAGCCTCTTCCCTCTGCCACCCCTGCCTGAGCCGGAACCCGAGCCCGAGCCCGAGCCCGAACCGGAACCCGAGCCCGAGCCCGAGCCCGAACCAGAACCAGAACCAGAACCAGAACCCGAACCAGAACCCGAGCCCGAGCCCGAACCAGAACCTGAGCCGGAACCCGAACCCGAACCTGAGCCGGAACCCGAACCAGAACCCGAACCAGAACCCGAGCCGGAACTCTCGGCACTCCCCGAACTCTCCCTGCAGCCCAATGCGGTGGTGCGGGGCGTGGATGGTGAGAGCACCGGTGGCCCCACCACATTCCGCTTCACGGTGACCCGCACTGGCGATGCATCCGGGGAGAGCACCGCGGCCTGGGCGGTGGCCGGCCGTGGCCCCAATGCCCTGGGGGCCAGTGACTTCGTCGGTGCTGTGCTGCCCTCGGGCACGGTGCGCTTCCGGCCTGGCGAAACCAGCCGCACGATTCGCGTGCAGGTGCTGGCCGATCCGGAGCAGGAGCAAACGCGGCGGTTCAACCTCACCCTCAGTGAACCCAGCGGGGCCACCCTCGGTGCTGCCCAGGCCAAGGGCGCGCTTGCCAAGGGCAACCTGGTGGGCAGCGGGGGAGCGGACCAGATCTTCGGATCGAGGGCTGCAGAGGTGGTTCAAGGCAGTGCGGGTCGCGATCTGCTCACCGGTGGCGGTGGGGCGGATGTGTTCAGCTTCCGCTACGGCGACTCGCCGATCACCGCACCGGACCGCATCACGGACCACACCCTGGGCGTGGACAAGATCGCCATCCGCAATCGCCAGGGCGACGTCCGGGCGCGGCCGCTGGCCTTCAGCCGCGTTGCCGACAACAGCACTGCCACCACCCTGGAGGAGCTGGCCGCGGCCGTGTTTGCCGATGCCGACGGCCTGCGGGAGGGTGCCCAGAAGCTGGGACGGCGCGAGGCGGCTGTGGTGCGTGCCACCGGTGAGGAGCTGCGCGGCACCTATCTGCTGGTGAATGACAACAGGCGGCCGCTCAATCCAGGGCGGGATCTGCTGATCGAGATCACCGGCTTCAACGGCCGCCTGCCGGGGGTTGGCACGATCGACCCCTCGGCGGTGTTCGCCTGATCCCTGCTCCGCTGTGGCAACGCTGGGCTTGTTCCCAGGCAGAAGCCATGGCGGAGTTTCCCCCAGCCCGGCGAGCGATTCCCGGGCCTGCCCCCAGCTCCGGCCACACCCTGCCGGAGCTGCTGCTGGCGGTGGCGCTGCTGGCGATTCTGGCGGCGATCGCCCTGCCCAGCGGCCAGGGGGCCCTGGCGCGGATGCGGGTGGAGGCGGCCAGCCGGGAGGTGGTGCTGGCGATCGAGCGCCAGCGCGACCGGGCCCTGCGCCAGGGCCGATCGGCCACGTTGGCGGTGGAGGGCAGCGGCGGGCTGGTGGAGCAGCTGGCGGCCGAGCACAGCCAGGTGGAGCTGCGCCACAACCTGCCGGCCCAGCTGCGCTTCAGTGCCAACGGCCTGCTGATCGACGGCGGCACGGTGGTGCTGGCGGCGGCGGGCACGCCCTTGCGCCGCTGCGTGGTGTGGTCGCTGCCGCTGGGGGTGCTGCGGCTGGGGCAGTACGGCGCCGACCCCGCGGCCTCGCCCCAGGCGGGCCAGTGCCGGCCCGACCCAACGCTGTGAGGCCGATGGGAACCCGGCGATGGCGGCCCCACGGCGGCCACCAACCCAGCTGCCAGGCCGGCTTCAGCCTGGTGGAACTGCTGGTGAGCCTGCTGCTGGCGGGGGTGGTGAGTGGGGCGCTGCTGCAGGCGCTGCTGCTCGACAGCCAGGCCTCCCAGCGGCTGGGCCGGCACCTGCGCGAGCGCCAGCAGGGGCAGCGGGCCCTGGAGCTGCTGCGCCAGGAACTGCAGCAGGCCGAATGGGTGCGCCGGGGCGACCAGGGGGTGCTGCCGCCGGGGCCCGCGTGCTCGCTCACGGGCCGAAAGGTGGTGCTGCAGCTGGGCACGGCCAGCGGCCTGATCACCTATGCAGAGGGGCCGGCGCCGGACCCGATCTGGCGGGGGCGGGTGCTGCTGCGCTGCGGGCCGGCCTATGGGCTGGATGGGGGCCTGGCCGGGGGCCAGCCCCAGCAGCGGGTGCTGCTCGATGCCCTGGCGGCAGAGGGGTTCACCACCCAATCAGGGCCCAAACCGGGGTTGCTGGACATCAGCCTGCGCCGGGATCTGGCGCCGGGGCAACAGCTGGAGCAGCGCCTTCTTGCGGCCTTCGCCATAGAGTGAGGTGTGCTTCGCGACGAGCGGTTGACGGCCCTGCAGCTGGCGGCTGAGCTGGCCCATGCCGCGGCGTGCATGCGGGATGCTGCCACCGGCAGCCACCTGGAGCGGGTGAACCGGATCACGCGCCTGATCGCCACTGCGGTGGCGCCCCACTACGGGCTGAGCGACACGTTTGTGGTGCAGGTGAGCACGTTTGCGCGGCTGCACGACATCGGCAAGATCGGCATACCGGACGCGATCCTGCTCAAGCCCGGCCGCCTGGATGCCGTCGAGATGGCGGTGATGCGCACCCATGTGGAGAAGGGGCTGGAGATCCTGGAGCGGGTGCTGGCGGCCCAGGGGGTGGCCGACCAGGAGGCCGTGCGGGTGATGACCAACCTGGTGGCCAGCCACCACGAGCGGCTGGATGGCACGGGCTACCCGGCTGGGCTGATGGGCGAGCAGATCCCGCTGGAGGGGCGGATCGTGGCGGTGGCCGATGTGTTCGATGCCCTCACCCACACCCGTCCCTACCGCCAGAGCCTGGGTGTGGAGGAGGGCCTGGCGATCGTGCGCCAGCAGGCCGATGCCGGCCAGCTCGATCCGCCGTGCGTGGCGGCCCTGGAGGCGCAGCGGCCGGCGCTGGAGCGGATCGTGGCGGAGTTAGGGATCAGCCTTGAGCCATGCGACTCAGGGATGAGACGGGGCAGGACAAGCGCTCGCTGAGCCGCCAGCTGATCCATTGGCGGGGCGGCCATCCCGCCAGCTTTCTGGCCACCCTTCCGCCCGGCAGTGCGGAAACACTCGATGGGCTGCTCAAGGCGCGGCGGAGACAGCGAGCCTGATGCGGCGCCGCCTGCGGCGGATCCTGATCGATTCGGGCATCCTGCTCAGTGATGACCAACAGCAGCAACCCCTGCATCAGCTGGTGGTGGCGAGCATTGTCACAATGGCTGCCCGTTGAACACCTTGGTGATCTGGCATTCCCCGGTGCTCTGGCTGCTGGGGGCATCCAGGTGATGGACCCTCTGCCGGCGGACGATGCCCGCATCGCCGATCTCACCCTGGAGACCCCCTGGTACAGCTGAAGAGTGCTGTTACAGCTTGCCTGCCGGCGGGGGGAGAGTGGTATCAGGGGATACGGTAAGCATAGGGTTGTGGTGTGGCCTGTTAGCCCCATGGTTGTTCCGCGTTCTGCCTGGCGGCGGCGCCCGCCCCCGGTGGGTGAGCGGGGGATGCTGGCTGCCGCCCTGGCGGTGATGGGGCTGGTGCTGTTCGGTGCGCTCACGATCGTGGCCGGCAGCCTCAACTTCCAGACCTCTTCCAGCAGGGGCGGCGACGCCGAGCAGGTGGTGGATGCAGCGGAGTGGGGGCTCAACACCCTGCTGGAACAGCTGAACGAACTGGCCTACCAGCACCTGCTGGTGACGCCCCGGGACCAGTGGGAGATCTCGGGGAACGAACGGGCCGCCTGTGGCATCAACACGGCGGAGGAACCTGGGGAGCCAGACGCCATCACCTCGGGAACGCGCGAGGTGGGCAACCTGGAAGTGCAGTACGACCTCCTGGACTTTGTGCCGCCGTCGCTGCCTAGTAATGCGGTGAATCCTTGTGGAGCCTTGAAACCATTCGCCAACCTCAATGGCGGCACGGCCCGGCTCACCGTGGAGGGCCGGGTGCTCCGGGACGGTGTGGTGATCGGCCGCCATACGGTCGTGCGGGATGTGACTGTGGTGGCAGAGACGTCCTGCACTGGACCCGACGGCCCCTGTTCGGAACTTCTAGCCGTTCTGGGCACCGGTCCAGATCCGTTTAGCGTGAATCTTGAGCCTAAGCCTAAGAGAGATAACGGGATGACTCAATGGCGGTTGGACGACCCTGGAGATACGCCGCTGGACTTGTACTGCATTGGTTCATCATCCGTGGGCTGCGAGCCGCTAGCAGCGGGCAGTTTGCAGGCGCTGTATGGCGGGAGCCCGCCGGTTCCTGCAAATTTACCAGCACCAATTACAATCACTTCTCCATTACCTAATTTTCCCTATACAACTTCTAGTTCCACACAGCCTCGCACAGGCTGCATCATAACAGTCCTCCCCAAGTCGAATCAATCACAGGAAGAAGTGGTCGCCTGCCAATTGTCGGGCATTACCCTGACTAATACTCTAACGGTCAACACAGGTCCAAGGCCTGTTGTGTTGTACATCATGGAGCCAACAGGCAGTGGATCTGTTGTATTGTCAAATACTGCGGAGATTGTCAATTCGCAGTTTAATCCCTCAACCCGCAGTGTGAACTCTACTCGCTGGAACCGCCTGCGGATTTATGGGGATCCACGATCCTACCCAACCCAAGCCTCACCTGCTTGCCCTACGACTCCGCCTGCGACTCCGAGCGTCTGCCCTACTCAGCCTGGTTGTTGGAGGTTATGTGGTAACGCAAGGATTAGTGGAGCGGCAATCTGGGCCCCGCGTGAGCTGATCAAGCTGGAGAATCCAACTGGTAGTGCGCTAGATGAATATACCCTCTTTGGAACGGTCTGGGCTCAGAAGCTCGAATACAATGGCAGTGTGCGCCATCTGGTCAACCCTGAGGAGAACGATTTTACCCGCGGCATTGATGAGATGTTCGGCCTGCAGATTCGTCGTTATAGAACCCGCGGCGTAGAGCGCAGCGCACCCAACTCGTGACCACCCACCGTTCCCGCCCCGCTGCCGCCCGGCCCCAGCAGGTTCAGGGCCCCGCCGGTTTCACCCTGGTGGAGGTGTTGGTGGCTGCGGTGATCATGGCGGTGACCATGGCCGCCGTGGTGCCGCTCTCCAACATGGCCCTGTCCAAGGGGCGCTCCGCCACCGCCGGCACCGACGTGCGCAATCTGATCCAACGCGATCTGCACTGGATTGCGGGCTATGCCAAAGCCTGGCAGTGTTCGGCCGGCTGCACCGCAGACACTGCCAACGCCCTGCTGGTTTACGAGCAGGTGAGCTGTACCGATCTGGCCGCGAACTTCTTCGCTGAAGCCAACCGGCAAAATCCACCTTTTCCCGTAGACGTTGGAAGTCACACCCTGCAGGACGTGAACGGTGCTCCCCTGGATCGCACCATTGCAGTTTCTGAGTTGGGCACCACCCTGCTGATCACCTACGCCTTTGGGGGCCAGCCGCCGATCGATCGGTTCAGTTCCGTGCGGATCCAGGCCGCAGGATGGTGCACGCCATGAACGGCCGATCGGGAAGGGGGTTTGCCCTGCCGGAGTTGATGATCACCGTGGTGATCCTGGGAATCCTGGCGGGAGTGGGCACGGTGGGGATGCTTGCCAGCGTGCGCGTGTGGGGGCTGCGCAATGCCGCCGTGGAGCTGGCCGGCTATCTCGACAATGCCCAGGCCCTGGCAGCAGCGAGCACGGATGCCTGCGTGGTGGAAATCAGCGGCACCGGCTCAGACCAGCAGATCGGTCCCGCCGCAGCAATCGACCCCAACTCCTGCGCAGGCCTCGCTCCGGCCCGGCTGCTGCCCACAAGCCCCCTTCCCATCATTCTTGAAGTTGTGGGGGATACCCTGTTTACAATAGAGGCCGGGGGGATTGTGATCAGAACTTTCACTGCTGTGTTGGCTGTGGAGGGCAGCGATCAGCAGATGTGTGTGCAGATATTCACCCCCTCGGCACTGGTGTCGATCGGCATTTTTGCAAGTCAAAACTGCGACCATGCGGCCTCCAATTAATCACGCCAGCCGCCACAGGCCGCCAGCCTCAGGTTTCACGCTGGTGGAGCTGCTCGTGACCGTGCTGATCGGTGGCTTTGTCTCCCTTGGCCTCACCGCCATGCTCCAGGCCGAGTTCCGCAGCAGCAGCTCGATCCTGCGCTTCCAGCGCTCTTCCCGCCATGCCGACCAGGCCCGCCGCTTCATGGAAGCGGAAGCCGCCAGAGCCTCCCGGGTTGAGCTAGACGACGGCGCTCTGGTGCTCCACGGTGTGCATCCTGGAGAGCCAGCGGCAACGAGCTCCTACACCATCAGGTACAGCGCCATTCCGGTGGAGGAGATGAACACTATCGATAGTTCCTTTCGTGGCCCCTATGTGTTGCTAAGGGATGGCCCAATCTACATGGTAAACAATGGCGTCCCTGAGCTGGACCCAGATTATGATCCAGTATCCGGGGTTCTGCTGGACGGACTTGCAGCAGAGAGCCCGTTTCTGGTTGAAGAGGTGGCCGACGCCTCCGGCTCCACCCTTGGGGTCTTCTCTCTCACCCTCAACCTCCAGGGCGGCGCTGAAGCGGCGATTCCCCAGACGTTCCTGATCGGCGTGGCCACCAGTCCCGCTTTTGCTGTACTCCAACAACCCAAAGAGAACTTTATCTCCAACTGTGGCACGGTGGGGTGCCGGAACACGACCATTACCGTTGGTGGGGGCAGCAGAACCATCCAGGAATGGGACACGCGTCGGTTGACCGGGTCTTCACCAAGAGTGATTCAATCTGGCCAGGGCACAGCTGGCATTCCAGATCAGGTGATCATTTATTTCAACAGCCCTCGCCCTGATGGCACGGCCATTCGTCGTGGTAGTGGTACTAACTCGGGTAGCTGTATTCGTACAGAGTGTCGGATTGTTATTGGAGGAGTTAGCTATCAAGTACAAAGAGATACTTCTTCTAATGCTGCCAGGTGGGTTGACACCTTGGTTTTTCTCGACGACGTTGTTGCGGTGCCGGCCAACTGAACCTGACCAAAGGTGCCGGCAACCAGGACTCCCCGCTTCAATCTCGGCGACCCCATCAGCAATCAAGCCAGTGCCCGGAACGCAGGCAGAAACCGGCGGGACTTGCAGGAATCTCAGCCCATCTGCTGATTGTCGTTTGAGGTTCAGCGAGATTTGGTCCGTTGAAGCGATCCGCTGTTCATTGATCCTCTCATATTACGGATCATCGCAATTCCGTCCTTTGCCACCCATTAAGCCTCTGCTGGCATGGCCGCTTGGCGGCTAGCCCCAGCGCGCTCACCCAGTCCAGATCTCCTCCAGATTGAGGCAGAGGCCGGGGAACTCAGCGCCCCCCTCCAGCGTGGCGGCGTGGTCCAGGCGCCGGGGCCCTGCTTGGCTGGCTTCCTGGTTGCGGGCCTCCTGGTGTGCGGGGCCCCACACCTCCACGGCGCGCTCGTGGGGCAGCAGCAGCCAGGCATCAGGCAACGGCTCCTGGCAGCGCAGACCTGCCACCCGCATGGCCTCAAACCATTTGGCTCTGAACACCCTTGAGAGGTTTGTTGCCCAGAACAGCACCTTGTCGCCTTTGGGCTTCTGACGCCATTGGCGGCTGCGCTGATCGATTGCTCCTGCCGGCACAATCAGGTGCACATGCGGGTGATAGTCAAGATTGCGTTCATGGGTGTGGAGTACAGCATGGTGCCGCCGGCTCAAATGGGCTGCTCGCTGATCCAGTGATGGGCGACCCCCAGGTGATGGGCCGCCTGGATCAGCGCCTTGTCGGCCGTTGCCAGGGTGAGCTGTTCGCGTTGGGCGATGGCCAGGTGCAGAGCATCGCCGCTGCGCAGCGCTGGGCCGTTGGTGTCCTGCAACCAGGCCCTGGCCTGCAGGAAATCGCTGGCACGGGGTTCCAGCAGTTGCAGGCGTTCGCGGCGGAAGCATTCGAATTCGGCGTGGATCGCGGCGGCCCGCTCCGCGCTCAGATCACCCCGTCGCACGCACAACGACACCACACCTGCGACTTCCACGAGCAGCCAGTGGCTAACCAGGATCGCTGCCTCTCCCTGGCGGCGTAACCACTGCTCGGCGGCGCCATAGCCGCTGTCGGCCAGGAACAGCGACAGCAGCACGCAACTGTCCAGATACACCCCCTGCCGGGCGGTCATTCCCGTTCTTCGCGCAGCTCGCGCACCAGGGCCACGGCATCCCCTGCAAGCGGGGGTTGGTTGGTGTGAAAAAGCCGCAGCCGCTCCGGCCACGACTGGCCACCAGCTTGGGGCGCAGCGGCGTTTTCGCGCACCAGGCGGGCCACGGGTTGGCCACGGCGGGTGATCACCACCTCATCGCCGCTCTCCACCGCATCCAGCAGAGCCGACAACTGTGCCTTGGCCTGCGCCAAGCCGATGGAGCGCATGGTCAGGTGGTCAGGTGGTTCACCGAGTGTAGGTGGGCTCTGGCGCGGGCTGGGCTGGGGTGTGTGGTTGTGCGCTTGACCAGACTTGGCCAGCACCACCTGCGCACACATCAGCAAGAAATCCTTGGTGTGGTGGATGCTTGCCAAGTTGTCTGTTCGCTGGCCCTGCTGCACTTCAGCGCCGCCGCCGAGCTGGCCCCTGGTCAGGGGGCAGCTGCTGTGTTCACTCGCTTGAGGTCGCTGGAAAGGGATTGATCAGGCTCTGGCTGGTGTCGGTGAAATGGCGCAGGTTGCGGGTGGCCAGCTGGGCCTGGTTTGCGAGGGCGATGCCGGCGATCAAGGTGTCGCGCAGATCCACCGTTCGCCCCTGGGTTTTGCGCTGGGCTGCCAACTGGGCAGCCTTCTGGGCGGAAGCGGCGTCCAGGGAGGCGATGCGCTCCTGAATCAGCTCGTCGATCAAAATCACGGCTTGAAAGGCGCTGGCACGGGCTCCACCTCCACCCCCCGCCATTCGCGGAACGGCTCCTCCAGTTCAACGTCAGCGAACAGCGCTGCAATCCTGCTGCCGAGCCCGGGGGTATGGCTGCTGGGTGCTTCGTCCCTGGCCACAGCCTGGGCCAGGATCACCCGCACCTCCTCTTCCATGCTGCGGCCATCGCACCATCTTTGGGTTGGTATCACGATAGCGACACTTGATTCCTTGATTGCCGATCACCACGGCTGAGCCAGGCCTGAAACTCTGCAGGGGTGCAGATCTTCAGCGGTGGAACCTGCTCCTTGAGGGCCAGCAGATCGCCATCACCGCTCACCAATACACCCGCCTGGGCTGTGAGGGCCAGATCCAGAAACACCTGATCGTGGCCATCGCGCACCGTGTGGCTGCTGGATGTGAGCGGTGCACGCCAGGTTTCGCACCAGGGAAGGAGTTCCTCCAGGAGTTGATCGCGCTCCTGGGGTAGCAGCTTGAACTTGGGATAGGCCAGCACCCGCAGCAGCTCAAGCGCCGTGGGCTGCACCAGCAGCGGAATCACCTGGCTGCTCTGCCAGCTGGAGCGCAGCCAACTGAGCCGGCCATGTTCAAACAGCAGGGCCGACACCAGCACGTTGGTGTCGAGCACGGTGCGGATCGGGGTGGACTTCACCCGTTGCGCGCCCAGGTCACGGCGTCGGCCACATCCGCTTCGCTGATTCCCAGCTCCGCCAGCCGCGAGCGCACGGTGGCGGCGGCGCCGGGATGGACCGGCGTGAGCACGATCCGGCCGTTGTCGCAGGCCACGTCGTAGTAGTCGGCAGCCCCCACCTGCTCCACCACGCTCTTGGGCAGGGTGAGCTGGTTCTTGGCGGTGCGCTTGGCCAGCACCATCACTACACGCCCCAGTAAGGAATCCTTACTTTAGCGATGGTTGGCTTTGCTGGGGGGCGGGGGCAAGGAAGTGCTGGGGCGATCGCCCCGAGGTGGCAACCCTGAGCCCGGCCGCCGGATGCCTCTGTGCCCACCGACCACTGGTTTTACAGCCTGTTCCAGAGCACGCCCGACTTGATCGCGCTGCTGCTGCAGGCGGCCGGGGCGGGCCTAAGTCCATCGCCCCGCCTTGGCCCGGAATCTCCCGGGGATGAGCTCTACCGCTTCGAGGCGGTGGAGCTGAAAGCCGTGAACCATCGCCTCGACGGTGTGCTCTGGCCGCAGCGGGGCCTGGCCGGCACCGCGCGGCAGCCGGTGGTGAAGCTGGAGCTGCAGATGCACAGCAAGCCTGGGTTCAAGCACCGGCTGGGAGCCCAGACCCTGCGCTTTCTGCAGTTGCACCCCAAGGTGCGGCATCTGCAGGTGGTGGTGGTGGTGCCCCACCATCGGCTGAACCTGGGCCCCGCCTGGCTACCGCGGCAGCTCCAGCTGGTGCTGGATGAGGTGATCTGGATCAGCCTGGAAGAGCTCGGCCAGCGGGATGAGCTCGATCCGCTGTTGAATCTGCTGACGCTGCCGGTTCTGCATGAGCCTGAGTTGCAGCTGAGCAGCCAGCAGATCCTGGAACGCCGTCCGGATCTGGCTGAGTCTGTTTTCCCTATGCTGATGCAACGGCACCCCAACTTCACCCTGGAGCAGATGATGGTGTACGTCAAGATTCCCACCCACGAACTGCGTCACTCCCGGGCTGCCCAGGAGCTGATCGAGGAAGGCCGGCAGGAAGGGGAGGCTCGTGGGGAAGCCCGGGGGGAAGCTCGCGGCGTAGTGAAGGTGACCCTTCGCCTGATCGCCCGCCGCTGCGGCCCCCTCAGCGAGGCCACCACCGCCCGCATCCAGGCGTTGCCGCTGGAGCGGCTGGAGGAGCTGGGGCTGGCCCTGCTCGACTTCAGCGGTGCCGCCGACCTGACGGCCTGGCTGGATGCCCAGGCCTGAGCTCTTGCAGGTGGCTGATTCGGCCGATACTGAGCAGATCGGTGTGGTGTGATGAGCCTCTCCTTCACCCAACCCCAGCTCGACGCGATCGCTGACGCCTGCCGGCGGCACCAGGTGCGGCGCATGCACCTGTTCGGCTCGGCCTTGCGCCACGACTTCGATCCCAGCCGGAGCGACCTGGATCTGCTGGTGGAGTTCCAGCCGATCGAGCCGGGCGCCATGGTGCAGGCCTACTTCGGGCTGGAGCAGCAACTGGTCGCGATTACAGGCAAACCGGTGGATCTGGTGATGGCCGATGCTGTGCGCAACCCCTACGTGCGCCGCGACATCGAGGCCTCGAAGCAGTTGATCTATGACGCGTGATCAAGGCTGGGCATGCCATCCAGCAGGCCGTCGCTGGACTCAGCTTTGATGACTACTGCAACAGCCGTTTGATTCGTTCATCTGTTGAGAGGGAATGCATCATCGTTGGAGAAGCGCTGACGCAGCTCTCACAGCGCGATCAAGAACTATTCAGCCAGATCGAGCGCGCTGCGCAGATCATCAGCTTTCGCAATAAACTCACCCATGAATACAGCAAGATCAACAACCAGCTGGTCTGGGGGGTGATCCATACCAATCTCCCAGGTCTACTGGATCAATGCGCGCAGCTGCTCAGTGATCTCGAAGGAGGCAGGCGCTCAACCATCCGGCCTGCCCCAGGCGGTGCTGGATGAGCCTGAGTTGCAGCGGAGCAGTCAGCAGATCCTGGAGCGCCGTCCGGATCTGGCTGAGTCCATTTTACCTATCCTGATGCAACGGAACCCCAACTTCACCCTGGAGCAGATGATGGTGGTCGTCAAGATTCCCACCCAGGAGCTGCGTCACTCCCGGGCCGCCCAGGAGCTGATCGAGGAAGGCCGGCAGGAAGGCCGGCAGGAAGGGGAGGCTCGTGGGGAAGCCCGGGGGGAAGCTCGCGGCGAAGTGAAGGTGACCCTTCGCCTGCTCGCCCGCCGCTGCGGCCCCCTCAGCGAGGCCACCATCGCCTGTATCCAGGCGTTGCCGCTGGAGCGGCTGGAGGCGCTGGCTGACGCCCTGCTCGACTTCCGCGGCGCCGCTGACCTGACGGCCTGGCTGGCGGACCACGCCAGCTGAACCCCAGCCCTGGAGCAGGCGGGGCACGGCCACCACGGGCGCGGGCGCTAGCGGTGGCGGTTGGCTCGTTTCCTGCATCCACACCAGCTCCAGCTGGCTGGGGCGAAAGCCGGGCCGGGTGGAGAGCTGGCGGCAGGCGTAGCGCACGTAGGCCGCGGCGGCCTTGGCGTGCTCGGGTTCCTGAAGGTTGAGGAAGAACTTGCGCTGGCGCTGGTTGCGGACCACGCGCCCGCTGCGGAACGGGTTGCTGGTGCCGTTGCGGGGGGTGAGGCTGGGCACGAGCAGGCGTTGCGGGCTGCCGCTGGCGGGTTGCACCTGCAGTTCAAACCAGCCGTCGTTCAACAAGGGCATCGGCGAGAACACCATCCAGCGCTGTTGCAGCCCCTGGTGCCGGAGCCGGTTGCCGAAGGGGGCCGTGGCCTGGCGGAACGAAGCAGACACTGCGGCCAGATTGGCGTGCCAGGCGCCCACCAGCATCAGCAGGATCGCCCCGTAGGGCATTGAGCAGCCGCCAGGTACTGCGGCGATGGTGGCACACCAGCTGGGAAAGGCGGGTGCCCAGCGGCGTGGACCAGACCAGCGGGGGCAGAACTGGTGGGCCGACATGGGAGGTCTGACGAGGATCTGGACAGCCGAAGATCTCAGGCAGGTCGTTGGATGAGACTCATTTAACCGCCATGATGGAAATTTGCGGGATGGAGGTTGTCCAGACCTTCCTTGACGCAGAAGTGCATGAGGTTCAGTGGGCATCAGCCATGGCCAGCTTGTCAGAATTTGTGGAATAAAAAACCACCCGTGAGGGTGGCTGTGAGATCAGATTAAAGCCCAACGCCTGAGTACTGGGACGATATCTTCAAACGATGGATAAGCTATGCACCTTAAGGGGTGGTTACGGCTACAGTGCCGTCATCTTGAGGTGTGGCAGAGCCAAGTGTGGCTGTGTCGTCGCCTGTTTGAAACGTGATTGCCACGTTGTCGCCGCAAACTCCAGCCAATACATTGGCTCCTTCTGCATCTGGAACATCAGCTGCGGCAGTCCCTGCCAGAAGAGCAGTTGCGCAGGCGCGAGCCGCTGCAACAGCCGAGGCTTCATTGGCTTGCTGTTCAGCTCTTGTTCGGGTTGCAAGGAAGTTGGGAATTGCGATTGCACTTAGAATACCAACAATCACGATCACAATCAGCAGTTCCACCAGCGTGAAGCCGGCCTGCAGCTTGCTGCGCTTCTTGCTGCTCTGCAGGCGCTGGAAGAGGGCGCGCTGGGCCAGCAGCCTGGCCTGGAGACGGGAGGTCATGGGGTGAGCTCGTCTGTTGAGTACAAGGTCACGATTGCTCCGCCGGCCGCCGCTGCCAACAAAGGCGGGCTGAGCAGAATCTGAGGATTCCCTGAATCCCGGGTCGGTGCGCCTCTCGCCCCTGCGTCTCTGGTTGCAGAGCACCTCCCTGCTGGCGGTGCTGGCCGGCTACAGCCTGCTGCTGCTGGTGAACCAGCGCATCGCCGCCTTCGACCGCGTCGCCGCCCACCGCCAAACCGTGGAGCAGCTCGCCGCTGAGATCGAGCGCCGCGCCAGCGGCAGCGCCCAGCTGCAGTCCCTGCTCGCCTCCTCGCTGCTGCCCAACCTGCGCCTCAGCCTGCTGCCCGCCGGCGCTGAGTTCACGGATGCCCAGCTGCTGATGCGCGGTGATCAGCAGTGGCTGCTCAGCCAGCTGCCGCTGCAGCTGGCCGATGGCAGCCGCGCCGGCCTGCTGGTGGAAGAGGACGTGTCCGCCTCGGTGCGCCGCGAGTGGTTCAACTTCTGGCTGCTGCTGGCCGCCGCCGGGGTGTCCAGCCTGCTCACCAGTGCCCTGCTGCGCCTGGTGCTGCGCCGCGGCCTGGTGCTGCCCCTGCGCCAGTTCACCGCCCAGCTCAGTGCCGCCGCCGTGCCGCCCGATGCCGCCGATGCCATCGCCGTGGCCGATCAGCCCGAGGAGCTGCAGCCGATCGCCATCGCCTACAACCACCTCCACGGCCGGCTGGTGGACTCCTGGGAGCGGCAGCGCAGCTTCGTGGATGGCGTGGCCCACGAACTGCGCACGCCGATCACCCTGATCTCCGGCCACGTGCAGGCCCTGCAGCGCCGCGGCCCCCAGCCGCCCGCCCTGCAGCTGATCCAGCAGGAGGCCGAGCGCATGAGCACCCTGGTGAGCGACCTGCTCGACCTGGCCCGCAACGATTCCGGCCGCCTGTACCTGCGCTGCCGCCCCCTCCATGCCGACGACGTGCTGCTCGAACTGCACGAGCGCCTCGCCGCCCAGGCCGCCGGCCGCCTGCAGCTCCAGCTGGCCGCCACCCCCGAGCCGCCCGTCGCCCGCGCCGACCCCCACCGCCTGCAGCAGTGCCTCACCGCCCTGGTGGACAACGCCCTGTTCTACAGCGACGGCCCGGTGATCCTCACCGCCAGCAGCGGCCCGTCCGGTGAGCTGGTGCTGCACGTGATCGACCGCGGCCCCGGCGTGCTGCCATCCGAGCGCGAGGCGATCTTTGGGCGGTTCGTGCGCGGCAGCGCCGGCCTGGCCAGCCCCCACCGCGGCAGCGGCATCGGCCTCTCGGTGGTGCGCCTGCTGATCGAGGCCATGGGCGGCCGCGTGCAGGTGGCTGATGCGCCCGGTGGTGGGGCGGATTTTCAGTTGGTGTTGGCGGGTGTGGCAACCCGTGAAAACACGGAAGCCGTGGGCGGCAGTACGGGCGTACTATGAGTTGGTTGGGTTGGAGGGCTGGGCTTTGCCAGGTGGCTGTTTGCTGCGCGTTGGTGAGCCGTGAAAACGGATCACTGGTTCTACGGGCTGTTCCAGAGCGCGCCGGATCTGGTCGCCTTGCTGTTGCCGCAAGGTGGTTCGGTGGTTCCCTCGCTCGGGCCCGATGCTCCGGGCGACGCGCTCTATCGCTTTGATGCGCCGGAGCTGAAGGCGGCGAGCCATCGCCTTGATGGGGCGTTCTGGCCCAGAAGCGGAGATGTCGGCACGCCCGAGCAGCCGGTGGTGCTGCTGGAGGTGCAGATGCATGGCAAGCCGGGGTTCAAGCATCGGCTCGGCGCTCAGAGCCTTCGCTTTCTGCAGCTCCACCCGCAGGTGCAGCACCTGGCCGTGGTGGTGCTGGTGCCGCACCAGCGCCTCAACCTCGGTCCCGCCCTGTTGCCGAAGCCGCTGCAGGCATTCATTGATTGTGTGCTGTGGCTGAACCTGGATGAGCTGGGCCAGCAGGCCGATCTCGATCCCCTGCTCAGCCTGCTCACGCTGCCGGTGCGGCCAGAAGCCGAGCTGCAGGCCAGCTCTCAACAGATCCTGGCGCGCCGGCCGGATCTGCTTTCTGCCGTTCAAACTATCCTTCTGGAGCGGCTTCCCTTTCTCACTCGCGAGGACTTCATGGAGTTCGCCACCATTCCCGCCAAAGACCTGCGCCACACCCGCGTCGCCCAGGAGTGGATTGAGGAAGGCCGGCAAGAGGGCGAAGCTCGTGGCCGTGCCGCTGAGGCTGCTGTCGTTACCTTGCGCCTGCTGAACCGCCGCTGCGGCCCCCTCAGCAACGCCACCACGGCCCGCATCCAGGCACTGCAACTTGAGCGGCTGGAAGCCCTTGCCGAGGCACTGCTCGATTTCAGCGGCCCAGCCGACCTGGCGGCCTGGCTGGCCGAGCACAGCGGCTGAAGCGCAAGCTCTGGCAGGGCTGCAGGTCGTGCAGAACCCGCTGCTTCAGCGGGATCCATGCTTCTCTTGGCCCAACCCCCTCGCCAGGCTCAATCCCCTGCCGGCCGCGAGCGGAGCCCCGCCGAATCCTCCACCGAGGCCCCCAGCCCCCCAGCCCCGTAGCTCCAGCTGGCCGCCATCCCCGAGCCGCCCGTCGCCCGCGCCGATCCCCACCGCCTGCAGCAGTGCCTCACCGCCCTGGTGGACAACGCCCTGTTCTACAGCGACGGCCCGGTGATCCTCACCGCCAGCAGCGGCCCGTCCGGTGAGCTGGTGCTGCACGTGATCGACCGCGGCCCCGGCGTGCTGCCATCCGAGCGCGAGGCGATCTTCCGGCGGTTCGTGCGCGGCAGCGCCGGCCTGGCCAGCCCCCACCGCGGCAGCGGCAGCGGCATCGGCCTGTCGGTGGTGCGTCTGCTGATCGAGGCCATGGGCGGCCGCGTGCAGGTGGCTGATGCCCCCGGCGGCGGGGCTGATTTTCAGTTGGTGTTGGCGGGTGTGGCAGGCCAGGGCTGATGAGGCGTCCCGTGAAAACACGGAAGGCGTGGCTAGTGGTACGGGCGTACTATGCTGAGGCTTCGGTCGGTTTGATGTCGCTAGCGTGTGGGCAAGGATTCAGCGTCTTTCGGATCGAGCCGGCCAGGTTCCACGGGCTTATCTGTTCGATCGACAGGGTTGGTCAACCCTGTTCGCCGGGATTCTGCTGCTGCTGATTTCGTTCACAACAAACTACGGCGATGACAACCTCCTCCAGATCAGCGCCCTCTCATTCTATGACAAGGTCGGAGTGGGTCTCCACTTTGCCGCCCTGGCGGCGCTTGCTGGCGACGTTCAACTGGCGTCCCGTTTACGACATCGAGCAGCGAACGAAGCAGCACGAGCTGAGCGAGCTCGAAAGCGAGAAGCGCTTGCAGCAGCTGAAGATCGAAACCGAGCAGATCAGGAACGAAGCCGAGCAGATCGAGAAAGAAACAGAGCAGCTCAGGCAAGAGAACAAGCGGCTCGCCGGTCTCAACTCCAGGATGGATGCCTTGTTGCGCAATGCCGATTCCTCCTCGCAGATACCGCCCGCAACCGACTCCAACTGAGTGAAGCTTTGGCTGTGCTGATGGAGGCGTGATGCGGGCCGCCTGCCTGGCATCGCTGCGGTCCACCCAGAATTGAGCCCGTCCTGCCGCAGGCGATGGCCAGCAAGCGCACCCTCAATGCCAGCAATCTCGAGGCCCTGGGTGCCGCCGCCCTGGCTGAGCTGCTGATTGAGGTGAGCAGCGGCAATGCCGTGATCCAGCGCCGCCTGCGCCTGGCCCTCGCCGCCGCCGATGGCGCCGGCGGCGCCGCCCAGGAGGTGCGCAAGCGGCTGGCGGCCATCGCCCGCGCCACCACCTTCGTGGATTCCCGCAAGCGCAAGGCCCTGGTCGCCGATCTGCAGGCCCAGCATGAGGCGATCTGCGGTCCCATCGCCGCAGCCGATCCGGCCCTGGCCTTCCAGCTGCTGGTGCGCTTTCTCGAGCTCGCCGATGGCATCTTCGAGCGCAGTTCCGACACCACCGGCACCCTGCTGGGGGTGTTCGAGCGGGCCCTGGCCGATCTGGGCCCGGTGGCGCTGGCGGCCGCACTCAGCCCTGAGGCCCTCGCTGAGCAGGTGCTGGAACTGATCGCCGCCAATGGCTACGGCCAGTTCGACACCCTGATCCCCAGCGTGGCCCCCGCCCTGGCTGAGCCGGGACTGACCCTGCTGCAGCACTGGTTCGAGCAGCACGGCGGCCCCGATGCCAGCGATGCCCTGCGCCAGATCGCCGAAGCCCGCGGCGACGTGGATGCCTACCTGGCCCTGTTCGATGCCCAGCAGCTGGGCCGCCCCGCCGTGGCCGCCGAGGTGGCCCAGCACCTGCTGCAGGCGGGCCGGCCTGAGCAGGCCCTGGCGCTGCTGGATGGGGCCGCCGCCAACCTCACCCCCTGGCAGGCGCTGGAGTGGGCCGACGCCCGCATCGCCGCCCTCGAGCAGCTGGGCCGCCGCGACCATGCCCAGCAGCAGCGCTGGGATCTCTTCTGCCGGAACCTCTCGATCCCCCACCTGCGCGCCTACCTGCAGCAGCTCGACGACTTCGCCGACGTGGACGCCGAGGAGCGGGCCCTGCAGCTCGCCGAACAGCATCCCGATCCCCTGCTCGCCCTGCAGTTCCTGGTGCACTGGCCCGCCCTGCCCCGGGCGGCGCGGCTGGTGATCAACCACGGCCAGATCTGGGATGGCGAGGCCTTCGAGGTGCTCACCCCGGCGGCCGAACGCCTCAGCTCCGCCCACCCGCTGGCGGCCACCATCCTGCTGCGCGCCCTGGTGCTGTTCGCCCTCTCCTCAGGCCGCACCCGGCGCTACCGCCATGCCGCCGAACACCTGCGCAGCTGTGAGCGGCTCGCCGCCGAGATCGACGCCTGGCTGGGCCTCGAGAGCCACGCCACATTCGTGGGCAGCCTGCGTGAATCCTTCGGCCGCTGCTGGAGCTTCTGGCAGCTGCTGGAACGCTGATCCGCCGGGCTGGGATGGGGTGGTGCACCTGGTCTGGCCAGACCAGCTCCAGTCGCCACGCGTCAGTCGCCACTCAGCCGCCACGCTTCAGCCGCTGCCCTGGGCCTCAGTCCCTTGGTGCCCCTTCCTTGAGCATGAAGCCCACGCCCCGCACCGTGTGGATCAGCACAGGCCGGCCCGGACGCTCGATCTTGCGCCGCAGCGTGCGCACGTACACATCCAGCACGTTGTCGTCGCCCACCCAGTTTTCGCCCCACACCGCCTCCAGGATCGCGGCGCGGCTGTGCACCGCATTGGGCCGGCGGATCAGCAGGTGCAGCAACGCGAATTCCCTGGCAGTGAGCGTCAGCTCCTCCTCGCCCCGACGCACCTCCCGGCTGGCCGGGTTGAGCTGCAGATCGGCCAGCTGCAGTGGCGTCTGCCCGTTCGCGTCGGTCCCGGCCTCGGCCGCCCCGCGCCGCAGCCGGGCCCGCATCCGCGCCAGCAGTTCCTCCAGGGAAAAGGGCTTGGTGAGGTAGTCGTCCGCCCCGGCATCCAGCGCTTCCACCCGCTCCTTCACATCGTCGCGGGCGGTGAGCATCAGCACCGGCGTGCTGTTGTCCGTGCGGCGCAGCCGCTGGCACAGCTCCACGCCGCTGAAATCCGGCAGGCTCCAGTCCAGCAGCAGCAGATCCCAGTGTTCCTGGCGGGCCAGCGTCAGCGCCTGCTGGCCCGTGGAAGCCTCAGCGCAGCTGTATCCGTCCAGTTCCAGCTCGGTGCGGAGGAAGACGCGCAATTCCGGGTCGTCGTCAACAATCAGCACCCGCGCGGCGCCCATGGCTGGATCCACAGTGGCCGCAGGTTATCCGGCGAGAGCGGTGCTGACCGTCAACCCGTCAGTGAGTCGATGCCCCAGTGCGGGCTGGGCGCCGGTGCGCACCAGCGCCCCATCGATCGGCGAGCCAGGGTGCCGCCACCCTTGCCGCTGCCGCCGCCCCTGCGTAGGGTCGCCCCATGACCGCTTCGCTGCGCAGCCCCGCCCCCAGCCTCTCGGCCCGGATGGCCCGCTGGGGCATCGTGATCGTGCTGCTCTACGTGCTGGCCGCCCTGGTCACGCCCCTGCTGGTGCAGGTCGGCTGGCTGCCGGAGCCCAATGCCGGCCTCGACAGCCCGATCTACGCCCCCCCTTCGCCCGCCCACTGGTGCGGCACCGACCGTCTGGGGCGCGACGTGTGCGTGCGCACCCTGGCCGGCAGTGGCGTGGCCCTGCAGGTGGTGGTGCTCGCCCTGGTGGTGGCCCTGGTGGTGGGCGTGCCCCTGGGCATGGTGAGCGGCTACCTGGGCGGCTGGGTGGACCGGCTGCTGGTGCTGCTGATGGACACCCTCTACACCCTGCCGGTGCTGCTGCTCTCGGTGGTGCTGGCGTTTCTGCTCGGCCGCGGCCTGCCCAACGCCGCCGCCGCCCTCTGCGTGGTGTACATCCCCCAGTACTTCCGCGTGGTGCGCAACCAGAGCGCCCAGGTGAAGGCCGAGCTCTACGTGGAGGCGGCCCAGTCGCTCGGGGCCGGGCCCCTGTGGATCCTGCGCCGCTACCTGCTGCGCAACGTGATCACCTCGGTGCCGGTGCTGCTCACCCTCAACGCCGCCGATGCGGTGCTGGTGCTCGGCGGCCTGGGCTTCCTCGGCCTGGGCCTGCCGGAAACCGTGCCCGAGTGGGGCGGCGACCTGCAGCAGGCGCTCACCGCCCTGCCCACCGGCATCTGGTGGACCGCCCTCTACCCCGGCCTGGCCATGTTCGTGCTGGTGCTCGGCCTCTCCTTCCTCGGCGAGGGGCTGGAGAGCTGGCTGAGCGGCTCGGCCTCAGTGGGTCGGGGGCAGTAGCTGCAACAGCTGCGCCAGGTGGCTGGTCACCCCTTGCCGATCGTCTGGGTGCAGCGTTCCGAGCGGTCTGAGGACCAACCGCTGATCCAGGGTGAACAGCTTGAACCGCACCAGACAAGGTCGCGGCAGGCCGGCGGCTTCAACCTGTTGAAGTTCCCAATCCAGCGGCCAGCTCGATTGCCTGGCAGACGTCACCATCGCCAGCAGCACGTGTCCTGAGGTTTGCTGAAAGCGGGGCTGGGAGAGCACCACGGCCGGTCGCCGCTTCTGTGCGCTTCGATCGGTGAAGGGAAAGGGCACCAGCACCACGTCGTGGGCCTGGAATGGCGTCACAGGTTCCCGAAGCACTCTTCGTCGGCCTGGCTGCTCCACTCCTGCAGGCTGCTCTCCAGGCCTTGGAGGTAGGCCAGATCAAGTGGTGCCACCGCCCGCACCCTGGCCGAGCCGTTCTCCACTTCCCAGCTGAGTTGGTCCCCCTGCCGGAGCCCCAGCGCCTCCCTCACAGCCTTGGGCACGGTCACCTGGCCCTTGGACGTGAGCGTGGCCAGCTCCAGCGGCGGTGCTCCAGAGGGGTGCTGCATGCCCGGTACCGCTCCTTCCGTAAGGCAATCTTACTGTAAGGCGACTACGGACAGTGGAGGTGCCCCGGGAGGCTGGGCCTCAGCAGCGCAGTTTCACCGTTCGCGGCAGCTCCTCGGCGATCGCCCCCTCCCCGTCCAGCGCCGGATAGGGGCGCCCCTCCCGGGCACACCAGGCCGCCACCTGGGGGTAGGCCCATTCGAACAGCAGCCGCCGATAGTGCTCCGGCTCCACCCCCTCGCCCGCCTCCGGCACCAGGCCGGCCGCCTGGCGCTGGCGCAGGGCCTCAAACAGCATCGTTGCCGCGGCCACGCTCACATTCAGCGACTGCACCATGCCCCGCATCGGGATGGTCACCGCCTGGTCCACCAGCGCGGCCGCCTCCGGGCTGAGCCCCCACTTCTCCGCTCCCAGCACCAGCGCCGTGGGGCCGGTGAAGTCGCAGCTGCGGTAGTCCACCGCTGCCTCGCTGAGCAGCGTGCCGAACACCTTGAAGCCTCTGGCCTTCAGGGCCTGCAGCGCCTCGGCGCTGGAGCCGTGCAGGTGCAGCGGCACCCACTTCTGGCTGCCCAGGGCCGTGCTGTTGAAGGTGGGCAGCCGCCCGGCCAGGCACACCGCGTGGGCCTCCAGCACCCCCACCGCGTCGCAGCTGCGCAGGATCGCCGAGAGGTTGTGGGGCTTGTCCACATGCTCCAGCAGCAGCGTGAGGTCGCCCATGCGCCGATCCAGCACGGCCTTGAGGCGTTCGAAGCGGCGCGGCAGCAGGGGCATCGCGGGGTGCGGCTGTGGCTGATGGGATCCCAGCTTCGGCCAGCGCGTTCACTCCAAGGGGTTGCTGGATCAGGGGCGGGTCTGCGGCTGCAGGGTTTCGAGCGCCTCGGTGCCCTGGTTCACGCTGCGGGGATTGGGGCGGGTGTCGAGGGTGGCCAGCACGCCCCGGTGGTGCACCGCCAGGGCCAGCAGATAGGCATCGGTGATCTGGCCCGACTCCAGCAGCTGGTCGGTGTCCACCGCCAGATGGTCGAGCAGGCTTGGTGCGGTGCCCCAGAACCGGTGCCAGGGGTGGCCCAGGATCCGCAGCACGGCGTCATCCAGGCTGAGGGTGGTGCGCATCTGATGCGAGGCATCAAGCACGCCCTCGGCAGGTGGTCTGGGGCAGCAGGATCCGCCTGAGCTGCGTCCGCCGCTGATGCCCCCAGGGAGCCCCGAATCGCCCACTCCCCGGCCCGCTCCTGGCGGGTTTGATCAGCGCGTCTACGCCGCCGTGGCGCGCATCCCCCCCGGCCGCCTGGCCACCTATGGCCAGATCGCCGAGCTGATCGGCGCCTACGGCTGCGCCCGCCAGGTGGGCTGGGCCCTGCGCCGCCTGCCCCTGCCCTCGCCGGTGCCCTGGCAGCGGGTGGTGAATGCCAGGGGACAGATCAGTTTCACCCCCAGCCGTGAGGGCAGCGACTGGATCCAGCGGGAGCTGCTCCTGGCCGAGGGGATCCCGGTGGATGGCGAGGGCCGCCTGCCCCTGGGGCGCTATCTGTGGGTTCCACCCCTGGAGGATGCGCTTGACGGTTGAGGCGGCCCCGATCGGCCTGGCGCCGCGCCAGCTGGCCTGGCAGGTGCTGCAGGCGGTGGCGGCGGGGGCCTACGCCGACGGCGCCCTGGAGCGGGAGTTCAACCGCCTGCCCCTCGAGCCCGCCGACCGGGCCCTGGCCACCGAGCTGGCCTATGGCGCCATCCGCCAGCGGCGCCTGCTCGATGCCTGGCTCGATGCCCTCGGCAAGGTGCCGGCCGCGCGCCAGCCGCCGCGGCTGCGCTGGCTGCTGCACCTGGGCTGTTATCAGCTGCTGTTCAGTGGGCGGGTGCCGGCGGCCGCCGCCGTGAACACCACCGTGGAGCTGGCCAAGCGGGCCGGCCTGGGGCGGCTGGCGCCGGTGGCCAATGGGATGCTCCGTGCCCTGCTGCGCCGCCGCGCCGCCCTGCCAGCCGGCGCGCCGCCCTGGCAGGGGCTGCCCCAGCTGGCGGGGGAGCTGCCGGCGGCGGATTCCCTGGGGCTGCGCCACTCCCTGCCCGCCTGGCTGGCCGAGCTGCTGCTGCAGTGGCTGCCGCCGGAGCGGGCCGAGGCCTTCGCCGCCAGCTGCAACCTGCCCCCCGGCCTCGATCTGCGCGTGAATCCGCTGCGCGCCAGCCGCGAGCAGGTGCTGGCGGCCCTGCAGCAGGCGGGCGTGGCCGCCGAGGCCCTGGCCGAACCCCAGGCCATCGCCCTCAGCGGCCGGGTGGGCGATCTGCGCCAGCTGCCCGGCTACGCCGAGGGCCACTGGTGTGTGCAGGACCGCAGCGCCCAGCGCATCGCCCCCCTGCTCGAGCCCGCCCCAGGCCAGCGGATCCTCGATGCCTGCGCCGCCCCGGGGGGCAAGAGCACCCACCTGGCCGAGCTGCTCGGCGACCAGGGCGAGATCTGGGCGGTGGACCGCGCCGAGGCGCGGCTGCGGCGGCTGGGGCGCAACGCCGAGCGCCTGGGGCTGGGCTGCATCCATCAGCTGGTGGCGGACGCCACCCAGCTGGCGGTGGAGCGGCCCGAATGGCGCGGGGTGTTCGATCGAGTGCTGCTCGATGCCCCCTGCTCGGGCCTGGGCACCCTGGCCCGCCATGCCGACGCCCGCTGGCGGATCGAGCCGGCGGCAATCGGCGGGCTGGTTGCCCTGCAGCACCAGCTGCTGGAGGCTCTGTTGCCCCTGCTAAGGCCCGGCGGCCTGCTGGTGTACGCCACCTGCACCGTGCATCCGGTCGAGAACGGCGAGCTGATCGCCGCCCTGCTGTCCCGCCATCCCCAGCTGGGAGTGCGCTTCAGCCGGCAGTGGTGGCCGGGCCCGGGCCCGGGCGCTGGGGATGGCTTCTATGCCGCCGTGTTGGCCACCACGGCTGGCTGAGGGATGTGCCCAGGGGCTCTGCTCAGGGGATCGGTGGCAGCGGCGGCGGCTCCACCGGCGGCGGTGGAGCCACCGGCAGGGCTGCGGCCGGGGCCGGTTGGGCGGCGGGTGCCGGCGCCGGGGCAGGGGCAGGGGCAGGAGCAGGAGCAGCCTGGGGCCGGGGCCGCGGGGCCGGGGGCGGCGGTTCGCTCCAGCTGGGGGCGGGGTCGTTCCACACCGGATCCGGCTCCGAGCGGCGCCGGGCGCGGGGCTCGCCATCCTCAGCGGGCGGCTCCCAGCTCGGGGGCTCGTAGGCGGGCGGCTCCCAGCGGCTGTCGGGGGCCATCACATCGGGCGGCTCCCAGGGTTCCTGGCGCTCGCGGCGCTCGGGCTCGGCGGCGGGCTTCTTCTTCTCCTTGGGCGGCACGTAGGGCACGAAGCGGCCTTCCAGCACCGGCTTGGGCGGGAACTCCTGCACCGGGAAGCTCTTTCTGATGCCCGCCATGAAGGCACCCCAGGCCGCCGCCGCCTGGGCGCTGCTGCTGCCGGTCTTGATGTTGTCGTCGTAGCCGAACCACACCGCAGTGGTGAGCTGGGGAATCGAGCCGATGAACCACAGGTCGCGGGCGCCCTCGGCGGTACCCGTCTTGCCGGCGACCGGGCGGTCGTAGAGGCCGGCGCCGGTGCCCGTGCCGCCGTTCACCACCTTCTGCAGCATCCAGGTCATCGCATCGGCCACATCGCTGCTCACGGCCCGCTTGGGCGGTTTGCCGTCGGTGCGGCGGCTGTAGAGCAGCTGGCCATCGGGGCCGAGGATCTCCTCGAACGGTGTGGGCTCCACATACACCCCGCGGTTGTTGATGGCGGCGAAGGCGGCCGTCATCTCCAGCATGGTTTTCTCGTTGGAGCCCAGCACCATGGCCGGGTATTCCCCCACCGTGCCGGTGATCCCCAGCCGGCGGGCCACATCCACCACCCGCGGGTAGGCCACCTTCTCGGCCACTCCCACCGCGGCTGAGTTCTTCGACTGGGCCACGGCCTGGGCCATGCTGATCTGCCCCGCACCCTTGATGCAGAACTGCTTGGGCGGCCAGCCCTCCTTGTAGCAGCGGGTCTTGTCGTTCACCGTGTCCTCCGGCGTCATCCCCGCTTCCAGGGCGGCCGTGTAGGCGAACAGCTTGAAGGTGGAGCCCGGCGAGCGCAGGGCCTGCACCGCCCGGTTGAACTGGCTGCGGTTGAAGTCCTTGCCGCCCACGATGGCCCGTACCAGGCCGGTGCCCGGCTCCATCGCCACCAGGCCCCCCTCCATGCTGCCGGCCCGGGCATTGATCACCTTCTGGGCCTCAGCCTGGATCGCTGGGTCCATGCCGGTGCGCACGGTGAGTCCCCCCACCTCCAGCTGCTCCTTGGTGAGCACCCGGGGCAGCTCCAGGGCCACCCAACTGCTATACCAGGGGGCGGTGCTGTCGAAATACTTGGGATCCGCAGGCTTGAGGGCCAGCGGGGCATTGGCGGCCTCAGCTTCCTGGGCCGCGGTGATGAAGCCCTGCTCGCGCATCCGGCGCAGCACGATGCGGCGGCGTTGCAGGGCCAGATCCTGATTCACCAGGGGCGAATACACCGAGGGGGCCGGCGGCAGGCCGGCGATCAGCGCAGCCTCCGGCAGGGTGAGCTGCTCGGGGGTCTTGGAGAAGTACACCCAGGCCGCATCGGAGACGCCATAGGCGCTGGAGCCGAGATACACCACATTGAGGTATTCGGTGAGGATCTGGCGCTTGCCCAGCTGGCGCTCGAGCTTGCCGGCCAGGGCCGCCTCCTTCAGCTTGCGCAGCAGGGTGCGGTCCTGGCTGAGGAACACCGTGCGGGCCAGCTGCTGGGTGATCGTGCTGGCCCCCTCCTCCACCGAACCCCGGGAGATGTTGCGCACCATCGCCCGGCTGATGCCATACACATCCACGCCATCGTGGTTGTAGAAGCGGCGGTCCTCGGCGGCGATGAAGGCCCGCTCCACCAGGGGGGGGATGGCGCCGCTGCTGAGCTTCTCGCGGCTCACCGGCCCCTGCTTCTGCACCACCGAGCCGTCGGCCGCCAGGATCGTGAGCGTGCCGGGGCGGTTGAAGTGGCTGATGCCGCGGGCATCGGGCAGCAGGGCGTCAAAACCGCGCACCACCACCGACTGCACCACCGCCGCGCCACCGCCGATCGCCGCGGCCGCCAGAACCGGCAGCACCGGGATACCCCTGCGAGGTTCACGCCGGCGAACGGTGCGGGGGCGACTGACGGCGGTGTCGGTCATCTCAGGCCACCAGGGTGCTGTGGCCGATGGCCAGGGCCGTGACCAGCATGCCCAGCACCAGGAAGGGCTGGGCGCTGGCCTGGTACTTCACGTCGTAGGCCACCGGATCGCGCAGCAGCCAGATGTCCTGGAAGGTGATCTGAGGCACGATCAGCAGCACCAGCAGCACGGCGGCGAAATGCTGGCCGATGGCGATCAGCACCGCCACCATCGCAAGCTGGAACACATCGATCATCGCCGCGCTGATCCAGCTGGCCTTCTCGATGCCGAACACCACCGGCAGGCTCTGCAGCCCCAGGGCCCGGTCGCCCTCCACGCTCTTGAAGTCGTTCACCACGGCGATGCCCAGGCCCGCCAGCGAATAGGCCAGGGTGAGCAGGGCGGTGGTCCAGGTGAGCTGGCCGAACAGGGCCTGGCCCGCCCACCAGGGAAGGGCGATGTAGCTGGCGCCGAGGGCGTAGTTGCCCAGCCAGCCGTTCTGCTTGAGCTTGAGCGGCGGCGCCGAATAGATGAAGCTCACCAGCGAGCCACCCAGGGCCAGCAGGAAGAGCACCGGCGTGCCGTGGCCGGCCCAGCGGTCGAGGCCGTAGGCCACGCCCAGACCCGCCAGCAGCAGGATCCAGATCTGGGCCTTCACCTGGCCCAGGGGGATCGCCCCGGAGGGAATGGGCCGGTAGGGCTCATTGATCGCGTCAATCTCGCGGTCGTAGTAGTCGTTGATCGTCTGGGTGTAGCCGGCCAGCAGGGGGCCGCTCATCAGCATGCAGGCGATCGAGGCGCCCACCTCACTGGGGGTCCAGTGGAAATTGCCGCTGGCCGCCGCGCCGCACAGCACCCCCCAGATCAGCGGGATCCAGGTCACCGGTTTCATCAGCTGCAGCCGGATCTTCCAGATATTGCTGGTGCCGGCAGCACCCTTCATCCCCAGCAGCTGACGCGCTGCCGATCCGCTGCTGGCTTCGGGGTTGGGGGTGTTGGTCAAACCGGGTCTCAGGCGGGGGTCACTTCGTCGTCGAAGAACCAGGCGGTCTGGCCGCCGGCCAGCTCCACCACCACGCCGATCCCCTTGCCGTCCACGGTGCGGAATCCCTTCACCGTGCCGCTGGCATCGGCCTTGAGGGCCGACACCAGGTCGGCGGGGATGCGGTCGCGCACGCGGGTGATGCGCACCTTGGAACCGACATTGATCGTGGCAGCCTGGGCCATGGGGCGGCGCGACTGAAAAGTGGCGCAACCCTAACAGTGAGTCGCTGCCCAACCCCGCCCCAGTCCCATCCTTTCCACGCCCGCCAGACGCCCATGGTTGCCAAGCGCATCATTCCCTGCCTCGACGTGGCCGATGGCCGGGTGGTGAAGGGGGTGAACTTCGTGGGGTTGCGCGATGCCGGTGATCCGGTGGAGCTGGCCTGCCGCTACAGCGTCGCCGGGGCCGATGAGCTGGTGTTCCTGGACATCGCCGCCTCCCACCAGGGCCGCGGCACCCTGGTGGAGCTGGTGCGCCGCACCGCCGAGGCCGTGACCATCCCCTTCACCGTGGGCGGCGGCATCAGCAGCGTGGAGGGCATCACCGCGCTGCTGCGCGCCGGGGCCGACAAGGTGAGCCTCAACTCCTCCGCCGTGCGCGATCCGGAGCTGGTGGCCCGCGGTGCCGAGCGCTTCGGCTGCCAGTGCATCGTGGTGGCGATCGATGCCCGGGCCCGGGCCAGTGGGGGCTGGGATGTGTACGTGAAGGGGGGCCGCGAGAACACCGGCCTCGATGCGCTGGCCTGGGCCGAGCGGGTGGTGGCCCTCGGCGCCGGCGAAATCCTGCTCACCTCGATGGATGGCGACGGCACCCAGGCCGGCTACGACCTGGCCCTCACCCAGGCGGTGGCCGATGCGGTGGACGTGCCCGTGATCGCCTCTGGTGGCGCCGGCTGCATCGACCACATCGCCGCGGCCCTGGATCCAGGTCCGGCCGGGGGCCACGCCGCGGCAGCCCTGCTGGCCTCCCTCCTGCATGATGGCGTGCTGTCCGTGGAACAGATCAAGGCCGATCTGCTGGCCCGGGGGCTGCCGATCCGGCCGCTCACCACCGCTCCACAGGGGTGAGCCACGCCGGAAGCCACGCCCCGCCCAGGGCGCTGACGCGGCCGGCTGTTACCTGCCGTTACCTTGTTCTCAGTCAAAACTTGTCTGTCGCCGTTTTGGCCGTCCTGCATGCCCCGCTGCCCTCGTTGATCGCCCTGCTGCTGGTGGTGGCGGTGATCGCCCTGGTGGCCTGGGCCCTGCAGTTGATGCAGGCCGCCAACGACCGCCAGGAGTTTTCGCTGATGCTCGCCGGCTGCATGGTGTGTTCGGCGGCCGTGGGACTGGCCACGGTGATGGTGATCACCCTCACCGGACCCGAGTGGGCGTCCCTGGGGTCCCCCGGCAGCCCGCTGAACGCCGCCGGCCTGGCTGAGGCCGATCTGCCCGCCTCCCTGCCGGCCTCGTTCGAGCTGCCCTGGGATGGGCAGTTTTAGCCCCGGCGATCCCGCCGCGGTGCGGCAGCTGTTCGATCAGATCGCCCCGCGTTACGACCAGCTCAACGACCTGCTCAGCCTCGGTCTCCATCGCCTCTGGAAACGCCAGGCCCTGGCCTGGATCCAGCCCTCCGCCGGCCAGCACCTGCTCGATCTCTGCTGTGGCACCGGCGATCTGGCCCTGCTGCTGGCCGCCCGGGTGCGGCCGGGGGGCACGGTGCTAGGCCTGGATGCCGCCGCCGAGCCCCTGGAGATCGCCGCCGCCCGCGGCCGGCTTCAGCCCTGGCTGCCGTTGCGCTGGCAGCAGGGGGATGCCCTGGCCACCGGTCTGCCCGCCGCTTCGGCCCACGGCGCCGTGGTGGCCTACGGCCTGCGCAACCTGGCCGATCCGGCCGCCGGCCTGCAGGAGCTGCGCCGCCTGCTGCGCCCCGGCGGCCGGGCGGCGGTGCTCGATTTCAACCGACCCGGCGAGCCTATGGCCAGCTTTCAGCGCCTCTACCTGCGGCGGCTGGTGGTGCCCACGGCCGAGCGCTTCGGCGTGAGTGAGCACTACGCCTATCTGGAGGCCAGCCTGCGGCGCTTCCCCAGCGGCCCTGAACAGGAAGCGCTGGCCCGGCAGGCCGGCTTCCGTGAGGCCCGCCACCGCCCCCTGGCCGCCGGCCTGATGGGCGTGCTGCAGCTCGTGGCCTGATCCGGCTCCGCACTACTGCTGATCTTTTCGGCTCGTCAGGGCACGGCGATTAGGTTGGAAGCGTCTAGCGAACCCCGTTTCAGGCGTTGCTTGCCCGGCTATGCGTGGTGAATGCCATCCCGTGCATGCCCAGCCCAGCGCCTCCCCTCCAGCGAGCCCTCGCGTCTTGCCCCCCCTGCAGCGCTTTCCCTTCCTGCCCACC
This sequence comes from Prochlorococcaceae cyanobacterium, assembly GCA_040399285.1. Classification (GTDB taxonomy): domain Bacteria; phylum Cyanobacteriota; class Cyanobacteriia; order PCC-6307; family Cyanobiaceae; genus NIES-981. The sequence continues at coordinate 183,359 of JBBASM010000006.1, forward strand.
ATGGGCCTGCTGCTGCTGCTCGGTTTCGGTGGCACCAGCGCCCTGAGCTACTTCAGCCTGCGCGGCGCCCTCAACCGCCAGCTCGCCAACTCCACCCTGCCGCTCACTGCCAAGGCGATCTCCGCTGATCTGGAGCGCAGCCTCACCCGGCCGGTGCTGGTGTCGTCCTCGATGGCCCGCAACGCGTTCCTGCGCCAATGGGTGGAGGAGGGCGAGCGCGACGAGGCCGAGATGGTGGAGTACCTGCGCGACCTGCTCAGCCAGTACCGCGTCACCACGGCCTTCTTCGTGTCCGAGCGCAGCGGCCGGTACTACCACCCCGACGGGGTGCTCAAGACCGTGTCCGCCGGCGACCCCGGCGACCGCTGGTACTACCGGCTGCGCAGCTCGGCCGTTCCCTTTGAGGTGAACATCGACCGCGACACGGCCGATCCCTCCCGGGTCACCGCCTTCTCTAATTTCCGGGTGGAGGATGAGGCTGGCCGACTGCTCGGCGCCATCGGCCTGGGGATTGACGTGCGCGAGCTCTCGCGGGAGCTCGGCGCCTACCAGCAGCGCCATGGGGCCCGGGTGCTGCTGGTGGCGCGGGATGGCCGGGTGTTGCTCGCCTCCGACGGCCTCCCTGGCTCGCCGGCGCCGAAGAGCCTGGAGGCGGTGCCGGGCCTGGCGGCCCATGCCGCCCGGCTGTTGCGGGAGCCCCGGGCCTCCCTGCAGCTCGGCCAGGGCCAGGGCCAGTTGTTCGTGAACAGCCGCCAGATCCCCGAGCTGGGCGGGGTGCTGGTGGTGCTCCAGCACAGCGATCCCGGCCAGGACGCCCTGCTGCCGATCCTGTGGCGGCACCTGCTGATCGCCCTGGTGGTGTCGGCGGTGGTGCTGCTGCTGGCCAACGCCACCGTGGGCAGCTATCAGCGGCGTCTGCAGCTGCAGGCCAACACCGACAAGCTCACCGGCCTGCTCAACCGCACCGCCTTCGATCCCCTGTTCGCCGAGCTGGTGCAGGAGGCGATCCGGCGGCAGCAGCCCCTGGCGCTGCTGTTGCTCGACATCGACTTCTTCAAGGCCATCAACGACACCCATGGCCACGCCCTCGGCGACCAGGTGATCCAGCATGTGGCGGGCCGGCTGCAGCGCGCGATTCGCCGTTGTGATCGGGTGTTCCGCTGGGGGGGCGAGGAGTTTCTGATCCTGATGCCGGGCTGCGGCGCGGCCCAGGCCATCGAGCGGGGGGAAGCCCTGCGCCAGGCCCTGCGCAGCGAGCCCATTCACCTGCCAGCCAACCCCACCATCAGCTGCGGTGTCACCACCTTCCGGCCGGGGGAAACGGATCAGGAGCTGCTGCTGCGGGCCGATCAGGCCCTCTACCGGGCCAAGCGGGAGGGCCGCGACCGGGTGGTGTGCCTCGATCAGGGGGAGGCCGCTGAACCGGTGGCCCGAACTGCCGCATCTGCCTAGCCTCCCTGCAGTCTCTCCCTGCTGTTCATGGGTGTCCCCCTGTTCAAGTTCGCCGGCAACATCGGCAAGAAGGTGTTCAACCGCGGCGAGGATTCCGCCAAGGCCGCCGAGAAACTCAAGCAGCACGTGGAGAAGAACAACCCCGGCGTGCAGGGTCTGCAGGTGGCTGTGGATGGCGAGACCGTCACGATCGCCGGCAGTGCCGCCGACCAGGCCGCCTTTGAAAAGGCCGTGCTGATCGCCGGCAACGTGGAGGGGGTTGGCCAGGTGGAGGCCGCCTCCCTGCAGAAACCCGATGGCAGCGAGTCCACCTTCATCCTGGTGGAGCAGGGCGACACCCTCTGGGGCATCGCCGAGCGGGCCTACGGCAATGGCGCCCGCTACACCGAGATCTTCGAGGCCAACCGTGAGGTGATCGAGGATCCCGACCTGATCTTCCCCGGCCAGAAGCTGCGCATCCCCGCCGGCTGACCCCGACCGGCGCACTGGAGCCGGTGCGCTGGAGCCGGTGCGCTGGAGCCGGTGCGCTGGAACAATGGCAGCGTCGGGCGCCGCCACCATGCACTTCCAGGACATCATCGGCACCCTGAACCGCTTCTGGGCGGATCAGGGCTGCCTGTTGCTACAGCCCTACGACACCGAGAAAGGGGCCGGCACGATGAGCCCGCACACGGTGCTGCGGGCGATCGGCCCCGAGCCCTGGGCGGTGGCCTACCCCGAGCCCTGCCGCCGCCCCACCGACGGCCGCTACGGCGACAACCCCAACCGCGCCCAGCACTACTTCCAGTACCAGGTGCTGATCAAGCCGTCGCCCGACGGCATCCAGGAGACCTACCTGGCCTCCCTGGAGGCCCTGGGCATCCGCGCCGCCGACCACGACATCCGCTTTGTGGAGGACAACTGGGAGTCGCCCACGCTGGGGGCCTGGGGCGTGGGCTGGGAGGTGTGGCTCGACGGCATGGAGGTGACCCAGTTCACCTACTTCCAGCAGTGCGGCGGCCTCGACTGCAGGCCCGTGTCGATCGAGATCACCTACGGCCTCGAGCGCCTGGCCATGTATCTCCAGGACGTGGAGAGCATCTGGGATCTGAACTGGAACGGCGAGCGCTCCTACGGCGACATCTGGCTGCCGTTCGAGAAGGGCCAGTGCACCTACAACTTCGAGGCCTCCAACCCGGAGCGGCTGCAGCAGCTGTTCGCCCTCTACGAGGCGGAGGCGGCCGATCTGGTGGCGCGCAAGCTGCCCGCTCCAGCCCTGGATTTCGTGCTCAAGTGCAGCCACACCTTCAACCTGCTGGAGGCCCGCGGCGTGATTTCGGTGACTGAGCGCACCGCCACCATCGGGCGCATCCGCACCCTGGCCCGCCAGGTGGCCGAGGCCTGGCTGGCCGAGCGCGAGGCCCTGGGGTTCCCGCTGTTGAAAGCCTGAAGCACCTCAGGGCGTTCACGGCGCCATGAGCGCCGGTGTTTCGGGGTGGCTCCTGACGGCAGCAAGAATGCCGTCGGGCTGATTCAGGGTTTCAAATTCGTCATGGACGAAGTCGTAGTTGTGCTGTTTGAGTGCGACCCTGCAGCGCTCATGAATGCTCTCTCCATGGGTCCCGATCAGAAAAGCCTGGATGGTTGAGCCGTTGCTGCAGCCGGAAAAGTAGTCTTCCAGAATGAGGGCTTCGAGGCCCTGAATATCCATCTGTACCAAGTCGATCAAAGGCGAGCCGATCATCGCGCCAATTCCAGAGAGGGTCACCGATTCAATGGGCGATGTTGGCCTTGATCGGGCGTCCTCAGGTTTGATCAGGAAACTACCGAAAGCGCGGTCCACCAGCAAATAGGTGTCGTTGTTTGGTGCAACAGCCCGACTGTGGATATTGAAGTCGTCCTTTGAATAGCCATTCAGTTCTATGTTCTCTTCGAGATAACGCCTGTGTCGATCCAGTGGTTCAAAACAATGAATCTTGAGGTCGGGGCGTGTGTGCTTTGCCAGTAATGCGTAATAACCGATGGCGCTGCCCAGGCTCACGAAGATGCCGCCAACAGGCAGCTTTTTGATCAACCCGAGAAACAGCTCTTCTTCGTCTTCTTCGTGAACATTGAACTTCGCATAGCGGAGGCGTTGGGCTTCAACGAGCTGATCGTCGTAAACCTTCACGCCATTGTCAAAGCAATGAACAGCTCGCATGTGCTGGAGTCCTGCACTTAGGGCGTAGAAAAGTATTCGCACCCCGGCTGTTCTTGGGCTTCGCCCCAGCCGAGAGTCCAACACTACTTGGCAAAGCGTCAGGCGCTTCTGCCAGATCGTGAACGATTGCCGTGGATTCACGGCTGTAAAACACCGTTGCTCCATGCATCAGGCTGGTGCCATGAACAAGGCCCCCCGCGTCGTGCTGCTGGCGGTGCTGCTGCTGGGCAGCTTCCAGCTGGGCCGCCTCAGTGAGCGTGCCTTCTGGCCCTGCCGGCTGCGGCCGGTGGCCGCGCTAGTGGCGCCGCTGCTGGGCCAGGAGATGCCCAGCGCCGAGCTCTGCGAGCTGCTGCTGCAGCTACCGCGCTTCTAGCAGACGGGCTGCCGGGGGCAACCCTGCCCCCAGTGAGGCTTCACGGGTATGGCGGTGAGCGCGCGAGCGGATGGCGGATCAGATGGCTCCTCCCACCCCTGGGCGGGCTGGATCGCCACCGGCTTCTGGGCCCTGCTGCTGGCCCTGGTGCTGCTGCGGGCGGTGCTGCTGAGTGGCCAACCCCTGCCGCTGGCGCCGGGGGATCCCGCCCGCCTGCTGGCCGCTGACGCGGCGCCGCCCGAGCTCGCCCTGCAGGGGAGGCTGCTGGCCGATCCCCGTGCCAGCGCCGATGGCAGCCGCTGCACGGCCCTGCTGCAGTTGGCGGTGGGCCGCACGGAGCTGCAGTTCAGTCCCTGCCCCGACCCGGCGCCCCAGGAGGGCTGGCAGCTGCGGGTGTGGGGGCGGCTGCGCCTGCCCACCCCGGCGGCCCATCCCCTGCTCTCCGGTGCCGCCGAGCGCCTGGGCCAGCAGCAGGCCGCCAGCCAGTTGCGGGTGAGCGAGTGGCAGGTGCTGGGGCGGCCCCCCACCCCCGTTGCCGACCTGCGCCGCCGCCTGGCCGCCGCCCTGATCGAGCGGGCAGGGCCGGAGCGCGGTGGCGTGCTGGCCGCCCTGGTGCTGGGCAGCGCCGTGGTGCCCCTGCCGGCCGAGCTGCGCGAGCTGTTCCGGGCCTCCGGCCTCTCCCACGCCCTGGCGGCCTCCGGTTTTCACCTCAGCGTGCTGCTGGGGGCGGTGCTGCCCCTGGCCCGGCGCCTGCCGCGGCTGCCGCGCCTGCTGCTGCTGGGGGCTGCGATGGGCCTGTTCGTGCTGCTGGCCGGGCCCCAGCCCTCCGTGCTGCGGGCGGTGCTGATGGCGGCGATCAGCCTGCTGGCGCTGGAGTGCGGCCGGCGCGCCCGGCCCCTGGCGGCGCTGCTGGCCAGCGTGCTGCTGCTGCTGCTGATCTGGCCGCGCTGGCTGGTGGCGGTGGGCTTCCAGCTGAGCGTGGTGGCCACTGCCGCCCTGGTGCTCAGTGCCGGCCCCCTGGAGCAGGGGCTGCGGCGCTGGCTGCCGTCCTGGTGCGGCCCCTGGCTGGCGCCGGCGGTGGCCGTGCCCCTGGCCGCCTGCCTCTACACCCTGCCGCTGCAGCTGCTGCACTTCGGGGTGGTGCCGGTGTATGCCCTGCTCGCCAACCTGCTGGCGGCGCCCCTGCTCACGCCCCTCACCCTGGGCGCCATGGCCCTGGCCCTGCTGGCGGTGGTGCTGCCGCCGCTGCTGGGCCTGCTGCTGCCGCCCCTGGCCGCCCTGGCCGGGCTCCTGCTGCTGGTGGTGCGGCTGGTGGCCGGCCTGCCGATGGCCCAGTGGCAGCTGGGGCGGCCCAGTCCTGCCCTGGTGCTGCTGCTGGCGGCGGGGATGCTGGCCCTGCTGCTGCCCGGTGTGGGCCGGCGCTGGCGGCGGCTGGCTCCGGCGGCGATCGCCCTGGTGGCGGTGCTGCACCTGGCTGCCCTGGGGGCCGACCAGCTGCTGCTGGTGCATCAGGGCGGCCGCGACCTGCTGCTGGCCCGCCACCGCGGCCGGGCGGCGCTGGTGGCCCTGCAGGCCGATGGCTTCAGCTGCCACCAGGCCCGCCAGCTGGGCAGCGGCCTGGGGGTGGCGCGCTTCGACTGGGTGCTGCTGCTCGATCCGCTCGCCCCCTCGCCACCGGCCTGCTGGCAGGAGCAGGCGGGCCTGGTGCTGGCCTCCGCCGACGGCAGCCTGCCCCTCCATCCCGGTCAGCGGCTGGCCAGTGCGGGCCTCAGCGCCGAGCCGTTCGCCAGCGCCAGCCGCGGCCTGCAGCTGGCGGTGGGCCGGCGGCGCTGGCTGCTGCTGCCCGACCCCCAGGACCTCTGGAGCTGGCAGGAGGGGCAGGTGCCGCTGCAGGCCGACGGGGTGTGGCTGGGCTTCCGGCCCCGGGCCCGGGAGCGGCGCTGGCTGCAGGCCCAGGCTCCGCCGCGCGTGTGGATCAGCGGCGAGGCCAGCGGCGAGTTGCCCGCCAGCTGGCGGGCCAGCGGCGGCAGCGGCTCCCTGCAGCAGGCCCTGGGCTGACCACTCCGTAAAGTGCCGGTGTGCTTGCCATCGGCCCAGGTCAGTCCCGGGGCTGGGCAGGGCGCACCACCGGGAGAGGTGGCTGAGTGGTCGAAAGCGAACGACTCGAAATCGTTTGAAGGGCAACCTTCCGTGGGTTCGAATCCCACCCTCTCCGTTTCAGGGTCCATGACGTGAACTCCCCAGGGTTCCCTTGAGGTCGCCCTGAAACCGATAAGGCCGTCCGCGCTCTGCCACGCAAAGATCCCTGCTGGCGCAAAGACGCTCAGCACACTCTCGGCAGCGGGCTGTCAAAAGCGTCGCCGATACCCCTGTCTTCCGCAGCTTTTTCGGCAACGCACTGGGCAGTTCACTAAGACGGGAGATGGGGGGCGAGGATGCCTAGCGACAGTGGCTTCAGCGCTGTTCCACCACCAAACCCTATCTGCCTAGATGGCCAACATCAGCAACGAACTGGCCAAGGAGGGCAACCTGCGCCTGATCTGCTGTGACGCTGTCCTCTATGCCGATCAGCGTTCAATCTCGGTCATCACGTCGATCTGCCTGACGATCATCGTCAGCTTCGCGTTCGTGCTTCCGGGCCTGGGTTCCTCCACCGTTTGATCCCCATGTTCGAAGTCGCCGGCGTCCTGGTCACCGCCACCATCGTCACCCTGATGTTCAGCCTGGGCCTGGGGCTGAAGCCCTACCCCGTCCTGCTCAGGGATCGACCCGCCTTCTTCTGGCGCGTGCTGCTGGGCACCTGCGTGCTGGTGCCCCTGGCTGGGCTTGCCCTGGTGTTGATGCCCCTGTATGGCCTGCTGAGCCGCCCGGTCTGGGTGGCGATGGCTCTGATGCTGGCCTGCCCCAGCGCCCCGCTGATCCTGTTCCGGGTACGCAGCAGCGGCGGCACGGCGGAGCTGGCGGCGCGCCTGCAGATCGGTGCGGCGCTGCTGGCGATTGTCACGGTTCCGCTGATGGAGGTGATCTTCCGCTCCGGCGCCGCTCTGCGCGGCTTGGAGCTGGTGAGCTGGGGGATCACCCCGAGCCAGGTGGCGGGCCAGGTGCTGCGGGTGCAGGTGCTGCCGGTGCTCGCTGGGGTGCTCCTGGGGCAGTGGCAGCCGGAGCTGGCGAGGCGCTGCAGCCGGGCCCTCGGGGGCCTGGCCACCGTGCTGCTGATCCTGATGCTGCTGGCCCTGCTGCTGCTCAGCGGCCCCCAGCTGCTGCCCTTCCTGCAGCACAACCTGGTGGGCCTGGTAGGGATGGCCGTCCTGAGCGTGCTCAGCCTGGCGGTCGGCTACGGCCTGGCGGGATCGGACCCACTGGAGCGCCGCACCGTGGCCCTGGTGACAGGGATGCGCAACACGGGTCTGGCCGCCCAACTGGCGCTGACCTTCGGCAAGGGGCTGCCCGGACTGGTGCCTGGCATCCTCGCCTACGTGCTGATCACGGTGATCGTCACCACCCTTTTCCTGAAATGGCAGCAGCGGCAGCTGGGCACCACCGGCTGATCATTCGCCCATCAGCCGCCAGCCGAACTGGAGGGTTCAGGCTGCTTACACAGATCACGATCGCTGGTCTGTGTCTGTTTGGCCGGTATGGTGCCCGGCAGAATCTCGAAATTGGAGCTGAACTCAACAAGCACGTCTTCTAGGGTCTGAATGATCGCAGCATCGCCATCCAGTTGCACCTTTCCCTCTCCAGCCAGATCGTGGAATGTGCTGAGACCAGACATGATCACCTCCAGATCGCTGCGGTTGATGACAATGGAAAGATCGGCGTTCGGGCTCTGGAATCCCTTGCTATTGGTCAAGGTAGAGTTGCTCATCTCGATGATGAACTGTTCGCCGTTGTCGGGTGTCATGAGATTGACCACGAAGGCCATACCCTCCGCCTTGCGGCTGTCAAGCCGGATGCCGAGAAAGTCGAGCAGAAGGTCGGTCGACATCGCCTTCACCGTATCGGGATTGACCGGCTGAGGGGTCGAACCACTGGGAAAGCCATGGCGCAGCTCAAAGGCTGCGGCCAGGAAGCTGTTGCGCACGCTGGGACTTTCTTTCTGATAGCCGATCTGCTCGAAGGCATCAGCGAGGAGATCCTTGGCCTCCTGGTTCTGCGGTTCGGCATACACCAGTTTGTTGAGAATCTCGCTGGCCCTGAGATAGTCGCCTTGGTCGACAAGCTGGTGGCCCTTGGTAATGATCTTCTCGGCTCCCCCCATCATCTCCACGTACAGCGGCGCTGAATCAGTGGGCGAGAGAGGGATCAGGGTGGCCGGATTGGCGTCCCAATAGCCGAGATAGCGGTTGATCACAGCGCGGCTGTTGTGCTCTTCCGAGCCGAGATAGCTGTGCGCTGCCCACTGGTTCTTGAGACTCTGCGGTTGCTGATAGACATTGTGAATCTCATTGATCGTGACACCCTTATTGGCATGGTGCAGCACCTCGTTGTGCAGGTGCGCGTAGGTATCACGCTGGGTGCGCATCACCTCCTGAATGCGTTCATTGCCCCAACGGGGCCAGCTGTGGGAGGCGAACACCACTTCGGCCTCCAATCCAAACAGGTAGAGGGCTTCGCTGATTTTCTTTGACCACTCCAATGCATCCCTGACCAGGGCGCCTCGCAGTGTGTAGATGTTGTGAATCGTTCCACAGATATTCTCGGCTGCCCAGAACGCCTTCCAGTCAGGGAAATAGGTGTTCATCGGCCGCGTCCCTTTGCGTGGTGTAAAACCCGAGGCCCGAATGCCCTAGTCAGAG
>JBBASM010000007.1:0-188760 GCA_040399285.1 Prochlorococcaceae cyanobacterium
TCCCGTAAGCCGCGCTCTGCTCTCGCTTTGCGCAGTCCAATACCTTATCACGGGGCATGCCGCTCAGGCAATCAAGTCTGCAAAGGGGCGTTCCAGCACTGCAGGGCCGGGGTGCCGCGGTAGTGGCTGAGCACGTTCAGGGTGGCGGTGTCCAGCAGGAAGCGGCGCCCCTCGGACGGCGGCAGGTCAATCCAGCGGGCCACCAGCACCCGCAGGAGGTGGCCATGGGCAAACAGCAGCGCTGGACCCTCCCCTCCGCGCAACTGCGCCAGCACCCGGTCCACCCGCTGCCCCACCTGCTCCGGACTCTCCCCATCCGGACAGCCATCGGTGAACACTTGCCAGCCCGGCGCTTCGGCATGGATCTGAGCGCTGGTGATGCCCTCGTAGGCCCCGTAGTTCCACTCCACCAGATCGGGCTCAATCCTGGCCCGATCAGCGAAACCGGCCAGTTCGCAGGTGCGGCGGGCCCTCTGCAGGGGGCTGGTGAGCACCCGAGCAAACGGGAGGGGGGAGAGCTGGGGTGCAAGGCGACGGGCAGCCTGCTCGCCCGCGGGGGTGAGGGGGATGTCGGTACTGCCCGTGTGCTGGCCCGACAGGCTCCATTCGGTTTCGCCATGCCGCACAAGCACGACATCGGTGGGTTGCAGGTGCAATGAAGCCATGAGAGAGAAGGAAATCAGGATGGACTGTTGTCAGGGGGCTGCTGGCGCCCCGGCTCAGAACGACTCCCAGTCGTGCTCCAGCTTCACGCGGCCGGAGAGCGGCAGCAGGAAGCGGCGGGGCAGCAGGTTTTCGTGGCAGGCGCCATCGCAGGGGTCGGCTGCCCCCTGCCACACCACCACGAAGCGGAAGCAGATCGGCCGGCCCGCGGATGCCTCAAAGGGGATCTCGTTGAACCAGGCGTCGGCGTTGACGTACTCCAGCCGAGGGGCATGGCGCAGGTCCCAGTTGCCCAGCTCCGGCACATCGCCACACACCACCACCACCTGGCCCGGCTGAGTGAAGAAGTTGTTGAGCTGAAACTTCACGATCACCGTGCCCTCCACCGCCGGCCCCAGCACGCTCAGCACCCGGGCCGACTTGGCCGGCAGCGGCAGATCCCTGATCGCGCCCCCCTGCACCTGCACGCGTTCACCGCTCAGCAGACAGCGGTGCTCTCCATCCGGCAAGTCCAGATGCTCGATCGTGATCGTGGTGGCATCCCCCTGGTTAAGCAGGGTGAACACCCGCGACTCCCGGTAGCGGCGGGTGTAGCCGTAGATCGCCTCGGTGATGAAGTTCTGCTGGTGGGAGCCGTAGGCCAGAGCCCGGTTCTCACGGCGCAGATCCGCCAGCACCCGGATGGCCCGGAACAGGGTGCCGTGCTGATCCCAGGTTTCCATCATCGGCCGGTTGTAGGGATCCTGGCCGCCTTCGGTGTGGTTCACCAGGTACTGCTCGGTGCCATAGAAAAGGCAGGGAATGCCGCGCAGGGTGAGCAGCAGGATCGTGGCCAGCTCCAGATCTTGATGACAGTTGTTGATCGACAGAAACCGCGGCATGTCGTGGTTGTCGATGAAGGTGACCAGCTCCGTGGAGCGCTTGTAGACGTGATCCAGATTCAACAGCGCCTCCACTTGGTGGAACCCCCCGGAATCGCCGGCTGAAAAGGCTCCCCGGATCGCATAGGCCAGGCCGAAATCCAACAGCGACATGCCGCTGTGGTTGGCGTAGGCCAGGGTACGGGCGTCGTAGGGGCTGCCGAAACCGTATTCACCGAAGATGAAGGTGGCGGGGTGGGCGCGGCGCAGATCGCTCACGAACTCCTGCCAGAACCACAGCGGCATGTGCTTCACCGTATCCACACGCAGGGCATCGAAGCCCACATCCAGCCAGCCCTTGATTGCTGTTTTGATATAATTCCTAAACTCGATGTTGGCCTCATTGAAAGTGGCCAAACCCATCATCTCATGATGGATCATCTGGAACTCATCATTCCAGTCAGTGATTGGGCCGTAGTGGTGATAGAAACCGTTGCTGTCATTGTTGAAATCGGCCAGGGGTTCACCGTCGTCGGTCACCACCCCCTTGCTGCCATTGATCTCCGGCGAGCTGTGGTTGCAGACAATGTCGAGGATCAGGCGGATGCCTCGCCCGTGGAAGGTGTCCACCAGCAGGTGCAGCGTGCGGGATCGCGTCAGGGAGGTGCTGTCGTCCGGAGCGATGAAGTGGGGATTGATACGTTTGAAATCGCGCGTCCAGTAGCCGTGCATCGGTGCGTGCCCCCCCACCAGGTCATCCACCTGCTCAAACAGCGGCGACAACCAGATGGCGCTCACGCCCAGAGCCTGCAGGTAATCGGCCTTCTCGATCACGCCCCGCAGATCCCCACCCCAGTAGTGCCCCCACTGCCTTCGGATCGGATCAAAGAGGCCGTCCCGCCCCACCCGGTCGTTGCCAGGGCAGCTATTGAAGAAGCGATCGATCACGATGAAATAGATGGTTTCCTTGCGGAACTCCATCTCCGGCGTCACCAGGAAGCCTGCCCCCCGCCCCTGGGGCAGCTCCGGCGACGCCTGGGGCGGTGACGTGGTGGCGGTCATCGGCCGTCGGCTGCTGGCCCCGCTTTAGCCAGGCGACAGCGGCGCGCCGTATCGACCAGCACGCCGCACCGGTGCTGGAGCGATCAAGCGATCAGCAGATCAGCGAGCGCCTCACTGATCGGATGGCCCAGTTTGCGCTCCACATCCAGATAGACCGGGCTGCTGTTCAGCTCCAGAAACAGCCACTCCCCGTTGGGGGTGTGCTTGAGGTCAATACCCGCAAACACCAGGCCACAGGCCGCCGCCGCTCCGCGGCACAGGGCCAGCACGGGCTCGGGCAAGAGCACCGGCTCATATGTGGCACCGCCGCTGGAGTACACCGGGTCGTCGCGGAAATCGAGATGGGGCTGCGGGGTGCGGATCGCCACAGCCGACACCAGCGCATCCCCCACCATCACCACGCGGATGTCATCGCCATGGATGCGCTGCTGAAAGATCACCGGCGCCGCCCGCACCGCCTCCAGCTGCATTAACACCTCGCCGTCAAGCAGGCGGGTGATCGCTCCCCCAAGCAGCGGCTTGAAGATCACCTCCCCACCGCTGGCTTCCTCGGTGGCATGGAAGGCGCGGATGCGCTCTGGGTCGTTGCTGATCAGGGTGCGAGGCAGGGCCGCGCCCAGCCGCCGCAGCAGCTCCAGCTGCAGCGGCTTCGACTGCAGGGCCGCGCCGGCCCGGGGTGGATTCACCAGCCGCGCCCCAGCAGTCTCCAGGCACAGCAGCGCCGCCATCAGAAAACCGGACCGTTCGCGCGCCTGCATGTAGCCGGCGAACCAGTCGCGCCGTAGCACCAGCTCACCGCCAACCTCCACCAGGGGCGGATGGGGTGAAGGCAGGCTGCGCACATACAAGGCCTCCAGTTCATCGAGCCGCTGGCCATCGATCACCAGCCGGCCGTGATGCAGCTCCACTGGCCGATGGGCCTCCAGTGCATCGCTGGGCACCACCAGCACGGCGGCATTCCGGCGCTCCAGTTCCCGGGCCACAGCCAGCACCTGGGGATCATCGGGCGGGCCGAGCAGGGCGATGTGCTTCTGCCCCATGGCCCAGCCTAAGCGGTACGGACATTCAGCCTAAAATCATGCCCACAACTTCCAGTTATGCCCTCCGGCCGTACCTGAGGCCTCACGAGCAACGGCAGGATGACGATCCGCAATCCCTTCACCAACTACGCCCTGCCGCCGCTCAGCCGCGACGCTGACCAGCGTGGTAGCGACAGCATCGTCACCACCATGGCCATCGGCGAGGAGGGGGGCTCCAGTTTTTGCAGGCCACCGGTGACCACCCTGGCCATCGGCGAGGAAAGCGGCAGTGGCCCGGTGGTACCCGCCCAGCCTGTGACGGCGCTCACCCAGGTGTTTCACCTCAGCCCCCAGTTCAGGGAGCTGCGCTTCGAAACCCGGGATTGGCGCTGCCACCCCTTGCTGGGTGGCATCAGCAGCACCCGCTGGAACGCCTGGACGGCCTTCACGGAGAGCAATCCCCAGCTCGCGTTCCAGCTGGCTGATCGCTCCGCCCTGCCGCTGCTGCGCCAGCTGGTGGCCAAGCCCGGAACGCCACTCGGCCCCTTGCCCAGCCTGGATGCAGAGTTGGAGGTCGTGGTGGATTCCAGGGCCATGCTGCCCGCCAGCGGCATCCTCTCGGGAGATGATCACGCCAACCGGCTGGCGGGCAGCACATCCCAAGACATCTTACTCGGCTGGGGGGGAGACGACCGGCTGATCGGCCGCGGAGGCGGTGACACCCTGAGCGGAGGCGACGGCGCAGACCGATTCATCTTCAGGTTCACCCCCTCTCAGGCGGCCATGGACCAGCCTGCTGACACGATCACCGATTTCAGCGGCAGCTACGGCGACCGATTGGTCATCCGGGGGCTGACCACCTACCGGGGCCTGCAGCCGTTCAGTGGGGTAGCGGGCGAGTTGCGCTTCAATGCGGGGGGGCTTGAAGCCGACCAGAACGGCGACGGCGTGGCTGATCGGCAGGTTCTCATGCCGGGTGTGATCGAGCTGCGCCAGGAGTGGCTGCTGATCTGATCGTGAAGGGTGGCCACTGAAACACCCGGAAGCGATTCAACAGTGCATCCCCAGCTCTGGCGCTTCGGGACTGCTGCCGAGTCCCATGGCGAATGGGGTTGACTGGCCTCCCGGCCTCAACTGGCGACCAGCCGCCGGAAGGTCTTCTTGCCCACCTGCAGCACCTTGCCCTCCAGCTGGGCGGCGTCGCTGAACTCCTGGTTGGGATCGGCAAGCTTCAGGCCATCAAGGCGTACGCCACCCCCCTGGATCTGGCGCCGGGCCTCGCTGCTGCTGGAGCAGACCCCCACGGCACTGAGCAGGTAAAAGGCCTTGGCAGGAAAGTTCACCGCCGCCAGCGACGCCTCGGGCACCTCCGCATCGGCGGCGGCGCCGCCGCTGGCGCCACCCACCAGCATGCCGGCATCAGCCTGGGCTTGGCGGGCCGCAGCCTCACCATGGCGCTGGCGCGTCACCTCCAGGGCCATCGCCTTCTGGCGTTCGCGGGGATTGGCCGGCAGGGCCTCCAGATCCAGGTCGGTGAGCAGGGTGAGGTAGTCGTCCACCACCGCATCGGGCACCTTCTCCAGCCTGGAATACATCGAGAGCGGGTCCTCGCCCAGGCCCACCGTGTTGCCCAGGCTCTTGCTCATCTTCTGCACGCCGTCGAGGCCGGGCAGGATCGGCAACAGCATCCCAAACTGGGGCCGCTGGCCGAAATGGCGCTGCAGGTCGCGGCCCATGGCCACGTTGAACTTCTGGTCGGTGCCGCCCAGCTCCACATCGGCCTGCACCTGCACCGAGTCGTAACCCTGCAGCAGGGGATAGAGGAACTCGTGCAGGGAAATGGGCGTGCCGGAGCCGTAGCGGTTGGCGAAGTCCTCCTTGGCCAGCATCTGGCCCACGGTGCTGATGCCGAGCAGGTCGATCACCTGGGGCAGATCCAGCCCCGAGAGCCACTCGCTGTTGCGGCGCACCTCCAGGCGGCCGGGGGTGTGGAAGTCGAGCAGGGCGCGCTCGGGATCCTGGCCCAGGCCGAGCTGCACGAGATAGGTTTCGGCATTGGCTTCCACCGCAGCGGCACTGAGCTGCACCCGGGTGGCGCTCTTGCCGGTGGGATCGCCGATGCGGGCGGTGAAGTCGCCGATGATCAGCACGGCCGTGTGGCCGGCGTCCTGGAAGGTCCGCAACTTGCGGAACAGGATCGAGTGCCCCAGGTGGATGTCGGCGCCGGTGGGGTCGATGCCCAGCTTGATCCGCAACGGCCGGCCCGCCGCGGCGGCCTCGGCCAGGCGGATGGCCAGGGCCTGGTCCGGGTCGGCCTCGCCGGCGGGGAAGAGATCGGCCACACCCCGCTGCAACCAGGGCGGCAATGGGGCAGACATCGGCAGGGGAGCAGGCGCGGGCGGATCGTAGACAGCCGCTGCCGGGCCCCTCAGCTGGCCAGGTCCAGCTGGGATTTCATCCGCTCCAGGGTCTGGTGCATCTGGGAGAACATCGTGTCCGGCGTGAGGCCGAACTGGCCCAGCTGGGTGCGCAGCTGCTCCACGGTGAGCTTGGCCTGGAAGTCCTCCGAGAGCTCGAAGCGCTTCATGAACACCCGGTAGCGCTCCATCACGTCTTCCATGCGCTCGATGTAGAGCTTCTTGCCCTCCCGATCGAACTTGCCGTACTCGCTGCCCAGCTGCATCAGCTGCTGGTAGTCGCCGAACAGGCGCTTGGCCTCGTCCTGAACGATGTCGGATTCGAAAAAGGCCATCGGCGACGGGCCGGATGCGCAGTGCCGTGATTCTGGCTTCGGGCGCCCAGGGTGACGAGTGCGGAAAGACGTAACGGCCTGTGGGGATACGCCCACAGCAGGGCACCGCCACGCTGACAGCCGCCGCGGCCCCGCACAGCATCCAGGAATGAGACCGAAGCGACCAAGGTGAATTACACGCCGCTGCTCCCCCGGCTGCAGCAATATCGCGAGGAGAGCCACAACCTGCTGCGCCAGGCCCGGGTGGTGCTCTGCCTGGGGGACCGGGCCCTGCTCTGCCTGCTCGCCTCCCGGGCGATGGAAAGTGCCCCCGTGCTGGCGGCGGTGACCACGGCCGAGGAATGCCGTGTGGCAGTGCAACAGCATCGCCCCACCCTGGTGCTGCTCTCCGATCAACTGGAGCGGGGCAACGCCATCACCCTGGTGGAGGAGATCAAGAACCAGCAGTCCCAGATTCACGTGCTGCTGATGGTGAGCCAGAGGGCGAACCGCCGGGCCGTGGAGCGGGCGATCAAGGCCCTCTGCGACGGCGTGGTGCTGCAGTCACGCCTGGGCACCGGCACGATGGCGGCGGCCCTGCGGGCGGTGAGTGGGGGCGGCGCCTATGTGGACAGCAGCCTGCGGGAGATCTTCCACAGCTGCCCGGATGGCAGCGGCCCCCTGGAACCGCTCACGGAGCGGGAGTGCCAGGTGCTGCAGCGGGCGGCCCTGGGGGAGAGCAACCAGGAGATCGGCCGGAGCCTGTTTCTCTCCCCGGACACGGTGAAGACCCACCTGGCCCGGATCCTGCGCAAACTGCCCGCCCGTGACCGCACCCACGCCGCCCTGCGCGGCGTGCGCTGGGGGCTGATCGACTGGCCCGATGAGCTGGACGGCGGCTAACTTCAGCTGCACGCAGGTTTGCACCCGCTCCCGATGGCCCGGCGCCACTGGCTGGATCCCCTGGCCCGCCAGCTGCTACGGGCCACCGGTCAGCTGCCGCAACCCGCCGCCGCGCCCGGGGCCGCCAGCCAAGCCGCCGCGCCGGCCGATGACCACGCCAGCAGCGTGGAGCGGGAGCTGCTGCTGCTCAGGCTGCGCCACGATCCCGGCTGTGCCCTGCGCACGGGCGAAGAGGTGGCCCTGGCCGCCACCCTGGGCTGGCGGCTGGATGTGAACCGGGCCAGCGCCAGCGACTGGCGGCGGCTGCCCGGGATCGCGCCATCACAGGTGGACCTGCTGCTGCGACTGCAGGCCGGGGGGGTGCAGCTGAGCGGAGCGGAGGATCTGCAACGGCTGCTGGAACTCAATGACAGCCAGCTGCAGCAATGGCTGCCGGTGCTGGAGTTCCGCTGGTACGGCGAAGCGGCGCCAGCCCCGGGGGCGCCGACCCGGCTCGACCTCAACCGGGCAACGGCCCGGCAGCTGCAGGAGCTGGGACTCGACGACGAGCGTCTGCAGCGCCTCCTGCGCGAGCGCAGCCGCCAACCGTTCCGGGATCTGGCCGACCTGCAGCAGCGCCTCTGCCTGCCCGCCAGCCTGGTGGAGGGATGGATCGGCAAGGTGTGCTTTGGCTCCCCGCCCCAGGGCCCGGTGCTCCCCCCCGGGGCGAAACGGCCATGAGCCCATCCTCCAACCCGCGCCAGGGCAACCTGTTCGCCGAGGCAGGCACCCTCGCTGGGGCGTCTGGCCAGTCCCCCACGCCCGACCTGAGCCTGGCCAGGGCGCAACTGCTCGCCTGGCAGCAGGCCGTGGCCCGCTTCCAGGCACCCCTGTTCGCCGGCAGCCAGGAGGACGCCCAGCAGGGCGACCTGTTCGGCGGCCCAGGCGATCGCGCCCAGGCGATCAATCCGCTGGAGCTGCGGGCCCAGACCCTGCACTTCTGGCGCTGGCCCCAGGCGCCCCAGCAGGGGGCGGCCCTCTATTTCGTGCTCGACACCCCAGCAAAAGAGCAGCTCCCCCTCCTGCTCTATGTGGGCGAAACCGGCCGGGCCGACCAGCGCTGGAAAGGGGAGCACGACTGCAAGCAGTATCTGGCCGCCTACAGCGAAGCGATCGGCAGGGCCGCACTCAGCTGTCAGCTCAGCATCCGCTTCTGGCTGGATGTGCCCCAGGCCGTGCGGCCCCGCCGGCAGCTGGAGCAGGCCCTGATCCGCCGCTGGCAGCCACCCTTCAACAAGGAGACCCGCCAGCGCTGGGCCACCCCCTTCACCTCCGACCCCGGCTGAGCGGCCTGCCGGGCGGAGCTGGCTACGATCGCGGCCCACCAGGGCTGGTTGGTTGATGGAATTCCGCTGCATTGCGCAAGGGCTGGCCGATGCCCTCGACGCCTGGGACGGCGACACCCTGGCGGTTGGCCTCTTCGCCACGGACCCGGAAGGGGCGACCCATCCCCTGCGCCAGGAGCTCAGTCGCCGGTTCGGCGAGGTTCTGGCCGAGCAGCTCGACCAGCGCGGCTTCAAGGGCAAGCCCAGCGACTGCGTCAGCTTTGCCCGCCTTGAAGGCAGTCCGGCCAACCTGATCGTGGTGGGCCTGGGGGAGCCCGCCGGCTTCAACCACACCGCCCTGCGGGCCGCCGCCGCCGTTGCCGCTGGGGCAGCCGCCAAACAGCGCTGCCATCACCTCGGCCTGGCCCTGCCCTGCGAGGGTCTCGATGGGGCCGAGGCGGCCGCGGCCATGGCGGAAGCGGTGCGGCTGAGCCTCTACCGGGATCAACGCTTCCGCAGCGAACCTGACGACCAGCCCACCCCGGCATGCCTGAGCCTGCTCGCTCTGCCGGCAGGAGCCGAGGCCGGCCTGGCCGGGGTGGCGGCCCGCTGCGCCGGCGTGGAACTGGCCCGCCAGCTGGTGGCCGCCCCGCCCAACGTGGCCACCCCGGCCCACCTGGCGGACACGGCGGCGGCGATCGCCCGCGACTTCGCCATCGAGCTGAAGGTGCTCGAGCGCAGCGACTGCGAGGCCCTGGGCATGGGGGCCTACCTGGGGGTGGCCCAGGGGTCGGACCTGCCGCCGAAGTTCATCCACCTCACCTACCGCCCGGACGGGGCCGTGCAGCGGCGGGTGGCGCTGGTGGGCAAGGGGCTCACCTTCGATTCCGGCGGCTACAACCTCAAGACCGCCGGCTCCCAGATCGAGATGATGAAATACGACATGGGCGGCAGCGCGGCTGTGCTGGGTGCGGCGCGGGCGATCGCCGAACTCAGGCCCGCCGGGGTGGAGGTGCACGTGATCGTGGCCGCCTGCGAAAACATGATCAACGGCAGTGCCGTTCACCCCGGCGACATCCTCACCGCCTCCAACGGCAAGACGATCGAGATCAACAACACCGATGCCGAAGGGCGCCTCACCCTGGCCGATGCCCTGGTGTATGCCTGCAAGCTGGAGCCGGATGCGGTGGTGGATCTGGCGACGCTCACCGGCGCCTGCGTGATCGCCCTGGGCGAGGAGATGGCCGGGCTGTGGTCGCCGAGCGATGGGCTGGCCACGGCCCTCGACGAGGCCTGCCGGGGCGCGGGTGAGGCCCTCTGGCGCATGCCGCTGCGCCCCTCCTACAAGGCCGGGCTGAAGAGCCCGGTGGCCGACATGAAGAACACCGGGCCCCGACCCGGTGGTTCGATCACCGCCGCCCTGTTCCTGCAGGACTTCGTGAGCGACGGGGTGGCCTGGGCCCACCTGGACATCGCCGGCACCGTGTGGAGCGACAAGGGCCGGGGCGAGAACCCCGCCGGCGCCACTGGTTACGGCGTGCGCACCCTGGTGAACTGGGTGATGGGCGGGGCCCCCGCCTAGGTTGGCCCCCTCACCCTGACGTCCCGTTCGCCATGGCCGTGCAGAAGATCCGCTGGTACGTGAAGGCCCAGCTGGGTGTGCTGTTACTGCCAGCGGGGCTGTGCCTGTTCGGCGAGGCGGTGATCCGCAAGGGCCTCGAGGAACTGGCCAAACGGGTGGAACTGGCGGCCAGCGCCGGCGAGGGCCTGCCGATGAAGGTGCTGCAGGCCCCCGGCCCCTGGTTCTGGTACGGCACCTTCGGTCTGATCCTGATCAACGCCGGCGTGGGGCTGATGATCGAGAGCGGCCTGCTGCGCGGCTATCCCCGGCAGAGCTGACCAGGCAGGCTCCAGCAGAGACGATGTTCAGGCCGCTTCCAGGGCAATAGGGAGCGCTGAGGGCGCCGTCTCCAGCTCATGGATCTGCCAGCGGGCCCGCTCACCACAGGTGCTCAGCAGGCTCTCGAGATCATCAGCAGCCTGCTTCGGGCTGGCGTACGGACCGATATGGCGGGTGTGCAGCCCGTCACGGATGGTGAGCAGATACATATCCAAATCAACACAGCGCACACAGCAGGCTAGTGAGCTGAACGGGGACTGAACAGGGCAGAGCTGCACCCGCGCAACGGATCAGCAGGAAAGTTCGCAATGAACATTTTATGATTTCTTCGGGTTCGGTCCCGGCTGCCAGGGCTTGCCTGTGCGCGCCTGGCCGCGCCACAGCCCGTCGAGGCGGCGGTCGCGACCGCAGGCCCAGCGGTAGTAGCCGTACTTGAGCGGCTCGCGCCGGGCATAGTCCTGGTGGTAGGTCTCGGCGATCCAGAAGGTGTCGAGCTGCTGAATCCGCACCCGCAGTTCGCTCTCCGGCCGCCCCAGCTCCCGGGCCGCTGCGGCCCGGCTGGCGAGGGCCTGCTCGCGCTGGGCCGTGCCGGCCGTGAAGATCACCGGCCGGTAGGAATCGCCGCGATCACAGAACTGACCGCCGCCATCGAGGGGATCGATGTTGCGCCAGTAGGAGCGCAGTAGGGAGGCATAGCTGAGCCGCTGGGGATCAAAGCGCACCCGCACACTCTCCTGGTGACCGGTGCCGCCGGCGGAGACCTGGCGATAGGTGGGTCGCGCCAGGCGGCCGCCGCTGTAGCCACTCTCCACACTGATCACCCCGGGCAAGGTTTCCAGGTCGTGCTCCAGACACCAGAAACAGCCCCCCGCCAGCACGGCCTGCTCACTGGCGGCGGCAGCTGGCGCCGTCGGGAGCAGCACCAGCACCAGCACAAGGGCCAGCAGCGCTGCCGCCCTCAGGGTGTGCCGCAGCATCCCTCCGATGGCCGATCCGATCGCGGCGTTCACAGCGTCCCCTTGCCTGCCAGCCCTCACGATGCCTCGGGGACTGCGGCAGCGCCCACCAGCTGGTCGAGGATCGCCGAGGCAGCCCGGTCGGTGACCCCGGGCTCCCCCAGCTCCCGCATCAGCCGCCCGTAGCCATCGAGCATCGCCTCCCGCTCCGGGCTGGCGGGAGCCAGCAGGGGCAGGGCACAGCGCACGATGGCCTCCGGCTGCAGATCCTCCTGCAGCAGTTCCGGCACCAGCCGCTCCCCCAGCACCAGATTCACCGGCGAGATGTGGGGCACACTGAAGCGCAGCAGGTGGCGGGCCACGAAGGCCGTGAGCCAGCTCACCCGGTACACCACCACCTGGGGAACTCCCCGCAGGGCCAGTTCCAGATTCACGGTGCCGGACTTGGCCACGGCCAGATCGGCGGCCGCGCAGAGGGCAGGCTTGAGCCGATCCGCATCGGCTGCGGGAATCACCCTGGCGCGCACACCGGCCTGGCGCAGCTGCTGGACGAGCTTGCCCTCAAATCCCGTGAGTCCGGCAGGCACCACCACCTGCAGGCTGGGGTCGTGACGCTGCAAGGCAGCGGCAGCCGCAACGATGTGGGGCAGCATGTAGCGCAGTTCCTGGCGGCGGGACGCCGGCATCAGCAGCAACACCGGCTGCCGTTCGTCCAGGCCGAGCTGGCGCCTGGCCGTGCACCGGTCCGGGGCCTGGCCCACGGTGTCCAGCAGGGGATGGCCCACATAGGTGACCTGCGCGCCCCGACAGCGGTAGTAGCGGGCCTCCTCCTGAAAGATGGCGAGGATCTGGTTGGTGAACCGGATCAGGTTGGTGCGCCCCTCCGTGCCGAACTTGAACGCCCACTCCTGGGGAGCGATGTAATAGGTGATCGGCACCTGGGGATAGCGGCGCTTGAGGTTGAGGCCCAGGTTCACATTGGGCCCCATGTAGTCGATCAACACCACCCCATCGGGCACCTGCTGGTCAAACCAGCGCCGCAGGCGGCGCTGCAGGCGCAGGGTGGGCAGGAGGAAGGGAAGGGCTTCCCAGAGGCCGATGGCGCCCATGCGCATGGTGTTGGCCAGCAAGCGGGCACCGGCGCGCTGCATGCGCTCCCCCCCCAGGGCCACGATCTCCAGGGCCAGCCCGCGCCGCCGGGCCTCCCGCTGGAGAGCCTCCACCAGCAGGGATCCCTGCAGATCGCCGGACACCTCGCCCGTGCTCACCAGGAGGCGGAGCATCAGTGCGCTCCCGGGATCGGCCCTCGGCGGGACGGCGCGGACGACGCCTCCAGGAAAGCCACCAGGGTTTCAGCGGCCTCACGCAGCGGAGCAGCCCTAAGCTGGGTGAGCACCTGGGCGAGGGGCTGGCGCTGGCGGTAGATCGCCGTCCAGGTCCGCCTGAGGTCGGCGAGCTGAAGGCCCCCATCGAGTTCGCCGAAGCCGCTGCGCTGTAAACCGATGCGGTTGAGGGCTCGCACCCGCGAGGGATGTCCCTCCACGATGCAGTAGGGCGGCACATCCCGCTCAATGCGACTCATGCCACCCACCATCGCCAGGGTGCCGACGTGCACGAACTGGTGGATGCCAAGCACCCCTCCGATCACCGCCCGGTCACCGATCACCACATGGCCGGCCACCGCCACACCGTTGGCGATCACGATGCGATCACCCAGCTCACAATTGTGGCCCAGATGGGCATAGGCCATCAGCAGATTTCCATGGCCGATGCGGGTGTTCTCCTCGCCATGGGTGGCCCGGTTCACGGTCACGTATTCCCGGATTGTGTTGTCATCGCCGATCACCACACCTGTGGGATCACCGGTGTACTTGAGGTCCTGGGGCTCCAGACCAATGCAGGCCCCAGGGAACAGGCGATTGCCGCGGCCCATGCGCACCCGCCCCTCCAGCACCACGTGCGCGCCGATGCTGCAGTCCGGGCCGATCTGCACATCCGGCCCGATCACGGCATAGGGCCCCACCTCCACTCCCTCGGCCAGCTCGGCCCGGGGATCAATCACGGCGGTGGGATGGATCAAGGGCATCAGGCTCAATCCACCAGGGAGAACAGCAGCTCACCGGAACACACCGGTTGCCCCTCCACCGTGGCTTCGGCCTGCACCTTGCCGAAACGCTTGCGCTTGAGGCTGAGCAGTTCACAGCTGATCAGCAGCTGGTCACCCGGCACCACGGGGCGGCGAAAACGGACACCGTCAATGCCGGCAAACACGAATAAACCCTTCGGCAGATCGGGCATCTGGGTGACGATCAGCCCCCCCACCTGGGCCATCGCCTCCACGATCAACACCCCGGGCATCAGGGGCCGGCCCGGAAAATGGCCCTGAAAGTGGGGCTCATTCAAAGTGACATTCTTGATGGCCACGGCCCGTTTGCCCGGCTCGTGCTCCAGCACCCGATCCACCAGTGCGAAGGGGTAGCGGTGGGGCAGCAGCCCTTGAATCTGCTCCGCATTCAGCAGCACAGGAGACGACGACGGATCAGGCAAGGGAATTCAGGCAGGGGGTAGGGAGAGCTCCCGCTCCAGGGCCGCCGCGAGGTCGGTGTGGAGACGGTGGGAGCCCCGGTAGGCAAACACCTGGGCCTGGGGCAGGCCAACCAGGGCCAGATCCCCAAGCAGATCGAGAATCTTATGGCGCACAGGCTCGTCGGCAAACCGCAGCGGCGGGTTGAGCCAGCGCTCTCCATCGCACACCAGGGCGTTATCCAGGGCGCCGCCGCGAATCAGGCCCGCGGCCCGCAGCTGCTCCACCTGGGAGAGCAGGCCGAAAGTGCGCGCCGGGGCAATCTCAGCCACAAAGGTGCGGGGGGAGAGGGGCAGGGCCAGAACCTGCCGGCCGATCGCCGGCTGCACGAAGTCGATGGCCGCGCCAAGGTGGAGGCCAGCGGCGGGAAGCGCCGTGACAAAACTGCTGCCGTCCTGCAGGGTGAGCGGACGATCCAGGCGCGGAGCGGCAGCCCGCGGGCCAAGGGGCCGCAACCCCGCCTCAGCGATCAGATGCACCCAGGGCAGGGCGGAGCCATCCAGCAGCGGCAGCTCAGGGCCGTCCACCCAGATGGCCGCCTGGGTGAGGCCAGTGCCAGCGAGCGCGGCCAGGAGATGTTCCACGGTCGCCAGGCGACGCCCGCCCAGGTTGAGAGCGGTGCAGAGGGTGGTCTCACACACCTGGCCCGGCACCAGGCGCTGGAGGGGTGCATCGGCAGCATCGAGCCAACCGACCCAGAATCCCGGTCGGGAGGCCGGTGCCAGGCGCACCCTGGACCTGGCTCCACTGTGCAGACCGACCCCCTCAATCTCCGCGCTGCCGGCCAGAGTCCAGCCGGAGCTGTAGTCCGCTGGCCAGTCAACCACTAGAACTTCCAGCCCACACCGAGGTTGAAGCGCCACTCGGAGGTGAAGTCCTCCGTTGCCACTTCCAGGCGCAACGGCCCCACCGGCGTGGTGACAATCAGGCCGATACCGGGCGAGAAGCCCTCGCCCTTCTTGCCGAGCAGACCTCCAGGATTGCCGGGAATTCCAGACTGGCTGCCGAAGGTTGTGCCCATATCAAAGAAGATCTCACCGCTGATGATGCTGAAGATCGGGAACCGATACTCGATCGTGAATTCACCAAAACTCTTGCCCACGCCAAGATCGCAGTTGGCATAGCCGCGCACTGAGTTTCCTCCACCCAGGCAGAAGGCCTCATAGGGGGGAATCTCATCGCCAATCATCGTGCCGGCGGACACTTGGAAAGCAAGCGCCTGTTTGCAATCGCTGGCCTCACCCGGGCCCGGTCGGCAGCCCTTGTACACCTTCAGCCAGTTCACGGGGATGAAGTGGGTGTAGCTGGCCCGCACCCGGTTGAAGGTGGGCGAGTCGCTGCCCACGGAGAAGAACTGTTCGGTGCCGAGGCTGAGGAAGTTGCCGCTGGTGGGGTTGCGGGGATCATTGAGGGTGCTGTAGGTGGCCCCGAGGCGGGCACTCAACAGCTGATTTTCAGTGGCGCAGTTGTAAGCCAGGCAGATCACCTGGCGACTTGGGACCACATCCGGAGACTTGTTGGCGCCGACAACAGCCTTGGAAAACTTGCTGCCCGAGTAGTCCATTGGAGTGACCTCCTGGCCGCCGAAGGCCAGGATCATCCGCCAGGGCGCCTTGCGGAAGGGATCACCGCCGTTGAGAGGCCTCACGAACTGGACGTTGGCCCCCAGGCGCTGAATCGCAACCGTATCGAAATTGGTGCGCACCAACAGATCGTCGCCACCAATATTGCGGGGGGTGTTGGTGACCAGGTCGAAATCGGCACCGTTGAAACTCTGCAAATTGGTTTCGAAGGTGGTGTTCTCGCTCTGGAAGATCTGCGGCACTTCCCGGCTGAAGAACATCCGGGCCCGGAACGAGGTGCGGTAGCGATCGCCCTTGATCCAAGGATCGGAGAAGGTGATGTCACCGAGGCCGCCGAACTGACCGTACGAGAAGTTGGTGCCGAGGTCCCAGGCCCTACCCAGCAGATTGCTGTCCTGGAGCTGGATCTGGCCGAAAACACCCTGGGCCTGGCTGTAGCCCACACCGCCGGAGATTGAACCACTCGACTGCTCGACGATCCCCAGCACCACCACCACCTCGCCGGGCTGGGCCGGCACGGGTCGGAGGGTGACCTTGACGTCGCTGAACAGGCCGGTGCCATAAATGCGCTTGATGTCCTCCTCAAGCTGGCGGCGGTTGAAGACATCGCCAGGCTTGAGGGACACCTCCCGGGTGATCACCCAGGGCTTGGTCTTGCCGCGGATGGTTTCGCCCTTGTCGTTGGTGGTCTCGCCGTCCTTGTCGATGAACTGCACCTCCACCCCCTGCACGGTGCCTTCACGCACCAGCAGGTCCACCACCCCCTCAGGACTCACCCGGCTGGGGCCACTCACCCGCGCCAGGGAATAGCCCTCGTCCGCGTACCACTTCTGCAACGCCTGCATGCGCGTCTGCAGGGTGTTGAGGTTGAGGGTCTTGCCGTAGTCGGTGGCGAAGGTCTCGCCAACCACCTGGTCGGGCAGCTTGATCTCGCCAACGGGTTGCAGCCTGACGCTCTGCAGCACCGGGTTGGGGACCACCGAGACGATCAGGCGCACCCCCAGGGGGCCATCCACTGGCTGGATGCGCACATCGGAGAACCAGCCGGTGGCGTAGATGGCGGCCAGGTCGGTCTCCAGTTCGCTGCGACTGACCCGGGTGCCGGGGTTTACCCGCATGGCGGCGTAGGCGGCCAGCTCCAGCCGCTCGCGCTCGGGATGGCCGTCCAGGCCCTCGATCACCACCTCGGCGATCTGAACCCGCGGCTCTGCCGGCGCCGGGGCCTGGGCGGGTGTCGGGGTGGGCAAGCTGCCGGGCCCATCCACCTGCTGGGAAGCGGGGATCTCGAAGGCCGGAGGGGAGCTGGCGGGACCAGCCGGTCGGGGCTGCTCCTGGCCAGTGGGTTGCTGGCCAGCGGGCTGGTCCTGCGCCCGCACGGCAGGGGCGGCCAGCATCACGGTTCCCAGCAGGGGCAGAACTGCCCTCAGCGGCAGAACTGCCTTGGAACCCAGCAAGCCGGCCATAACGTCCCGTTCAGCGCGGCTGGGCCGCAATTTGGGTCAAACCTTACCGGTAGACCCTGGGTTGGGGACAGACCCCCTGGAGCCGTTTGAGAACCTCCCCATAGGCCTCCACAACACCGCCGAGGTCCTGGCGGAAGCGATCCTTGTCCAGGATCCGGTCCTGGCTGTCGCTCACGGCCCCATCCCAGAGACGGCAGGTGTCCGGACTGATCTCGTCGGCCACCAGCATCCGGCCATCCGCCGCCAGCCCAAGCTCGATCTTGAAATCCACCAGACGCAGGCCCACGCCCTGGAACAGGGGAACCAGCACGCCGTTCACCCGCAGGGCCAGGTGCTCCAGCTGCTGGCGCTGCCCCGGGGTGAGCAGGCCCAGGCGTTCCAGCCGGGCATCGGTGAGCAGGGGGTCCCCGTAGGCATCGTCCTTGTAATAGAGGTCAAGCAGGGGTGGTTCCAGGGGCGTGCCGGGCTCCACCGGCAACTGCTTGCAGAGGCTGCCCGCCGCCACATTGCGGATCACCACCTCCACCGGAATCACCCGCACCCCCCGGGCCAGCATCCAGGTGCTGGACAGATCCGCCTCGGCCAGGCCGAGGTAATGGGTGGCGACACCTGCCCGCTCCAGGGCCTCGAACAGCAGGGCGGAGATCTGGCAGTTGAGCGATCCCTTGCCGGCCAGGCTGGCCTTCTTCAGCGCGTTGAAGGCCGTGGCGTCGTCCTTGTACTGCACGGCCACCACGTCTGGCTGATCGGTGGCGTGAACGCGCTTGGCCTTCCCTTCATAGAGGAGCGGTCCAAGCTGGTAGGCAGTGGTCATGGCTGCGGGAAAGGAGTGGGCTGCAGGGGGGCGGCGTGGCCGCCGTCCTGGTGGGGCGATCGCAACTGCTCCTCCAGGAGCAGGACCCGGGTGTCCTGGGATGGGTCCCCCAGGCGGCGGCGCTGCAGCCATTCACCGTAGGCATCGTCCATCCGCTCACTCAGACGCAGGCGCCGCTCCAGGGCACGGCGCGAGGCCTCGTCGCCCACACCCTCGGCCAGCTGCTGGTCGAGCAGGGCGGCCACCAGCCCCCAGGCCTCGGCGGCCGCCGCCTGCTCCAGGGCCCGTTCCATGATCGCGTCGCGCTGCTGTGGTGGCAGATGGGTGGCCAGCAGGACCGCCCTGCCCCAGCGGGCTGCCGTGGCCGCGCCCGGTTCACGGCTGGCCAGCAGTACCTCGGCCGCCTGGCGATGGGCCTCCAAACTCACCAGATGGTCGGCCAGCAGGTCCAGCGCCACCCGCTGGCGCGGAGGCCGGTCAGCCCGATCCGGTTCGGCCACGGGCAGCTGCAGGGTCTCCAGGCGACTGAGATCGCCATCGGCCAGCAGGGCCAGGGCGTCCACGGCCCGGGCGTGGTGCAGGCCCCCATGGGCAGCCCGCCATTGCAGCAGCAGCCAGCTCTCCCGGGCGTCATCCCCGACCGGCCCGACGCGCTCCAGCAGGGCGAGGGCCGCCTGGGACGCGCCACAGGCCAGCAGCGCCTCGGCGGTGGCCAGGGCCTGCGCCTGGTCAGGCTGGGCCGCGAGGCCCGCCTGCAGGCGGGCCTGCCGTTCCCGCAGGGCCGTGAGATCCCCCCGCTGGCGCAGGGCCCGGCACTGCTCGAGCGCGGATTCAGCCAGCACCGGCGGCCCGGCCAGGGGGCTGAGCAGCAAGGCGGGCAGCAGCGGTGCCAGCAGTTGCCGCAGTGGGGAGGGAAGATGGAGCACGGTGCCCAGTCCTGCGGGCTGCGGGTCACCACAGCAACCTAGAAGAGTCGGGCGATTCCCCCCGGCCGGGCCCGTTCCCGCCGCTCGCCCAGGTCACCTTCCGCTGGTCCATGTCCACCGACTCCTCGATGACGGCAACCCCCTCGATCACCCCATACCCGATCGCCGCGCCGGCTCGCGTGCTGGTGGTGGGCGGCGGCGGGCGCGAGAACGCCCTGGCCTGGGCCCTGGCTCGCTGCCCGGGGGTGGAGCGGGTGTGGGTGGCGCCGGGCAACGGCGGCACCCTGGAGCTGCGGGGCTGTGAACAGCTGCAGATTGCCGAGAACGACCAGGAGGGACTGCGGGTCGCCTGTGACGAGCTGGCCATCGAGCTGGTGGTGGTGGGACCCGAGGCCCCCCTGGCCGCTGGCCTGGCGGATGGGCTGCGCAGCGCTGGCCTGGCAGTGTTCGGCCCCGGGGCAGACGGCGCCCGGCTGGAGGCGAGCAAGCAGTGGGCCAAGGCACTGATGCAGGCCGCCGGGGTGCCCACCTCCGGCTACTGGGCGGCCAGCAGCGAGATCGAGGCCCTGGCCCTGCTGGAGGGGCTGGAGCAGCCGCCGGTGGTGAAGGCCGATGGCCTGGCGGCGGGCAAGGGGGTGACCGTGGCCGACAGCCACGACGAAGCCCGAGACGCCATCCGTGCGATCTTCGCCGGCCGCTTCGGCGACGGCGAGGGCGCCTCCCTGGTGCTGGAGGAGCGCACCTACGGACCGGAGGTGTCGGTGTTTGCCCTCAGCGATGGGGAGCGGCTGGTGCTGCTGCCCCCGGCCCAGGACCACAAGCGCATCGGCGAGGGGGACACCGGGCCGAACACCGGCGGCATGGGCGCCTATGCCCCTGCCCCCTTACTGGATGCCGCCGGGCTGGAGGCGGTGCGGAGTTCCGTGCTGGAGCCCACCCTGGCCGCCCTGCGCAGCCGCGGCATCGACTACCGCGGCGTGATCTACGCCGGCCTGATGCTCACCGACGCCGGCCCGAGCGTGATCGAGTTCAACTGCCGCTTCGGCGACCCGGAATGCGAGACCCTGATGCCGCTGCTGGGGCCTGAGCTGGCGGCGGTGTTGCTGGCCTGCGCCCGGGGGCGGCTGGACCTGGCGCCGGAGCTGAGCATCCTGCCGGGCTGCAGTGCCTGCGTGATCGCCGCCGCCCAGGGCTACCCGGGCGAGATCCGCCGGGGCGATCCGATCAGCAGCCAGCTCCAGACCAGCGACGGCCAGCAGCTGTTCCACGCCGGCAGCCGCCGCGAGCCGGATGGCCGCTGCCTGAGCAACGGCGGCCGGGTGCTGGCCGTGGTGGCCCAGGCCGCCGACTTCGACAGTGCCTTCGAGCGGGCCTACGCCGGCCTGGGCCAGGTGCACTTCGAGGGCATGACCTTCCGCCGCGACATCGGCCACCAGGTGCGCAGCCGATGACCAGCAGCAGCGAGGCGATCGGTCCAGTTGCGGTTGGAGCCAGCGGCCAGCTGCCCCGCTGGCGCCGGGCCCTGGCCCAGTGGTGGGCAGAGTTCAGCCTGCAGACCAAGCTGCTGGCGGTGGCCACCCTGGTGGTGAGCCTGCTGATGACCGGCATCACCTTCCTGGCGCTGAACGGCATCCAGCGCGATGCCCGCATGAGCGACACCCGCTATGCCCGCGACCTGGGGCTGCTGCTGTCAGCCAACGTGACGCCGCTGGTGGCCGAGGGCAACGACCGCGAACTGGCCTCGGTGGCCGACCGCTTCTGGCGTTCCAGCCGCAGCCTGCGCTACATCTTTTTTGCCGATCCCGACGGGGTGATCTACCTCGGCATTCCGATCGGCTCGAACAACGGCAGCAGCGAGCTGCTGCTGAGCCGCCGCCTGGAGCTGCCCGGCGACATCCAGAACCGGCCGGACAACCCGCTGGTGCGCCAGCACCTCACCCCGGACGGCCAGGTCACCGACGTGTTCGTGCCGATGGTGAACGACGGGCGCTATCTGGGGGTGCTGGCTCTGGGCATCAACCCCAACGAAACCCTGCTGGCCAGTGCCGCCCTCACCCGCGAGGTGACCGTGGCGGTGTTCATCTCGATCTGGGTGCTGGTGATCCTGGGCTCGGTATTCAACGCGCTCACGATCACCCAGCCGGTGAAGGAACTGCTGCGGGGCGTGCGCCAGATCGCCGGCGGCAATTTCGAGGCCCGGATCGCCCTGCCGGTGGGCGGCGAACTGGGGGAACTGCTGCAGGGCTTCAACACCATGGCCGCCCAGCTGGAGGTGTACAAGGCCGCCAACATCGAAGAGCTCACCGCGGCCCAGGTGAAGCAGGAGTCTCTGATCGCCACCATGGCCGATGGTGCCGTGCTGCTCGATGCCGGTGGAGCCATCGTGCTGGCCAACCCCACCGCCCGCCGGCTGTTCCGCTGGGAGGGTCGCAACCTGGAGGGCAACGGGCTGATCGACGAACTGCCCGAGCGCCTGGCCATGGAGCTGCAGTCGGCGCTCGACAACGTGACCAGCGGCGAGCGCGACGATGCCGATGTGCGCTGCAGCGTGGGTGAACCTGCTCGCACCCTGAGAATCGTGCTCCAGGCGGTACGCGATGCCAGCGGCGAAAGCCTCAAGGGCATCGCCATGACGGTGCAGGACCTCACCCGCGAAGTGGAACTGAACGCGGCCCAGAGTCGCTTCATCAGCAACGTGTCCCACGAGTTGCGCACGCCCCTGTTCAACATCAAGAGCTACGTGGAAACCCTTCACGATCTGGGCGACCAGCTCAGTGAGGCCGAAAAACAGGAATTCCTGGGGATCGCCAATGCGGAGACCGACCGGCTCACCCGGCTGGTGAACGATGTGCTGGATCTCTCGAGACTGGAATCGGAACGCCAATGGCAGTTCGAACCCCTTGAGCTGGCCCCGGCGATTGAGCAGACCCTGCGCACCTACCGGCTCAACGCCGAGGAAAAGGGTGTGACCCTTGGCTTCGAGGCCGATCCCCAGCTGCCACGGGTCCTGGGCAACTGGGATCTGCTGCTGCAGGTGTTCGACAATCTTGTGGGCAATGGGCTCAAGTTCACCCCCGCCGGCGGCAAGCTGATGCTGCGGGCCTACCCCTGGCCCGATCTGTGTGCGCTCGATCCCGAGGCAGCCAGCGGGGCCGGCAGCCCCAGCTGCTCCATCACCTCGCCCCTGCCACGCCTACGGATCGAAGTGGCCGACACCGGTTGCGGCATCTCGGAGGCCGACCAGGAACGCATCTTCGAGCGCTTCTACAGGGTTGAAAATGCCGTGCACACCGAGGCCGGCACCGGCCTGGGGCTGTCGATCGTGCGCGGGATCCTCGACAAGCACGGCAGCAGGATCCAGATGGCCAGTGAATCCGGTGTGGGCACCACCTTCTGGTTCGACCTGCCACTGGAGCATTCCGACAGCGACGAGTTGCAGCTGCTGGCCGAACGCAGGCGCTACGACAACAGCCTCACCGCCCTGACCTAAGCGACGGGCAGCCCTTTATCACTCAGGGTGGCGTTGGCTCAGATGTCATCGGCCACACCGCGAACGATGCGGGCCAGTTCACTGCGCTCATCGGTGGTGACCCGATGGGGCACGCCAGAGATGATGCGCTCAAAGTTGGAGAAGGAGTCCTTGATCTCAGGCCCATTGCCTGTGATCACAAATTCGCGGATTCCCTTGTCATGCCAGGAGCCCCGCATCTTGAACACATTGAGAGCTCGGGCCATCTCACCGCGGATCTCAACGTACTGAAGCAGCAGGATGGTATCGGTAATTGTGGAAATATGAGAGTCCGTAATCGAATGACTGCCCATGAACTCCTCAGATGTATTGGTAAAGAAACCCGCTATCTCCTCCTGTTTGGCATAGCCAGTGACACCAATCACAAACTGCCTGAATGCGTTATGACTCACGCCCCGGGCAAGGGCCGAGAGTGAATCAATCGCCATCCGCGATGGCTTGAACTGGCCGATCTCCGTCTTGATGATCTGCAGGTGATCTTCCAGACCTGTGGATTCGGGATAGGCGCAGATGATCTTGAGAAGTCCATCCTGCTCCATCTGCTCAAAGTCAATCCCCCAGCTGGTGGCATTGCGCAGCAACTGAGCCCGGGATTCCTCATAGGCAAACAGGATGGCGCGCTCCTTGCTGCGACAGGCATCTTCAATGAATTTGGAGACCAGCAGGGTCTTACCCGTACCGGTGGCGCCTGTGGCCAGGATGATTGAATCCTTGAAGAACCCACCGCCGCACATTTCGTCCAATTTCGGCACTCCGGAACTGAGGCGCACATTGGAACTGCGCTGGGTGAGGCGCATCGCTCCCAGCGGAAACACACTCATGCCATGGCTGCCGAGCGTGAAGGGGAATTCGCCCTTCATGTGGGTGGTGCCCCGCAACTTGAGAATCTCCACCGTGCGACGGCGGCGCTCCCCCTCCAGCACGTTGCGCAAAATCACCACGTTGTCGGATACGAATTCCTCAACGCCGTAGCGGGCAATCGGCCCATATTCATCTATGCGCTCAGTGGTCATCACCGTGGTGACACCAATCTCCTTGAGCCTGGCGATCAGGCGAAAAATCTCCCGACGCACGACGGAAACGGCGTCATACTGCTGAAAAACGGCGGTGATGGAGTCAATCGCCACACGCCTGGCTTTGTATTTGCGAATGGCGTAATTAATCCGCTCAATCAAACCAGAAAGATCAAAACTGCCAGCAACATCCTGGCCCTCTGGATCAGGCGAAGCATCAAGAATAAAGAGCTTATCCTGATCCACCATCTCCTGCAAATTCCAACCAAAGCTGGCTGCATTCCGCAGGATATCCAGGGGCGACTCCTCAAAAGTCACAAAAATACCAGGCTCGTTATACTGACGGATGCCGTTATACAAAAAATTCAGCGAAAATACTGTCTTGCCCGTGCCTGATGTTCCCGAAACCAGCGTGGAACGACCGATCGGCAAGCCGCCATGACAGACATCGTCAAATCCCTCGATGCCGGTGGGGAGCTTCTGCACCTGCAGCATGGCAACGGGCTGGGGACTGAAATCGGTCATCGCAGGAGCAGGTCAGGGAGGGGGGCAGGAAGTGGGTCGTTGAATCGTCTGGGTGAGAAGCAGCGGGGTATCAAGCAGTCATGCGTGATCATCAAGGCCTCAGGAACCCTGCTCACCGGGCGATGGCGTCAGCGCATCGAGCACATCATCAGCCAACAGAGAATCCTCCGACAACTCGTCATAGAGAAGATCCAGGCCAATCAGAACACGCTCGCGGTCGCTGAGATCACCAATGATGCGCCGCACTGGTGGAGGCAGGATTTTGGCCAGGGTGGGGGTCGCCAAGATTTTGTCTTCCTCAGCCAGCTGGGGATTCTTAAGAACATCAATCACTTTCAGAGCATAGACTCCCTGAAACTCGGTCTCCAGAATATTTCGCAATGTTTTCAACGCCCGCATCGAGTTGGGCGTATTGCCAGCTACATAGAGCTTGAGGATGTAGGTCTTGCGTGGGGACATGACTGGGATGCTCCGTGAATCACCGAAGTGTCAAGGCTGGTGGATGAATGAACAGGCTTCGGGGCGGATCTCTTCTCAACGTCGGCACTGATCACCCCCCCTGTATGACCGGCGCCAAGGGGGCGCCGCCGGGGACGGAGCGGCGATACATCTCACAGAGATGGGCCATCACATCAAGGAGGGCAAGGCGGTAATCCTGCAAAAAATCGCTCTTGTGGCCCTCCAGTCTAAGCTGCTTGGAAAAAGAATCAATCAGATCCATGTGAATCTCAACAGTCTTGGTAATGGGCAGGTCACTGAAAAAAGCGGTATTCACAAAGCTCTCCAAGGCCTGGTTGGCAGCCGCAGGATCCTTGAAGTAACTGAGCAATAGATCCCGATAGGTGCGCTGCAGCGAAGCCAGCAGGATTCCGGCATCCTCAGGATCAAGATTGCGCAAAAAGCGTGAGGGATCGCGCTTGTAGAACACACCCAGCAACCCCAGCCGGGCCTGCAGCCGGTTGGCCAGTCGCCAGCGCTCCGGCATCGGCTCATCGCGCCCCTGCGGCGGGTCTTCCGGGGACATCGCCAGGGCCCGGCTCAGGGAGCGGGAGATGGCCGCATCCAGGCTGTAGGTGAGCTGTTCCAGCTGATCGGGAGGGAGGTGAATCTCATCAGGGTGGTAGTCGACCCGGCCGAGCACGCGGCCGATCACCACAGCGGGCAACACCAGGCCCCGCTCCTGCAGGGACTGCGCCGCCTCAGGAACCAGCTCGCCCTGCTCAATGAGCAGGGCATCACAGCTGTCTCTGAGCCGCTCCAGTTCTGCCAACGGGTCGCCCGCCGCCGGGCAGGACAACAGCCGGTAGCGCCGCTGTCCGTCGAGCCAGCGCGTGACGTCAGCCTCGAGGGCGGGATTGCGGATCAGGGAAACGATGGTGAGGGCCGATTCAGGCATGGAGGGCCGGAGGCGACGGGTAATCCGCCGTGGCTTGAGCCAATGTTGACGAAAGGAGCTGCCAGAAGGGAGAATTCATGTTTGTCTTCCAAAACGTGCGCCAGGCCTGAATGGGCCTGCAACGCTGCAACCGGGACCCTCCCTCACACTGCGAAGAGGCACTCCGCCGAAACGACCTCCACCCCAGCCATCCCCTGCCAGGCGCAACCGCCACGGCTCCCATCTGCAAGACCCACCGGGCTCTGACCATCCGGCCAGCTCCCAGTTGGCGATTGGATGCAAGCCCATGGCGATGCCCCGTTCAGACGATGGCCCTGTAGGTGGACCGTTCGGCGACGGTCCACCTTCGCAACAGTGCAACGGGATCAAGGCCACTGCCACCCCTGCCCAGGATCCCTGCGATCCAGCCTTGAGCAGTCGGTCCAGCCCCTGGCCACCCCGTTGAAGTCCAAATCAAGCGCGGCTCTTGTCCCGCTCTGGACCCATGTCCCGCTCAGGAGATCACACCTGACACCGACATCAGCGTTTCAATCCAGCCTGGCCACGCCCTGCCGCCATGACCCAAACACCCGCTACCACCTCCAGTCCGGCAGATGCCGGCTCCAAGGCAGCCCAGAACGCTGACCAACCCGGGCCCTACGCCATCGTGGAGAGCTCAGGCCAGCAGTTCTGGCTGCAGCCCAACCGCTACTACGACATCGACCGCCTGGCGGCCGATGTGGACAGCACCGTGAATCTGGAGAACGTGCTCCTGGTGAACGACGGCAAGGCCGCAACCCTGGGACAGCCCTACGTGGCAGGCGCCACGGTGGAGCTGAAGGTGATGGCCCACCGCCGCGGCCCGAAGCTGATCGTGTACAAGATGCGGCCCAAGAAGAAAACCCGCCGCAAGAACGGACACCGTCAGGAGCTGACCCGGGTGATGGTGCAATCGATCAAGGTGGCCGGCAAGGCCCTCAGCTGAACCCCGAGCCCCCTCCCAACCCAACACACCAACCCTTCCCACTCCACCCCATGGCCCATAAGAAAGGTACGGGTTCCACCCGCAACGGCCGCGACTCGAATTCCAAGCGCCTGGGCGTCAAGGCCTATGGCGGCGAAGCCGTCTCCGCCGGATCCATCCTGATTCGCCAGCGCGGCACGTCGGTGCTGCCCGGCAGCAACGTGGGCCGCGGCTCCGACGACACCCTGTTCGCCCTGGTGGACGGCGTGGTGAGTTTCGACACGATCAAGCGGGGTCTGCGCAGCCGCAAGCGCATCAACGTGGCGGTGGGCTGACCTCAGCCCTGTTCGGGGCTTGAACCCAGCTTCAGGTGCCATCAACCGGCCTGATCCCAGCAAGCCGGCGACCACCAACGCCGGCTTTGTGCTTGCGCCCCCAGCTCCCTGCGCCTCAGGCCAGGAGGCGATAGGCCCGGGTGGTGATCAGGTAGGGGTGAAAGACCTCCAGGAAACGCGCCTGCAGGGTGCGGAAAAAGGCCTCCACCTGGGACGGGTCGTCGAGGTGAAAGGGATATTCCCCCTGGAACCCCTGGAAGAAGTACCAGTTCAGCAGGGCGATCGCGCCGGCATCCATGCGCTCCGCGAACCGCTCCAGCTGGGCAGCGGGATCCGGCAGGTGCTCCAGCACATCGAGGCACACCAGCGTGTCGAACCGGCGGGGCAGGGCCGGATCGTCCAGGTCGCGGAAGCAGGCCAGTTTGGCGCCGAGCCCCAGCACCTGGGCCCGGGACTCCACGAAGGAACGGTTGTGGGGATTGAGATCCACGAACCACACCTGCTCCACATCCGGCAGGGCTGCGGCGGCCAGAGCATGGCTGCCGATGCCGCCGCCGAAATCCAGCACCTGGCCCCTGGCAAAGCGTTGTTGCAGCCGCAGCGTGTCTGCGATGTAGTCGGCACTGCCGAGATGCCACGCCGCCAGTTCGAGCAGGTGGCCGGTGCCCACGGTGTCCTCGTAGAAGCTGCTCACCTGCTCGGGGTCGAAGCTGCCGGGATGCAGGGCCGCCAGCTCGGCGGTGCTGGCGGGCAGGCGCCTTTCCAGCTCGGCAGGCTCCAACGCCAGATAGCCGGCCAGCTGGGCCCGCAGGTCGAAGCCATCGGCGAGGAAGCGCTCCACACCCAGAGCCTGCTCGAACGCCGTGACCATGACCTGGGGCAGCCCACTGATGCAGCGCCAACTTAAGGGGCCGCCCGGGGAAGCCCTCAGTCGGCCAGCTCCGCCCCCATGCCGGGCACCGCCAGCCAGCGCCGCAGCCAGCCCACCAACAGGTAGAAGGGCAGGGTGTCGGCCAGGGCAGCCACCGCCTTGAACAGGTAGCCGCTGGCAATGAAACCGGCCAGCTGGGGGAGCACGGGCGCGTCACTGCGCACGGGCAGCACGTGGTTGGCGTAGTGGCTGATCAGCACCACGGACGTGGTGTCCACCAGCTGGCTCACCAGGGTGGAGCCGTTGTTGCGCAGCCAGAGGGCCTTGCCGCCGCTGAAGCGCTTCCAGAAGTGGAACAGGCGCACATCGGTGAACTGGGCGGCCAGGTAGGCCACCATCGAAGCGCCCACCGCCCCGAAGGCCAGGCGCCGCACCTCGAAGAACGTGGACTCCGGCGCACCGGCCAGCCCCGGCAACACCCCGCCCAGCCAGAGGATCAGCACGATCCAGCCGTTGAGCAGCAGCCCCACCCACACCAGCTGGGAGGCCTTCTGCTCTCCCCACAGTTCACTGATCAGGTCGGTGCACAGGAAGGTGACCGGGTAGGGCAGGGCCCCCACCGCCACCACGATCGGCCAGGAGCCGATGCTGCCCAGCTGCAGAAAACGGGTGAGCCCGAGGATGTTGAGCATGCCCATCGTGCCCAGGAACAGTCCCGCCAACACGAGGAAGGCCAGGTCGCGGCGCTGCTTGAGGGTCATCGCCCACCGGGATGGAACCCTGCCAGCCTGGCAGCGGTGCCGCACGATGGCAGCTGAAGCGAGGCGTGATGGCTGAACAGCCCTGTGGTTTTCTGGTGC
Organism: Prochlorococcaceae cyanobacterium; assembly: GCA_040399285.1. Taxonomy (GTDB): domain Bacteria; phylum Cyanobacteriota; class Cyanobacteriia; order PCC-6307; family Cyanobiaceae; genus NIES-981. The sequence goes on from JBBASM010000007.1 coordinate 28,241, forward strand.
TGGACAAACCGGCTGGCCCCAGCTCCCATGGCTGCGTGGCCCGGGTGCGGCGGGTCTACGGGCTGAAGCGCGTGGGCCATGGCGGCACGCTGGATCCGGCGGTCACCGGCGTGCTGCCGATCGCCCTGGGGGCCGCCACCCGGCTGCTGCCCTATCTGGGCGGCGACAAGGCCTACCGGGGGGTGGTGCAGCTGGGCCTGACCACCAGCAGCGACGACCTCGAGGGCGAGGTGCTGGAGCGCCGGCCGCTGCCCTCCCTGAGCCCCAGCGAGCTGGAGGCGGCCCTGGCCCCGTTCCGCGGGGCGATTGAGCAGGTGCCGCCCCAGGTGTCGGCGGTGCATGTGGATGGCGAGCGGGCCTATGCCCGGGTGCGGCGCGGCGAGAACCTGGAGCTGGTCGCCCGGCCGGTGACCATCCACCGCCTGGAGCTGCTGGGCTGGGAGCCGGCCAGCGGCCGGCTGGAGCTGGAGCTGCGCTGCTCGGCGGGCACCTACGTGCGCGCCCTCGCCCGTGACCTGGGGGCAGCCCTGGGCTGCGGCGGCGCCCTGGCCCAGCTGCGGCGCACCCAGGCCCTGGGCTTCGGCCTGGAGCAGGCGGTGTCCCTGGATGCCATCGACGCCGGGGGGCCTGGAGGCAGCCCGCCCCCCCTGCTCGATCCGCTGGTGCCCCTGCGCCACCTGGCCCGCCATCAGCTCAGCCCAGCCGAACAGGAAGGCTGGCGCTGCGGGCGGGCGCCCCTGCTGCCGGATGCCCTGGGCGAGCTGGCCCCGGACAGTCCCGTGGTGGTGCTCGATCCGGATGGCAACCTGGCCGGCATGGCCCGCACCGCAGGGGGCGTGCTGCAGCCGAAGCTGGTGCTCGACGCCGCCGGCTGACCCGCCCCCAGCGGCCGCGCACCCTCTCCTTCCGTTTCTCCCGCTCTCCCCGATGGCCGGCCACAGCAAGTGGGCCCAGATCAAACGCACCAAGGCGGTGGTCGACGCCAAGCGCGGCGCCGTGTTCACCCGGCTGGGCCGGGAGATCACCGTGGCCGCCCGGGGCGGGAGCGACCCCGCCGGCAACTTTCAGCTGCGCACGGCCATTGAGAAGGCCAAGGCGGCGGGGGTGCCCAACGCCAATATCGAGCGGGCGATCGCCAAGGGCTCCGGCCAGCTGGGGGGCCCGGGGGACAGCTTCGAGGCCGTGCGCTACGAGGGCTATGGTCCCGGCGGGGTGGCGGTGCTGATCGAGGCCCTCACCGACAACCGCAACCGCACCGCCGCCGACGTGCGGCTGGCCTTCAGCAAGCACGGCGGCAACCTGGGGGAAACCGGCTGCGTGGGCTATCTGTTCGAGCAGCTCAGCGTGGCCCGGGTGGCCTGGCCCTCCCGGGGCGAGCCAACCCTCGACGAGGAGGCCCTGCTGGAGGCCCTGCTGCCCCTGGCGGAGAGAGGCGATGGGAGCGGAGCGGTGGAGGTGCTCCGCTACGACCTGCTCAACGAGGGCAGTGCCGAGGTGTTCGCCCCCTTCGCCCAGCTGGAGTCCCTGCAGGATGGGCTGCGGCGTGCGGGCTTCTCGGTGCTGGAGTGGGAGCACCGCTGGATCGCCGGGACCGGCTGCCGGCTGGAGGATGCCGACCAGCTCAGGCGTTGCCTGAAGCTGCTGGATGCCCTGGAAGAGCTCGACGACGTGCGCTCGGTGACGGCCAATCTGGAGGCGGAGGATGCCCTGTTGGAGGCCCTGGAGACCTAGGCCGGCTGCTCCGCCAGGGCCAGGGCCAACGCGGCCCGGTCGGCGATCACCTCCACCTGCGGATGGCCCTGCAGCCAGCTGGCAGGAAGCTCCACCCCGGGGGGCTGGCGCAGCAGCGCCCGCAGCACCGGCGCCTTGGCCGCACCCGTCACCACCAGCAGGATGCGCCTTGCGGCCAGGATCTCCGCCAGCCCCAGGGTGATGGCCCGGGCGGGCACGGCCGCCAGATCGCCGCCGAATGCCCCCGCATTCTGGCGGCGGGTGGAGTCGCTGAGGTCCAGACAGCGGCAGCGGCTGTCTGCCGCAGCAGGAGGCTCATTGAAGCCCACGTGGCCATTGAGCCCCAGACCCAGCAGCTGCAGGCCGATCCCCCCCGCCGCCCCCAGGGCCGCGCCGTAGCGCTCCGCCTCTGCGTGGGGATCATCGGCAAGGCCCTCGGGCAGGCGCAACCACGAAGAGGCGAGCTGCAGCGGCTCCAGCAGATGGCGGTGCATGGCCGCATGGAACGAGCCGGGGTCGGCGGCACCCAGGCCCACGTACTCATCGAGGTTGAAACTGAGCCAGCGCTGGCGAAGACCCTCCTCCTGCTGCTCCTCCAGGGCCGCCACCCGCCGCACCAGAGCCGCATACACCGGCTCCATCGTGCGGCCCGTGGCCAGGCCGAGGGGCCAGGCCGAGCCATCAAGCATCCCCTCCAGCAGCACACCAGCCACGTGGTCAGCCACGGCCTGCTCACTGGCCAGGGCCCGCACCGGCAGGCGCCAGGCGGGCAGCTGGAGCGATGGAGGGCAGGGCTCAGGGCAGGGCGGGGTAGGAACGCAGGGCGGTTCCCCGGTAGTAGTGCTGGAGGATTCGCTCATAGGTGTCGCCCTTCTGGGCCATCCCCAGGGCGCCCCACTGACTCATGCCCACACCATGGCCGAAGCCGCGGCCGATGGCCAGCAGGGAGGGCTGGGGCACCTGCAGGGGAGCCGGAGAGGGAAGCGGGGCAGGGGTTGCCTGCCCCGGGGCGCCAGTCGCGCTGTCTTCGGGAACCTGGTCGCCCGCTGGCAGGGGCGGTGCGGACGGGGGCACCATGGCCACCTCGGGGGCCAGCACCTCAAAGCGCACCTGGGTGCTGCGCAGGCGCAGGCGGGAGCGCAGCTCGGACCCGGTCACCACTTTGGTGCCGGCGGGGCCCAGCACCCGGGCCTGGCGCACCCGGCCGGAGCCGGTGGTGCTGAGCACGTCGATACGGGTCACCCCGCCGATCTCGGCAAAGGCCTCCCGCAGCTGGGCGGGCTCGAGACGCTGCTCCCAGCTGTGCACGGGGCTGCCCTGGTCGAAGTCGGGCACGCTCACCAGGTAGGGGAGCTGCTGGGTCCAGAGATCGCCACTGTTCTCCGTGCGGCCGCCGCCGCTGCTGTGGAACACGGTGTTGGCGAGGCTGGAGCCATACATCAGCACCTGGCCGCGGGTGCTGGCCACGGCGGCCCGGGTGGAGGCGGTCTCGGCGTCCAGGCCCCTGTACACCTGGCTGGTCACGGTGGCGCTCACGTCGAAGGGGGCGCTGGGCTTGCGCTGACGCAGGGCATAGGTGCGGGCCGCCACCGCCTGGGCCCGCAGGGCCTCCTGGGGCCAGCTGGCCGGCATCTCACTGCCCACCACGCTGGGCAGGTAGCTCTCCAGCAGCACATGGTTGATCGCCTGCAGCCGGCCGCCGCTCACCAGCACCTGCAGCCGGCCCCGGTAGCGGCGCTGGCCCAGCTGGAACGAGCCGGCCTGGTCTGAACCGGCGACGGAGCGCGGAACCAGCCAGACGCTGCTGGCCAGGGGCAGCGAGCCGCTGGTCGTCCAGCCAGCGCCGGGGGTCTCGAGCTGCAGGGCGAGCCGGCCGTTCTCCAGCACCAGGCGGGCGGCGCGGGCGGGGGCCAGTTCCACGCCCCCGGGCTGAATCTGCAGGGGCTGGTTGAGCGCCTGCAGCTGCAGGCTGCCGGCCTCCGCCAGAAGCACCCTCACCTCCGGCTCGCCGCTGCTGGCCTGGATGGCCCGGTCGCCACCCACCACCAGCGCCGGCATGGCCACGGCCACGGCGGCGAGGGGCAACAGGGGAGCCCAGGGGCGCAGGCGGAACGTCACGGATGCTGACGACTGAAAAGCGACCCATTGTGACGGCCATGGCAACATGCGCCAGAGGCGTCTACGGCTTGCAGGTCACCTTTCTCGGCACCAGCTCCGGGGTGCCCACCCGCGGCCGCAATGTGTCCGCCGTGGCCCTGCGCCTGCCCCAGCGGGCGGAGCTCTGGCTGTTCGACTGCGGCGAGGGCACCCAGCACCAGTTCCTGCGCAGTGACCTGCGGGTGAGCCAGCTGCGGCGCGTGTTCGTGACCCACATGCATGGTGACCATGTGTTCGGTCTGCCCGGGCTGCTCGCCAGCCTCGGCCTGGCGGGCACCTGCACCGGCATCGACCTCTACGGCCCCGACCGGCTGCGGGACTATCTGGAAGGGGTGCTGCACACCAGCTCCACCCGTATCGGCTATCCGCTTCGCTTTCACCGCAGCGGCCCCGCCGCCGCCAGCGGCGCCACCCTGCTGGAGGACGGCGACATCTCCGTGCGCTGCGCGCCCCTCACCCACCGGGTCCCGGCCTGCGCCTATCGGGTGGACCAGAAGCCGCGGCCGGGGCGGTTCGACGTGGAACGGGCCCGGGCCCTGGGCATCCCGCCGGGGCCGGTGTACGCCGAGCTCAAGCAGGGGCGCAGCATCACCCTCGAGGACGGTCGGATCATCAACGGCGCCAGCCTCTGCGGCCCGGAGCGACCCGGCGCCAGCGTGGTGTACTGCACCGACACGGTGTTCTGTGAGGCGGCGGTGGAGCTGGCCCGGGGCGCCGATCTGCTGATCCACGAGAGCACCTTTGCCCACGCCGAGGCCGAGCTGGCCTTCGCCCGCCAGCACTCCACCAGCACCATGGCCGCCCAGACCGCCCTGGCCGCCGGGGTGAAACAGCTGGCCCTCACCCACCTCAGCCCGCGCTACGTGGCGGGCAACCCGGTGAGCCCGGACGACCTGCTCGCCGAAGCCCAGGCGATCTTCACCAACACGGTGATAGCCAGGGACTTCCTCAGCATTGACGTGCTGCCGCCAGCGGGCGACGGCGAACCGCCCGAGAAAAGCTGAGCTGCAACAGTTCCCCCGAAACCGGCCCACTGCCCCCTTCCCCCGTGATACAAGGTCTCCGATGCGGTTAGCCCCGCCACACCTCCGGCTTCTCTCCATGGCCTCAACCCCACTGGCCTCCGCCACCCTCTCCCTGCGCAGAGGGCTGCGGGCCGCCGCCCGCAGCCTGCTGGCCCTCCCCCTGGCTCTGTTGCTCTGTTTCGGCTTCGGTGGTGAGGCCATGGCAGCCCTGTGGACCAGTGAACAGCTCACCGTGCCCGCCAACCCCGATGGCGCCAGCGTGACCTTCAGCGAACAGGAGATCAAGGCCGGCCGCAAGCTGTTCAACAGCAGCTGCGGCGAATGCCACGCCGGCGGGATCACCAAGACCAACCAGAACGTGGGGCTCGACCCCGAGACCCTGGCCCTGGCCACCCCGTCCCGCGACAACGTGGAGGCCCTGGTGGACTACATGAAGGATCCCACCAGCTATGACGGCGAGTACTCGATCGCCGACGTTCACCCCAGCATCCGCAGCAGCGACATCTTCGTGAAGATGCGCGATCTGGACGACGACGACCTGCGTCTGATGGCCGGCTACATCCTCACCGCGCCCAAGGTGCAGGGCGCCCAGTGGGGCGGCGGCAAGATCTACTTCTGATCCCGCATTCGCCGGCCTCGCGGCCCCCAGCCGGTGCCTGCGGGCACCGGCTTTTTCATGGCAGCTGGGGTGGCTGCCGGTTGGCGGGCTCGCAGGAGGCGGGCTGGCGGCTGTACCACCACTCCTGCAGGGCCGGAGCGAGCCGCACGGGGAACAGGGTGATCACCGTGGCGGCGGTGGAGCGGGCCCCGGGCTGGAGCAGCTCCACGGCATAGGAGGGGCAGCGGCGGGCCGCCAGATCGGCCACGAAGCGGCGGCCGATGCGCCGCCAGCTGGGCTCCTTGCTGCGCCAGGCGAGGCGGCAGCAGGGCCAGGGCAGCTCCTCCCGATCAAACAGCCTGCAGCAGGCCCCCAGCACGCGGAGGCTGTACTGGCCGCCGGGGCTGGCGTGCACGCTGCCAGGCTCCAGCAGGGCATCGCCGGGGGACTGGGCAGGAGCAGTGGAGGTGGAATTCAGCGGTATAACCATAAAAAAGCCACCCCAAGGGTGGCGGGAAGCAGACAGGCAATCAAGCCAGGAGGCTGATTCAGGTCCTGGATCGGGGGCTCAGTAGAGCTCTTCCTCAGCGTGGGTCTTGATGGTGCAGTCGCTGGTGGGGTAGGCCACGCAGGTGAGCACGAAACCAGCTTCGATCTGGTCGTCGTCGAGGAAGCTCTGGTCGCTTTGGTCCACGGTGCCAGCGGTGATCTTGCCGGCGCAGGTGGAGCAGGCGCCCGCACGACAGGAGTAGGGGAGGTCGATGCCCTGCTCTTCAGCGGCGTCGAGGATGTACTGGTCGTCAGGAACCTCGATGGTCTTGTTGAGGCCCTCTGCCTCGTTGATGAGGGTGACCTTGTAGGAAGCCATGGAAGGGATTGGGGCTCACAGGCACCCGGATGGCCGGGCCTGTAGGACCCGCCCTTCATACATCCGCCGCAGGCCCTTCCCGTTGGTTTGCAGCGCCGTGCCTGGGAAGGCCAATCAAAGCCAGGTCACAGATCAGTGTGCCTTATGCAACATCAGCAGTCCCCACTGGCTCTGCTGGGCCACCAGTTCGGCCCGCCACCCCAGCGCGGCCAGCACCTGCTGCAGCCGTTCGGCCTGGGGCACCAGCAGGCCGCTCAGCAGGCCCACACCGCCCGGTGCAAGCACGCTGGCGAAGGCCGGCGCCAGGGCCTCAATCACCGGCGCCAGGATGTTGCAGAGCAGCAGGTCGGCCGGCTCCCAGCCCAGCAGCTCGGCCAGCACCTCCACCGACCCCAGCCGCACCTGCAGCCGGTCCTGCAGTCCCCCCACGGCGGCGTTCTCGGCCGTGGCGCGCACCGCCAGGGAATCGGTGTCCACCGCGGCCACCGTCCGGGCACCCTGCAGCAGGGCGGCGATGCCGAGAATGCCGCTGCCGCAACCCAGATCCGCCACCCGGATCGCCCCCAGGCCGGGGGCACTACCGCCCTGCCGCCCCCGCTCGGCAGCCAGTCGCTCCAGGGCCTCCAGGCACAGGCGGGTGGTGGGATGGCTGCCGGTGCCGAAGGCGCTGCCGGGATCCATGCGGATCACCAGACGCTGGGCATGCTCCGGGGGCACCTCCAGCCAGGCCGGCAGGATCAGCAGCCGCTCCCCCACCGGATCGGCCTGCCAGTGCTGTTTCCAGCTCAGGCTCCAGTCTTCATCGAGCTGGCGCTGCCACGCCAGGGGCGGCAGCTCAAGACCGAAGGTGGCGGCCAGGGGGGCCAGGGCCCGCTGCAACTCGGTGCGCTCCGCCTCCGGCCAGTCGGCCTCCGGCAGCCAGGCCAGCAGCTGGCGCTCCTGGGGCGCCTCCGGCCGGTGGCGCAGCGCCACCCGGGAGATGCCCAGCTCCGCCAGCTTCCAGAGGAGGGACTCCTCCAGCTCGGGCTGGGCCAGCAGTTCAAGGCGCCACCAGGCGAGGGTCATGGCTGAAAGGCAAGCCGCAGCCGCAATGTGGCGCCGATGGGGCTCAGAGGGTCACCGGGTGGGCTTCCTGGATGCCGTTGATCTGGTGGATCGTGGCCAGCAGGTCGGCTGGGATGGGGTCATCGAGGCTGAGCACCATCACGGCGTCACCGCGCACGATCCGGCGGCCCACCTGCATCGAGGCGATGTTCACGTTGTGCTCGCCCAACACCGAGCCGAGCTGGCCGATGATCCCCGGCATGTCGCGGTGGCGGGTGAACAGCATGTGGCGACTTGGGGCCACGTTCACCGGGAACTCATCAATGGTGGTGACGCGCAGCTCGCCGTCGGCGAACACGGCACCGGTCACGGTGTGGTTGCCCTTGCTGCTGCGCGAACTCAGCTGCAGCGAGCCGCCGGCATAGTCGCGGGCCGCGTCGTCCTTCACCTCCAGCACGTGGATGCCCCGGTCCTTGGCCTCCAGGCTGGCGTTCACGTAGTTGATCGAGTCGCCTAGGGCGGTGGAGAGCACCCCCTTGAGGGCCGCCACCACCAGGGGCTGGGACGGGTGGGCTGCGAACTCGCCCTGCAGGCGCACCTCCAGCTCGCCGATCTGGCCGCCGGCCAGCTGGCTGAGCAGCTGCCCCAGGGTTTCGGCCAACTGCAGATGGGGCTTGAGCTGCTCCATCACCTCGGCGTTGAGACCGGGGATGTTCACGGCGCTGCGGGCCGGCAGGCCAAGCAGCACGTCGCGGATCTGCTCGGCCACGTCGATGGCCACGTTCTCCTGGGCCTCGGTGGTGCTGGCCCCCAGGTGGGGTGTGAGCACCAGCCGCTCCTTCACCGTGCGCAGGGGTGAGTCGGCCGCCAGGGGCTCCTTGGCATACACGTCGAGGGCGGCACCGGCGATCACACCGGCCTCCACCGCCTCCGCCAGGGCGGCCTCATCGACGATGCCGCCGCGGGCGCAGTTCACCAGCCGGGCGGTGGGCTTCATCGTGCGCAGCAGCTCCGCGTTCACCAGGTTCTCGGTGTCGGGCGTACGCGGCAGGTGCAGGGTGATGTAGTCGGCCTGGGCGAACAGTTCGGCCAGGGGCAGCAGCTTCACCTGCATCTGCTGGGCCCGCTCATCCGACACAAACGGGTCGTAGGCCAGCAGCTCCATGCCCATCGCCTGGGCCACGCGGGCCACGTGGGAGCCGATCTTGCCCAGGCCCACCACGCCGAGCTTCTTCTTGTAGAGCTCGTTGCCGACGTAGGTCTTGCGGTCCCAGCCGCCGGCCATGGTGCTGGCGTGGGCGTGGGGCACGTGGCGCGAGAGCGAGAGCATCAGGGCCAGGGCGTGTTCGGCGGCGGCGATCGTGTTGCCCTCGGGCGAGTTCACCACCAGCACGCCGCGCCTGGTGGCGGCCGGCACGTCCACGTTGTCGACACCCACGCCGGCGCGGCCGATGATCCGCAGCTTGTCGGCCGCTTCGATGATGTCGGCGGTCACCGTGGTGCCCGAGCGGATCATCAGGGCGTCGTACTCGCCGATGATCGCCTTGAGCTCCTCGGCAGAGAGACCTGGCCGCAGGTCCACACTGGCCACCTGGGAGAGGATGTCGATCCCCGCCTGGTCGATGGGATCGGAAACGAGAACCTTGGTCATGCCCGGCGGGGTTGGGGAGGGGTGGCGATCAGCCGGCGGTGCAGTGTAGTGAGGGGTGGGCATCTGCTCCCAGCCACACTCGGCGCACGGCCGGTGGCGGGCAGCAACGAGAATCGGGCCTGAATCACGCGCTTGAACGGGGGCCGACCGGTGTCGACAACGGTGGTGGTGGTGCTGAACGAGCACGCGCGCCTGCAGCAGCTGCAGCGGGATCTGGCCGCCAGCCAACCGCCGCTTGCGGTGCTGGTGGCGGTTGGCCAGGGAGAGACAGAGCTGGAAGCGGTGGATCGCCTCAACCCGGCAGCCACCCGGCGCCGACGCCAGCGGGCGATGGCCCGCTGGCTGATCCCCTTCGGTTTCCTGGCCGGTCTCACCTTCACCTACATCACGGATCTGGACACCCTGGCCTTCTTCGGCCCCTGGAGCCAGCACCTGTTCGGAGCGCTGCTGGGCATGGGCTCGGGCTTCATGGGCAGCTTCGCCGCCGCCGCCAGCGTGAGCTCGGAGGAGGACGACCGGCTGCGCTCCCTGCGCAATCGCGTCGAGGAGGGCAGCTGGCTGCTGCTGGCCGAGACCATGGCCGGCGCCGACATGCCCTGGCGGCTGCTGCAGCAGGCCCGCCCCCAGATGGTGGTGCGCCTGGGGGAGAGCTGAATGCTGCCCCGGGCCGAACTGCTGCAGGGCAGCCACGATCCCGTGGCCCTGGCGGGGGTGCTGGCGGCGGCCGACCAGGCCCTGCGCACCTGGCAGCCCTGCTGGAGCGACTTCCTCGATGGCGGCGTGCTGGAGGAGGCGGAGCGGCGCCTGGGGTCCCTGGCCGAACTGGAGAGCCGCAGCGAAGGGGGCTACCCCGGCGCCGAACGCCGGCGACTGGTGCTGGCACGGCGGGATGCGGGCCTGGATCTGACCCAGCTGGACCCGCCCCTGGTTGGGGTGGAGATCAGCGGCAACTTTCTGTTTGATCCGGCCGAACCCGCCGACCTGCGGGCAGCCCTGCTCAGTCTGGGGCTGCCAGTAGAGGGCATCGGCGACCTCTGGTTGCGGGGCGACCGGGGCGGCCAGGGCGTGGTGGGGCTGGAGTGGCAGGGCCAGCTGCGGGTTGGAGAGGCCCAGGTGCGCAGCGTGCCTGTGCAGATCGCCCCGCGGCCACTGCCTGAACTGCAACCGCCCCCACGGCGTCAACCCAGGCGGCTGCACAGCGTGGAGGCATCCACCCGCCTCGACGCGGTGGCCTCGGCTGGCTTCGGCCTGCCCCGCAACCGCCTGGCCGACCTGATCCGCGCCGGCCAGGTGCAGGTGAACTGGCTGCCGGTGACCAGCCCCAGCCACCTGCTGCGCTCGGGCGACCGGGTGCAGCTCAGCGGCAAGGGAGAGCTCACGGTGGAAGCGATCACCACCACCAAACGCGACCGCTTCCGGATTGCCCTGCTGCGCCGCTGAACCCCCGACGGGTGACAGCGGTGGCGGTACAGCTCGGCTGATAACATCATGAAACTCCCGATCAGATCCCCGAGCCACTGCCCTTGAGCCACTGCCCCTGAGCCACTGCCCCCGAGGCAGTGATCACGAGGCAATCACCCCGAGGCATTGACTTTGAGTCGTTGATTCGGAGAACCAAACAGCGCCGACAAGCCAGGAGAAGCGGTTTCGATCCAGGACAAGCGAACAATCCGAGCCCAGCTCAACTGAGCCCAACTCAACCGTCCGCCATTTCCAATGAAGGCCCTCCGCTTAAAGTGATGTCGAAAACGGTCTCGAACAACTGCACTGAATCATTTCTCGGCGCAGCCAATCGAGCAAAATCAACCCCGGGCATTAAGCCAACCGGGCGATTAGCTCAGAGGTAGAGCACTACCTTGACACGGTAGGAGTCACTGGTTCGATTCCAGTATCGCCCATCCGCTGGATTTGATCGGTCTTTCCCATCCGAGTGAACCGGCACCACTTCCAGCATCTGTATTCACGTGGCCCAGATTGACGTGGCCCAGGATCGGCCCCCTGCGTTCGCCACCGCAGTCGTGATTGGACTGGGCCGTTCAGGGGTCGGCGCGGCGCGTCTGCTGCAGGCCCAGGGTCGGGCCGTCTGCGTGCTGGAGAGCAAGCGCAGTCCGGCACTTGAGCAACGGGCCGAAGCCCTGCGGGCAGCAGGGATCCGGGTGGAACTCGATGCGCCCCTGAGTGCCACCACCATCCTCTCCCTCGCCCCCGCCGTGGGTCCTGTGGTGGTGAGCCCTGGCATTGCCTGGGACCACCCGGAGCTGGCCAGCCTTCGGCATGCCGGCTTGCTGGTGCAGGGAGAGCTGGAGCCTGCCTGGCAGGCCAGCCGGCCCCTGCCCTGGATGGCCGTGACCGGCACCAACGGCAAGACCACCGTCACCCATCTGCTCAGCCACCTGCTCTGCGGTTGCGACATCGACGCGCCGATGGCCGGCAATGTGGGCACCTCCGCCGCCGAGCTGGTGCTGGAGCGGCAACAGTCCGGCCGGGGCCTGCCCCACTGGCTGGTGGTGGAGATGAGCAGTTATCAGATCGAGGCCTGTCCGCGGGTGTCGCCGCGGGTGGGGATCTGGACCACCCTCACCCCCGACCACCTTGAACGCCACGGCACGCTGGACAACTACCGGGCGATCAAGCGCCAGCTGCTGGAGCGCTCCGACGTGCGCATCCTCAACGGTGACGATCCGGACCTGCGCCAGCGAGCAGCGAGCTGGGACCATGCCGTGTGGGTGTCGGCGGCACCGCGCCAGGAGCTGGCGCCCGGCATCCTGCCCGCTCTCTGGATCGAAGACGGGCGCGTGTGGTTGGAGCGCGAGGGCCGCAGCGGCCCCATCCTGGCCGCCGATGCCCTGGCCATGCCCGGTGCCCACAACCTGCAGAACATGCTGCTGGCGGTGGCTGCCGGCCTGGAGGCAGGGCTCGATGGCCCGGCGATGGAGGCGGCCCTGCGCCGCTTCCCCGGGGTGTCGCATCGCCTGGAGCTGATCCGCCGGCTGGATGGAATCAGCTTCTACAACGACAGCAAGGCCACCAACTACGACGCCGCCGAAGTGGCGCTGCAGGCCCTGGAGGGTCCGCTGGTGGTGCTTGCCGGCGGCCAGGCCAAGCAGGGTGAGGCGGCAGGCTGGATCGCGGCCCTGCAGCGTCAGGCCCCGGCAGTGGTGCTCTACGGCGAAGCCCGCGAGACCTTCGCCGAGCTGTTGGGCTCCCAGGGCTACGGGGGCCGGATGGAACGCTGCGCCGGGCTCGATGAAGCTGTGCCCCTGGCCGCCCGCCTGGCCCGCCAGCATGCCTGCCAGGGGGTGCTGCTCTCCCCGGCCTGCGCCAGCTTCGACCAGTACAGCGACTTTGAGGCCCGCGGGGACCATTTCCGCAGCCTGGTGATGGAGCTCTAGGCCCGATTCGCGCCTCGGAGCTTGTCCGGATCTTGGTCTAGAGCGGCAGGCGTAACATGACGCCGTATGTGGTGCCTTGCGGCGATGGCCTTCTGGCTGATGAAGAGCGAGCCGGAGGTGTACGGGATCGACCATCTCCGCCTGGAGAAGACCACACTCTGGGACGGCATCCGTAACTACCAGGCCCGCAATTTCATGCGCCAGATGGCCATTGGCGACCAGGCCTTCTTTTACCACTCCAATACCCAGCCCCCCGGCATCGTGGGCCTGATGGAGGTGATCGAAACCCATCTGGTGGACCCCAGTCAGTTCGATCCGCAGTCGAAGTATCACGATCCCAAGGCCACCCCGGAGCGGCCACGCTGGGACTGCGTGCGGCTGCAGTATCGACGCACCTTTCCCCAGTTGCTGACCCTGGAGACGCTGCGCCGCACCTTCTCAGCCGACGAGCTGCTGGTGGTGCGGCCAGGCAACCGCCTTTCGATCGTGCCCGTGGAGAGCGCCGTGGCCCAGCGGCTGCTCGAACTGCTGGCGGGATGATGCGCAGGCGCACCGGCAGCGGCGCCGCCGGCCGTCTGGAGACCCCGCCTCCGATTGCCATCCGACGGGCACTGGAGGAGGGCTGGTCCGCCTTCCGCAGTGCCGCCCTGCCGATGTCACTGTTCACCTTGCTGGTGGGCAGTCTCAACCTGCTCTGCCAACTGGCGATCCGCTGGAGCGGGGAGCTCCTGCTCAATCCCTTCGGCCAGCCCGACCCCGTGGCCGTGGTGCTGCAGCTGATCGCCTGGCTCGGCTACCTCGTGAGCAATCTCTGGATGCTCGTAGGGCTGCTGCGCGCTGCCGATGGCGCCTTGAGGGGAGAGCGCCCGCGGTTGATCCAGTTGCTGGCCAGCAAGCCGGCCGACCTGTTGCGGGCCGGGGGGACCCTTGGCCTTGTGCTGCTGGTGCTGGCCCTTGTGCTGCGGCTGGCCCAGGCCAGCGCCTGGATGCTGGCCCTGCTGCAACCCCTGCTGGTGGGGCTGCCCCTGGTGGCAGGCCTGGCGGCTGTGGTGTACCTGGCCACCGATCAACTGTTCAGCCTGCCGATCAGCGTGCTGGTGCCGATGGGGCCCCTCCAGGCCTTCCGCAGAAGCCGGGCCGCGATTGATCCCCACTGGATCCAGGCCCTCGGGCTCACCCTGCTGTTGGGACTGGTGGTGCTGGCCGGTTTTCTCCTGCTTGTCGTGGGACTGGCCGGGGCCCTGCCCCTGGCGGCCTGCACCCTGGTGGCGGCCTACCGCCAGGTGTTCGCCGTGCGGCCTGCTCAGTCCCCCCGGAATCCAGCCTGAGCCGGAAAGAGATTGGCGAGATAGCAGCGGGTCACCTCCCGATTCTGCAGGCCCTGCTGCAGCAGAAACCCGGCCAGGGCGGCCTGGATCAGGCGGTACTGGTCCCAGTTCGGATGGCGTTCGATGAAACCACGCATCGACATCAGCAGGGCTTCGGGGACATCGGTGTGCAGGCTCACCATCAGGGCACTCTCCTGGTTCGACTCCGGCTCCGCGCCGGTCGCTGATCCCGCGGACCCCAGGGCAGGGGCCTTGCCCACCCCAGCCTGGGGAACGGATACGGGGATCGGGGGTTCCATCGGCTCGACATCCAGCGCGCCCCAGTTCCCCACATCAGGCGGCGGCCGTCAAATCGGTGGCGGCATGGTCCACCAGACCGTCTCAGCCGCTGAGATGTCAGTCCGGCAGAGGCCTGGCGCGCTGCGGCCGGCCCGGAGCCGACGGTCATGGGGCTCTGGGCTGCCGCTGTCAAGCGCAACCATCTCCCCTCGCCGTTCTCCCCAGCACCATGGAGCGGCGGGAACCCTGTCAGACGCGCCTGGGGAAAACCCGTGGAAAACACAGGGCGTGGCTGGGGGGCAACGGGGAGAGAGGAACCAATCAGAAGATCTGATCAATCCAATCCCGCAGCAGGAATCTCAAGCGGGTCCCAGCCACTCCTCGGCCTGGGCGGTCTGGGCCAGCACGGCGATCAGAGCCTCGGTGGCCGGGCCGGACCAGCAGCCCTCCAGGGCACGCTCGGCAGCCGGAGGCTGGAGCACAAAACGCAGGGAAACGGCCGCGGCCGTGCCGTCCAGCTCGGCCCAGAGCGGACCGCACTCGGTGTCCAGGCTGATCTCCTCCTCAGGCATCAGCTGATCACGGATCGCCAGCCATTGGTGACACAGCCTCTGGGCCGCCTGATGCAGGGCAGCAGCCTCCTGCTGGCGCAACTCCGAAGCCCAGCCCTCACCACCGATCAGAACGGAATAAGGATGGCGGGACGGGTCGAAACCGAAACGCCATCCCGAACCCTGTTGAATCTGCACCGCTGTTGAGCCGGCAACGTTGACCCGTGGCCTCAGCCGGGCAGCAGGGCAGGTTGGTCCTGTTCGTCGCTGAGTTCGATGATCGCCCGTTGCACCGGCTTGATCATCGAGTCCTCCAACAGCCCATCGAAGTCGTCGAAACGACGCTGCTTGGCGCGAAAAGCGATGCGAACCGTCGTGAGGTAGCGGTTGCTGGAATGGCGGATCAGGCTCTCGGCACGCTGGGCCAGGTCCTTGGAATTCATATCGATTCCACCCTGCATCACGATTTCATCTGCCAGCGATACCCACACCCTAGGCCAACGACTCTGCATGGCCGCTAGAAAGCACCGAGAAGACCGCATCGGGCGGGTGCGGCCGTTCCAGCGCGATGCCCAGCAGCGAACAAAGCAACAGGCCTCGGACCAGCGGCGGCGGCCACGGCACCGTGGCCATCGACCTTGGCAGCAGCACCACCGTGGTGGCGTACCAGGCCCCCGGCGAGGAACCCAGGCTGCTCAACCTGGTGCCCTACAGCCTCATTGATCCGCCGGTGGTGCCCTCGTTGTTGTGGCTGCCGCAGGCGGACCATCCCCGTCCCCTGATCGGCCGCCAGGTTCTGGAGGCAGGTCTGGCCCACGGCGACGGAGCGGAACTGCACCGCGACTTCAAGCGCCGGATCGGCTCCGGGCAGCCAGGGGCAGGCACGGGGCTGCCGCTGAGCGCCGAGCGGGCCGGGGCCCTGCTGCTGCAACAGCTGTGGCGGGCGCTTCCGGCCGGGATGGCCCCCGAACGCCTGGTGCTCACGGCACCGATCGAGGCCTATCAGGGTTACCGCGACTGGCTGATGGAGGCCTGCCGCGAGCTGGAGGTGCCGGAACTCGCCCTGGTGGATGAGCCCACCGCTGCGGCGATCGGATCCGGCCTGCCCGCGGGGAGCACCGTGCTGGTGGTGGATCTGGGAGGCGGCACGATCGACCTCTGCCTGGTGCGGCTGGAGGGGGGCGAGGGCCGGCCGAACCCGATTGCCCAGCTGCTGCGCCTCGGCGGCCACGACCTGGAGCACAGCCGGCAGCGGCAGCGGCTGGCCCGGGTGATCGGCAAGGCGGGTGTGGCGCTGGGGGGACGGGACATCGACCGCTGGATCGCCAGCCATCTCTGCGCAGAGGACGATCCGAGCGGCTGTCTGCTCGCTGGCTGCGAGCGGCTGAAATGTGCCCTCAGTGACCAGGAGGAAGCCCTGGTGGTGGTGCATGAACCCCAGGGATCATCCCGCGAACTGCGTCTCACCCAGGGAGAGCTCAACCGCTTGCTGCAACAGCGTGGTCTGCAGCAACAGCTCGATCTGTTGCTG
Organism: Prochlorococcaceae cyanobacterium; assembly: GCA_040399285.1. Classification (GTDB taxonomy): domain Bacteria; phylum Cyanobacteriota; class Cyanobacteriia; order PCC-6307; family Cyanobiaceae; genus NIES-981. Next base: position 44,396 of record JBBASM010000007.1, read on the forward strand.
GAGGAGGTGCTGGCCGCCGGTCGCCGGGCCTCGATCGGCCTGGATGGGATCAGTGCCGTGCTGCCGGTGGGTGGCAGCAGCCGTCTGCCGGCGGTGCGCCAGTGGCTGGCGGACCGTCTCGCTGCGGTGCCGATCCACGATGGACGGCCGGTGGAGGCGGTGGCCCTGGGCGCCCTGGCCCTCACCCCCGGGGTGCGGGTCCAGGACGTGCTCAGCCGGGGGGTGTCCCTGCGCTGCTGGGACCGGCGCAGCAACCGCCATCTCTGGCATCCCCTTTACCTGGCGGGACAGAGCTGGCCCACCAGCGCACCCCTGGAGCTGGTGCTGGCCTGCCGGGACGACCAGCAGGGCGCCCTGGAACTCGTGCTCGGTGAGCCGGGGGAGGAACGGCGCGACGAAGTGGTGTTCGATGCGGCCGGCTTGCCGGTGCTGCGCACGGTGGTGGCCGGGGACGCCAGCGTGCGGGCGTGGCGAGAGCAACCCGATCCCCTGCCCCTGGCCCCGCCGGGCCGCCAGGGTGAGGACCGGCTGCGGTTGCGGTTCTCGATCAACGCCAGCGCCGAGCTGGAGCTGGAATGCTCCGATCTGCTCAGCGGCACCAACCGGCCGGCGCAGACCCTGGGACGGGTGCGCTGAGCGCGGCGGACACCGGACCCGGCGGAGTGGACGCCAGCGCTTGCTGCACGCCAGACCGGGCGTCGAGCGCGCCGCTTCCATAAAACGGATGCATCCGTATCCCCCTCCACCTTGGCCCTGCGCCAGCACCGATTGCCGCGCTTCTGGCTGGGCCTCACCCTGGGGCTGGTGGCCACTGGCCTGGGCGCGGCCTATTGGTGGGAACGGCAGTTGCCCGGGCGCCTGGAGCAGGCCGCGGAGCAGGGCGACCTGGACGCCTGCCTGCGCTACAGCGAACAGCTGCAGGCGCTGCGTTGGCTCGGAGATCGTTCGCCCGCCGAACAGGGGGAGTGCCGGCGCCGCAAGGCGGCCCAGCTCTGGCAGCAGCAGCGCTGGCGTGACGCCCTGCTCCAGCAACTCCAGCTGGTGAATTCCGCGGCCGGCCAACCCACGGACAGGCGCCAGCTGGAAGCCTGGCAGGAATCGCTCCGGGTGCAGGCCATGGAGCGCTTCCAGGCTGGCCAGCTGGAGGAGAGCCTGGAGCTGCTCGCTCCGATGGGCGAGGACCACCGCAGCGATGGCAGCGGCCTGGGAGACCAGCTGCGCCAGGCGTGGGGACGCAACCGTCTGTCCTTTGAGCGGGCCCAGCGCCTGCGCCAGGATCAGCGCTGGTGGGAGGCGCTGGAAGCCCTCAACCGCATCGATCACCCCTGGTGGAAAAAGAAAGGGGAGCCCCTGCGAGCCGAGGTGCAGACCGGCATCGCCGGACTGCGCCGTGATGAGCGCCAGCACGACAGCCACGGCGCGCTGCCCCATTCAGTCCCCGTGGCGGATCTGGATCGGCAGGTACAGCGCCGCATCCAGCAGGGCATGGACGAGTGGAGCGCCTTCAAGAGCGGCTGTGCAGCCCTCGGCGGACGGGTGGTGGAAGCCGGCCCGGATACGGCTTGCCAGCGCTAGCCGCGGCCTGCAGCCCAGGTTGCCCCGTGACAAGATTGGCCGGGCAAAGCGCGCCGGCTCATGCAACACGGTGAACCTGGAACCAGCACTCAGCAGGCTGTCGATCAGCTGCAGCCGGGCGATCCGGTGAGGGTTTGCCAGTCGGTGGTGGTCTTCCACCATCCCCAGCACCGCGGTGAGGCCTTCGACCTCCAGGGCCAGGAGGGCGAGGTGCACACCGTCCTGAACGACTGGAAAGGACGGGTGATCAGTCCGAACCTGCCCGTGGTCGTGGCCTTCGGCAAGTTCCGGGCCCACTTCCGTGCCGACGAACTGGAACGTCTCTGAGGCGACCGCAGCCGCCGGGCGGGTTCAGGGGCGCAGCAAGATCACGCCCTCCTCGCCGTCGATCCCCATCAGGCACACCTGGATCGACTCCTGGCGGCTGGTGGGGACCACCCGGCCACAGAAATCGGGCTGGATCGGCAGTTCCCGATGGCCCCGATCCACCATCACCAGCAGACTCACCCGGCCTGGACGCCCCCAGGCCTGCAGTGCTTCCAGGGCGGCGCGCACCGTTCGCCCGGTGAAGATCACGTCGTCCACCAGCACCACATGGCGGTCACTCAGCTCGGCGGGCAGATCAGTCGCCTGAACCAGACGGGTGCCGACTCGCTCCAGATCATCGCGATGGAAGGTGGGATCCAGGCGTCCCTGCTCCACCGGATGGCCGCAGAGGGCTTCCAGGCGGCCAGCGAGAACGTCGGCGAGGGCCACACCCCGGGTGGGAATGCCAACCAGCAGCAGCCGGCGGCTGTTTGCGGTGACTTCCAACACCTGGGAAGCGAGACGGTCCAGGGTGCGTGCCAGTTCGTCGGCTGTGAGAATGACCAGGCGATCCATGCCGATCTTCTCCGGGCCGATCATCTCAACGGGCTCCACATTACGTAGGCGGAACTCTGCCCTGACCGGCCAGCCGCGGCGCCCATGCTCGCTCCCGGATTGTCCCTCCCTGTGGCCAAAACCTGACGCAGCCGGGATCGGTGGGGGGCTCCCAGCTGGCGGGCTGTAGGTTTGATTGAGTAGCCGCGGTCCCGTACCGCACCCCGGTGTCGTGAGGTGAGTCGGGTGAAGTCAGGTTCGTCGCAGGCCAGTTCGTCCCAGCCCAGTTCGTGGCAGGACGGTTCTGCCCAGCAGTCCGGTTGGTCCTCCAAGCGCCCACAGTCTTCCAGCGCCTCCGTTGTGTCTGCCGAAGGTCCAGGCATGGGTGGCGCATTCCTCAATGATCAACCCATTGCCGCCGGCCCCGTAGCCCCGGTGGTGCTCACGATCCTGGATGGCTGGGGCCATCGCCCCGACGACGCCCACAACGCCATCCGCGCCGCCGATACGCCGGTGATGGATGCCCTCTGGCACGCCTATCCCCACACATTGATCGAGGCCAGCGGCTCAGCGGTGGGCCTGCCCGACGATCAGATGGGCAATTCCGAGGTTGGCCATCTCACCATCGGCTCCGGCCGGATCATCCGCCAGGAACTGGTACGAATCGGCCAGGCCGTTCGGGACGGCTCGCTCAGCCGCAATTCCGCCCTCAATGCCCTGGCCGATCGGCTGCTGGCCAATGGTGGCTGTCTGCACCTGGTGGGTCTCTGCTCCGATGGCGGGGTGCACAGCCATGTCGATCACCTGGGCGGATTGCTGCAGTGGGCTGCAGCCCGGGGGATCAGGGACGTGTGTGTGCACGTGATCACCGATGGTCGCGACACCCCGCCCTCCAGCGCGCCCACCTACCTGGCCCGGGTTGAGGACTTGATCGCGCAGGCCGGTGTGGGGCGCATCGCCACGCTCTGCGGCCGCTACTGGGCGATGGACCGGGACCATCGCTGGGAGCGGACGGAGAAGGCCTATCGCCTGCTCAGCGAAGCCGGCCCGGTCACAGCCCCCAGCGCCGCCTGCGCCATCAGCGAGGCCTACGCCTCCGGCGTCGAAGACGAATTCATCGAACCGGTGCGCCTGGCCGAAGGCACCGTGAAGGCCGGCGACGGACTGGTGTGCTTCAACTTCCGCCCGGATCGCGTCCGCCAGCTGATCCGGGCCTTCGTAGTGCCGGACTTCGACCCCTTCGCCCGTGCGCGCATTGAGGATCTGGCGGTGGTGACCTTCACCCAGTACGAGAAGGGCTTGCCGGTTGCAGTGGCCTTTCCGCCCGAATCACTCGACGGGCTGCTCGGCCAGGTGATCTCCGAGGCTGGGCTGCGCCAGTTCCGCACTGCTGAAACCGAAAAATATCCGCACGTCACCTATTTCATGAACGGCGGCATCGAGCAGGCTTTCCCCGGTGAAGACCGCCACCTGGTGCCGTCTCCCCGGGTTGCCACCTACGACCAATCTCCGGCCATGTCGGCCGAGCAACTCACCGACAGCTGCATCGCCGCGATCAACAAGGGGATCTACTCCCTGGTGGTGATCAACTATGCCAATCCGGACATGGTGGGCCACACCGGTCAGATGGAGGCCACCACTGCGGCCATCGCCACGGTGGACCACTGCGTGGGCCGGTTGCTGGAGGCCACAGGCCGGATGGGTGGCACGATGCTGATCACGGCTGACCACGGCAATGCCGAAGTGATGCAGGGGGCGGATGGACGGCCCTGGACCGCCCACACCACCAATCCGGTGCCGGTGATCCTGGTTGAGGGTGAAAAGCGCAAACTGCCAGGACTGGGCAACGACATCCAACTGCGCGAGCACGGCGGCCTCGCCGATATCGCCCCCACGGTGCTGGAGATCCTGGGCCTGGACAAACCAGACAAGATGAGCGGGGAATCCCTGATCCAGGCCGCCGGCGTAGGCCAGTCGCCCGCCCGGATACCCCAGACGCTGGGCGTTTAATCTGGCCTTGAGCCAGTCGCCCGCCGTCATCCGATGATCACCTCCGTGCTGTCGTGGCTGTGGTTCGGCTGCGGTGTGTTGCTCATCATCAGCGTGCTGTTGCACAGCCCCAAGGGGGACGGCATGGGTGGTCTGGCCTCCAGCGGTGGCTCCATGTTCACCAGTGCCCGCAGTGCCGAACAGACCCTGAACCGCATCACCTGGACCCTGCTCCTGCTGTTTCTCGGGCTGGCCGTGGTGCTGAGCGCCGGCTGGCTGGCATGAGCGTGACCCGGCGCAACCTCCTGGCTGGACTGGTGGGCGGGCTGGCAGGATTCACCAGCCGAGCGCGTGCCGCCGAGGCCGCCAGCGCAGCCGGCGAACCGGCCTGGCAGCTCAGTGATGCCGAGTGGAAGCGGCGACTCAACCCTGAGGCCTACAGGGTGCTGCGACTGGAAGGAACCGAACCACCCTTCACCAGCCCACTCAACGGCGAGAAGCGCAAGGGCACCTTCCACTGCGCCGGTTGTGATCTGCCCCTGTTCAGCTCCGCCACCAAATACGACAGCGGCACGGGCTGGCCGAGTTTCTGGCAACCGCTGCCCCAGGCCATCGCCACCAAGCTCGATTTCAAGTTGATCGTGCCCCGCCGCGAGTACCACTGCCGCCGCTGCGGCGGCCATCAGGGCCATGTGTTCGGCGATGGTCCCCGGCCCACCGGCCAGCGCTACTGCAACAACGGTGTGGCGCTGCGCTTCAGCACAGGGCAGGCGGCGGACAACCGCCGCTCCTGATCCTGCTGATGGAGTCCTCTGGCGAGGGCTCCACCAGCGCGGGCATGGGCTGGGGCCAGGACCGCGAACGGCTTCTCGATCAGGGCTAATGCCAGAAACGCTGAGAGCCTGATGAGGCTCGTGGACGTGCCGCCCAGCCCATCAACCACCAGGCCAGGCCTGTCCGCCACAAAAAAGAGGGGCCGGATGGCCCCTCCTGCGTTGAGCACCGGCATGGCCTGCCGGATCCGTCGGCCTCAGTAGTCGAAGTCGCCGCCGCCCATGCCGCCGCCGGCGGGAGCTGCGTCTTTCTTATCAGGCAGGTCAGCCACGATGCACTCGGTGGTGAGCACCATGCCAGCGATTGAAGCGGCATTCTGCAGACCGGAGCGGGTCACCTTGGCGGGATCGACGATGCCAGCAGCCAGCATGTCGACATACTCACCGGTGGCGGCGTTATAGCCCTCGTTGAAGGGCTTGTGCTTGACGTTCTCGGCCACGACCGAGCCGTTCACACCGGCGTTCTCAGCGATGCGCTTGAGGGGTGCGGTGAGGGCGGAGGCCACGATCGTGGCGCCGATCAGCTCTTCGCCGGAGAGGTTGGCAGCGGCCCACTCCTCGAGGGCCGGAGCCAGGTGGGCCAGGGTGGTACCGCCGCCGGGAACGATGCCCTCCTCAACAGCCGCCTTGGTGGCGTTGATGGCGTCTTCCAGGCGCAGCTTCTTGTCCTTCATCTCGGTCTCGGTGGCAGCGCCCACCTTGACCACAGCCACACCGCCGCTCAGCTTGGCCAGACGCTCCTGCAGCTTCTCCTTGTCATAGGAGGAGTCGGTTTCGTCCATCTGCTTGCGGATCTGCTCGCAGCGGGCCTTGACGGCCACCTCGTTGCCCTCGGCCACGATGGTGGTGGTGTCCTTGTTGATGGTGATGCGGCGGGCGGTGCCCAGCATCTCCAGCTTGGCGTTCTCCAGCTTGAGGCCGGCGTCCTCGGTGATCAGCTGGCCGTTGGTCAGCACGGCGATGTCCTCGAGCATGGCCTTGCGGCGGTCGCCGAAGCCGGGGGCCTTCACGGCGGCCACGTTGAGCACACCGCGCAGGCGGTTCACCACCAGGGTGGCGAGCGCTTCTTTCTCGATGTCCTCAGCGATGATCAGCAGCGGCTTGCCGGTGCGGGCGATCTGCTCGAGCACGGGCACCAGGTCCTGCACCAGGCCGATCTTCTTGTCGGTGAGCAGGATGTAGGGCTCCTCGAGCACCGCTTCCATCCGCTCGGTGTCGGTGGCGAAGTAAGGCGAGATGTAGCCCTTGTCGAAGCGCATGCCCTCGGTGACCTCCAGCTCGGTGGTCATCGACTTGCCCTCCTCGAGGGAGATCACGCCCTCCTTGCCCACCTTGTCCATGGCGTCGGCGATCATGCGGCCCACCTCTTCGTCGTTGCCGGCGGAGATGGTGCCCACCTGGGCGATGGCGTTGGAGTCGGAGATCGGCTTGGCGTGCTCCTCGATCTTCTTCACCAGGAAGTCGGAGGCCTTGTCGATGCCCTTCTTGAGGGTGATGGCGTTGGCCCCGGCGGCCACGTTGCGCAGGCCGGCCTTGACCATGGCGTGGGCCAGCACGGTGGCGGTGGTGGTGCCGTCACCGGCGGCATCGTTGGTCTTGGAGGCGGCCTGACGGATCAGGGCCACACCGGTGTTCTCGATGTGATCCTCGAGCTCGATCTCCTTGGCGATTGTGACGCCGTCGTTGATGATCTGAGGGGCGCCGAACTTCTTCTCCAGCACCACGTTGCGGCCCTTGGGGCCGAGGGTGACGGCAACCGACTCAGCCAGGATGTCGATACCTTTTTCGAGGGCGCGGCGGGCCTGCTCGTTGTAGATGATGCGCTTAGCCATGGAAGGCGGAGTTCTGGGGAGTGAACGAATGATGAAAAATGGAGCCTGAACGGGTCTGTCCGCTGGGGACCAGGCGTTCAGTTCACAATCGCGAGGATGTCCTTCTCGGACAACAGCACGTATTCCTCGGAACCGAGCTTGATGTCGGTGCCGGCATACTTGCTGTAAAGCACCTTGTCACCCACGCTCACCTCAGGAGCCTGGCGGCTGCCGTCGTCGTTGCGCTTGCCGGGGCCCACCTGCACCACTTCACCCACCTGGGGCTTCTCCTTGGCGGTGTCAGGCAGCAGGATGCCACCGGCGGTCTTTTCTTCGGATTCGGAAACTTTGATGAAGATGCGGTCTCCGAGGGGCTTGACGGTGGAGACGCTGAGGGAAACAGCTGCCATGGATCAATGCAAGAGCGACAACATGGCGATGAAACGCCACAGGACAACCCCGGATGCTCGCCGGCAGCACGAAAACCGCGCAGCTGGCACTCGGAGCTCTCGAGTGCCAACCTATGCGGCTCCGGGCGCAGTCGGCCAGCGGGCCGCTGTGCGGTTGACCGAACCGGGGCTGGGCAGCCGGTAAGGCGGCGGGGCGAGTGGTAACGTTGCGCCGCTTACAGCAGGCGGGTGAGGGATCGATTTTCGTTCGGCCTCAGCCCAGCCCAGCGCCCTCCGCCACTCCCTTACATATGGCTGCTGCTACCGCCACCGGCACCAAAGGCATCGTTCGGCAGGTGATCGGCCCGGTGCTCGACGTTGAATTCCCGGCCGGCAAGCTGCCCAAGATCTACAACGCCCTGCGCATCGAGGCGAAGAACTCCGCAGGCCAGGACGTGGCCCTGACGGCCGAAGTGCAGCAGCTGCTGGGCGACCACCGGGTGCGTGCCGTGGCCATGAGCAGCACCGACGGCCTGGTGCGCGGCATGGAAGCCCTCGACACCGGGGCTCCCATCTCCGTACCCGTCGGTGAGGCCACCCTGGGTCGGATCTTCAACGTTCTCGGTGAGCCCGTGGACGAACAGGGCCCTGTGAACACCACGCAGACCGCCTCGATCCATCGGGCTGCCCCCAGCCTGACGGAGCTGGAGACCAAGCCCAAGGTGTTCGAAACCGGCATCAAGGTGATCGACCTGCTGGCCCCCTACCGCCAAGGCGGCAAGGTGGGCCTCTTCGGTGGCGCCGGCGTGGGCAAGACTGTGTTGATCCAGGAGCTCATCAACAACATCGCCAAGGAGCACGGCGGTGTGTCCGTGTTCGCCGGCGTGGGCGAGCGCACCCGTGAGGGCAACGATCTCTACGAGGAATTCAAGGAGTCGGGCGTGATCAACCCCGACGACCTCTCCAAGTCGAAGGTGGCGCTCTGCTACGGCCAGATGAACGAGCCCCCCGGCGCGCGGATGCGCGTGGGTCTCTCGGCGCTCACCATGGCCGAGCACTTCCGTGACGCCAACAAGCAGGACGTCCTCCTGTTCGTCGACAACATCTTCCGCTTCGTGCAGGCGGGCTCCGAGGTGAGCGCCCTGCTGGGCCGCATGCCCTCGGCCGTGGGCTACCAGCCCACCCTCGGCACTGACGTCGGCATGTTGCAGGAGCGCATCACCTCCACCCTGGAAGGTTCGATCACCTCGATCCAGGCTGTGTACGTGCCTGCAGACGACCTCACCGACCCCGCTCCCGCCACCACCTTCGCCCACCTGGATGCCACCACCGTGCTGAGCCGCGGCCTGGCCTCCAAGGGCATCTACCCCGCTGTGGATCCCCTGGACTCCACCAGCACCATGCTCCAGCCGGCTGTGGTGGGCGACGAGCACTACCGCACCGCCCGCGCCGTGCAGAGCACCCTGCAGCGCTACAAGGAACTGCAGGACATCATCGCCATTCTCGGTCTCGACGAACTCTCCGAAGATGACCGCCGCACGGTGGACCGCGCCCGCAAGATAGAGAAGTTCCTCTCCCAGCCCTTCTTCGTGGCAGAGATCTTCACCGGCATGCCTGGCAAGTACGTGAAGCTCGAAGAAACCATCAAGGGCTTCAACATGATCCTCGCTGGTGAACTCGACGATCTGCCGGAAGCAGCCTTCTACCTCGTGGGTAACATTGATGAAGTGAAGGCCAAGGCCGAAAAGATCCTGTCTGAGGCCAAGGGCTGATCGCACTCGATCACACCCTGAGGAGTTAACCCGATGAGTCTCACTCTGCGAGTTCTGGCCCCTGACCAGAGCGTTTTTGACGGCACCGCCGAAGAGGTGATCCTGCCCAGCACCACTGGGCAGGTGGGCATCCTTCCCGGCCACGTGACCTTGCTGGCAGCCCTGGAAACCGGGGTGATGCGCCTGAAAGAAGGCAACGAGTGGAAATCCATTGCCCTGCTCGGCGGCTTTGCCGAGGTGGAAGCCGATGAAGTCACCGTGCTGGTGAACGGAGCCGAGCTGGGCAGCAAGATCGATGTCACGGCTGCTGAAACCGCTTATGAAACGGCCAAGCAGGCCGCTGAGGTGTATGAGGGCAAACCGCCCAGCACCGAAAAACTCAAGGCTCAGCAGAGCCTGCTGCGGGCTCGAGCCTGGCTGCAGGCCAGCCAGCCAGCGAACTGAGCCGCCTGCAGACCGAGCTGAATCTCCAGTTACTGTCCCGATGCAAAGCCCGTCTCCTGGACGGGCTTTTTTGTGTTGCCAGCAATCCGCAATCTGGACAGCCTTGAACAAGCCTTGAACAAACCTGGTCGCCCCCAATCCCGAGCACAAAAAAGCGCCCCGGGCAGGGCGCAGGATGATGCTGGGGAACTGGAGCGCAGCTGAAGCTCAGGCGGTACCGCAGAAGGTGACGTCGGGGAATTTGCCCTTGGCCTCATCGAGGCTCTTGCCCTTGCCCTCCTCCTGCCAATAGTTGATCACCTCGGTGGCCTTGTTGAGGATCTCCACCCGCTCGTTGTCCGTGATCCAGCTCTTGCCCTCAAGCTCGGTCTTGAGGGTTTCCCAGGCATCTTCCCGGGGCCAGAAGAAGTAGGCAGTGAGCGGGCTGGGGCCGCCGCCAACGATCTGATCCACGGCCAGGGCCACGTTGTCGGGCAGCCAGAGGATCTTCAGCAGGAACCTGCCCTCGTCGGCCTTCGGGGTGTAACCGGAGGGAACCCCATCCTCGTCGATCGTGGCCGTGGCGAGGGCAGCACTGCCGCCACGCATCACCGGCCGACCCTCCGTGGGCTCAGCTGCAGCGATCAGCCCCGCGGCCTCGGGCACGGCGCTCAATGACCCGGGGTCGCTGGCTGTCATGGTGTCGACGCTCAAGACAACTGATCAAACAACCAACCTACCAGCCACACCTCCCCCTCACCCGGACCAGCCCGCGGCGCTGGCAGGCTTGGGACATCGATCCCCCGGGCAGTTCGTGGCCTTCGCTCCATCCACCGCACCGCTGCCCGATCCTGCTGCAGCGGTGCTGCTGTTCGACATTGACGGGGTGATCCGCGATGTGGGTGGCAGCTATCGCCGGGCCCTGACCGAAACGGTGCGTCACTACAGCGGCTGGCGGCCCGACGCGGCCACGATCGACAGCCTCAAGACCGAGGGCCTCTGGAACAACGACTGGGAGGCCAGCCTGGAACTGTTGCGCCGCCGCGGCCTCGGCGGGCCAGACCAGCCGCCACTGCCGGCGTTTTCTGCCCTGGTGGAGGTGTTCAGCGGGTTCTATTTCGGCGGCGACCCGGCCGGGGATCCCGCCGACTGGACCGGTTTCATCGGCAGCGAGCCCCTGCTGGTGGAGCCGCCCTTCTTTTCCCGGCTTACGGCCGCCGGGATCAGCTGGGGCTTTGTGAGCGGCGCTGAGCCTCCCTCCGCCCGCTATGTGCTGGAGCAACGGCTCGGGCTGCGCCAGCCGCCCCTGATCGCCATGGGCGATGCCCCGGACAAGCCGGACCCCACCGGGCTGCTGTCGCTGGCCGACCAGCTGGTGCGGGACCGGGGCGGCCCGGGGCTGGGTCGCGGGGCGCCGCCGGTTGCCTACCTGGGTGACACCGTGGCCGATGTGGTGACGGTGGTGAATGCCCGCCGCCGCTGCCCCGACCAGCGCTTTGTGGCCTTGGCCGTGGCGCCGCCCCACCTGCATGGCGATGGCGCTGCCCGCACTGCCTACGAGGCGAAGCTGCGCGAAGCCGGCGCCGACCGGGTGCTGGCCAGCACCGAGGCGGTGGTGGAGGCCCTCAGCTCCTGAACATCTGCAGAGGGGGGGGTCAGCGCTCCATCGCCGCCGGTGCCTTGAGAGCCCCCGCTGTGAGGTTCTCGTGGCCGTGGTCGGTCACGGCCACGTCGTCTTCGATGCGGATGCCGATGCCCTTCCAGCGCTCCCCAATCGCTGGCTGGCCCTCAGGTAGCGGCAACCGGTCGCTCACATAGAGCCCCGGCTCCACCGTGAGCACCATCCCTGGTTCAAGGGCCATGGGGTGCTCGCCCAGGCGATAGGCGCCCACGTCGTGCACATCCAATCCCAGCCAGTGGCCGGTGCGGTGCATGTAGAGGTGGCGGTAGGCGCCCTGCTCGATCACCCCGTCCACCGAGCCCGCCAACAGGCCCAGCTCCAGCAGCCCCTCCACCAGCAGCCGCAGGGCCGTCCCGTGCACGCCCTCGGCCGTGAACCCCGGCGCCACCGAGGCCACAGCCGCCTCCTGGGCCGCCAGCACCAACTCATAGAGCGCCCGCTGCTCGCCCGTGAAGCGACCGTTGATCGGGAACGTGCGGGTGATGTCGCCGTTGTAGTAGTCAGCCAGCGAGCAGCCGGCGTCGATCAGCAGCAGGTCGCCATCGCGCAGGGGGGCGTTGTTGGCGGTGTAGTGCAGCACGCAGGCGTTGTCGCCGCCAGCCACGATCGAGCCGTAGGCCGGCCCCCGCGCGCCCTGCTCCAGGAAGTGCTGCTCGATCACCGCCTGCACCTGGCGCTCATTGAGGCCGGGCCGGGCCACCTGGCGGGCCAGCTCGTGGGCCTCGGCCGAGATGCGAGCTGCTTCACGCAGCCGCTCCAGCTCTTCGGGGCCCTTGCGCAGGCGCAGGCCGTGCAGGATCGGGCAGGGGGCCACCAGCCCCAGGGCGGCATGGCCGCTGCGGGGGGCGCGGTCGAGCTGGCGGGCCCAGGCTGCCAGCACCAGGGGCTCCACCGCCGGGTGCCGGCCCACCCGGAAAGCGATGCCCTCGGCCCCCCGGAGATAGTCGCCGAGGCGCTGCTCCAGTTCCTCAAGCGGGTGGGCCAGATCGGCGCCGAACTGGGCCACGGCGCCCTCGGTGCCCCAGCGGAAGCCGGTCCACACCTCGGCGCTGGGCTCCTTGGGGGCCACAAACAGCACATAGCGCTCCCCCGCCGGCCGGTGTGGCAGGAACAGGGCTACGGCGTCGGGCTCATCGAAGCCGGTGAGGTACCAGAAGTCACTGTTCTGGCGGAAGGGCCACTCGCAGTCGGCGTGGTGCACCGCCAGCGGTGCCGCCGGCAGCACCGCTGCCGCCCCACCCAGCTGCTCGAGAAAGCACTGCCGCCGCCGGGCGTGGATGGTCTCGGGCGGGACGTCAGGCGATGGATGGTCCAACAGGTTGGCGGGAAGGTCAAGGGCTCCAGTCTGGGCCAGGGCTCCCAAGGGGTGCGGGAGCAAGTCCTGTGCACACTCCCGCCCGTGGCCCTGGCAGTGCTCCGCTGCGTCCCGGCAATCTGGATCGATGAACCTAGAATGGGATACCCATGACTGGCTGCCCCAGTCAGCAGGCAGAGTTCCTGGGGCCATGGCCCCAGCACCAGCCACCCCCCATGAAGGCCCAGCCAGCCCTGAACGCTCAGCCAATCAGAACCGCGCAGCCAGTGGATGACATCCGCGCATGAGTGACCTGGTGGTCCTGGCCCTGTTGGTGCTGGCCGTGATCATGGGCTCTGCGCTCTGCTCCGGAGTGGAGGCCGCTCTCCTCACCGTGAATCCGGTGCGGATCCACGAGCTGGCAACCAGGCCCAGACCGGTGGGTGGTGCCAGGCGACTGGAGCAGCTGCGCCAGCGGCTGGGCCGGACCCTGGCCGTGCTGGTGATCGCCAACAACGGCTTCAACATCTTTGGCAGCCTGATGCTGGGAGGCTATGCCGCCCACCTGTTCGAACAGCGCGGCGTGGCGGGCATCGCCCTGCCGGCATTTTCCATTGGTCTCACCGTGCTGGTGATCCTCCTGGGGGAAATCCTGCCCAAGGCGATCGGCAGCAGGCTGGCCCTGCCGGTGGCCCTGGCCAGTGCGCCACCCCTGCACTGGATCGGGGTGCTGATGGCCCCGCTGGTGCTGCTGCTGGAGCGTCTGCTGCCCGCCATCACCCGGGAAAACGAGATCAGCACCGACGAGGACGAAATCCGCCTACTGGCCCGTCTCGGCTCCCAGAAAGGGCAGATCGAGGCCGACGAGGCGGCGATGATCGCCAAGGTGTTTCAGCTCAACGACCTCACCGCCCGCGATCTGATGACGCCGCGCGTGGCGGCGCCCACCCTGGCGGCCGACACCCCCCTGGATGGGGTGCGCGCCACCCTGCTGGCCAACCACGCCCCCTGGTGGGTGGTGCTGGGAGACGAGGTGGATGAGATCGTGGGGGTCGCCAGCCGCGAACGCCTGCTCACGGCGCTGCTGGAAGGAGGAGGCGGGCTCACCCCCGCCCAGCTGAGCGAGGCGGTGGAATTCGTACCGGAGATGATCCGGGCAGACCGCCTGCTCACCGGCTTCCGGCGCAACAGCGGCGGAGTGCGGGTGGTGGTGGATGAATTCGGGGGATTTGCCGGCGTGATCGGCGCTGAAGCCGTGCTGGCCGTACTGGCGGGCTGGTGGCGGCCCAGCCACAACTCTGCCGGGGAGTCGGCGGGATGAGCCGGAGCGCGCCCCACACCCCAGAGCGCTGCCGACTGCTGTTGCGCCAATGGCGCGGCCAGCTGAGCCTCACCCCGCGGGAGCAGAGCCTGCTGGCCGGGCCATTGCTGGGTCTCGACCGCCAGCTGGAGCGCCTGGAGCAGGGCCAGCTGCGCCTGGCCGTGTTCGGCCGGGTGGGTGTGGGCAAGTCGAGTCTGGTCAATGCCCTGGTGGGGGAGACCGTCTGCCCCACAGACGTGGCCCATGGCAGCACCCGCCATCAGCGGGCCACAACCTGGCAGCAGCCGGTGCCAGGCCTGCAGCAGCTGCAGCTGGTGGACACACCCGGCATCGATGAAATCGGCGGGGCGGCCCGTTCCCGTCTGGCCCAACGGGTAGCCCGGGGCGCCGACCTGGTGCTGCTGGTGCTCGATGGCGACCTCACCAGCGTCGATCAGGACGCCCTCCTGCCCCTGCTGGCCAGCGGCAAGCCGCTGCTGCTGGTGCTCAACCGCAGTGACTGCTGGCCGGAAGCGGAGCGCCAGGCCCTGGAGGCCAGCATCCGGCGCCGGCTGGGCACGCTGTTGCCGGGTGGAGCTGCACACCTGGAGCTGGTGGCCGTGGCAGCGGCACCGCGCCGCCCCCGGCTGCTGGCCGATGGGCGTGTACGCACTGATGCCAGCGCCCCGGAAGTGGAGCCGCTGCGCCGCCATCTGCTCGCCCTGCTGGAGCAGCAGGGTGAGCTGTTGCTGGCCCTCAACAGCCTGCAGGCGGCCGACCACCTGCAGCGCCAGCTGCAGCACGACCGCCTGCGTCGCGGCCGCCGCAGTGCCCAGGGGCTGATCGGCCGCTACGCCGCACTCAAGGCCACGGGCGTGGCCGCCAATCCGCTGGTGCTGCTGGATCTCGCCGGCGGCCTGGCCTGTGACACTGCCCTTGTGGCCCAGCTCTGCAGGCTGTACGGACTGCCCGTGGACGGTCCGGCAACGCGCCAGCTGCTCGGAGAGCTGTCCCGCCAGAACGCCCTGTTGGGGGGTGCCCAGCTGGGGATCCAGATCCTGCTGGGTGGCCTGCGTCAGCTGCTGCTGCTGGCGGCCCCGTTCAGCGCAGGCCTGAGCCTGGCGCCGGCAGCGCCGGTGGCGGTGGCCCAGGCGGCCCTGGCCGTGCACACCACCCGGCGCACGGGACGGTTGGCCGCCCGGGAACTGCTGCGCCGCAGCCAGCGCGGCGGCCAGCCCGGCGCCCTGCTGCGCCGCCTGGCCAGCACCGACCCCCAGGTGCGCCGCTGGCTGCAGCACCGGCCGTTCGCGCTGGAGCGGCCGTGAGTGTGGCCCTGCTGGGCACCAGCGCCGACCCGCCCAGCTGCGGCCACCAGGCCCTGCTGGAGGGACTGCTGAACCACTTCCCGCGGGTGGCCACCTGGGCCAGCGACAACCCGAGCAAGCGCCATGGCGCTCCCCTTGAGCAGCGGGCGGCCCTGCTGGCCGTGCTCGTGCGGGCGATCGGCAATCCCCGCCTGGAGCTGGTGCAGGAGCTGAGCAGCCCCTGGGCGATCACCACCCTGCGGCGGGCCGCCCAGCGCTGGCCCCGGGAGCAGCTGGTGTTCGTGGTGGGCAGCGATCTGGCCGGCCAGATTCCTGGCTGGAAGGAGGCCGAAGCCGTCCTGCGCAGTTGCCGGCTGGCGATCGTGCCCCGCTCGGGCTGGCCTTTGGCCCCGGAGGCGATCAGCCAGCTGCGCCAGCTCGGGGCCCGGATGCAGACCCTCCCGCTGGAGATCCCTGCCACGGCCAGTTCCACGATCCGCCAGCAGCCCCGGCCCGACCAGGTGCCCGCCGCCGTCTGGCCCGTGCTGCTGGAGCACAATCTCTACGGCCTCGCCACCCGCCCCTGATGCGCCTCGCCCTGGCCCAACTCAATCCGGTGGTGGGCGATCTGGCGGGCAACGGCGAACGGATCCTGGCGGCCTGTAGGCGCGCCGCCGCCCAGGGCGCCGATCTGGTGCTCACTCCCGAACTCTCCCTCTGGGGCTACCCACCCCGGGATCTGCTGCTGCTGCCGGCCCGAATGGCCCTCCAGGCCCGGGCCCTCGATCAGCTGGCTGCGGGGCTGGCGGCCACACCTGGCCTGCCGCCGGTGCTGGTGGGCATGGCCGAGCCCTGTGGGGAGCTCGGCCTGCCCAATCTGCACAACGCCGTGGCCCTGGTGGAGGCCGGCGGCTGGCGGGTGGTGGCCCGCAAGCAGCTGCTGCCCAGCTACGACGTGTTCGACGAACGCCGCTACTTCCGGCCTGCAACCGACTCCGCGCTGCTGGAGCTGGCCTGCCGGGGCCGCAGCTGGCGGCTGGGGCTCACCATCTGTGAGGACCTCTGGGTGGAGGAGGAGCTACAGGGCCAGCGGCTTGTGGGTCCCGATCCGATCGCGGCACTGCTGCCCCTGCGGCCGGATCTGCTGCTCAACCTCTCCGCCTCCCCCTTCAGCCAGAGCAAGCCCAGCCTGCGCCGGCAGCTGGCCAGCCGGGCAGCCGGCCGGCTCGGCTGCCCGGCGGTGTACCTGAACCAGGTGGGCGGTCACGACGAGCTGGTGTTCGATGGCGCCAGCTTCGTGGTGGATGCCGGCGGCGCCCTGCTCTGCAGCCTGCCCTGCTGCCAGGAGGCGGTGACGCTGTGGGATGCCACTGCTCCCGGCGGCCTGGGGGAACGGGCCGCCGACCTGGCCCCGGAGCCCGAGCCCCTGGAGCAGCTGTTCCGGGTGCTGGTGCTGGGGGTGCGCGACTACGCGAGCACCTGCGGTTTCCAGCACGCCCTGCTGGGCCTCAGTGGCGGCATCGATTCGGCCCTGGTGGCGGTGATCGCCGCCGCCGCCATGGGGGCGGGCCAGGTGGAGGCCCTGTTGCTGCCCTCCCCCTGGAGTTCGGCGGGATCCATCGACGACGCCCTGGCCCTGGCCGCCCGGCTCGGCCTGTGCACCCACACCCTGCCGATTGCCGGCCTGATGGCCGGCTTCGATCAGGCCCTGGCTCCGGCCCTGGGGGGGGGGACCGCTGGCGTCACGGCTGAGAACCTGCAGTCGCGGATCCGCGGCACCCTGTTGATGGCCGTGGCCAACCAGCAGGGCCAGCTGCTGCTCTCCACCGGCAACAAGAGTGAGCTGGCCGTGGGCTACTGCACCCTCTATGGCGACATGAACGGCGGCCTGGCCGTGATCGGCGACGTGTACAAGAGCCGGGTGTTCGAGCTGTGCGACTGGCTGGACTCGCCAGCGTCCGCCAGCTGCCGTGCCGACCTGGACCTGCCGGCCAGCGGCGAGCTGGTGGGGGCCGCGATCCGGCACAAACCCCCCAGCGCCGAGCTGCGGCCCGACCAGCGCGACAGCGATTCCCTACCGGACTACGCCCTGCTCGACCCCCTGCTGGAGGCCCTGGTGGAGCAACGCCGCAGTCCCGAGCAGTTGCGGGCCGAAGGCCGGGACGGGGAACTGGCCGAACGGGTGATGGGCCTTCTGCGCCGGGCGGAATTCAAGCGCCGCCAGGCCGCACCAGTGCTGAAGGTGAGTGGCCAGGCGTTCGGCAGCGGCTGGCGGATGCCGATTGCCGCCCGCTGAGCCAGGCTGAGGGAGCACGCGCAAGCTCCATGGCCGCCCCATCCACCTTCAGCGCCCCGATGGCCAGTATCGGCGTGCCCAGCGAGATCAAACGCGACGAGCGGCGGGTGGCCCTCACCCCCGACGGCGTGAGCGAACTGGTGGCCCAGGGCATGGAGGTGCGCGTGCAGGCCGGCGCCGGCCAGGGGGCGGGCATCAGCGATGACAGCTTTGCCGCCGCCGGGGCCCGCCTGGTGAGCCAGGAGGAGGCCTGGGGGGCCCATCTGGTGGTGAAGGTGAAGGAACCCCAGCCCGAGGAGTTCCCCTTCCTGCGTGCCGACCTGGTGCTGTTCACCTATCTGCACCTGGCAGCCTATCCGGAGGTGGGCCGGGCCCTGCTGGATGCCGGCACCACCGGCGTGGCCTACGAGACCGTCCAGCTGGAGGACGGCAGCCTGCCCCTGCTGGCGCCGATGAGCGAAATCGCCGGCCGGCTGGCAGCCCAGGTGGGCGCCCACCTGCTGGAGAAGCCCCACGGCGGCCGCGGAATCCTGATCGGCGGCTGCACCGGCGTGCGGCCGGCACGGGTGGTGGTGCTGGGTGCCGGCAGCGTGGGCTGGAACGCCGCCCGCATCGCCGCCGCCATGGACGCCGAGGTGCTGCTGCTGGATCGCTCGCCCCAGCGGCTGCGGCAACTGGAGGCCGATCGCCGCGGTCGGCTCGTGAGCCTGGTAAGCAGCCGCAGCCTGATCAAGCGCCATGTGCCCGGTGCCGACCTGCTGATCGGCGCCGTGCTCACTCCCGGCGGCCGGGCACCCACGCTGGTGGATGAGGAGCTGGTGATGCAGATGAAGCCCGGCTCGGTGATCGTGGATGTGGCGATCGACCAGGGTGGCTGCATTGCCACCAGCCGCGAAACCACCCACACCGATCCAGTGCACACCCTGCATGGCGTGCTGCACTATGCAGTGGGCAACATGCCAGGGGCCGTGCCCTTCACCTCCACGGAGGCTCTGGTGAGCGTGACCCTGCCCTACATCCTGGTGATGGCCGGCCGCGGCCTCACCGAGGCGGTCACCGACCGTCCCGAGCTGCTCTCCGGATTGAACACCGTCAATGGGGCCGTCTGCCATCCCGGCGTGGCCCGGGCCCTGGGGGTGGCGACCCGCCACCCAATGGCCTGCCTGCGCTGATGCTCAACCCGGCACGCATCCGCATCCTGGCGGTTGGCAAGGTGCGCAAGACCTGGGTGCGTGAGGGGCTGGCCACCTATGGCAAGCGGCTGCCGGGGCTGACGCTGCTCGAGCTGCGCGAAAGCAACCCCGAACGGGAGGCCGAAGCCCTGCTCGCCGAACTGCACAGCGACGAGCAGCTGGTGGCCCTCAGCGAGGAGGGGCTGGCCCTGGGATCGGCCCAACTGGCCGCGCGTCTGCGCGACTCTGGCTCGGGCCGGCTGGCCTTCGTGATCGGCGGGGCCGATGGGCTCAGCGCGCGCCTCAAGCAGCGGGCCGCCTGGACCCTCAGCCTCTCGCCGCTCACCTTCCCCCACGATCTGGCGCGGCTGCTGCTGCTGGAGCAGCTCTACCGGGCCCAGACGATCCTGCAGGGAGGGCCCTATCACCGGGCTTGAAGCCATTGCAGCCGCGGTAAGGGCCGCTGCAGGGCAGCCGGGGCAATCCCCTCCCGCAGGGCCAGCACCAGCCCGGCGGCTTCGCTGTAACTGGCTGCCGGCAGCACATCAAGGCCCAGTGCCGCCGCATTCACCTGCAGCACACAGGGGTTGTGCACGGCGATCAGCGGCAGCCCCCGCTCAGCGCAGGCCAGCACGGCCGCCCCACCCAGTGCATCGGCGGGAGCCACCACGGCGCCGATCTGCTCAGGTCGCACCAGCCCGGGATCGTCCCAGACGCCGCTGACCGGCCGGGCCACCAGGTCGGGGGCCCGGCTCAACCCCACCAGCACGCAGGCCAGGAAGGTGTGGCCCAGTTCCTCAGCGGCAGCACGGGGGTCGAGCTCGGCGCTGGGCGGCAGGGCACCGAGAGCAGGGGCGTGGGCACAGGGAATGTCCAGATGCCGGGTGAGCAGATGGCTGATCACCGCCTCGGCACCGGCGAGGCCATCCACACCGCTGCCGCCGCGGTAGGCCGCCAGCGCCTCACTGGCGTGATCCTCCGGAAAGCGCGCCACCACGGCGATGGCCGTGGCGCCGGCGCGCACCAGGGCATCGCCGGCGCGCAGCAGGGCGTCGGGACGCCCCAGGCGCCCCCAACTGGCCCCGCTTGGACCCAGCTCCAGGCTCACCTTGAGGGGGGCGTCGGTGCTGAGCACCGGCCCGATCTCCAGGCCCAGGCTGGCCCGGCAGCCTTCTGCAACTTGGAGGTGGCGCAGACGCAGCTCAGGTTCGATGGCGGCATCGAGCAACAGGCCCAGCCGCTGGCGCCGCACCGGCCGCAGGGCCAGATCGCCACTGGCGAAGCGATCGAGAGCCGAACCCTCCACGTAGTGGATGCGCCGGTCACTCCAGTACAGGGAGGCTCCATTCAGCACATTGGGATGGGTGATCAGACTGCCACTGGCTGCCGCCAGCAGCCGCGCCGCCGGCAGGCCATCGCCGGCATACCCCCCCAATTCACAGCCGATGCCGGTGGGAATCACCAGCAGGGTGGGCATCGGCAGGGGTGACTGGGCCTCTCCCGTCATCCCCGCCAGTCCGCCTCAGGACCTTCTTCCACCTCCACCACGGCCTCAATCCACAACTGCAGGCCGGACGTGGCCGTGATCGCCCAGCGCAGGGGACGGCCATGTCTGGACAGGGCAGCTTCAATGGCCGGACGCAGCAGCCCCTCCGGGCGATCCAGCTGCAGATGCAGGCAGCGCAGGCAGAGGGCCATCAGCGGCTGGACCTCACTTCTGGAACTGGCCGAACTGGGCCTCGTAGAGGGTGTCCTCCATTCCGGACTGGAGCTTCAGATCACTGCGGGGAAAGGCCACACACAGCAGGGCATAGCCCTGCTGCTGCAGCTCGGCCTTCACGCCCATGGCATCGGGCTGGTGCACGCTGCCCTCGCTGAGCAGGGCGGCACAGGTGGTGCACACCCCGGAGCAGCAGGAACTGGGCAGCTCCACGCCGGCGGCCTCAGCCGCGGCGAGCACGGTCTGGTCGTCGCTGCAGGTGAAGGTGTGGCTGACGCCGTTGATCGCGGCAACAACGGTGTAGCGGGCAGTCATGGGTTCAGGCCGGCAGGGCCCCATCTTCCGTGATCGCCGTCCACTGGCTGGGGTGGGGAGCCAGGTATTCCGGCGGTGTGTCGCCCGCGCCAGCCGGCGCAGCGGTGAGGGCGAAATCGATGGCAATCGAGCAGCGCAGGTCATCGTCGTCCTCGTTGGCCAGAACGGCGTGGTCGAGACAGGCTGGAAAGAGCAACAGCAGACCCGCCCTGGGCGCCACGTCCTGCCAGGGCTGGGTCCAGGGGGAGGGGGCCAGCGGCCCGCCATGGCCCACCGCCATGCCGGGCACCAGCTCGTTGGGCTGACGCTGGGGCCAACAGCGCAGCACCCCACATCGGCCGCTGCCGTCACCCGTGAGGTAGTACACGCCGCTGAGGTGGGCGTTGGGGTGGTGGTGGCGCCCCACCACCTGGCCCGGTTCACTGAGCACGGGCCAGCAGCGCTGGATGTGCAGGGCCACCCGGTGGGGGTCAAAGCCCAACAGGGCCAGGTAAGCCTGGGCCTGGCCGGCGATCTCGGCCAGCAGGGGGGCAAACAGCGGATGGCGATGCAGCTGCCACACCCCATTGAGGTCTCCGGTCCAGGCGCAGCCCGGATCAGGATTGCTCTGGGCCGCCCCACGCAACTCCAACAGGGTCTGCAGCTGGCGCGCCAGATCGAGGGGATCGGGCCGCAGCTGCACCTGCCCGAACGCCACGGGAAACAGGGGCTCGATCTGCAGCGCTCCCGGCGCAGGCACGGGCAGGGACATGGGGCAGGGGCGTGGCACACCCCAACTCTGGGGTGCTGCCGGCCGGCGAGTCGGAGGGGCGCCGCGCCCGCTGGGCGGGCAATGCGCCCCACCGATCCCGCCGGCCGGCAGACCAACAGGGGTCTTGCAGCGGAGGGAGAGCTACTGCTGCAGGCCTTGGGGCTGGGAACGCAGGTGCTACCTCTGGCTCCAAGCCCCCCGCATGAACGAAGCCCATGTCCCCTGAGGCCGTGTTGCACGCGCAGCGTGCGTGACGGCCTCAAGGGACCAGGGGCTTCAGGCGGCGGGAAGAGCTGGTTGCCTGGGCTCAGCCCATGGCGGAAGCTCCGCCCACCACTTCCAGGATCTCCTGGGTGATGGCGGCCTGACGGGCCTTGTTGTAGTCCAGCGTCAGGGTCTTGGCGAGGGCCTTGGCGTTGTCGCTGGCGTTGTTCATGGCCGTCATCCGGCTGGCCAGCTCGGAGGCGGCGGCTTCCTGGAGGGAGCGCAGCAACTGGTTCTGCAGGTAGAGGGGCAACAGGGCATTGAGCAGCTGCTCAGGGCTCTGCTCGAACACGATGTCCGAGGGCAGGGCCGGTGCCGCATTGGCCGAGGAACCAGGTTCCACCACCAGCCGACCTTCCCGGGTGGTGAGACGGAAGATCTCATCCTCAGGTGTGGCGATTCCCTGGGGATCCAGGGGCAGCAGGGTCTGGATCACCGGCCTGGAGCTCACCAGGTTGATGAACCTGGTGAAGATGATCTCCACCCGGTCGGTGGAGGCCGAAAGGAACTCGGCCAGGATCTCGTTGGCGATGCCACGGGCCTCTTCGGCGTTGGGTACCTGCTCAAGGCCTGTGAAGGTGGCCCGGATCGAGTACTGACTGGCGCGGTTCTGGAAGTAGGTGATCGCCTTGCGGCCGATCAGCACCAGATCCACCGCGTAGCCCTGGCCGCTGAGTTCAGCGTGGCGCTGCTCGGTGCGCTTGATGATGTTGGCGTTGTAGCCACCGCACAGACCCCGGTCGCCGGTGACGGCCAGCAGGGTGATGGTCTGCACCGGACGCTCCTCCAGCAGGGGGGCATCCACATCCTCAAAGCGCATGCGCGACTGGAGGTTCTCCAGCACGCGAGCCAGGCGGTCGGCGAAGGGCCGGCTGCGCAGCACCTGCTCCTGGGCGCGGCGCACTTTGGCAGCCGCCACCAGGCGCATGGCCTCGGTGATCTTGCGAGTGTTCTTGACCGAACTGATGCGGTCGCGGATTTCCTTGAGGTTGGCCATCTGAGTGTTCTCCTCAGACGGTGGCGAGCATGGTCGACTTCACTTCGGCGATGGCGTCCTTGAGCATGGCCTCAGACTCGTCGCTGAGTTGCTTCTCGGACATCACCTTGGTGATGAAGTCGGCCTTGTTGGTCTTGAGATAATCGCGGAGTTCGCGGCAGAACTCCACCACCGACTCCACAGGCACCTCGTCGATCATGCCCTTCACGCCCGCATACACCACGGCCACCTGCTCAGCCAGGTTCAAGGGGCTGAACTGGGACTGCTTAAGAATCTCGCGCAGCCGCTTGCCACGCTGCAACTGCGCCTGGGTGGCGGCATCGAGGTCGGAGGCGAACTGGGAGAAGGCAGCCAGCTCGTCGAACTGGGCCAGCTCCAGCTTGAGAGTGCCGGCGATCTTCTTGATCGCCTTGGTCTGGGCGGCACCACCCACCCGGCTCACGGAGATGCCCACGTTGATGGCGGGGCGCAGGCCGGAGTTGAACAGGTCGGAGCTGAGGAAGACCTGGCCATCCGTGATCGAGATCACGTTGGTGGGGATGTAGGCCGACACGTCACCGGCCTGGGTTTCGATGATCGGCAAGGCGGTCATCGAGCCCTTGCCCATGGCATCGCTCAGCTTGGCGGCACGCTCGAGCAGGCGGCTGTGGCAATAGAACACATCGCCGGGATACGCCTCACGACCGGGGGGACGGCGCAGCAGCAGGGACATCTGGCGATAGGCCTGGGCCTGCTTGGTGAGGTCGTCATAGATCACCAGGGTGGCCTTGCCCTTGTACATGAACGACTCGGCCAGGGCCGCGCCGGTGTAGGGAGCGAGGTATTGGAGAGCGGCCGATTCAGAGGCGTTGGCGGCCACCACGATGGTGTAGTCGAGGGCGCCCTTCTCGCGCAGCACCTCCACCACATTGGCCACGGATGCGGCCTTCTGGCCCACGGCCACGTACACGCAGACGACGTCTTCGCCCTTCTGGTTGATGATCGTGTCGATGGCGATGGCGGTCTTGCCGGTCTGGCGGTCGCCGATGATTAGCTCGCGCTGGCCCCGCCCAATCGGGATCATCGCGTCGATCGCGGTGATACCCGTTTGCATGGGCTCATGCACCGACTTGCGCTGGATGATGCCAGGCGCCATCGATTCGATCAGACGGGTCTCGGTGGTGGCGATGTCACCCTTGCCGTCGATCGGCTGACCCAGGGAGTTCACCACCCGGCCAAGCATGGCGTCGCCCACGGGCACTGCGGCGATCTTGCCGGTGGCCTTCACCGTGCTGCCTTCCTGGATGCCGCGGCCCTCGCCCATCAGCACCACACCCACGTTGTCATCCTCGAGGTTGAGGGCGATGCCCTCGGTGCCGTCCTCGAACTGCACCAGTTCGCCGGCCATGACCTGCTGCAGGCCATAGACGCGGGCGATGCCGTCGCCGATCTGCAGCACGGTTCCGACGTTGCTGACCGAAACCGATTTGTCGTAGTCCTCAATCTGCTGCTTGAGGATGGCGCTGATCTCGTCGGGGCGGATGGAAACCATGGTGGGAAGCCCCCGCAGGGGGATTGGATGGGAGGAGGAGGGTGAAGCCGAAAGGCAGAGGGACGGGCTAGCTCACCTTGGCGAGCGCCAGGCCGAGGCGACGAACCTGGCCGGAGAGGCTGGCGTCGATCACGCGTGAACCCATGCTCACGACGAAGCCACCGATCAGATCTGGGTCGACCTTGAGGTCGAATTCCACGTCCTTGGTGCCGGCAATGGCGCGCACCTTGGTATTGAGTTGTTCCTGCTGCTCATCACTGAGCGATGTGGCCGATGTCACCTGCGCCAGGGTGATGCCCCGCAACTGGCGGTACAGCTCCAGAAAACGGATCAACACCGCATCGAGCACGGCAATCCGTTGGCGGTCGGCCAGGAGCTTGAGCAGGTTCTGAACCGACGGTGTGAGCTGATCGGCGAACAACTTGGCGAGGGCAGCTTTTTTGGCCTCTGGTTCGAGCACGGGCGAACCCATGGCCGCCCGCAGTTCAGGGCTCTCGTTCCAGAGAACCAGCAGTTCACGGGCCTGCTCTGCAACCGTATCGGTCTCCTTGCGCGATTCGGCCACCTGCAGCAGGGCCTCGGCGTAGGGGGTGGCAATCGTGTTGAGGACTGGCATCAGGCGTTCCCCAGGGTGTTGATGGACTGGTCGATCAAGCGGGCCTGAGCCCCCTCGTCGAGCTTGCCGGGCAGGGTGGCCAGGGCCTTCTCGATGGCCTGACGGGCAGCTTCACGGCGAAGCATGTCGGAAACCCGAGCCGCCTCGGCATTCAGATCGGCAGAGGCATCTTCCCTGAGCCGGGCCATCTCCTCGATCGTGCGGCGTTCACTCTCGTCGCGCACGGACTGGGCCCTGGCTTGGCCATCGGCGCGGATCTGCTGGGCTTTCTGTTGGGCGGCCTGGAGATCCTGCTGGGCCTTGGCCACAGCAGCGGTGGCCGTCTTCAAGCGATCTTCGGCATCACTGAGGTCGGCGAGGATGGCCTGCCTGCGGCGGTCCAGCATCCCTCCGAGGAAACCGCGCAGGAACCAGATGAGCACCCCGATCACAATGACCAGGTTGATCAGGTTGGTCTCGAACAGGTTGAGGTTGAGACCGAAGCCGCCGTGGTGGGCAAACAGCACGGTGGCCAGAGATTGGGTGGTCATTGGGCGGCCAGCAGACGGTCAACGATCAGAGAACCGAGCTGATCAGCCTCGACTTTCAGGGAAGCAAGCGCCTGGTTCTTCTCGGCCTCGATCTCCCGGCGGGCTTTCTCACGCACGGCAATGGCCTCGGCTTGGGCCGTGGCAAGGGCCTCGCGGTAGAGCTTGTCGCACTCCTGCTCAGCCTCGACGATCAGCTTCTGAGCATCCTGCCTGGCTTCCTTGAGTTGTTCGGTGAGATCAGCTTCCAGCCGTTGTGCCTGGGCCAGCTGCTGCTTGGCTTCAGCGCGACTGGTGGTGACGAAGCCCTCGCGCTCTTCCACGGTGCGACCCACCGGTCGGAAGAACAGGGCATTGAGAATGAAGGTGAGGAGCACCACCTGCACCGCCATCAGCGGCAGGGTGGCATCAAGGTCGAACAGACCTCCCTCCGGGGCGCCGGAAGCGACGCCGGTGACGGCGTCAGCAGTGGCAAGCAGGAGCCAGCTGGTCATTGGGAAGGGATCGCCGGGGTGGACGGGTAAACAGTCACGTGGGGGACGGAGTCAGCACAGGGCGACCACCGCCCCCCTCAGTGAGTGATCAGCCGGCGAAGGGATTGGCAAACAGCAGCACCAGTGCCACCACAAGGCCGTAGATGGTGAGAGCTTCCATGAAGGCCAGGGACAGCAGCAGGGTGCCCCGGATCTTGCCTTCAGCCTCGGGTTGACGGGCAATGCCTTCCACAGCCTGACCGGCTGCGGTGCCCTGGCCGATACCAGGGCCAATGGCGGCGAGGCCCACGGCCAGAGCGGCGGCCAGTACGGAAGCGGCGGAGGTCAGATCACTCATTGGTGGAAAGGAGTTAGGGGAGCGCAGGGATGAGCGCGGAAAGGGCTGGAGCGCGGCCGGGACACTCCCCAAGGGGAGCGGGCCCGGTTCCACCCGGACCTGCGCGCGACGAGTTTGCCAGATCGGCGGACCGATCCGGCTGAACGGTTCAGTGATGCTCTTCGTGCACGGCCTCGCCGATGTAGTTAGCGGCGAGGGTGGCAAAAATCAGGGCCTGGATGGCCGAGGTGAACAGGCCGAGGAACATGGCCGGCAGGGGCACAATCACCGGCACAAGGAAGGCCAGCACACCAACGACAAGCTCGTCGGCAAGGATGTTTCCGAACAGACGAAAGGACAGGGAGAGGGGTTTGGTGAAATCCTCGATGATCTTGAAGGGGAGCATGATCGGAGTGGGCTCCACGTAGTACTCGAAGTAACGCAACCCCTTGCGGCTCAGGCCCGCATAGAAGTAAGCCAGGGATACCAGCAGGGCCATGGCCACTGTGGTGTTGATGTCTGCGGTGGGAGCGCCCAGTTCACCGTTGGGAAGTTCAATCAGCTTCCAGGGGATCAGGGCACCGCCCCAGTTGCACACGAAGATGAACAGAAAGAGGGTGCCGATGAAGGGCAGCCAGTCGCGGTAGGCCTTCTCGCCGATCTGCTCCCGGGCCAGATCGCGGATGTAGGTCCAGAGGAACTCAAGCAGGTTCTGCACCCCGCGCGGTTCACGCTCCATCCTGCGGGTACCCACCACCACCAAGGCGAGGAGTGCGCCGATCACAACCCAGGAGCTCAGGAAGACCTGACCATGGAGGTTGAGTTTGCCGAGGTGCCAGTAGAACTGCTGGCCTACCTCCAGTTCGGCGAACGGCAGGGCAAGGGGCAAGGGAACCATGGGGTGAAGGGTGGTTCAGGGGGCGAGGACGGCCTGCAGCAGCAAGGCCGGCTTGTAGAGCAGGAAGCCGAGCAGGGCCGGCAACAACTCCAGGGAAGGAATGCGGGCTGCGGCCACAACCAGCAGGGCCGGTACAACGATCTGAAAGCGTCCCAGAGAGCGGGACTCAGGACCGATCCGGGCCACGCTGCGGGCCAGCAGACGCAGGTAGAGCAGTCCGCAAGATCCACCCAACAGCAGGCTGCGAGCAGCACTGGCACCGAACAGGGGCCAGGCGATCGCGGTCACCACAAGCGTGAGCAGCAGGGTGGCCAGCAGCAGGCGGCGTTGCAGCCGGAGAAAGGGATCGGCGGCTGTCAGATCGGCGGGATGCCGATCATCTGACGCCAGCACCGCTTCCCCATCCGCAGATGGCGTACCGGTTGAGCCGGTATCCGCTGCGAGGCTGATCTGCAAGTGCTGGAGGGCGTCAAAGCCCGGGCAACTTATCACGCTGCGTTAAGCAACCAGTTGCAGCACCTGCAGGGCCATCAGCCGGCGCGCCAGCCCACAGCGCTCCTCGGCCGTGAACGGCAGAGGCAAGTCCGCCAGTGGCAAGCCCGGGGCGGCTTCCACCGCCTGCATCAGCGCCAGGGCCGCCGGCTCAATGGTCAGAGGCAACAGATCTGGTCCCAGCAGATCCGTGGAAGGCCAGCCCCACAGGCAGCGGTTGCGCTGACCACTGGCGGCCAGCAGCACGCTGTCGTCCCCCCAGTCAGGCCGCTGCAGCGGACCCTTGCTGAGAAAGAACTCGAAATGACTGATGTCGGGATCGAGGTCCTCGATCAGGGCCCAGCGCTCGTCCTGGGAGAGGGATCGGGCCCGATCCAGCAACCCGCCGGTCAGCAGCCGGGCCGGGTCCCAGACCTCCGGGTTGGAGAAACCGACAAAGTCCAGATCGGCCTGGGCCACGAAGGCCATCAGGGTGTGGAGGTTGTAGCTGGTCTCCTGGGGGTGAAGGTACATATCCGCGAAGTTCACGTCCGCCTGGGTATCCAGGGCCCAGCGCTGCTCGTGGTGGCGCCGCAGGCGATTGCTGGCTGGAAGCACAGAGAACAGCTCCCGGCCGAGCTGAATCGCCTCGGGGCCACTGCCCACCCCCAGACGGCTGAGGCTGCGCTGGGTGCGCTGGATCTCCCAGCGGCCGCCATCGGCATACACAAAGAGGTGCAGCAACCCTCCCGGGCACAGCAGATCGGCCAGCGCCCGCAGGCCCAGTCCGGGCTCGCGCAGATGGTGGAGGACCCCAACCGAGTTGATGTAGTCGAAGGGCCCCTCTCCGGCCAGATCCAGCAGGCTGCGCTGCTCGAGCCGCAGCTGCTGCACCTGGGCGGCCGCGCCGGAACGACGGGTACGCTCCCGTGCCACCGCCAGGGCGCCGGCGCTGATGTCCACCGCCAGCACCGAGGCGCCGGGATTGAGATGGCAGAGGTAGTCAGTGCTCACGCCTGTGCCACAGCCGGCGTCGAGGATCCGCCAGGGCCGAGGCTGCCCTGCCGCGACCGGAGACAACACACCGGCGGCGAAGGCCCGGGCGCTGTCCACGCACCAGCGCCAGTTGTATCCAGGCGGCGGGCCGTCCTGTAACGGATCCCCCGGGTAGGGGAAGCGGTCGTAGAAGGCACTCACCACCGGAGTGGCGGCATCACGGGCGGACACGGTTGCGGAACGGCTGGGGCGAGCATTTCACGGCGCCGCTCCCCACGCTGCAAACATTTGTTCATCGCTCCCGGGCTGTTCAGGGGGCCAGCCGTAAGTTGGCCCAGCCCGGTTCGCTCTCGTCCATGACCGTGACCGCCAGCAGCGGCAGCACCAGGGTGGCGCCCCAGCGCTACGACACCTTGCCGCTCTCCAGCGTCCGTCAGGCCGAACAAGAAGACCGTTTCCCGGATGGGGGCGAACTCAGCAGCCTCGTCACGTTCTTCGAGAGCGGTCAGCGCCGGGTGGAAGCCGCCCGCCGGATCTCCGAGAACGCCGAGTTCATCGTGGCCAAGGCCGCCAACCGGATCTTCACCGGTGGCACGCCGCTCTCGTATCTCGATGCACCCCTGCGGCCCGCCGCTTCGGCCGATGGCACACCGCTCGCGGCCGACCAGGCCGCCTTCCAGCGCTCGGTACAGACCTTCGCCGGTGCTGCCGAGCGCAAGGGCAACCTGATCAGCCGGCTGCTGGAGGGTGCTGGCGGCGACGCCGACGTGCGGGTGGTGCTGCCCAGTGGCTTCAGCCCGATCGCCGTTGGCCGCTACGGCACGGCGCGCATGAAGAAGTCGATCCGCGACCTGGCCTGGTTCCTGCGGTACGTGGGCTACGCCCTGGTCGCCGGTGATCCCAGCATCCTCTCGGTGAACACCCGCGGCCTGCGCGACGTGCTCGAGAAGGCCTGCTCCCTGGCCGCCACCAACGTGGCCCTGCAGGAGATGCGTGCCGCCGCCGCCGGCCTGTTCACCGACCAGCCCGAGATCCGCGAGCTGGTGATCCAGACCTTCAACGTGCTGATCAGCGAGCTGGAGGTGCCCACCCCCTCTGCCCGCCAACGGCTGGGCAGCCCCCTGAACCAGGGCCTGCAACTGCCCGCCACCTATGCCCTGGCCGCCCAGGGCAAGGCCCAGCGCTTCGTGATGAAGCCAGCCATGAGCGGCGGCCAGAAGGCCGAGGTGGTGCGGGCCGCCTACCGCCAGGTGTTCGAACGGGACATCGTCAAGGGCTACAGCCAGGTGGTTTGCCCGGTGGAGGCCACCCAGGTGCGCCAGGGCCAGATCTCGATGCGCGAGTTCATCCGCGCTCTCGGCCGCAGCAAGGAGTATCAGAAGCAGTTCTACGGCCGCTTCTCCAACAGCCGGGCCGTGGAGCTGGCCTTCCGCCATTTCCTCGGCCGTGGCATCAGCTCCCGGGAGGAATTCACCACCTATTTCGACATCGTGAGCGTGCAGGGCCTCCCCGGCCTGGTGGACTGCCTGGTGAACTCGATGGAGTACGCCCGGGTGTTCGGTGAGGAGACCGTGCCCTTCCTGCGCGATCTCGGCGAAGAGGCCCAGGAGAGCGCCGGCTGGGGCAGCAACCGCAAGCTCTTCCGCTTCAGCGCACCCTTTGAAGGGGCACCCCAGTACGTCACCCTCTACGCCGCCTACCGCCAGCCCCTGGCCGACCAGCACCCCTATGGCGGCGGCAATGATCCCCTCGGCCTCACCTACGGCGCGATCTTCCCCTCGGGTACGGCCAACGTGGCCACCCGGCCCGCCCCATTCAGCTACGACAGCCGCCGCATCCTGATCGGCAATGGCATGGCCCAGCCCGGCCAGATGGATAGCCCCGGCTTCCGCCAGGCCAAACCACGGCGCGTCGGGCCGCGGGTGGTGCGCCTGCAGCAGATCGCCACCGGCGGCAACTCCGTTCCCCGGCGGGGCGGCCAGCCCAGCACCCGGGGCACCGAGAGCAGCACCCAGGCCGTGATCAACGCGGTGTACGTGCAGGTGCTCGGCAACGCCGGCTATGCCGGCGAGCGCAACAAGGTGGAGGAGATCAAGCTCGAGAACGGCGACATCAGCCTGCGCGAATTCGTGCGCCAGGTTGCCCGCAGTGAGGCCTTCCGCCGCCGCTACTGGAGCGGGCTCTACATCACCAAGGCCATCGAGGTGATGCATCGCCGGCTGCTGGGCCGGCCCACCTTCGGGCGCTGGGAGATTGATTCCTACTTCGACACAGCCGCCCGCAAGGGGTTCTACGGCGTTGTCGACCAGATGCTCGCCAGCCGTGAATACAACGACTGCTTCGGCGAGGACACCGTTCCCTACGAACGCTTCATCACGCCGGCCGATCGCAACGCCCGGGCCGTTCCCGGGCTCAACAGGCCGTTCAATGCCGGCGCCTACGCTGATCTCAATGCCCGCCCGCGGCCTGAGACGTCCGCCGGCAACAGCCTGCGCACCACCGGGGATCTCACCCAGCGCAACCTGCCGGATCGGCGCAGCGTGGTGCGGGGCGTGTGGACCGCCCAGGTGGCCGGCGGTGAGGTGATGGCTCAGCCACCCTCCACTGCTCCTGGCCCGGGCAGCGTGCGCAGCAACCCCGAACCCAGCCGCCGCTGGCGCACCAGCCCCGGGCTGGGTGCCTGGGTCACTCCCGGGGGAGCCGGCTTCAGCCAGCCCAGGCCCTCGGCACCCGCAGCAGGCGGCTGGACCAAGCAGGAAAGCGGCAACCTGGCCACGACCTCGGCGCGCCAGCCTGGAGCCGCCATGGCCAAAGCGCTGCAGCCAAGTCGCCCCCAGGGCCTCAATCGCCGTCAGAGCCTGGCCCAGCCGCTGAAACTGGGCCGCACCACCAATGAGCAGCAGGTGCGCGAAGCAGCAAACGCCGTCTACCGGCAGTTGCTCAACCGGCCGGCCCTGGAAGCGGAGCGGCTGGTTGATGCGGAATCCCAGTTCCGCAATGGTCAGCTCACCGTGGCAGAGTTCGTTGCTGTCGTGGCCGGAAGCGACCTGTTCCAGCAACGGCTGAACCGCCTGGCACCACTGCGGACCGCTGCAGCTGCCTATCTGGCCATTCTCGGTCGTGCCGCCCAACCCCAGGAAACCAGTCGTTTTCTGGCCCTTCGAACCAGCGAGGGCCTGCAGAGCGCCATCGACGATCTGCTGGCCAGTACCGAGTATGCGCAGTCCTTCGGCCAGGACACGGTTCCCTACCTGCGCGGCATGCAGACCAGCGACGGCCAGCCGCTGAGCACGGTGAACCGCACCGCATCTCTGTACAGCGGCAATGCCGGCCTGACCCCACCACCCAACGGCGCCATCTGAGTCAGCGCCCGGGGAGAGTCCCCAGCACCACCGGAGCCAGTCACCAGACATCCAGCACACCCCCGGCGGATTGCATCCGTCGGGGGTTTTGATGCAGGAACAACGGCGAGATTTTGATCACCAGTCTGCGGACATTCACAGCGCCAGCAGTGACAGGAGCAGCCAATCAGCAGCACACAATGATGAACAATTGCTGCGACGGGCAACTATCAGCAACACCAGGCAGAAGCCTTGCGGCACAAGGCTTTTCGCCAGCAGAACCCGCATGAAGAACTGTGACCGCAGTCCCGGTCGACCGCAGCCGTTGCCGCAGAATGCTTGGGCGATCGGCGCAAGTCGATCTTCCCCTTACCCACCGGATACGGTCTCCGTCAAGGCGACCGCTTGTTTCGAGGCAGAACTGCATGAGCATCGTCTCCAACTCGATCATCAACGCGGACGCCGAAGCCCGCTACCTCAGCCCTGGCGAACTCGACCAGATCAAATCCTTCGTGGCCGCGGGCCAGCGCCGTGTGCGCGTGGCTCAGGTGCTGAGCGAAGGTCGAGAGCGCATCATCAAGACGGCCGGCGCCGCTCTGTTCCAGAAGCGTCCTGACGTCATCTCCCCCGGCGGCAATGCCTACGGCGAGGAAATGACCGCTTCCTGTCTGCGCGACATGGACTACTACCTGCGCCTTGTCACCTACGGCATCATTGCCGGTGACGTGACGCCGATCGAGGAAATCGGCATCATCGGCGCCAAGGAGATGTACCGCTCCCTGGGCACTCCCCTCGAAGCCATGGCGGAAGCCGTGCGCGAGATGAAGAACGCCTCCCTGAGCATGCTCACCGGCTCTGACGCTGAAGAGGCCGGCTTCTACTTCGACTACGTCGTCGGCGCCCTCTCCTGAGGCCCTTCTCTTCCGTTTCCACCGCCCATTCCAGCCGGATTCATGCAAGACGCGATCACCAACGTCATCAACCAAGCTGACGTTCAGGGCCTCTATCTCGACGGCTCCGCCATGGGCCGCCTTGAGCAGTACTTCGCCAGTGGCGAACTGCGCGTGCGCGCCGCCGCCACCATCAGCGCCAACGCCTCGGCCATCATCAAAGAGGCCGTGGCCAAGTCGCTGCTCTATTCGGACATCACCCGTCCGGGCGGCAACATGTACACCACCCGTCGCTACGCGGCCTGCATCCGCGACCTCGACTACTACCTGCGCTACGCCACCTACGCCATGCTGGCCGGCGACACCTCCATCCTCGATGAGCGGGTGCTCAACGGCCTCAAGGAGACCTACAACTCCCTCGGCGTGCCCATCGGTGCCACCGTGCAGTCGATCCAGGCCATGAAGGAAGTCACCGCTTCTCTGGTGGGTCCTGACGCCGGCCGCGAAATGGCCGTGTACTTCGACTACATCTGCTCCGGTCTGGGTAACTGATCCGACCAGTCGCCCACCTCACGGATCCTTTCCATGCGTCTGTTCAAAATCACAGCCTGCATTCCCTGCCCTGAGAAGAGCCGCTCCCAGCGCGAACTCCAGAACACCTTCTTCACCAAGTGGGTGCCCTACGAGAGTTGGTTCGCTGAGCAGCAGCGGATCATGAAACAGGGGGGCAAGATCCTCAAGGTGGAACTGGCCACGGGCCGCCCCCAGGTGAATGTGGGTAACTGACCGTCCTCGATCCGGTGATCCATTCCAGCCCGGCCTGTTGGCTGGGTTTTTTTGTGGCCAATCAACCTGTCAGACGGACCAGTCGTCGCAGTTTCACGCAAGGCTCGACAAGCAGGGGGCTGGCACGGCTCAATGGGTCCGAACTCCCTCTTCACGCCCTTGAGTCGTTCGATCGCGCTGGCCGGGCCTGAACGCTCCAGCCCTGGACGTTCCTCCCGGGGAGAGGCATGGCCCTGGCAGGCGTGGCCGGCGGAGGCACGCCTGCTGCTGGGGCTGGTGGCGATCTGGAGCGTGATCGGCCTGCTGGTGCTGGCCTCAGCGAGCTGGTGGGTCGCCGTGCGGGAAATGGGCGATGGCGCCTTCTACCTCAAGCGTCAACTGGTGTGGATGGTGGCGAGCTGGGGGTTGCTGGTGCTGGCTGTTCGCACCAGCCTGCGCCGCTGGCTGCATCTGGCACCACTGGGCGTGCTGGTGGGTTGCCTGCTGGTGGCCACCACACTGGTGTTGGGCACCACGGTGAATGGGGCCAGCCGCTGGCTGGTGCTTGGCCCGGTGCAGCTGCAGCCTTCCGAGCTGGTGAAACCCTTCGTGGTGTTGCAGGGTGCTGCGCTTTTCTCCCATTGGCGGCGGATCGGCGGCGACCAGAAACTGCTCTGGCTGGGGGTGTTCGGCCTGCTCATCCTGCTGATCCTCAAACAGCCGAACCTGAGCACGGCAGCCCTCACCGGACTGCTGTTGTGGTTCATGGCGCTGGCGGCAGGCGTGGGCCTGCCCCTGTTGATTGGCGCGGCAGGCGCGGGAGGACTGCTGGGTGCCGCCAGCATTGCCATCAACGAGTATCAGCGGCTGCGGGTGGTGTCCTTTCTCAATCCCTGGCAGGACGCCCAGGGGGATGGCTATCAGTTGGTGCAGAGCCTGCTGGCGATCGGCTCTGGCGGCATCTTCGGCGAGGGCTTCGGGCTCTCCACCCAGAAGCTCCAGTATCTGCCGATTCAGAGCACCGATTTCATCTTCGCCGTGTTCGCCGAGGAATTCGGCTTCGTGGGTTCAGTGGTCTTGCTGGGCTTCCTGCTGCTGTTCGGCTTTGTGGGGTTGCGGGTTGCCCTGACCTGCCGCAGCAATCAGCAGCGGCTGATCGCCATGGGCTGCACCACCCTGTTGGTGGGGCAATCGATCCTGAACATTGCGGTGGCCAGTGGTGCCATGCCCACCACCGGTCTCCCCCTGCCCCTGATCAGCTACGGGGGCAATTCCCTGATGGCCAGCCTGCTGGTGTGCGGGCTGCTCATTCGCTGCTCCCTGGAGTCGAGCGGTGAGATTGCCACCACCTCGCCCAGCCGGCGGCGGCGGACATCCACCCCATCCAGGTCGGCCTGATCTCCCCACTGCCTTGGGCATCAGCCGATAGCCTCCTGTGATGATCGGCTTTGGGGCCATTCCGGCCAACTGGACACTGGCGCTCAGTGATCTGGCCCACGCCAGTGAGGGCCTGTTGCAGCAATCCCTCTCCCAGCCAGGGCCCACCACCCTGGCCGTGGTGTTCATGGGCGGATTGCTCACCAGCCTGGGGCCCTGCTCCCTGTCCCTGTTGCCGGTCACCCTCGCCTATCTGGCTGGTTTCAGCTCCGAACGGGGCGCGAGCCCGTGGCTGCGAAGCGTCAGTTTTGCGGCGGGAATCGTCGCCTCCCTGGTGCTGCTCGGCCTGCTCAGCGGCGTGCTCGGACGCATCTATGGCCAGATCCCAGGGCTGATCCCCACCCTGGTGGCCCTGCTGGCCCTGCTGATGGGTCTCAACCTGCTGGGCCTGCTCAGGCTGCCGATGCCCGCCGGTCCCGATCCGGAACGCTGGCGGCAACGGGTGCCAGCACCCCTGGCCCCCCTTGCGACCGGCCTGGCCTTCGGTCTGGCTGCCACACCCTGCACAACGCCCGTTCTGGCCGTGCTGCTGGGCTGGATGGCCCGCACCGGCAAACCACTGGTGGGGATGCTGATGCTCACCAGCTTCGGAGCCGGGCAGGTGGTGCCCCTGTTGTTGGCCGGTACGGCCGCGGCCAGCCTGCCGAGTCTGCTGAACCTGCGCCGCCTCGGCCGCTGGGTGCCGCCGATCAGCGGCGTGGTGCTGGTGACCACCGGTCTGCTCACCCTGCTGGCGCAGTGGACCTGAGCCATGGCGCCACCCGTTCCAACCCCCATGCCCCCCAACCCCCAAGCCGCCGCCGGCAGGAGCCTGAGCCGACTGGCCGCCTGGATCTCCGATCTGAGGCTGGCCATTGCCCTGTTGCTGGTGATCGCCATCGCCAGCGGCATCGGCACGGCCATCCCCCAGCGGGAAACGGAGACGCTCTATCACCAGCTGTACGACGCGACCCCCTGGCTGGGGCTGCTGAGGGGCGATGCGCTGCTCAGCCTGCAACTCGACCACGTGTACTCCAGCGGCTGGTTCCTGGGCCTGCTGGCCTGGCTGGCCCTCTCGCTGCTGCTGTGCAGCTGGCGACGCCAGTGGCCCGCCCTGAGGGCCGCCCTGCGCTGGATCGACTACCGCTCCCCGCGCCAGCTCAGCAAGCTGAGTCTGGCGGAAACCGTGAACAGCGCGGACGCGCTGGCCAGCCTCGATGGCCTGGAGCAGCGTCTGCGGCAGCAGGGGTGGCAGATCCTGCGGCAGGAGGAGCGGCTGGCGGCCCGCAAGGGCCTGCTGGGACGGGTGGGCCCCCTGTTGGTCCATGCCGGGATGGTGGTGCTGATGCTCGGCGCAGCCTGGGGGGCCTTGGGGGGCCGCCGTGCCGAGCAGTTTCTGGCACCCGGGCGCACCCTGGAGCTGATGGACAGCCGTGGCCGCAGCGAGCTCACCCTCGCCCTCGATCGCTTCGCCGTGGAACGGGATCCAGCCGGTCGCCCTGAACAGTTCCGCTCCTCCCTGCGCATCCTGGCGAGCAATAGCCCTGAGGGCCCGGTGCTGCGCGAGGCCGAGATCAGCGTGAATCACCCCCTGCGCTTCCGGGGAGTGACCTTCTACCAGGCCGACTGGGGCCTGGCGGCCATCTCGGTACAGCTCGGCCGCAGCCCGGTGCTGCAGTTGCCCCTGCAGAGCTTTCCCCAGCTGGGAGAGCAGGTGTGGGGCTTGGTGCTGCCCACCCGGCCGGATGGCAGCCAACCGGTGCTGCTGAGTCTGGCCAGTGAGCAAGGACCTGTGGACATCTACGGGCCGGATGGCGCCCTGCAGGCATCCCTGGCCGTCGGCGGGCCTGCCCGGGAGGTGAACGAGCTGCCCATCCGCGTGGACAGCGTGCTGCCCGCAAGCGGGATCCTGCTCAAGCGGGATCCAGGGGTACCCCTGGTGTACGCCGGCTTCGCCATCGCCCTGGCGGGCGGCGGTCTGAGCCTGCTGGCCACCCGCCAGCTCTGGGCGATCGCCGAGCCGGGCCGGCTGCATCTGGCCGGCCTCTGCAACCGCAACCTCACGGCGCTGGCGAGGGAACTGCCCCAACTGCTGGCCGGACTGGCTCCGGAGTAGGGCCGCGGCACTCTGGCCCGGCGGGCCCCTCAGCAGGGCTGGCGCACGCCATGGCTCACCCGCACCACGGTGTGCACGTTGCCGCGGGGGTTGAAATCGGCCTCGAGCTGCATCCACACCGGCTGGCAAGCCGCCACGAAGTCGTCGAGGATGCGGTTGGCCACCTCCTCATGGGAGATCGTGCGATCGCGGTAGCTGTTCACGTAGAGCTTGATCGCCTTGAGCTCCATCACCCGCGGTCCCGGCTGGTAGAGCAAGCGCAGCGTGGCGAAGTCGGGGTAGCCGGAGAAGGGGCAGCGACAGGTGAACTCCGGCAGGGTGATGGCGATCTCGTAACTGCGCCCGGGCCGCGGGTTGTCGAAGCAGATCAACTGGGCCTCGGTGATCGCCCGCTCGCCGTACAGGGGCGTGCGCGTCTGCTCGGGAGCGGCTGGCGCGGCGGTCGGCAGGGAGGCCAACGCCTCGCTGGGCAGGGGCGACGACATGGGCTGGCGCGGGGGCGGCAGTGAGGGTGGATCCTATGAAGGGGGATCGGGGGCCGTAACAACGGCTACGACAACCCCTGATCAGCTCAGGTCTGATGGACTTGTTCCCGGGGAGCCGGGGATCCTGCGAGACTGCTTTCCAACACGACCACCTCCAAGCCCAGCTGCTTCCATGAAAAAAGTCGAGGCCATCATTCGTCCCTTCAAACTGGAGGACGTCAAGATCGCGCTGGTGAATGCGGGCATCGTCGGCATGACGGTGAGCGAAGTGCGCGGTTTCGGCCGCCAGAAGGGCCAGGTGGAGCGCTACCGCGGCTCAGAGTTCACCGTGGAATTCCTGCAGAAGCTCAAACTGGAGATCGTCGTCGATGACGACAAGGTGGACACCGTGGTGACCGCCATCCAGGACGCGGCCCGCACCGGTGAGATCGGAGACGGCAAGATCTTCGTGAGCACCATCGACTCGGTGATCCGCATCCGCACAGGCGATCGCGACAGCGGCGCCATCTGAATCCCGCCGTTCAGGGGTGGCCGTTGAGTGTGGCGGCCACCCGATCCCTGATCACCTCAGCTGAGACCGCACTGGCCTCAGAGCTGCCATCCCCCTCTGCAGCCAAACCGGCGTCGCCCGCTGCCTGCAGCCACAGCAGATATTCGTGGTTGCCAGCAGGACCGGTGATCGGCGAGGCCACCAGCCCGGCGGCCCGAAGTCCCAGCGCCTGGGCAGCAGCCACAACCCCGGCGATCGCGTCGCAGTGGGCGGCCGGGTCGCGGACCACGCCCCCCTTGCCCACCCGAGCCTTGCCCACTTCAAACTGGGGCTTGACCAGCACCACCAGGTCGAGCTCAGCACGGGCCTGGGGGGCTTTCAACAACGCCAGCAGGGCGGGCAGGACAAGCACCAGGGAGATGAAGGACACATCGGCCACCGCCAGGTCGGCCACTGGGTCGTTCGGGCCGTACAGCTCAGCGGCGGTGAGATGGCGGAGGTTGGTGCGCTCCCGCAGCGTCACCCTCCCATCGCTGCGCAGGCTCCAGGCCGTCTGGCCGTAGCCCACATCCACGCCATACACGCGGGCAGCGCCTCGCTGCAGCAGGCAATCGGTGAACCCGCCGGTGGCGATCCCGCCATCCAGGCAAACCCGCCCGGCGATGGCAATCGGGAATGCGTCCAGCGCGGCTTCCAGCTTCTCGCCGCCGCGGGACACATAGCGCGGGGGTTGCTGCACCTGCAGATCCAGGCCGGGCAGCACATCCAGTCCTGGCTTGTCCAGCACCCGGTCGCCGCTGCGGACACGACCGGCCCGGATCAGCTGCTGGGCCTGCTGGCGGCTGCTCGCCAGCCCTCGTTCCACCAGCACCAGGTCGAGGCGTTGCTTGCGGGCCATGGCTGTGATCATTCCATACAGCAATTGGAACAAAGTCCAAGGAAGCGCGGGGCCTCAGCGCAACCACTGGAAGATTGCTGCATCCCACGCCGGTTCCCGCCTGCCCGCTGCCATGGCCCTGCCCGATTCCCGCCATGCCCGGCCCTCTGCAGCCCGAGGAACTGTTGTGGAGTTGCTGCGGCCCGGCAGTTTCGTGCGCCTGCGCAATCAACCCGCCGACCTGCCCCCCTTCCAGCTGATCCAGTGCCGCGGCGGCCGCTGCTGGGTACGCCAGCAGGCCTGGGGATGCCTGGTGCAATGGGAAGTGGCCCACCAGCACCTCACCAGCGCCGCCTCCTGACCCCCCAGCAAGCCCCCCCTGCCTGATCCCTCCACCCCCGCAGCTCGCCGGTACCACCGCAGCGACGCTGTCGTGCGCGCAGCGCGGGTGAGCGTCGCTGCGGTGGTGCCGGCGACCCATACATTGGTGGGGATGTGAGCCCCCGGCGGCCTTGATCGAGCGTTACACCCTGCCCGAGATGGGCGCCATCTGGAGCGAGGAAGCCAAGTTCCAGAGCTGGCTCGATGTGGAGATCGCCGCCACTGAAGCCAACTGCGAGCTGGGCCGCGTGCCCGTCGAGGCTGTGGCCACGATCAAGGAGAAGGCCCATTTCTCGGTGGAGCGCATCCTCGAGATCGAGGCCGAGGTACGCCACGACGTGATCGCCTTCCTCACCAACGTGAACGAGCACGTGGGCGATGCGGGCCGCTACATCCACGTGGGCATGACCAGCTCGGATGTGCTCGACACCGGCCTGGCCCTGCAGCTGAAGGCCTCGGTAGCGCTGCTGCGCACCGAGCTCGACGCCCTGGCCGAGGCCCTGCGCGAGCTGGCCCGCACCCACAAGGCCACGGTGATGATCGGCCGCAGCCACGCCATCCACGGCGAGCCGATCACCTTCGGCTTCAAGGTGGCCGGCTGGCTGGCGGAGGTGGTGCGCAACCAGGAGCGGCTCGAGCGCCTGGAGCGGGTGGTGAGCGTGGGCCAGATCTCTGGCGCCATGGGCACCTACGCCAACACGGATCCGCGCGTGGAGGAGATCGCCTGCGCCAGGCTCGGCCTGGTGCCCGACACCGCCAGCACCCAGGTGATCAGCCGCGATCGCCACGCCGAGTACATCCAGACCCTGGCCCTGGTGGGCGCCGCCCTGGAGCGCTTTTCCACCGAGATCCGCAACCTGCAGCGCACTGACGTGCTCGAGGTGGAGGAGAACTTCGCCAAGGGGCAAAAAGGGAGCTCGGCCATGCCCCACAAGCGCAATCCGATCCGCAGCGAGCGCATCAGCGGCCTGGCCCGCGTGCTGCGCAGCTACGTGGTGGCGGCCTTGGAAAACTGCGCCCTCTGGCATGAGCGCGACATCAGCCACAGCTCGGTGGAGCGGATGATGCTGCCCGACTGCTCGGCCACGCTGCACTTCATGCTGCGGGAGATGACCGACGTGGTGAAGGGTCTGGGCGTGTATCCCGAGAACATGGCCCGCAACATGAATGTGTACGGCGGGGTGGTGTTCAGCCAGCGGGTGCTGCTGGCCTTGGTGGAGAGCGGCATCAACCGCGAAGACGCCTACCGGATCGTGCAACGCAACGCGCACACAGCCTGGAACATCGACGGTGGCAACTTCCGCTCCAACCTGGCGGCCGATCGCGAAGTGACCGCCCGCCTCAGCCCCGGGCAGCTGGAGGAGTGCTTCTCGACCGACCTACACCAGGCAAACCTGAACGTGATCTGGGAGAGGCTGGGGATCTGAACCCACACCATTCAGGCAGGGGCTCAGATCACCCTGCCCGCTTCAGGGCCCCCGGCGGATGATGTTGTAGAGCGAGGCGGCATTGAGCACTGGGCCTATCGGTTCAACGGCCTGCCCCAGCCTCTGGCTGAAGCTGGTCCAGCCATTGCGAGCCACAACGATCATGTCGCCATTGCGCAGGGCCGGATTGTTGGCCGATCCCAGCGGTGCGGCGGGTTCAAAGCGCAGGCGGGAGGAGGTGATGCTGCCGTCCGCTTCCACCCGCAGCAGGCGGATGAAGTTGGCATCGGCCCTCAGCTGATTGAGATCCCCCGATGCCATCACCGCGGCCACAAGGGGACTGTTGGATCGCAGCTG
Source organism: Prochlorococcaceae cyanobacterium (assembly GCA_040399285.1). Classification (GTDB taxonomy): domain Bacteria; phylum Cyanobacteriota; class Cyanobacteriia; order PCC-6307; family Cyanobiaceae; genus NIES-981. The sequence goes on from JBBASM010000007.1 coordinate 85,537, forward strand.
CTTGAGACCAGGGCTGTTCACCTCTCCCACCACGGTGACGCCGATGGTGTCCGGGGCGAAGTTGGAGGCCGCGGACTTCAGCAGCACTTCGTTGGACTGCACCGCAGGGGCCCGGGCCACGCGGATCATGTCACCGTCCACCAGCAGGGGATTGACGGTGCGGGTGCCATCGATGATGGCGCTGAGAAAATCAAAGCGATACTCCAGCGGCTCAACCCCCGAGACCCCGCTGGGGCGCACGAGCACCACATCGGAGAGATCGGCCACGGCCGTGATGCCGCCGGCCCGTTGCACGGCATCCACCAGGGTGGGCCAACCGGCGCTCTGGATCTGCGTACCACTGGCAGCGGGCCCGGCCGCCTGGAGATTGGCGCTTCTCGAGTCTTGGGTGAGGCTGTAGTAGCCGGGCTTCTGCACCTCACCCACCAGGGTCACCCGCACCGGGCGAGGCATGATCAGATCGAGGTAAACCAGGGGACGGCGCAGGTAGCGGTCATAGCCCTCCGTGATGCGACGACGCGCCTCATCCATGGTGAGCCCCCACACCGGCACGGATCCGAGCCTGGGCAGGTTGACGGTGCCATCACTCAGCACCTCCACCTCTGCGGCGTAGCCCTCCACCATGAACACCGACATGCGCAGTCGGTCCCCGGGACCAAGCCGGTAGCGGAAGCCACGGCCTGGATCGGCGGATGGCGCCACAGCCAGGTGTGGCGAAGGCACTGGGGGAGCTGCGGGCAGGGATGGGGACGGGAGCGGGGGGGAAACGGGGCGGCTGGGCTGGAGCTGGCCGGCCTGACCGTCAGGCAGTGGGAAGGCCTGCCGCTGGGCGAGGGCTGCCGGGGGCAGCAGGGCAGCAACCGCACTCAGCATGGACAGCCCCCCCGCCACTGATCCGCGGAGGCTGGCTCGATGGAGGAAGGCAGGAGGCAAGGTGGTGGGGCGATGGGACGGATCGGGGGGCTCTACGTCTGTGCTGTCGCAGGGGCCGGTGGAGGTAATCTTCCCGCACATCGCAACCCATCGTGAAGGCGACGGAAGGGAACCCACCCAGCGGAGCCACGCCGCCCCCTTCTGGCCCGGTTGCCCTTCCGCTCCAGCAGGTCGAACGCGACCTCTCCAGTCTCCGCCTGTACAGCTCCGAAGGCCTGGACCTCTACCTCTTGCCCGGAGAGCGCTTCGCCCCCTATGCCGACGCCGTGGGCATCCTCCGGGAGCTCACCTACCGCCAGCAATTGTCCGGTTCCGGGCGAAGCCACGACCTCGACAGCAGGGATCCCCACTACGACCATTTCCTGTTGGTGGAAGCGACCAGCGGCGAGCTGGCCGGCTCAGCCCGACTGCAGTTCGTGCCGCAGTGCGGCAAAGGGGAGAGCCCAGCGCAGCTGCCCCAGGGGCCGCAGTCCTACCTGGAGCATGTCTACCCCGGCATCAAGGCCGAGCTGGCCCATGCTGGCAACCACCTGGAAATCGGCCGCGTCGCCCTGGCCCCCCGCTTCCAGCGTCTGCCCCACTCCTTGATGTGTCTGTTCCGTGGGGGCCTGCAGGTAGCGGTCAGCTCGGGATATCAGACCATCCATGGTCTGGTCTCCTACAACCACTTCGCCTATGCCGAGGCGGTGAACGAGCGGTTTCTCAGCAGCCTGATGCGGCCTCCGTTTCTGGACACCCACCATCCCTGTCCCCGGCCCCGCCACCCCCTGACAGGCATCGCGCCCGCCGAACGTCCAGGCAAGGCCCGGACCATCCAGGAGCTGGAGCAGCAGATCCGCAGCGAATTGGCCCCCTCCTTCCGCCTGCCCGTTCTGCTGCGCCAGTACATCAACCTGATGGAGGCCAGGGTTCGCAACCTCTCCCTGGCCCGCGACTTCAACCAGATCACGGAGATCCTGATGGCCGCCGACCTCGGGCGAATCCCCAGCCGGCGCCTCAGCCACTTCATCGACTTCGCGCACGAACCGGTCTACCGGCGCTTCAGCTGGTACCGCGGCGGCTGACCTGATCCCCCTGGACTGGTACGTTTCCATAGATCTGCAGTCGGGTGTGGGGTGTTGATGGCAGGGGGCCCTGAGAATGAGAGCTCCAGAACAACCGTGGCCTCCAGCACTGAGGCCGGGATCATCGATCGGGCCCCTGCCCCCCGTCCCCCGTTGAACTCCGCCGATCTCCAGCTGCGCCTTCAGGAGATCCTCCAGCGCATCTCCGGAGCCGATCCCCAGCAGATCACTCCGGACGCCAGGCTGATCGAGGACATCGGCATCGACTCCCTGGGCTTCTACGAGATCCTGATCGAGGCGGACGAGTGCCTGGGCATCAAGATCCGCGAGGAGGATCTGCTCCAGTTCAGAACCGTGGGCGATATTCAGAATCATCTGCGCACCCTGGAGTCCCCTGATGGTCAGGCCCACTGAACGGCTGGCCGTCACCGGCTGGGGGTGCATCACCCCCCTCGGCGCCAGTGTCGATGCCACCTGGGAAGCCACCCTGGCAGGCCACTCCGGCATCTCGGCGGTTGAGGAGAGCTGGGCCGCCGACTTGCCGGCCCGGATTGCCGGCCGGGTGCACCACGATCTCAACGCCAGCCTCGAGCCCCTGCAGCAGCGGCGGCTCGACCGCTGCGCCCAGCTGGCCCTGCTGGCGGCCCGTCAGGCCTGGGCCCACGCCGCCCCCCATTGCCAGGGGGTGGACCCCCGCCGGGTTGCCGTGGTGATCGGCACCGGCATCGGCGGCCTGGCCACCCTGGAGCGCCAGCACACCAACCTGCTGCAGGCCGGCCCGGGGCGGGTGAATCCGCTCACGGTGCCGATGCTGATCCCCAACGCGGCGGCAGGCCAGATCGCCATCGACCTGGGCCTGCATGCCGGGGCCCACACACCGGTTTCGGCCTGTGCGGCCGGCGCCGAAGCCCTGCTTCTGGCCCAGCTGCTGCTGCAGGACGACCGGGCCGATGTGGTGCTGGCCGGTGGCAGTGAGGCCCCGGTGAACCGCCTTGGCCTGGTGGGATTCGCCGCCATGCGAGCCCTCTCCTGCCGCAACGACGCGCCGGAGCAGGCCTCCAGGCCCTATGCCCGGGATCGGGATGGCTTTGTGCTCTCGGAAGGGGCAGGGGTGCTGGTGCTGCAACGGGCCGGCGACCTGGCCCGGGGAGGGCCTCCTGCCCAGGGATGGCTGCAGGCCTGCGGCAGCAGCAGTGACGGCCACCACATCGTGGCCCCGGAACCCGAGGGACTGCAGGCCAGCCAGGCGATCAGCGATGCCCTGCGACGGGCGGGGCTGCAGGCGGGCGATCTGGCGTTCGTTCAGGCCCACGCCACCGGCACACCCGTGGGTGACCTGGCGGAGGCCAAGGCACTCCGTCGCGGCCTCGGCTCAGCGGTGGACTCCCTGCCGGTCACCGCCCCCAAGGGTCAGCTGGGCCATCTGCTCGGGGCCGCAGGGGCCGTGGAAACGATCCTGGCGTTGCAGGCCCTGCGCCATGGCACCGTGCCCCAGAGCCTGAATTGCACCCCGGTGGATCCGGAGATCGGGCTGGCGGTGGTCCGGGATCACCCCCACCTCCTCGGCGGCGGCGGGCAGGAGCGCTATGCCCTCAAGAACGCCTTCGGCTTCGGGGGCCACAACATCAGCTGGATTCTGGCGGCGTGATCGCGGCCGAGGTGCAGGCGGTGGTGCGGGAGTAGTACGCCTGCACGGCTCTCACAAACGTGTCGCGATCACAGCCCTGCTCCGGCAGGCCGAGGTCCTCAGCCCTGCCCCTGCGGCAGTGAATGGTGGCCAGGGGCGCCTTGAGACGGGAGAGCAACAGCCTCAACGGGCGATACAGCGCGTCTGCCGAAGTGGAGAGGCCGTAGTAGGAGAACGTCCAGGGCACGATCAGGGCGCCATGCTTGCGGGCCAGCAGCAGGGCACTGGCCGACACCCGCTGGCTGATCGGCGTCACCAGCGACCCATTGGGGGCCAGCATCACCTGCCTGCGGGCAGCCAGGGTGGCCGAGGCCCGGTAGAGGGCGGAGGTGCGCGATTGGCCGTTGCGATGATCCATCAGGCCGTGCCCGGCATTGGCAGCCGAGGCCGAGAACCAGGGCATGATCCGGCTGAGGTGAAGGCTGGCGGTGGTGATGCTGGGCAGCCGGAGCACACCCTGCACGACCAGCACATCCACGGGACTTTCATGGTTCCAGAGATGCACCACGGGCCTGCTCGCCGGTTCCTCCGGCTGGCTGTCATCCACCACCACGCTCACCCCCAGCGCCCGCAGGCCCACCTGGGCCGTGACCACCAACAGGTTGGCGGCCTGGCGGCGGCGCCCCAGGGCCAGGGCCAGCAGCTGGACCGCATACACCAGGAAGTAGGACACACCCCAGCAGGCCCGCCGAAGCACCCGCCAGGGCACGGCCCAGCCCCCGTCTGCGGGGCTGCGGGGGGCATCGGGCAGCCGGGGCGCCGGGGCCAGCCGCCTGGCCTCCGGTCCGATCGGGAAGGTGAGACGGAAGGGGAAGTCCCCATCGAAGTTGCCATTCACCTGGGTGGTGGTCACCAGATGGGCATAGAAGCGGTAGAAGAGCGGGCGGTCGCTGGTGGTGGGCTCCTGCCAGAACTGATCGAGGGGTTTCTGATCGGTGAGGCCGGGCAGGTTGTAGAAGGTGTTGCCCATCACCTTGGTTGGCACAGCATGGTATAAGGCCTGCAATCCAACCGTGCTGTTCACCGTGACCACACCCCGGCAGGTGCGGAGAAAGCGACTCAGGGCGCCGTCATGGAAATAATGAATGCGATCGGCAACGCCATAACGTAGAGCCAGCAACTGGATCAGGCGCCCGTAGTGGTTGTAACCCCGATCCCGCGGGTGATGCTTGTACGCCAAGTGATCAGATGCGTGGGCATGGATGGCAAACGAGCGAATCACATCCTCAATGAATTCATGCATGCCCCGATAGGGAGACCCAAGCTGAATCTGGGAGTCGCTGGAGACCTGGAGCACCACCAGAAAGAAGGAGAGATGTTCCAGCAGGCGGCGTTTGAGGTTGCGCTCCTGCCAGCGGTAGAGCCAGAAGCGCCAGCTGCCCCTGAGCTGACACCAGAGAAAACGGGGGGAAGGCTGCAACTTGTGCTCACCCTCAATGATGGGGTAGTCGGTGAAGGCATGCTGGATGAAGGTGGGCGCCTTCCAGATCTTGCGCCAACGCCAACCGGGATCCAGGCAACCGCCGGGCAGACTGTTCACTGCGGGCAGGGCCTGATAAAACTCCACGGGCTTGTTGAGATTGGACCGGGCATTAACCCGATCTCGCTCCAGACTCACGTAATTGGGTCGGATATAACCCAGTTCAAACACCCAGGCCTCGATCCCCAGACCCTGGGCCTCCTCGATGGCGATGCGGTGGGGAATGATGAAATCTCCATACATGAAGATATGCCGGATTCCCCGATCGAGCAGGAGCTGGCGCAGAAACGGCCGCCATGCCTCCATGTCCCCGGAGAACGGGACCTCCACCTCCCGAGGGAAACCGAACTCCTGCAGGGGAAAGGCCACCTTGGTGACCGGGATCCCGCAACCGCGCAGATAGCGACAGAACCGGGCAAAGAACAGGCCGATGGGTCCCATCAGCAGCAGCACCGGGCCGTCGATCCGCACCTGCACCAGGGCTGGAGCCCAATCTGCCGTCAACGTTCGCTCACCCTGCTCAGCCGGGCCCAACTTTGCCACGTGCCCGCGGCCTTCAACGCTGCCGCAGTCGGCCCCAGTGGCGGAAGATCCGCTGGCGCAGAGTGAGGGGCTGGGGCGGCCCGGCCCGCCAGGCCAGCAGCTCCTCGATCGCCTGCTCCGGTTCGATGAACAGGCCGCTGTGGCGGCTCACGTAGCGGGGGTAGTCGATCAGCGCCGCATGCACCAGGGCGTCCAGCTCCAGCTGTCTCCCCCGGCGCTGGCACTGGAGCCGGTCGTGGGTCAGCCCCCAGCCGGCATAGAAGGGCAGTCCCCAGGTGTGCACCTCCAGGCCCCGCAGCATGGCCTCAAAACCGGCAATCGACGTGAGCACATGCAGGGCATCGATCTGGGTGAACAGTTGCTGGATCGAGGCCTCCACCAGCACCTCATCGCAGGCCTGGGCTGCCCGATCCTCCCCCTTGCCCTCGCGGCAGAGGCCCGCCACCACGTCGGGGTGCGGCTTGTACACCAGATAGGCCCCGGGCTCCGCCTGGCGCACCGCCTCCAGCAGTGCCAGGTTGCCCCGCAGGCCAGGGGCGCCCAGGCGGATCGAGGCGTCCGACTCCACCTGGCCCACCACCAGCACCACCCGGCGGGCAGCGGCAGGGCGCCGCCAGGCAGGGGCGCTGAGGTTGTACTTGGTGATGGCCCCCTCCACCAGCCGCCCGCGCAGTCGGGCGGCCCGCTCCAGCTGGGCCGCACTCCACTGGCCATGGGCCAGCTGGTGCTCCAGGTCGCTGGGGCCGTTGGCGTCGTAGTAGATGCCGCGGCGGTCGAGCACCCAGGAGATCGGATCGATCAGGTCGGCCCCCAGGCCCACCGAACGCAGAAAGCCATCCTCCACATGCAGCAGGGGCAACCTGCGGCGCTCCACGGCCCGCAGCAACCCCGGCCGGCCCCGGCGCCCCCAGATCGCCACCAGGGCGGCCGACCGCCCCGGTCGCTGCCAGGCAAAGCGGAAGCGCAGCCGCCGCACCGGCAGGAAGCGGCGCAGCACGCGCTGCTTCCAGGGGGTGAAGCCGAAGGCCTCGATCGTCTCCGGCAGAGAGCCGCGCAGGCGGCGCTGCAGGCCGATGGCCGTGATCAGGGTTTCTGGGGTGCAGGGCAGGTGGCGGTGGGGATCGATGTAGAGCGCCGACTCCACCAGGGCGGCATGCACCAGATCGGCCAGCTTCGGGGCCCGGGCCTGGCACCGCCGCTCGGGGGCCGGCTGGCGATCCAGGGTGAGGCCCCAGCCGGCGTAGAAGGGCATGCCGAAGCAGTGCACCGGCCGGCCCCAGAGCAGGGCCTCGAAGCCGATCTGGGAGGTGACCACATACACCGCCTCAGCCCTCTCCAGCAGGGCGGCGGGATGGCCGCCACTGGCCTCCACCACGATCCGCGGATCGCTGAGCTGCTGGCGCGAGAAATGGCCGCGCTTGCGGCCCGCCACCACGTCCGGGTGGGTCTTCACCACCACGCGGCAGCCTGGATGGGAGGCCAGGGCGGCCTCGAGCATGGCGGTGAAGCTGGCGCCGCTGGCCGCCCCAAGGCGGATGGAGAGATCCCCGGCGGTCTGGTCGACCACCAGCACAAAGGGCCCGGTGGGCAAGGGAGCCTCTGCTGCGCCGTTGTATTTGCTCACCCGCTGCTCCCGCCAGAGCCGCTGCAGGTGATGGCCCCGCTCGAGCTCAGCAGCGGTGCGCGGGCGGGCAATGCGCTGCTCCAGCCGACTGGGCTGGGTGGCGTCGTAGTACACCCCCAGATCATCGAGCAGCAGGCCCAGGGGAGGGCTGTCTGGCCCAAGGCCCAGGGAGCGCACCAGGCCGTCCTCACAGCGCCAGAGCGGGAGGGCGCGCTGGGCTGCCAGCCGTTCAGCAGCGAGGGCACTGGGCTTGCGGCCCCAGGCCAGCAGTGCATCGAGGGGCTCGCGCCGGCAGCGGGAGTGGCCACACACCAGGGTGTGGGGGGCCAGCAGAGCAGGCAGGGTGGCGTGCTGCAGCATGCCCACTGCCGGCAGGCCGAGGCGCACGGGGGCGCTGGATGGGGCCAATTCGGAGAGGGGACTGCTGCAACGGGTCAAATTAACCAAGGTGATGGCAAGCCCAGCGCTGCTACGTTCGCTCCACCCGATCAAGGGGTTGGCTGATGCTCCCTGAGGATTGCCTGGAGGCGACACTCGACTTCCTGTGTGCCGCCGTTGCGGCAGACACCGGCATCCCCACGGGCAGGGTCAAGAAGGTGCTCCTCAGCGCCCAGCGCCAGCGGCAGGCAGTCAACCCATCAGCCCCGCCTTCCTCACTGGCCCCCCAGGCCGATCCGCTTCGCTTCCATCCCCTTGGTGCCAACGGCCGGATCCACCCCCCAATCCAGCAGTCCCGGATCGGCCATGCAGACAACCCGGCCTGAACCGGCGATCGACGACACCCTCAGACCGATCGCCCTGATTCCGGCCAGAGGCGGGTCCAAGGGCATTCCCGGCAAGAACCTGCGGCCGGTCGCCGGTGTGCCGCTGGTGGTGCGCAGCGTGCGGGCAGCCCTCGGTGCCCGTTGCCTGGATGGCGTCTGGGTGAGCAGCGATGACCCGCAGATCGGGCAGCTGGCCGAACAGGCAGGCGGTGGCTGGTTGCGCCGCCCGGGGGAACTGGCCGGTGACCAGGCATCGTCGGAGACTGCCCTGCTGGATGCCCTGGGGCAACTGGCTGAGGTGGGGCCGTTACCTCCACTGTTCGTCTTCCTGCAGTGCACCTCCCCGTTCACCACCAGCTCCCAGATCGACGCGGTGGTCCATGCCCTGCAGGACGGAGAGGCCAACATGGCCTTCAGTGTGGTTCCCTGGCACGGCTTTCTCTGGCGGCAGGACCTCCATGGCCATGGCGTCGGGATCAACCACGACGCCCACCAACCCAGGCAACGCCGACAGGATCTGCAGCCCACCTATCTGGAGACAGGAGCGATCTACGCCATCCGCACCGCCAGGTTTCTGCAAGCCGGCAGCCGCTTCGTGCAGCCCACCCTGCCGGTGCCCCTGGACGGAATGGCGCCCGAGATCGACACGCCAGAGGATCTCAATCTCTGCGAAAGGCTGGCGCCGTTGCTGGAGGGCGCTAGACAACCGCCAGCGAACCAAGCGGCGGCGGACCAGCGTTGATGAGCAGCCTGCAGGGGCGCCAGGTGGCAGCCCTGGCCTGTTTCGACTCCTTCGGCAAGACCGCGATGAATCTGCTGCAGGTGGCGCGGCAGCACGGAGCCCGCACGACGCTGTACCTGCTGGAACTGCCTGGCCGCAAGCTCTCCCGCCGTCAGGTGCTGGAGATCCGGCGGATTGATCCCCGCACCGAGATCCGCCAGCGGGAGTGGCCCCAGCTCGGCGGTCTTCGGGCCGAGCTGACGGAGCTGGACGCCCTGGTGCTGGGTCTGGACGGCCGCCGCACCCGGGAAAGCCAGCTGCTGTTGCAGAACGCGTGGGCAGGACAAGGGCGCCGACCGGTGCTGATCAGCGCCTATCCGGGAATCCTGTTTCGCCATCAGCTCGAGGGGATGATGGATCGCTCGGGCGTGGATCTCCTCTGCCTCAACGCCGAAACCGATGCCCGCCTCTATCGCCAGGGCTGTGCGGCCCTCGGGGTGGACAGCGGCAATGCCCTGGTGACCGGTCTGCCCATTCTCTGGTCGCTGCAACCGCGGCTGCAGGTTCCCCAACGGGCCTCCATCGTGTTCTTCGAGCAGCCGTCGGTCCCCGACAACCCGATTCAGCGCAAGTACCTCTGCCGCCGATTGGCCAAGTTGGCCCGCGCCTGGCCGGAGCATCCGGTGATCTTCAAGCCGCGCACCTCCCCGGTGGAGGCCACCCTGCATCGCCACCATGGAGAGATGGCCAGCCGGATCGAGAAACTGAGCCGGCGGGTGAGCAATCTGCAGATCAGCTACAAGCCCAGCCTCACCCTGCTCAAGCAGTGTGGCTGCGCCATCACCGTGTCATCCACGGCGGCGATGGAGGCCATGGCGCTGGGGGTGAGCACCCGGGTGGTGAGCGATCTGGGGGTGAATGAAAGTCTTGGCAACCACTACTTCCTGCAATCCGGAGCCGTTGCCGACTTCGATTCCATCGTGAAGGACCCCTTCACTCCCCGCCACCACCAGGATTGGCTGGAACAACAGGGGCATCGGCCGGATGGCGCCCAGCAGTTCATGGCGGCCCTCTGCCAGCTGCTGGAACAGCCCAGGGAGAACCCATCGGCGGCCGACATCGGACCAGCGGGCTGGGGGAGCCAGGCCTGGCAGGACTATGCCCTGGCCAAGGGGGGACGCCGCATGCTCACTTCTGCCGGCGCCCGCTCCAAGCAGGAAGCGCGCCATCGCGGCAGGGATCTGCTGAGGCGCCTGCGCCAGAACCTGGTGGGCTTCTGGGTGCTGGAGCGACTGCTGAAGGGACGATGAGGCGCCAGCCATGAACGTGGGACTGATCTGCCAAGCCAATGATGGGCTTGGGGCCAGCCTGGAGCTTGGGGCAGCGCTGCAGACAGCCGGGGCGGCCGTGACCCTGTTCACGACCGCCTTGCCGAGTTCGGCTCACGTCCGATCGCTGCCGGTGATCCCCCTGGCGCCCCTGGAGGCGGCCTGCAGCGGACTGCTGGCGGGGCTTGATGCGGTGGGCGTGTTTCTGGACGGAAGCGAAGCGGCCTCCTTCCGCCAGGTGCATACCCGTGCCGCCCAGCTGCGCCAGCAGCAGCCACGACCCCTGTTCAGCGGGCCGATCCGGCCCCTCTGCGGCGACGCCCTGGCGGCCGACCTGCTGCCACGCCTCGGCTACGACCTGCTGGTCCTGCAGGGTCAGGCCCAGCGGGATGAACTGGCCTGGCTGCTGCACGGCACCCCCCAGCAGAGCCAACAGCTCGAGCTGATCGGCCTGTGGTGCCTGCCCACCCAGCCGATCGGATTCAGCGTCAGCGCCGAGCCGGTGGTACTGATGCTCGACCAGCAGAACATCCCCCCTTCCCCATTCGCCAAGGGGGTGCTGTACCAGCGACTGCGGACACTTGCCCGGGAGAACCCCCACTGGCAGGTCCGCATCCAACCGGACGACTCCCTGTGCCCAGCACTTGTGGACAACCCCAGCAACGATGCAACCGAGACCAGCCTGGCCTGGCAGCACCGCCAGGATGGCCAGCCCCCGGCCAATCTGCAGGTGGGGCAGGCCGATGACCTGACCATGGCCCTCATCCAGGCCAGTGCCTGCCTGGGCATTGCCTCCGACTGGCTGCTCACGGCGATGGTGTGGGGCAAACCCACGGCCGTGCTGGGCGACTATGGCATTCGCACCGACTTCAACGGCCCCCTGTTCTTCGGCAGCGGTGCCATGCACCGCCTGGCCGACTGCTCTCCCCTGGATCGCCTCTTGGAGCTGCCCAGACCCAACGCCGACTGGCTGGCAGCCCGGGGGTGGGCCATCAGTGATGGGCCCCAGCGGCTGCTGCGGCGACTGGGTGAGCTGGCGCGATGAGCCAGCGCCTGCTGCTGATCGCTGACAGCGACAGCCAGCTGCTGGCCTGTCAGGCCCTGGCCCGCTCCGCTGGAGAGCAGGAGGTGGAGATCAGTGTGAACGCCATCCCCAGGCCGGGCACCCCGACTGCCGTGCTGGCTGGCCTGAGGGAGATCGGGCCCGTATGGGGATTCACGCTGCAACAGCTCCTGGCTAACCCGAGGCTGGATCAGTTCGACGCCATCGGCGTTTATCTCACCGGCAGCAAGCTTGCTGAGTTCCGGAGTGTTTACCACCTCACACGCCGGCAGCAGAACCGGCCGACCCGCCCCCTGTTCTGCGGCTTCAACGGCGTGGTGCTGGAGCGCTTTGAGGAAGCGATCGCCTGGCGGCTGGGCTACGACCTGATCTGCCTGAATGGCCCCCGCGACCAGGCCCGCCTGGAGATGCTGCTGCGCCACACGCCATTCAGCGGGCAGCGCAGTGTGCTCACGGGCCTGGGCCGCAATCGTGCACAAACCAGCAGCCCGGCGTCCGTGACGGAACGCCCCCTGCGCCTGGTGTTCGCCGAGCAGGTGGTGATGCCTGCCGCACCGGCCGAGCGCCGCCGTCTGCTGCGGATTCTGGCCCGGCTGGCCCGACGCTCGCCCCACTGGGAGCTGGTGATCAAACCGCGGGTGGCACCCCACGAGACCACGTTCCACAGCGTGGAGACCCACATCAGCCACACCCTGGTGGAGACCCTGGGCAGCCCCCCAGCCAATCTCAGGCTCAGCTACGCGCCCCTACCCCAGCTGCTGCTGGAGAGCAGGCTGCTGGCCACCGTGTCGTCCACCGCCCTGTTTGACGCCCTCGATCTGGGCTGCAAGCCGGTGGTGATGGACGACTTTGGGCTGCGCCAGGATCTGGGCACCCCCTTTTTCGCCGGCTCAGGCCTGCTGCAATCCCTGGCCCAGGTTGACGACCTGGACGCCCTGGCGCAGGGCCCCGATCCCGACCCGGACTGGCTGCACTGGGTGGGTTATCACCAGGCCTTTTCCCCTGGAAATCTCTGGCTGGCCCTGGCAGAGCTGGGCACAAGCCCCGTCGCCCCACCACATCTGCAACAGAGCGGCTACGTGGTGAACGCCGCCGACCTCTCCAGCAACCAGCTGCGCCGCGGAGCAGAGGCGGCAATTCGCTGCGGTGATCATCAGGAGGCGGTGCGGCTGCTGGAGATTGCCCAGCTGCAACGGCCGGACAACCGCAACATCGGCCGGCGCCTTGCCGCGCTGCGTTGCCACAACCGCTGGCTGCGCGCCCTCGCCCTGCTGGTGACCCCCGGCTTCCGGCCCTAGAGTCCAGCGTCGGCCGCAGAGACGGGAGATCGGTGCAATCGGTGCAGATCGAGCGGAATTTCACCCAGTTCGTGGTCTTCTCGGAAGACTCGCTGCTGACGGCCCTGAACAAGATCACGGCCAACCAATGCCGCCTGATCTTCGTGGTATCCGAAGGCGGGATCCTCCAGGGCGTGCTGAGCGATGGCGACTTCCGCCGCTGGATCGCAGCCACCGATCTGATCGACCTCAACCGGCCGGTCACGGCAGCAATGAATCCCCACTGCATCAGCGCGGCAGAGGGCAGCACCGCTTCGGATCTGGCTGGACTGCTCTCGCCCAAGATCCAGGTGATCCCCCTGCTGGATGACCACGGCCGGGTGGTGGCCGTGGTACGCGGCGGCCAACGGCGCCTGCTTCTGGGCGATCGGGCGATCGGTGACGGTGCCCCGGCCTTTGTGATCGCCGAGATCGGCAACAACCACAACGGCAGCCTGGACCTGGCCCTGCAACTGATCGATGCCGCCGCCGCCGCTGGCGCCGACTGCGCCAAGTTCCAGATGCGTGACATGGGCCAGCTCTATGTCAATGCCGGCGACAGCAACGACATGGCCTCCGACCTGGGCACCCAGTACACCCTCGATCTGCTGGAGCGCTTCCAGCTCAGCGACGACGAGCTCTATCGCTGTTTTGACCACACCCTCAGCCGGGGGCTGATCCCGCTCTGCACCCCCTGGGATGCCACCAGCCTTGAGAAACTCCACCGATGGGGGATGGGGGGCTTCAAGGTGGCATCCGCCGACTTCACCAACCACGATCTGCTCAGTGCCATCGCCGCCACCGGCAAGCCGCTGATCGCCTCGACCGGCATGGCCACCGAGCAGGAGATCAGCGCCGGCATCCGCCACCTGCGCCAGCAGGGGGGAGCCTTTGCCCTGCTGCACTGCAACTCCACGTATCCCACGCCGTTCAAGGACGTGAACCTGCGCTACCTGCGCCGGCTGGCCGAACTGGCCGAAGCACCGGTGGGCTACTCAGGCCACGAACGCGGCTATGCCGTGCCGATCGCGGCGGTGGGCCTGGGCGCAAGTGTGATCGAGAAGCACATCACTCTGGATCGGGCCATGGAGGGAAACGACCACAAAGTGAGCCTGCTGCCCAATGAATTCACGGCCATGGTCACGGCCATCCGGGCGGTGGAGGAGTCGATGGGCTCAGGCGATTCCCGCACAATCAGCCAGGGAGAACTGATGAACCGGGAGGTGCTGGCCAAGAGCCTGGTCGCGGCCTGTGCAATCCCCCCGGGCACGCCGATCAGCCGTGAGATGGTGCGCATCCAGAGCCCTGGCCAGGGGCTGCAGCCCTACCGGCTCAACGACCTGCTGGGCAAGAGTCTCAACTGCGCCAAGGAGGAAGGCGACTTTTTCTTTGAATCCGATCTCCAGCAACCGGCCGCCACTCCACGCCCTTACCACTTCAACAACCCATTCGGCGTACCAGTTCGCTATCACGATCTTCATCAGTTCAACGGGGCCAGCAACCTCGATCTGGTGGAGATCCATCTCAGCTACAAAGACGTGGAGGTGGACATCGACCATGTCTTGCCGGAGCAACTGGCCATGGGGCTGGTGGTGCACGCACCGGAACTGTTTGCCGGGGACCACACCCTGGATCTCTGCAGTGCCGATGCCGCGTACAGGCGTCATTCGGTGAGCGAGCTGCAGCGGGTGCTCGACCTTTCGGCCCGACTGCGCCAGCGCTTCACCTGCCCAGCCGATGTTCTGCTTGTGACCAATGTGGGCGGCTTCTCGGCCAATCGGCACCTCAGTGCGGCAGAGCGAGGTCCCCTGCTGGAACGCCTGGCCCAGAGCCTCAGCGAACTGCGCTGTGATGGCGTGGAGCTGATCCCCCAGACCATGCCTCCCTTTCCCTGGCACTTCGGCGGACAGCGTTATCACAACCTCTTCGTGGATCCAGACTCAATCGAACGCTTCTGCCACGAACACAGGCTGAGAGTTTGCCTGGATGTGTCCCATTCAAAGTTAGCCTGCAATCACCTGCATCTCTCCTTCTCAAACTTTCTGGAACGGATCCTACCTTTCACAGCCCACCTCCATCTGGCCGATGCTACCGGTGTTGATGGCGAAGGATTGCAGATCGATGAAGGAGATGTGGACTGGGCCGACGTATTCCGGCTCCTCCACCAACTCGCCCCCACTGCCTCTTTTATCCCGGAGATCTGGCAAGGGCACAAGAACAATGGTGAGGGTGCCTGGCTCGCTCTGGAGAGGCTTGAGCATCACCAATTTCTCTCGAACACTCCAGCGCTGGTGGCAGCCTGATGCCCTTATTTGATACACACCAGCCGGACCAAGGGGAGCATTTCATTCTTTTCAACCGTCTGCCCTTGATCTACGGCCGAGTACCGAAAGTGGCGAATTCGTCGGTTAAGGCGGCACTGACCCGTTTGCTTGAGCAGCCCCCAGAGGAGGGCTACCGCACCACTGCAGACGCCCTCTGGCGCAAGGGCACCCACGGCGAAACGTGCATGATCAACGCAGCCGAAGCCATGGAGAGACGCAGCAGTCATTTCTGCTTCAGCTTTGTTCGCAACCCCTTCGACCGCCTGGTTTCCGCCTACAACAACAAACTGATCGAGAACGACCACATCTCCACGGCGATGCAGCGCATGGGCCTGGAGCGAGGCATGCCGTTTCATCGTTTTCTCGAAGTGGTAGCTGCCACTGCCGACGCTGATCTGGACGTGCATCTGCTGCCCCAGAGCTCCATCCTTTGCGTGAAAGGCATTCCCGTTCCAGAGTTCATCGGCAAAATGGAGGCGATGGGCGAGCACTGGCAGTCGCTGCGCCAGCGCATGCGCCAGGCGGGCCTGCCCGCGCTGGGGAAACTGCCCAGCAAGAACGTGCGGCGTTCCGGTGAAAGCGACCTCAGCCAATACTTCAGCAACGACCAACTGATCGGCCTGGCCTGGAATCGCTACCGCCAGGATGTGGAGCTGTTCTACGCAGAGCAGCAGCTCGAGCAGCTGGCCCATGGTCGGCTCAGCGCAACGGCCGAGCCCCTGGAACGGTTCACAGCCGCGGCGCCCGTCTGAAGCTGCAGGCTGCTGACCTACGATTCCGGATTCCTTAAACCGTTCAGAGGAGATCAACTTGGGCCTCAACCGCCGACTGCGCACGATCATCGAGGCCGGTCTGCGGGGAGATCATCAGGCAGATGTGGAAGCGCTGGGACGCAGACTACCCAATTTCATCATCATCGGAGCTGCCAAATCTGCCACCACCACCCTCACCACGATTCTGCCTCGACATCCCGACATCTTCATCAGCCTGCCCAAGGAACCAAAATTCTTCGGCCGACGCTATGACAAGGGGTGGGAGTGGTACGGACGGCTGTTCAAACCGGGTAGAAATCGCAAGCTCCGGGGTGAGGGCAGCACGATGTATGCCAGCGCTCTGAAGAGCTTCGCCCATGCTCCGGCTTTGATGCACCGCTACCTCCCTGATCTGAAGCTGGTGTATGTGGTGCGTGATCCGCTCAAGCGAATTGTGTCGCAGTGGAGACATCGCAAGGGGCGGCATACACGCACCCGTGACTTCCGATACTTGATGGGCTCGCGCCATCTGCGGCGACTGGTGGTGGGCTGTTCGCTTTATCACGAACGCCTGCAGAGCTTCCGCCAGTTCTATCCCGATTCCCAGATTCACTGCCTCACGTTCGAAGACCTGATCGCCGACCCACGGTCCTCGCTCACGGACCTGCTCCAGTTCCTCGGTGCGTCCACCGCAGCGGGCAAAGTGGAGCTGCTCCTCGATGAAGGTGCCCTGCCCCAGGTGAACGAAGCGGGTGACAAGGGCAGAATCCTGGTGCCTGAGCCCCAATGGAACGAAAGACTGCGGCGCCAGGTTCTGGACGTGGTACGGCCGGACGCGGAAGCGATGCTGGCCTACATGGGTAAGCCTCTCGACAGCTGGGACATCTAGGCCGTGACGATCTTTCTGCACATCGGCACCCACAAGACAGGCACCACCGCCATTCAGCGCCATCTGGGCCGGCACGCCGAGTTCTATGCAAGCCAGGGCCTCTGGTACCCCAGGGAAGCGGAATTGCTCAACGGTGGTCGGGACGCTCCCACCCATTTGAACATTGCCCGCTCCCTCGACTGCACCAGCAAGCCCAAGCCCTACAGCGAAAGCCAGCTGCAGGAGATGGCGGCTGCACTCGTCACCAAGGCGAAGAACTACAAGCACACCATCGTGAGCGCCGAGGCCTTCTGGCGGATCGGTTTCGGACGAATCGACCGTGACGAAGACCGGGAGCTGATGTGGCAGAGAAAGGCTGAAAATGTGAAACGCATTCGCGAGTTATTCGGCAACAGCGCAGATATACAGGTGGTGTGCGTGATCCGTGAACGGGCCAGCTACCTTCAGAGCAGCTACAGCGAATACATTCTCGCCACCTTTTATCGGAAGTCCATCCAGAAGTTCCTCAGGACTTTTCGCTATGTAGCCGATTATCACCAGCAACTGAATGCCTGGCGTCAGCACTTCGCACTGCGCACGCTGAGCTATGAGAACCTTTGCAAGCAGCAGGACATAACGCAGCAATTCCTCCATAGCCTGACGGGCCCATTCGTGCCACCTACCGACGCAAGCGCACAGAAAACTCAGTTCAACGTTGGACACCCGATTCCCTGCGTACTGTTCAAGCGCTACCTCAACGGCATGGAGGGCCTCCCACGCGAGCAGCTGCTCCGGATATACAATAAAGGACGGCGGCGATTTACCAAGATCAACCAGAGTAGTGCAGTGGCCTATCTGAAACAGATTAACAGCTGGCTGACCCCAAAGGAAATCCGCAAGTTGCAGAGCAGTTTTCTTGCAGACGACAACCAGATTCGTGAGCAGTTCTGCCCCGAGTTCGTGTCAGGCCCTACCAACCAAGACGCCGCTCACGACAACAGCATCCAGCCCCTCACCCGCGAGGCCCAATATCTCACCCTCGGCTGGATGCTCAGCCAGAAGCAACCCACTGCCGCCTGGTTTAATATCCCTCCCACTACGCCATGAGCCAGCTGCCCAGCGTCGATCTGATCACGCCCTGCCGCAACCGGGTGGAGTATCTGCGGGACAGCCTTCCCTCCTGGCTGGCCTGCCCCCAACTGCGCAAAATCATTGTGGTGGATTTCAATTCCACCATCCCAGTGATTGATGCCCTGGGAGATCTGGACGGCGAGCGGGTCACGGTGGTGAGGGTGGAAGGCGAGCCCATCTGGCGACAGGGCCGTGCTCAGAACGTCGGCCTGGGGCTGGCCGAAGCCGATCTGGTGCTCAAGACCGACGCCGACGTCGCAACCGTGGACATTCAGTCCTACGTGAGCCAGATGGGGGAGGATCCCGGAATCTTCTTCAAGGGATTCAGCAAACTCGGCACCTCCTCTGGTCTGTGCCTGGCCCCGCGCCGGAAGATGAAAGCGACAGGGGGATACCACGACCACATGTCTGGCTGGGGGGGAGACGACGTGGACTTCTACCGGCGCCTGAAAAAACGCAAACTCAGGGCCCTGATCTTCCAGCCCGAGAGTTTCCACGAGCAGGGCCAGAAGATGGCGGGAAAAAACTCGGAAGCCCCGCGCCTCGACACCGAGCTGATCGCCGGTCATCAGGAGCTGGCAAGGCAGCCCTTCTTCAGCGGCTTCCGCAACACCCTGCTGGCGCGCATCCAGCGTCAAAGCAAGCGATTGGCCCTGCGCTGGCGGTATACCCAGGTGGAGGGCCGAGCGAACCTCGTACAGGCCGAGCTGCGGGCCTCGAGCAGCTGGCGCCTGCAGGTGGCTCGCCACAGCATTGAGCTGGCCAACATCCTGGCAGTGGCCTACTACCAAAACACCGAATCGGTTTGGGAGCTAATCCATAGCAAGACCTTCAGAGACATCCTCGAGCAGCATCAGCTACCACCATGGAGCAATCGCAGAGAACGCCTGGAATTACTGTCAAATCTTCGCGATTACAGAGTTCGCCTGCATGAACTAGCCAACTCAATGGATGTTAAACTTGCTGTCGATCCCACATTTTACAATCCAGATCAGAGTCCATCCAGACGCCTCCTGTAACCTGAGCTCCCACATCATCCGCTAAGGCCACCATGCCGACTTCTGAAATGCTGGCCCATCTGCGTGCTGATCATCCCTGCCTTTGGGGAAAAATTCAAACCCCGGAAGCAGCGACCTGGGTGATGGAACCTGGAGCCCGGCTGGTGCCCACGCGCAGCACAGGTAAGACTGGACCACGATGGTGGGAAACACGCAAACAAGGAGGCCTGGACCAATATGGCCAATCTATAGATGCCCTGACTGATCGAAGGGGAAGCCGCCTGATCTATCCCCTTACCCAGGCAACAGAGATTGAAACGACCAGAAATCGAAGGGGGAAAAATCAAGACATTGCTCTCTACGGAGGAACGATCTTTAAGCATTTTGGTCATCTCCTTCTTGACCTAAGCCGAACCTATCAGCTGCTCAGACTCTTCCGGCGAAGCAAGGAAACGATTTGGTTCCACTATCCCGAGAAGACCAAACGAGGCTCAGGGGAGGAAAAGGGAGTCCAGGAGGCCGGGCTTGATCATCCTCTGGTGGACGAGTGGCTGCGCTGCCTCGGGATCCGCAAGCGGGTGCGACTGATCCGACGCACGCTGGAGAGTTCGATGCTCGTGTCGTCGAGCGTGCTGTACCGCGACCGGGAGTTCGTGACCGCCGATTTCCCTGCAGCTGCCCGTGCAGCCCTCGCCCCACGACTGCGCAAGCGGCTGCTGGAGATCGAGCGCGTGCCTGGGCGGATCGCCTATTTCTCCCGTCACAAACTCCAGCAGGGCACCACTTGCTTCGAAGGGGAACAGGAGGTGGTGGAGGCCCTTTCCCAACTGCCCAATGTGGATGTGATCTGCGCGGAGGAACTTTCGATCCGGGAGAAGCTGAAGCTGTTCCGCCGCTATCCGGTGATCACAGGGTTTCCCCAGGCCGCCCTCCACCTGAAATACTTCGTGCCTTACCACCAGCCTGGAGAACTGGCCTCCCTGTTTCTGTTCACGGCTGGACCGCGCAGCCTGAACAGCAACTGGGTGAATCTCGACCGGGTCTTTGGCTTCGGCGATCGCCTGCTCGACTGCACGCCCAGTCCGGGGGCTGGCACCAGTCCGGTGACGGCTGATCCCACCTCGGAAAGCGCCGACACCAACTTCCAGCGTCGCAACCCCTTCGCCGTCGGCCAGGTGATCGACACCATGCGTGCGCTGGCCGGGCAATGATGACCTGCAGGGTGACTGCCCCACGCGCCCCAGATCCCATGGCCGGTTGCATCTGGATCCTCGACGACGACGCCGACCTCGGCAGCCTGCTGCTCGAGCAGTTCGCCCAGCGCGGCTGGCAGGCCCGCCACCTGCAGCACCCACGCGAACTCGACCGGGCCCTGTCCGAAGCGGTGCCAGACCTGCTGGTGCTCGACGAGCTGCTGCCCGGCCAGCGGGGCACGGATGTGCTTCTGCGCCTGCGCCAGGGCCACCCCCAGCTGCCAGTGTTGATGCTCTCGGCCCTGGGCGCCCCCCGCGACCGCATTGCCGGTCTGGAGGCCGGTGCCAACGACTACCTGGGTAAACCGTTTCTCTTCCGCGAGTTGCAGCTGCGCGTGGAGCAGCTGCTCAGGGTGGGTCAGGGCACGCCAGCAGCGGATCAGGCCTGGCGGCTGGGCGAGCTGCGTCTGGATCCGCAGCGGCTATGGCTTGGCCGGGACGATGGCCAGGGCCAGGAGCTCTCCCGCGGTGACGTGGCCCTGCTCCAGCTGCTCTGCAGCAGGGCTGGCGGGGTTGTGAGCCGTCAGGAACTGGGGCAGGCCAGTGGCAGCCTGGTGGACACCCAGCAGAGCCGCAGCATCGACGTACGCCTGTCGCGGCTGCGGCGGCTGCTGCTGGACCTGCGGCCGGGTGAGCAGATGATCGAGACCGTGCGCGGCCAGGGCTACCGGCTCACGGCACCGGTGCGGCGGCTGCCGACCAGCGGAGGCTGATGCGATGGCCAAGGGCAGCACCCGCCTTACCGGACTCGACTGGTTGCAGCTGCTGGCCAGCTTGCTGGCCGGTGGCACGGTGGGATACCTGGGCCTGCTCCTGGGCATGCGCCTGCTGCTGGAGCCCCGCATCGTGAGTGAGACCGCCCTGCGCCTGAGCAAGCACGTGGTACTGGTGGAGCAAGTGCTGCAGATGCGCCCGCCAGACAGCCTGCCCGCCGGGGTTGCGGTCCGTCAGGACAGCGAGCTGGCCCAGTCGCAGACGACGGTGAGCAGCCGCTTCGACCGGCTGGTGCAGGAGGCGATGCGCCGGGAATTCGGGCTCGAACGCCGCATCCTCCGTGACCAGCCACCCCTGCAGGATCCCTGGGGAGGGCACTGGGTGCGGCTGAACAGCCGAAGCAAGGGGGGCGAGGCCCTGTGGCTCTACCAGTCGGAGCGACTCAGCAACAGCATCTGGTACTTGCCGCTGCTGCGGATCCTGATGATCGTGGTGGGGGGCCTGGGCGGGCTGGTGCTGTTTCTGCGGACGAAGGTGGAGAGGCCGCTCTCGCTGATGCTCCAGCGTCTGAGCGAGCAGGATTCGGCCGGTCCCCTGCCCCTGCTGCCGGAGGAGGGAATCGCCCCGATCCGCCTGCTGAGCCTGCGCATCAACCGCCTGCTGGAGCGCATCAACAACACCGCCCGGGCCCGGCGCCAGCTCCTCCATGGCCTCACCCACGACCTGGGGGGCCCCCATGCCCGGCTGATGCTGCGCACGGAACTCCTCTGCGAGCGCCTCCATGGAGAGAGCGGCACCATCGCCCAGGCCATGGCCCTCGATCTCGAGCAGCTGCGGGCCCTCACCGACCAACTGGCGCTGCTGGGTGAGCAGGAGCTGCCGCCGGAGCGCCGTCAGACCTGCGCCCTCGACGATCTCTGTGGCCGGATCGTGGCCAGCCACTCCTCGCGGGCGATCCAGCTGCAGGTGCCCCGCCTGCTGGTGGAGCTCGACCCGGACGGCCTGGAGCGGGCGCTGAACAACCTCATTGACAATGCCCTGGAGTACGGCGCACCACCGGTGGAGGTGAGCGGGCTGCGCCAGGGCGACAGTGTGCTGCTGCGCGTGGATGACCACGGGCCGGGCATCCCCACCGAGACCCTGCTGGCCATGCCGGGGCCCAGCCGCAGCAACGACCGCCAGCGCCAGCGTCACCGGGGGCTGGGCCTGGCGATCGTGGAGCGGTTCTGCCTCGATCACCAGGGGCGCCTGGCCCTGCTGCAGGCCCCCGGTGGCGGCCTGCGCGCCGAACTGCGACTGCCGGCCACCAGAAAGCGACACTCCAGCGAAAAAACGTAAATCCGTTTACTCCAAAAGTAAATTGATTTACCTTGCGGTGGTCTCGATGTCCTGCGGGCCGTGGTCTGCGGGGCTGATTTCTTCCGGCATCGATGGACTCCACCGGCCCTGTCTGGCCATGAGCGCGCCTTGCTGCCGACACTGCGGAGCCTCTCTGCAGCAACCGGTGATCGACCTGGGCCACCAACCGCCCAGCAACGCCTACCTCAGCGCCGAGCAACTCAGCCAGGCGGAGGTCACCTACCCCCTCCAGGTGTATCTCTGCACCAGCTGCTGGCTGATGCAGTTGCCGGCCCATGCTCCGGCTGAGCACCTCTTCTGCGCCGACTACGCCTACCTCTCCAGCATGTCGAACAGCTGGTGCGCCCACGCCGAGCGCTACGTGCAGGCTGCCGTGGCGCGCCTGGGGCTGGATGGCCGCTCGCAGGTGGTGGAACTGGCCAGCAACGATGGCTACCTGCTGCAGTACGTGCTGCAGCGGGGCATTCCCTGCCTGGGGATCGAACCCACCCGTTCCACTGCCCAGCTGGCCCTGGAGCGGGGCATTCCCACCCTGGAACGCTTTTTCGGGCAAAGCCTGGCCGAGGAACTGGTGGCCGCCGGCGGAGCCGTGGAAGGCGGCGCCGATCTGGTGGTGGCCAACAACGTGCTCGCCCACGTGCCGGACATCAACGATTTTCTGGCGGGCATCACCGCCTTGCTGCGACCCACCGGGCAGGTATCGATCGAGTTTCCCCACCTGTTGCGGCTGCTGGCTGGAAACCAGTTCGACACGATCTACCACGAGCACTACAGCTACCTCAGCCTTGCTGTGGTGCAGCGGATCGGCGCCCGGGTGGGACTCACCACCGTGGATGTGGAGGAACTGCCCACCCATGGCGGCAGCCTGCGGGTGTGGCTGGCGCGCAGCGATGCCGTGGCGGCGTCCCAGGTGCGGTCCGGAGCGGCAGCGAGAGGTCGTCTGGACGCCGTGCTGGCGGCTGAGCGGGCGGCCGGCCTGGAAACCCTGGCGGCCTATCAGGACTTCCAGGCCCGGGCAGTGGCCAGCAAGCACGCCCTGCTGCGCTTTCTGGTGGAGGCCCGCGACGGGGGCCGGCAGGTGTGCGGCTATGGCGCCGCCGCCAAGGGCAACACCTTGCTCAATTACGCGGGCATCCGGGCCGACCTGCTGGCCTGCGTGGCCGACAAGGCCCCCAGCAAGATTGGCAAGTTTCTGCCCGCCAGTCACATCCCGGTGGTGGCGCCGGAGGAACTGGCCGCACGCCAGCCCGATGGCCTGCTGGTGCTGCCCTGGAACATCGCCAGCGAGGTGCGCCAGCAATGGCGGCAGGCGGGCTGGGGGGAGCAGCCCTTCTACAGGGCCATTCCAACCCTCCAGCCCCTGGACTGAGGGGATCCCTCAGCGGCGATCCAGACCCCGCAGGGTCTCCACCACCAGCTCCACATCAAAGCGGGTGGAACGCTGGAAACGGGTGGGGCCATCGTCACCGTCAGGCTGCGGCTGCTCGGCGTCGGGGGAACAATCCGGCGGCGAGCAATCCAGCACCCGATCGCCGAAACCCGCGGCCCGATCGAGGTTCACCCAGTTGCTGCTGAGACTCTGGGGGCCCGCCACAAACATCAGCTGGGGCGCCAACTCCTCACGACCGATGTAAGGCGTGAAGTACTTCATGTTCATGCAGGCCTGGGCAAAGCCGGTGACCATCGCGTAATCGCGATACAGGGCGAGCTTGGCCTCGATTGAGAGCGTTTCCGGTTGAATCACATCGATGTTGGCGCACCCCTGCAGCGCCCGCACCACCTCTTCCTCCCCCTCAAAGCGGGTGGTGCCCTGGCTGAGGCCGTGACGGCTGAGGTAGGCGATCCGCCCATCGCAGCGCTGGCGAGCGAGCAGCCGTTCCTGCAGCCGGGGATTGAGGGCCCCTCGGGCCGCTGCAGGGAAGTCTTGGCGCACGAAGCCGCGGTCGCGATAGAGCACCTCAGCCGTGATCAGGTGATTGCAGAGGATCTCCCGCTGCACCAGGCGCACCCGGTCGCGGATGCCCAGGCAGTCGAACCACTCCAGCACCAGGGGATGGCTGATGGGGTCTTGGCGCTGCAGGGCGGGGTAATGGAACCAGAAACTGGCCTTGCTGCGGCGGAACAGGGGCAGCAGCTGGTACAGGCGGGTGAGGTCGAGCGCCAGATGGCCGAAGTGGTCGAAGATCGTGCCGCCATAGAGCACCAGCTCCCGCACCTTCTTTTCTGCCGTCTCGCCCCCGCCGCCCCCTGATCGGGGCTGAAACTGCCCGGGCAACAGCGGATAGATCTCGCGCACGCCCCGCAGATCCGTGCAGGCGGCGATCGGCTGATCGTGCTGATCCAGCACGCCCTGGGTCCGGGCACGCCACCACAGCCCTTCTCCCCCGGCCCCGGAGGGCCGGGTGGGCAACAGGCGCGCGTGCCGTGCCGTCACCAGAGGGGCGGGGAGCCCGGTTTCGATGGCACCCCAGAGGCAGGGATGGCCCTGCTGAACCTCACTGAGCGGAATCGGGGCAACCATCACCAGAAAGCCGCATGACCTGAGAGCCACCAGCGGCAGAAGGCGGCGTAAATTGATTTACCATGCCGGCGGCTGGTCACTTTGGCCGCCCACCGCCCTCGCCCCGGCCCATGCTCTTCGAACCCCTGCCGATCGCGGGCGCCTTCCTGGTGGGCGTGCAACCGATCGGCGACGAGCGGGGCTGGTTCGCCCGGGGCTTCTGCCAGCGGGAATTCGCCGACCACGGCATCGACTTCCCGGTGCGCCAGGCGAACCGCTCCTTCAACGCCCGGGCCGGCACCCTGCGGGGTTTCCACGCCCAATACCCGCCCCATTGCGAACAGAAGCTGCTGCGCTGCGTGCAGGGCGCCCTGGTGGACGTGCTGGTGGACCTGCGGCCCGAATCCCCCACCTTCCTGCAGTCGGTGATGGTGGAGCTCAGCGCCGCCAACCAGCAGAGCCTGCTGATTCCTGAGCGCTGCTGCCACGCCCTGCAAACCCAGAGCGAGGCCACGGAGATCCTCTACCTGGTGAGCGCCTTCTATGCCCCGGATGCCGAATTCGGCCTGCGCTGGGACGATCCCCAGCTGGGCATCAGCTGGCCCCTGCCGGTGAGCGAGATCTCGGCGAAGGACGCCAGCTGGCCGCTGCTGAGCGAGAGCCTGGGGACGATCCGCAGCCGCATGGCCCTGGCGGCGGAGCAACCGACGTGATCCTGCTCGACACCGCCTTGCAGCAGCGCGAACAGGAGGGCCGGCCCCTGCGCATCGGCGTGATCGGCGCCGGGGCGATGGCCCGGGGTCTGGTGGCCCTGATCACCAACCAGATCCCGGGCATGGCGGTGGTGGCGATCGCCAACCGCACCCTGGAGCGGGCCGCCGCTGCCTACGCCTTTGCCGGCCGCGCGGGGGCCGTGGCCGCCGCCGACCTGGCGGCGCTGGAGCGCTGCCTGAGCGCCGGCGAACCGGCGATCACCAGCGACCCTTCGCTGCTGGCCCGCGCCGGGGCGATCGATGCCCTGATCGACATCACCGGCTCGGTGAACCATGGCGCGGGGATTGTGCTGGCGGCGATCGAGCAGGGCAAACCGCTGGTGCTGATGAATGCGGAGGTGGATGCCACGATCGGCCCGATTCTTCACGCGAAGGCCCGGGAGGCGGGGGTGTTGCTGACCTGCTGCGACGGCGACCAGCCGGGCGTTCAGCTCAACCTCTGGCGCAAGGTGAAGGGGATGGGGCTGATCCCGCGGGTGCTGGGCAACATCAAAGGCCTCCAGGATGAATACCGCACCCCCACCACCCAGCAGGGATTTGCCGAGCAGTGGAACCAGGACGTGACGATGGTGACCTCGTTCGCCGACGGCTCGAAGGTGAACTTCGAGCAGTGCATCGTGGCCAATGCCACCGGCTTCTCGGTGCTGCGCCGCGGCACCTCCCGGATGGAGTATCGGGGACCAGTGGAAGACCTCACCACCCGCTACGACCTGGAACAACTGCGCGAGCTGGGGGGCGTGGTGGATTTCGTGGTGGGCGCCCAGCCCGCGCCAGGGGTGTTCTGCCTGGCTGAACTGGCCGACACCCGCCACGCGCCGCTGCTGGCGGCCAAGGGGCTGGGCGAAGGACCGTTGTACTGCTTCTACGAGCCCTATCACCTCTGCCACCTGGATGCGCCGATAAGCCTGGCGCGGGCGGTGCTGTTTGGCGATGCGGTGGGGCAGCCGCTCGGCGGGCCGGTGGTGGAGGTGGTGGCGATCGCCAAGCGCGACCTGGAGGCGGGCGAAACCCTGGATTCCTTCGGGCGTTACATGACCTACGGCCAGGCGGAACGGGCCAGCGTGGTGCGGGCCGAGGGGCTGGTGCTGGAAGGACTGGTGGAGGGCTGCCGCCTGAAGCGGGCGATCGCCAGGGATCAGCCGATCCACTGGAGCGACGTGGAGGCCCCGAGCCACGAGCTGGCGCATCAGCTCTACGCCGAGCAACAGCGGAGGTGGGGTAGCGTCTAACCGACCGGCCGGCCCTGGATGATCCTCGTCGACACCGCCCTGCGCCAACGCGAGAGCGAGGGGCGCCCGGTGCGTGTGGGCATGTATGGGGCCGGCGCGATGGCCCGGGGCTTCGTGGCCCAGGTGTCGGCGCTGGTGCCGGGCATGGAGGTGGTGGCGATCGCCAACCGCACCCTGCAGCGGGCCGCCGATGCCTACGCCTTCGCGGGGCGCGATGGCGCCATGGCGGTGAGCAGCCTGGCGGAGCTGGATCGGGCGATCGTTGCCGGTACGCCGGCGATCACCGACGATCCCAGCCTGCTGGCGCGCTCGGCGGGAATCGACTGCCTGATCGACATGACGGGCGCCGTGAATTACGGCGCCGCCCGGGCCCTGGAGGCGATCGGCGAGGGCAAGCCGCTGGTGCTGATGAACGCCGAGGTGGATGCCACGGTGGGGCCGATCCTGCACGCCAAGGCCCGCGCCGCCGGGGTACTGCTCACCTGCTGCGACGGCGACCAGCCCGGCGTGCAGCTGAACCTCTGGCGCTACGTGCAGGGGCTGGGGCTGACACCGCGGGTGCTGGGGAACATCAAGGGCCTGCAAGATGAATACCGCACCCCCACCACCCAGCAGGCCTTTGCCGAGCAGTGGAACCAGGACGTGACGATGGTGACCTCGTTCGCCGATGGCTCCAAGGTGAACTTCGAGCAGTGCATCGTGGCCAACGCCACCGGCTTCACGGTGCAGCAGCGGGGCATGGGCCGGCGCGAGCACCGGGGGCATGTGGATGAGCTCACCACCGCCTACGACCTGGCGGAGCTGCGCGAACTTGGCGGCGTGGTGGATTTCGTGATCGGAGCCCACCCCTCCCCGGGGGTGTTCTGCCTGGCGGAGATGGAAGATGGGCGCCACGCCTCCTACCTGGCGCTCTACAAGCTGGGCGAGGGGCCCCTTTACAGCTTCTACCAGCCCTATCACCTCTGCTATCTGGAGGCGCCGATGAGCGTGGCGCGGGCGGTGCTGTTCGGCGACGTGGTGGGCCAGCCGCTGGGGGCGCCGGTGGTGGAGGTGGTGGCGATCGCCAAGCGCGACCTGCAGGCCGGCGAAACCCTGGATGCGTTCGGGCGCTACATGACCTACGGCCAGGCGGAGCAGGCGAGCGTGGTGCGGGCCGAGGGCCTGCTGCCGGAGGGGCTGGCGGAGGGCTGCCGGCTGAAGCGGGCGATCGCCAAGGATCAGCCGATCCACTGGAGTGATGTGGAGGCCCCCAGCGAGCAGCTGGCGCACCGGCTCTATGCCGAGCAAGGGAGCTTTTTTTCAGCAACCTGAGAGTTCACGAACTGTCAGTTATGGCTGAGAGGGACGACAGAGCCAGGATCCAGGTCTGATAAAGGCAGACTTCATGCCACCGGAGCCATTGCCTCTGGGCCAGTGGTGTAGCGGTCCAGATCGGCCTGGCAGAGGGCCAGGGCCGGATCGCCATCGGTCACGCCGCGGTACCAGCCGGCCGTGCGGGCCACGGTGGTGGCGAAATCCCAGCGGGGCAGCCAACCCAACCTGTGCTGGGCCTTGTCGATCACCAGGTGCAACAGGCCCGCCTCATGGGGGGCGTCGGGGTTGCTGTGGTCCTGCCACTGGCCAGGCCAATGCAGGTGCAGGGCCTCCACGAGATCGCTCACGCACCGGTTGGCCTCGGGATGGGGGCCGAAATTCCAGGCCTCGGCATGGGCGGCGGGGTCAGCCGCCAGGGCTTCGGCGAGCTGCAGGTAGCCCGAGAGGGGCTCGAGCACGTGCTGCCAGGGACGGGTGGCGCCGGGGTTGCGCAGAATCAGCGGCTCGCCGGCGGCGCAGGCGCGCATGGCATCGGGCACGATCCGATCGGCAGCCCAGTCGCCGCCGCCGATCACATTGCCGGCGCGGGCGCTGGCAATGGCCAGATGGGGACTCTGGTGGGGGGCGGTACCGCTGAAGCTGACGCGCCAGGAGGCGATGGCCAGCTCAGCAGCTGCCTTGCTGGCGCTGTAGGGATCGTGCCCGCCAAGTCGGTCGGTCTCGCGGTAGCCATAACACCACTCGCGGTTGGCGTACACCTTGTCGGTGGTGACCATCACCACTGCACAGGGGTGATCCAGAGGGCGCAGCGCCTCCAACAGGTTGAGGCTGCCCTGCACGTTGGTGGCCCAGGTGCCCAGGGGGTCAAGGTAACTGTGACGCACCAAGGGCTGGGCCGCGAGGTGCAACACCACCTCGGGGTCGGCCGCAGCCACCACGTCAGCCAGCACCTCTGGATCGCGGATGTCGGCACGGCGGTCGATCAGACGACCGGGCTGGCCGGCATTGGCCAGATCCAGGGCGCCGTACAGGCTGGCAGCCGGATCAGGGTCAAGCGCCACGCCGGTGACCGTGGCCCCCATGCGCAGCAACCAGAGGGACAGCCAACTTCCCTTGAAGCCGGTGTGGCCAGTGAGCAAGACCCTGCGGCCAGCCCAGAAGGTGGGATCGGGCCCGCTGCGTGAGAGGGGCATCAACTCCAGAGCTTCCAGGGCGCCTGCCCACTCTCCCAGAGTGCTTCCAGCCGAGTGCGCTCACGCAGGGTGTCCATCGACTGCCAGAAGCCGTGATGGCGATAAGCAGCCAGCTCACCACGGCGGGCCAGCTCGGAGAGCACATCGGCCTCAAAGAGACAGGCGTCTGAATGGATCAGATCACACACCGAGGGTTCAAGCACCAGGAATCCACCGTTGATCCAGGACTGCTCACCATCTGCCTTTTCCTGAAAGTTCCCCACCCGATCGCCATCGAGGTGAAGCGCGCCATAGCGGCCCGGAGGCTGGACCGCGGTGAGGGTGGCCTGCAGACCGTGTTGGCGATGGTGAGCAATCAGCGCAGCCATATCCACGTCGGCAACGCCGTCACCGTAGGTGAAGCAGAAGGGTTCATCGTCGAGATAACTGCGCACCCGACCAAGACGACCACCTGTTTCTGTTTTATCGCCGGTATCAATCAGGGTCACTTTCCACGGCTCGGTAGTGCGCTGGTGCACCTCCATGTGGTTGCCAACATCCATGTGGAAGGTGACATCACTGGTATGGAGGAAGTAATTAGCAAAGTACTCCTTGATCATGTAGCCCTTATAGCCGCAGCACACGATGAAGTCGTTGATGCCGAAGGAGCTGTAGATCTTGAGAATATGCCAGAGAATTGGCAAACCACCCACCTCCACAAGGGGCTTTGGGCGGACGACGGTTTCTTCGGCGAGGCGGGTGCCGCGACCTCCAGCAAGAATGACTGCTTTCAAACAACAACTAAATCACCTATAACAAACACTAGCACAGCTGATCATTGGCGGTCTTGTTTTCAGGAATCCTTCAGCCCTGCTCAGGCCGAGAGCATCTGGGCCAGACGGACCTGCAGACTCATGCTCGCTTCGCTGGATGCCGAGACCAAGCTCTCCAGCAAAGTGAGACGGCGCGCCATTGCCTCCCGGTCAAGCTGCTGGGCCTGCACACTAAGCTCTAGATCACTGCAGCGCTGGCGCAGCGATTCAGCCTCGTCCAGGCGAAAGGACAACTTCTGGATCTGCTCCTGAAGACTGAGGGACGAAAGGCGACTGGATTGAAGAGGCTCCAACTGATCAGCAAGAACACGAATGTCGTGCAAGAGCCGATTGTGCAGGTCACGAGCATCTCTTAGGGCATCCCAGCCGCAGGCCATTCGATAACGCTGCTCACATTGCCCATCGACAGGTCTCTGATCGAGCCGAGCAGCGAGGGGATGCTGCTCCAGTGCAAGATAAGTGGCCGCCAGCTGGGGCTCCCGATGCAGCAACTCGAGGGCAAGCAGTGCATCCAGCGCGCCCGGTTCGCTGAAACGATGGGGAAGCGGCAGCTGAACAGGGACGGCGGGCTCGACGCACCAACCCACCAATGCGGGCAGGCACACACAACCCAGATTCACAAGCCGAACCGCCTGGGATGGAACGCGCAACCGAACCAGGGCCTCCAGCAGAAGGAAACAGGCAGCCACCGCCTGCTGAACATCGACTTGCTGGCAGCAACCGAGGGGATCCGTATAGGCCAGAAGCAAGGGCCCCTCACGGGTATGGCGCGGCTCGTGGTCAACCTCGATCACCTTGACCCCTGCGTGACCTAAACCATCGACAAGAGGCGAGGCGTCAACCCCAGGGGCCCAGAGCTGGACCTGCAGAGGAGCGGGTACGGTGTTCATGGCTGCAGAGCGCGACTCAACATCAGGTGCTGGCGTTGCACGACCCCCATCAGGTCATGCAGCTGGGAACGCAACTGGTGCTGGGTCGTCAACTGCTGGCGATGGGCCAGAAACAGGGTCAACAACTCCTCCTCCACCTGCTGAAGCTGCAGAAGGGTGAGATCGCTTTCGGGCTGCGACTGCCACCACTGGTCGAGCAAACCCTCCACATCCACCGCCGCAAGCAGACGGACGCCATAGTCCAGATCTGGCGGGCTGCCAAAGCGCTCGGACATCTGCTCCAGGCGACAATAGGCATCCGTACAGGCAGGACAACGCTGCAGAACCGTCGAAGACACCAGGGCGCCAAGGGGCTCGGCAGTGGGCCATACCTGGTTGCCGAGACTGGCGAGCGCGGAAAGATCGGGTGGGTGAGATCGACTGCTCGAATCAGCTTGATCGGTAGTCCAGCAAGCAATCTGCTGGGCGGAAAGCTGGTGCAATCGCCTACAGGAGATCAGGTGACGGCTGGGAGCCAACTGGAGCAACGACTGGTAGCGATCCAGTAACTGTTCAAGTGTTGGGGCGATGGGATCCCTGCTGCGCAGGGCCTCCAGCGCCTCGTGGGGGCTGGAGTACACAAGCAGACAGCGATCAGGAAGCCCAGCCGGAGACCCTGTGTGCTGACGGAGACCCGCGGCGTGCAACTTGGCTTCCAGCGAGGATGCCAACGGAAATGGGGTGAACCAGAACACCACTCCTTCAATGGTCCAAGCTGCTGGATTAGTGTAAACGAGCGGGCAAACGCCATGATTGGAGCCCCCCCGGTTCCCCCTCCAACTGGAACGACGTC
The DNA here is from genome assembly GCA_040399285.1 of Prochlorococcaceae cyanobacterium. GTDB lineage: Bacteria > Cyanobacteriota > Cyanobacteriia > PCC-6307 > Cyanobiaceae > NIES-981. The sequence goes on from JBBASM010000007.1 coordinate 117,002, forward strand.
GGTGAAACGCGACAAAGACGAAAAAGAACTCACGTTGGCAGCGCCAACCCAGGACGAAGATTCGGTGGCACTGCAGATCAGCAGGGGAAACGCCTGCTGGCAGAAGCATGATTGGCAAGGTGCAATCAGAGCATACGCATACACGCTTTGGCGCGAGCCGCTGGCGAGCATGTCAATGGTTTACCTCATAGAAGCGAGTCGGGATGAATACCAACGAGAACGGTCACGGTATCTCCGAGATCACGAAGACACAATTGTGATCAGAGCAATCCATGGGGAAAGAATAATGCAAGAAGTAGTCGTCCTCGGTGAATCTACAGAGCGACAGAACCCCCTACTCGTTGTTCCTGAAGACCAGGCGGATCTGGTGAGCTGGTGTTGGCTGGAGGCACTCAGACGCCCAAGCGATTGCATCATTCTCGAAGGTCAGTCAATGGCTTTGGTGATTGTTGGCCTGATCTACAAGCTGATATGGGGTGCAGTGGTTCTGGTGGATGACCTGCCAGCTGCCGGAAGTGAAAACAAAAAATTGGAGAGCCTCACCGTTGATCAGCTGAAGATTCAGGCAAATGGCCTTCCCAATCCACGGGATCTGCAGGGGGACGAGTGGCAGCGACTGGCGGCAGGGCTGATCACGGGATTCGACGGAACCCTGACCTCGGGTTCTGGGAAACAGGACAATCACAGCTTCATGCAAAGAGAGCGGAAAGTCGTGAATGGAGCTCAGCTGAACTGCCTCGAGGCGCTGTCACCTGCTCTGGCTAGCCCGCTGATGGCTTCGCGATTCTGGCGCTGGAATCAGGAGCACATCAATTGGCCGGAACTCCGAAATCGCACACGGGAGACAGACCTGGTAAGCATTGTGATTCCAGCCTATGGGCACCCGAATGAATTGGAGGCCTGCCTGAAGGCCCTGCGATCGGCACAGAACCAGACGCGATGGGAGGCCGTGATCGTCATGAATGACTCGACAAGTCAGAATGGAGACGTGGTGTTGAAACACAGCTGTGAAGATCCACGAATTCGAGCTGTGTGGCCTGGCGAGAATCTCCAGTTTGCGCTGGGCTGCAATTTGGGGTTTGCAGCCAGCAATGGACACTGGCTTGTGCTATTGAACAATGATTGCCAAGTGACGAGAGGCTGGCTGGACGCACTGATCTACCCATTGGAAGATGAGATCGTTGCAGCAACCCAGCCTCGTCTCGTGGGTGGCGATGGCTCTGTGCGCAGTCTCGGCGTAGTGTTCCACAGTGAGCAGACGCTCGGGTACCCCCTGTATGCGGGACTGCCTGCCACGCTGCCATGCGTTCGTAAGCCCCATCAGCTACAAGCCCTCACAGGCGCCTGCCTGGCGATGCGGGCTCGCGACTTTGCCAGGATTGATGGACTGGACTGCCGCTACATCAACAGCCAGGAAGACATTGACCTCTGTCTGCGACTGCTGGAGCTTCCGGAACGACGCTACTGCCTCAGCTGCCCTGACAGTGAAGTCATCCATGGGGAGGGGCGCTCCCCGGGGCGTTACAGTCATAGTGCTTGGAGTCGGCATCAATTTGTCAGACGCTGGACAAAAAGAATCCGACCCGACGATACGAGTATCTATGCTGAGGACGAAATCAGCTTCGCATCCTTCAGACCAGACAAAAAGGAATACGAACAAGCAGGCATTGGGGCAGGCCGTGCCGTTCTTCAATATTAGGAAAGCCCACCTGCAATAGAGCGGAAGTGAACAACATATCGCCTATCGATGAGAACTCTTATCAACAGCGAGCATGTCGACATCAACAGCCAAGCCCAGGATGCACACTGAGATCGAGCTGGACAGCAGGTCATGATAAAATGGTGGAAGCAATCAGAGAATGACTCAGATTGCCCTAACACCCCACAGCCAGGGCTCCTCCTGGACCTGCATTAACCATGAACTTAGAACAGCTTATCACCAAGTATTCGCAACTCAGCGGACGCAACCAAGCGGAATCAGCTTCGGCAGTAAGCGCTTTCATTCAAATCCTAACGGACGCTATCAAAGAAGAAGAGGATATCTTCACTCCCACGATGTCCATGAAGACTCGCCGTACAACCCCCAAACCATCACCCGATGGGAAAGAACGCAAACCCAAGACCATTGGCAAGATTGTCATCAAATAGAAATTTTCTTACACTCTCTGGATCCTAGTCAAGGGGCTGCTTATGAGTAGCCCCTTTGGTCATTCTACGCGTAATCGACATACAGCCTTAACAAGCCAAGTCAGATATGGGAGTTTTACTGTTTCCAAATGACGCTGGCCCCTCCCAAGCAGGGTGAGTCTAAAGCAACGCTAAAGGGAACTTCTCGCATTGTTCATCACTCACAATATGGTAAATCCAGGCATGAATCAAAGTGGACTAGACAAGGCACTGATTGCGATCGCTGGCTTTCCAAAAAGTGGCAACACCTTAATCAATGAGACTCTAGATCAAGCTGGAAAACTAATCGACAGCGATTGGGTACCACCTAAATACGAATATCAGAGCTCAAAAGATCTTGAGCCCTTGAAATCAGGATCATATATGGCCAATCCGTATCTAGGCGAACATCGTTGCCACATCAAGACGCACATAATGTACTCTGATGAAAACTATGAACTGGAGAGAATTGGCATCACCATTGATTCAATTGCTGTTATCATTCGGAATCCTTTTGACACTTTATTAAGTACGACGAACTACCTACGCTATTCGGCAAAGAAAAACAAGCGGCTCACAGGAAGTCAGATATCTACCCTAAAACATTTTTATCCTGACTATTCCGAGAGTGATGTACTTGGGGGGAGCGAGTTTAATCTTGAACAACTAAGGGAGAAGGGGGCGTTAGACCAGGCTTTGGAGATATTTTCAGCAAGCAACACGTGCATCCCCCAGTTTTTAACCCGCTCTGGCACATGGCTTGACTTCTACAGCTCATTTGACAATACACAGAAGCAAACATTCAAGGTACGATTTGAAGACATTATAAACTCACATGCGAATTGGGAAGAAGCATCAAACCTGCTAGCAACTTTCTTGGGTTGCCAGCCAGATATACTTGCTGATGCTTTCATGCAGCAGAATGAGTCGTGCCAGCAAGCAAGGCAGTCAAATAACCTATTCTTTCCAGTAGCTGAATCGAAGTACTTCTTCCGCTATTTTGAGGGGAGATCACTGAGACGCTTCTGCAATAAGTACCTCACCGAGTTAAAAGCGTTCGGCTACGAAGATTTGATCGACGAGGTCATGTCGCATTAATTTGCAGTTAGACCTTCGGCTATCGATACAAAGAGATTTGCCTTATTGCGCAGGTTGCGTGAATTAATCGAATCATCAAAGCGAAGAGATGAAATAACGGTTTTATCGCCTTCTATGAGGTGCCAGAAAGCAAGGGCGGCGGCTTCGGTGTTTTTATGAATCAGTGCTTGAACTTCCTCAGAACGCCATTGCTGGTCATTGCCATGATGCCAGGTAATAAACAAGTCTGAGATATGCAAAGTGCGCTGCGAACGGAGCAGAAGATTCAGCCATATGATAGGAGCCACAGGAGGTAGACCAATGGTAACATCACCAAAATACATTGAGGGCAAAAACTTAAGCGGAAAAACAAATAAGTCGCTGCCGGGATGCCAAGCAAGTTGACCAGCTTGATCAGATTGTTGAGCAATAAGATCTCGCCGGTTTATGACAAACGAATCAGCTGGTACGAACTGCCCCGCAGGCCCTGTACCGCGTGAAGTATGGTCGGGATAACTGCAGGTACCAGCATGCACCACCTGCTGGTGAATATAGCTGAAGAAGTAAGATGGAATACAGATATCAGCATTAGCATAGACAAAGTATGCAGACTGGGCCATGCAGTCGCCTAGTATTTTCACGGCTGTATCATAAAGGAGGATATCACGCAACTTGGGTAGTCTGGCCCCTTGAGAGTCCTTACCTAACTTGCAAACGTGTATGACTGCTGAGTAGCTTTTGAAAAGTTGCCTAAAGAACTTATAGTCTAGACTATCAACCATCACCATCACGCTTACGTTCGGCATGGGAGCATGATTAAGCGCATTCAACAGCGAATCTATTGTTTGCTGCACATAGCCTGGGATCTCACCATTCTTCAGGAAGAAATTGACGCAATACAGGATGGGAGGTGCAACCCCTAGCAAAGAGCCATCAATAGACACATCATGGCTTGGCAGAATATATTTTTCATTAGCATTACGAAGCGTCGGAACAAAAGTCGAGTCTATATCAAAGAAACGATAAAGGTTGAAGAAGTAGGCGCTTCCCAGTAGCTGCATAGTTTCATAACTCCAAATAAAACATGTCGGCTCATTGCTGATAGATACAAAAAAGTCCCGAGCCTGATCGAGATCACACTGCCCCTCCGCAATATCACCACCAAATCGATTGGTCTTGCTAATAATTGAGATCAGAGGATCCCGAGTCGTCAGGATATAGTTGATACAGTTATAGTGAGATTTAAGCAGATTAATCTCCTCTATAAAGTCATGATGCGACTTTTTGGGGCGCAGGAATGGAATCGATCGATGCAAGACAAGATTATCAATACCAATTTCGCCATTGTAGCCGTATCCACTATAATCAGAAAACTTTATAGATGCGCCAACGGCATGGGAAATGGTCTTGGCTATAAGAACACTTCCACTGCTCTCAGGCCCACATATAAGCCAACATGTTTTGAGAGCTGGGGCTGCTAATTCTACTGGTCTATTAATGCCACGCAGATTATTTCTGATCGCTAGTGATTGAGAGAGCAGACGCCTCCATTGACGGGTCTTTCGCTTTACAAAACCGGCAGACTCCGAATGGCTATGAAGTTGGATAGGTTTATGAAGTTTATTTTGAAGATAGTCCTGTTCATTGCTGAGAATATTGGTGATAGCGTCTAGGGAATCTTGGAACCAGAATTTCCTGGGCACCTTGCGTTGGCTGGCCTTTGGTTGTGTAGGGTAGCATGGGTGCAGACCGTGACCGAATTTTGGGATTATCTCAAGCCATCAATCGAAGGCTGGAAGACCTTCGTTCAAGCAGTGATTATGAAAGGATTGTCGCTTCAATTCAAGACTATGGCTTGAAGCTTGACCGATCCCTATGCCTGATTAACAATTACAGCGAGGCAGTAAACAATCTTTCAATTAGTCCGGTATGGGTAAGCTATGGAGGCATTAGAACGGCTTCGACATTTGGATACAATACTCTAAGATTACTGGCAGGATCAGTCGCGCAGAATGTGATTTGTGCATGGGAGAGAGAACTTGCAACGCCTGCATCGATTCTAAATCTTGTCCAAGCAAGTGGGATCGACACAGTTGGCATTATCAAGATACACCGCTTCGAGAATGACATCCCAACTTTGCTTTCTGATGGAAAGGCTAAAGCCATTGTAACGGTTAGAGATTATCCTAGTGTTGCCAAGTCTTGGTGGCGGATGGTAAATAATGCCAAAGCCAGCACATTTTATCGTCCAGATCGCAAACCGGAAGATTCTGTTCGTATTATCCGCAGGGAAATCAGTGTTGAGCGCAAAAAAAGGCGTTTATCTAATGTGCTATTTGTACGCGAAGACATGATCCGCACGAACACGAAAGAAGCCACGACTGCCATTTCTGAGTTTCTGGGACTTGAATTAGCACCTAACTCATGGTCTGGCCTAAAGCAGACACTGGGCTTTGAAGCAATGCTAGATCGCGCAAATAATGTGAGACAGGAAAACTACCTCCATGACAAAACGAGCTTTTTACATCCAGGACATGTGCGCCAAGGGAGCGATCGGATCCCAGGGGAAGAGGTTGTGGAGGAATTGATCTGGCAAGAATTTGGAGATGAGCTCGCCAAAGATGGTTATCTCAAGATTTAGATTATCCTAAATCGCATAAGATTTAGTTATGACTGATTCGATAGACTTGACTCCCACTCATCTTTCGTCAAAAACCCATGGCCAAACCAATCGCATGGGATTGGGGAGTATTGATCGTGAATAGTACATATGATCATGCACTTGTTTTACGTATAGCTACTGCCAACAAATTAGTGATCGCTAAGATCTCCTTACTTTGCAAGGCTGACCATGACTGATGGGCCCTCAGTATCTGTTCTGATGCCCTGCCTTAATGCGGCACGATATATAGATGAAGCCATTATTTCCGTACTGGATCAGCCTGAATGTCTTGATCTCTTGATTGTCGATGGAGGCTCAGACGATGGAAGCCTATCTATAGCCAAGCGTTGGGCAATTCGCGATCGACGAATACACTTAATTGAGGGGCCCGATAAGGGCCCTGCTGATGCACTCAATAAAGCCTTCAAGTTGGCACGCGGCCGATTAGTCGGATGGCTTAACGCAGATGATCTTTATAGAGATGGCTCTCTCAGAAGGGCTACCGAGGCACTTTCTCAACGCCCAGAATTACTAATGGTGTATGGTGAGGGAGAGGAGTTTTATAGTGCAAACGGCAGTCGTCGTCGCTATCCAACGCTTCCACCTCAAACAGGCCTCGAGGGATTTAGAAACCACTGCTTTATCTGTCAGCCAACGGTGGTTTTTCGGCGTTCAATGGCCATCATGCTTGGACCTTTTGACATATCATATCAAACAGCTTTTGACTTTGATTACTGGTTAAGAGCATTTGCAGCTTTTCCTGAGCGCATTGGTTACATTCCTCACCAGCAGGCCATTACCCGAATCCATCAACAGACAATCACTCACTCTCAGCGCAGCAGGATTGCCCTCGAAGCAACCGCACTGATCGCCCGGCACTTCGGGTCGGCGCCCACAACCCGCCTCAGAAACTACGCACTCGAACTACAACTTGGGCTGGCAACTCCACCGTCTGATCAACCGGTCAAGAACCATCTGGATTCAGTCTTCAAGCAGGCCAAAGACCTCCTGGATCCATCTGCCTATGTGAGATTGCGGCGGGAATGGCTCCTTGATGCCGAAACAGCCCCTGAGATGATCGCTGCTGAAGCTGCTGCTGCCACTACCGGTTGGCACCGATCGTTACCAGGACAGCTGCTGCAGGCTTACCAACCCCAATTGCGAATCGAGGCCCCTGGAGCGCCCGCAGGGCCCCATCGCCGTCTGGCTGATGCGATTGAATCCAACACTTCGGTGTTTCCGCTGCTGAAGTTGCTAACCTCAGTTCCGACTCCAGTTGAATTGCCAGTTCGTACATTTCAACACCGGCCCTTCGGCGTCAATCTCATCGGCCACGCCTTTGATGTGTTTGGTATCGGCGAAGATATCCGCATGGCAGCTAGGGCACTGATGGCAGCAGATGTGCCCTGCTGCGTCATTGATCATCCGGCCGGTAATGGAGCTGCCCGTAGCGATCGCTATCTCGAAAGCCTGCTGCATTCAGACCCTGAAGGAGGTCCCTATGCTTTCAATCTGATCTGCATGGCCGCTCCAATCCACGCCCGCTGGTTGCTGGAACAAGGCTTCAGCGCACTGCGTGAACGCTACTCCCTCGTGAGTTGGCCATGGGAGACTGAAGAATGGCCGCAAGCCTGGAGACCACTACTGAATGTGGCTGATGAAATCTGGCCCTCCAGCAGCTTGACCACTCGGGCCCTCCTTCCTTACAGCAGTAAGGATCGACCCGTCCACAAGATGTCGATGGCCGTGGAAATCGCCGATCTCGAGGAGATCATCTCTCCGCAAACACGTATGGAAACCAGGTCAATTCACGGCTTAGGAGTTAACGATGTGATTTTTGCCTATGGATTTGACTTCAGCTCCACAGCCGCACGCAAGAATCCGATGGGAGTCCTGGAAGCATTTCAACAGGCTTTCCCACAGGATACCGTAGACCCAATAGTGCATCGCGTGGGACTCATGATTAAGACATTCCCTCCCCGGAGGCACAAGGCTGAGTATGATTGGCTACGGGCGAGGGTTGCTGAAGATCCCCGCATTCATCTCGTGGCAAGACATCTAAGCAGAGAAGATTTACTCCGGCTCTACGGCTGCTGTGATGGGTTTGTTTCTCTACATCGATCAGAGGGATTTGGCCGGGGATTAGCAGAAGCTCTGCAACTAGGCTTACACGTTATTGCCACGGATTTTGGGGGCAATACTGATTTCTGTACGGGTCCACTCGCCCATCCTGTTCCATTCAAGCGTGTACCGATTCCCCGCGGGGCATATCCTTGTGCTGATGGCCATGATTGGGCAGAGCCCGATCTCAACCATGCGGTTTCCCTGATGAAGAAAGTGGCCAATGAGTTGCTTGTGCAATCTGATACCTCACCCCGAGCCACCCTTGCTCTCTCCAGCCGTTACAAGAAAGAGTTTTCAGCTCAGACAGTCGGGAAACGCTATCGAGAACGCCTTCAACAATTATGGACTGATCGCCAACAAATCGCCACATCGTTACGGTGGCGTAGGGATCGCAGTCCACTAGTGTATTGAGGCTCGCATGATGAGCAGTCAAGACACCTTGAAACCGAAGGTATTTCTACATATAGGCCATCCCAAAACAGGGTCTTCAGCATTTCAGGCTAGCCTCGCCAAGTCACATGAATTACTGGCCACAAGGGGCATTCTTTACCCCTATCATCGCAGCTTTAAACTCGCTTCCCAAAATCACATCAGTTCCGGCAATCTATCGATAGGAACTGAGGAGCAAAATTGGCTAATCACCGGGATAGAGCCCGTATTGAATGCGAATCCCAGCCATCATACTTTTATTTTCTCAAACGAGAACCTGATTCACAGGTTGTCAGACTTCGCAGCATGCATAGACCAGCTACGTAGCAGGTGGAATTTTCATATTCTACTTGTAGTCCGAAATCCGATTGAGCAGCTTGGATCTGTTTACCAACAACTTGTGAAACGCCATGGCTACTCAAAAGGATACGAAGACTTTCTCTTAGATTACGACTATCTGTGTAACGCCACACTCAAATCGGCCGCCGCGCTCGAGCTACTTGAAGCACACAATATCCCATACTCTTTGTTTAATTACTCAATTCTCAAAGATAGAGTTATCGAGGCACTGGTTGCCGATATTGGAATCGACAACGGAATTGTTGACTGCTCTCCTGAAACACCAGTAAACAGGTCTTTGAGTGCTGCTGAACTTCAGTTGCTGTTGTTCGTCAATGCCATCTATGGACGAGAAGTCGGTCGCCAACTTGCGGACTCTCTAGTCAATCAACTCCCCGAAGTTAAAGCTGTTTCTTTGGCCATGAAAGCAGACTCACTGCTGAAAGTAGTGCAGGCGAATCAAGCATCAGTAGACAAAATCAACCAGAGACTTTCTGCGGCCAATCAGCTTTGCTTTGCTGCTGAACCAGGATTTTCAGGCGATCTTCATTGCAATCTATCGCCACGCCAGCTTCTTATAGGTCGAACAGTACTCAATCAAGCCAGCAGGAAGGAGCTAATAGATGAGCATAATTATTCAGGAGAACTTATAATACGTCGCTCACTTCAATCCAGCTGGAGCAAACAAGCGATGCGGCTAATGTCTATTTCCAGTCGTATTCTCAACCTCAACAAGCCGACATCAAAGGCAGAGAGATGATTCACTAAGAATACAAATTCATAACATGTCCCCTCGACTAATCCTTCATATTGGCACGGAGAAAACAGGAAGCACTGCGATTCAACGCTTTCTTGCAAAGTATCGCCAATCGCTTTCTCTCCAACATTATCGGGTACCCGAGTCCCTAGGAGCCGTGGAGCATCGGCGGTTTTCATTGCTCTTCTATCAGCCGGACCAATTCGATGATCTGACTCAACAAGAGGGATTGGATGTCCTTTCAGCCAAGGATCGTGCCGAAACGGTCAAGCGATGGGAAGATGCACTTGATCATGAACTCAGCCAAGCACCCAAGCAGCAGTTGATCATTTCAAGTGAGCATATCCATTCCCGACTACTTCATCGTCCTTTTTGCATGGAGAAACTGGCCAGCTATATTGGCAGCCGCTTTGATGACGTAGCAATCTTGGTTTATCTGCGAGAGCCTTTAAGTGCCGCCTTATCGCTATGGTCTACAGCTGTTCTCAATGGTTCAGCCTTAGTTCATATGCCACTGCCTGATAATGAATACTGGTATCGCCTCTGCTGCCACGACTCAACACTCAAGCAACTGCAATCATGGTTTCCAGGCAAGATTATACCTCGAATCTTCGCACCTGATTCCTGGATTGATGGGGACGTCATCAGGGACTTCTGCCAAGCAACGGGACTTGATCTACCACCGGGATATCAAAGCTCTTGTCAGCGTGCTAACAGCTCACTATCCTGGCTTTCACTAGCGCTAATAGCGCGCCTCAATCAACAGGGACGTCCATCAAGAGATTTGGTCAAAGCCATTCGCGAATCCTTCGATCACCTACCTCCGCCCATGGCAAATCTAGGGCAGAAAAGAGCATACGAAAGAGCCTTTGCTGCTTCCAATGAATGGGTTCGAAGCCAGTACTTCCCTTCAACGCTCCATCTATTTGATCAGAGCTAAACAGCACATGAAGACCAATATGTCTGTGGCAAGGCAGCAAGCTTTGGCTATTACAAGATTCAGCCAACCATTTCACTGCATCGCCTGAGCTACGCCAGCATTCTGGCAAAGATAGCCAAGACAAGCTTGAACAACCAGGTCATTACCGCCGCGCTTGTTGATCGAGAGGAACAGCGTCTGGCCGATCGGCTGGCCGGGCACCCCGCGCCTGAGGGCCACGCCCTGGCTGCCCAGCTCCACGAACTGCTGGCCCATGTTGTGGTGCAGCAGCACGCTCGGCGTGGCGGTGAGCAGGGTGTGGGTCTTGAACCAGAGGTCGTCGGCGTGGCCGGCGATCGCCAGGGCCCGCTCCACGTCGCGCACCCGCCAGTCGAGCTGGCTGAGCCGATAGCAGATGCCGTCCTTGCCCGTGGGCACGGTGAGCAGGCTGGGCTGCAGCAGTCGCTCGTCGTTCACCCGCCAATCCCGGTAGGGCATCACCTCCCCTTCCTCCAGCACCATCTGGCGCCCGCGAAAGGCCACCACGCAGCCCCAGCGCTCCTGGGCCGCCACCAGCCGCCGCAACCAGTCGCGCGGATAGAGGGTGTCGTCGTCGGCGGTGATCAGCAGCGGATCGAGGGCCTGCTGCTCCGGCGTGAGCCGCTCCAGCAGCGGCAGCAGTTTGCGGTAGGGGCCCCAGTTCGCAGTCCAGTGCACCTGCAGGCGCAGGCCCGGGCCCAGGCGCGAGCGCCAGATCCGGCGGCGCAGGAAATCCGGCAGCGCCGCAAAGCCACGATCGAGCAGATAGGGCTCCCGCGAGAGGAACAGGTGCAGCTCCACCGAGCGGCCGCCCGGAGGCAACTGCTGGGCCAGCAGCGAGTCGAGCGTGCGCTTCAGGGCACCCTCGCGGCCGCGGATCGAGGTGAGGCCGATGAACACCGGCGATGGTTTGCCCATGGCAACAGGCTTCTTCACGGGAGCAGGCTTGGTCACGGAAGCAGCCCTTGCCGCATCAGCCGGCGCCAGCTGGGCAGGCCCAGGCTGCAGCCATATTCGTAGGCCGAGGACACCGTGCTGGCGGAGCTACGCATCAGATAGAGCGGCTCCTTTAGCCGCACCACCCGGGCCACCCCGTAGCGCTGCTCCAGGCGGCGGCGGAAGTCCACGTCGGCGCGGGAGCGCACCGGGTAAAAGCCTCCCAGCTCCAGCGCCGTGGCCCGGCGCAGCAGCAGGGTGGTGATGCCATCGCCGAAGAAACCGCCGCCATCGCCGTCGGCCTGGGGGGCGCCAGTGGCCTCATCGAGGCGCACATGCCGGCCATACACCGCCGCCGCCGCCCCCTGCTGCAGCGCCTGCCACTGCAGCTCCAGGCGCAGGGGATGGGAGAGGTCGTCGTCGTCGTGAATCGCCAGCACCTCGCCCGCCATCTGCTCGATCGCCAGGTTGCGGCAGGCGTACTGGCCCTGGTTGCGCTGCTCGCGCAGCAGCCGCAGCGGCAGCTTCAGCTCGGCAGCGGCCTGCTCCAGCAGCGCCGCCAGGGCAGCCGCCTCGGGCTCGGGCGTGCCGTCGTCCACCACCAGCACCTCCGCCACCGCCACGCTCTGCAGGGCCACCGATTCCAGGGCCTGACGCAGAAGCGCCAGCCGGGGCCGGTGGCAGGTGAACAGCACCGTGACCGGCACGGTGGGCCGTGGCGCCGCCGGCGGCAGCTGCTGGCGCCACAGGGCCAGGCAGGCCGCGAAGACCGCCTGCACGCCACCGCTGGTGGGCAGCAGCACGGGCAGCAACTCCGGCACGCCGGCCCGCTCCGCCACCAGCCGCGCCAGTCCCACCGCCCGAGTGGACAAGCCCGCCGCCACCGCCAGGGCCAGGGCCTCCTCGTCGTCGCCATCGAGCAGGCGCAGCAGGGGCGTCTTCCCCGCCGCACCGGCCAGGCGCAGCAGGGCGCCCCGCTCCTCCTCGCCGCGCACCAGCCGCAGCAGCAGGGTGAGCTGCAGGCGCAGCAACCGGCGCGGGTCTTCCGGTTCGCCCGGCAGCTCCTCCGGCGCCAGGGGCCGCAGCTGCAGCGGTTCCGGGCCGTTGTCCGGCGGGGGCGGCGCCACACCGCGGCTGTGCAGGCGCACCAGGGCCGGCAGCAGCTCGGCATTGTCGTCCTGCAGCCAGGCGGTGTGCAGCGGGAAGCGGCGCAGATCGTGCAGCAGCTTCTGCAGCAGATCCGCCTGCCACCAGATCCGCGGCAACCCCCGCTCCAGCAGCGCCAGCAGGGCCCGCCGCCAGGGCCGGTCCAGCCGGCCGATCGCCGGGTCGCCCAGCAGCAGCACCCCCTTCACCAGCACCAGGCAGGCCGCGGGGGGCAGCAGGCTGGGCAGGCGGTAGCCGCTCTCCGGCGCCAGCACCGGCAGCAGGGCCTGCAGCAGCGGCAGGTTGGTGGCGCCGGCGAGCACGGTGGCCTCCAGCTGGCGCTGCAGGGCCCGCTTCTTGTCCTTGTCGCCCGCTTCTGCCGCAGAACCGATCGCCGCCACCAGGTCATCGATGGCCGTGGCCAGGGCCAGCAGCCAGGCCGGCTGCTCCTGGGCCAGCGGCGCCTGCAGCAGGCGCATCAACGCCAGGGCCCGCGCGCCGGGATCCGCCAGGGCCGCCCCCCGCTCCAGGCCCGCCCGGCGCAGGCGCTCAGCCACGGCCACCAGCCGGGGCTGGCGGCTGTTCATGCCGCCCACCAGCGCCTCCAGCAGCCGCAGCCAGGGCAGCGGGTCGGCCTGCGCCAGCCCCGCCAGCAGCTGGGGCTCCAGCGCCTCGGCAAAGGAAGGTTGCTCTGCCACCGGCAGCAGGTGCAGCAGCGCCACCAGCTGGTCGGCCAGGCGCTGCAGGGCGGGGGCTTCCGCAGGGAGCTCGGCCAGCCAGCGCGCCAGGGGCATGGGACGGCCGAGGGCCTGTGGGGACGGCCAGCAGGCCGGGGCGAGCTGGCAACGCAGCTGGCGCTCAAGCTGCAGCAGCTGCAGGGCGGCGGCCGGCTCGAGGGGTTCGCTGGCCGTCAGGAGGGCGCGGTAGGGGGCCACCAGGGCCGCCAGGGAGGAGGAGGCAGAAGGGCCTGGACCCGACCCGGTGCACGTCCCAGAGGTGCAGGGATCGGGCCAGGCATCGAGGGCAACAGGGATGGCGCCAGTCTCGAGAAGCGCCGCAAGTGCGGGCCCTTCCGCAGACACCAACAGCCCCCGGCTACAGGCCACGGGCAGGGCCAGCAGGAGACGGCCGGCAGCACCCGGAGAAGGGATCACGATGAGGCCCTCAGCCAGCAGTGCGGACCAGGTGTCCGGGTCGCCGGTTTGCAGCAGCAGGGCCTGATCACAGCCCCTCACAAATCCATAGCGGCCCACCCCGTCCAGGGCGAACAGCTGCTGCACCAGCCGTCGTCGGTTCAGGGCGCGATGGAGCGCAGACTTCAGCGACATGGCAAGCAGGCCAACCGAGAGGATAGGAGGCAGTGCTGAGCGGCCATGCGGCATGTCGACCTGCTGATCGCCGCCCCGGCGGACCCGGGGGCCCACGCCAGCTGGGGAGACGTGCACTTTGCCCGGGGGCTGCAACTGGGCCTGCAGAGCCAGGGAGTGGGCTCACGGCTGCTGTTCCGCGACGACCACCTGCGCAGCGCACCCCCGCCGCCAGACAGTGCCCTGCTGGTGCTGCGCGGGAAATATGCCCCGCCCGCGAGCTGGCTGACCCGCCAGCCCTACCGCTGCCGGGCCCTTTGGCTGATCAGCTGGCCCCTCAACCCCACCCCGGCTGAGCTGGCCTCCTACGACTGTCTGTTCGTGGCCAGCGCCCAGGACACCCCCCGCATCGCCCGCCTCAGTGGCCGCCCCACCGCCACCCTGCTGCAGGCCACGGGGTTCCAGCACTTCGGCCCTCCCGAAGAGGCCACGGGAAGCCTGCTGTTTGTGGGCAACACCCGGGGAGTGAGCAGGCCGATCGTGACCGCGTTCCACAGGGCAGGCCTGCCGCTGGAGCTGATCGGCGAAGGCTGGGAGCTTCTGGGCCTGCAGACCAAGGCCACCAGCATCGCCAACCACAGGCTGCCTTCGCGCTACCGGCGGGCCCTGGCCGTACTCAACGACCACCACCAGGCCATGGCCGATTACGGGTACCTCAACAACCGCGTGTTTGATGTGCTGGCGTGTGGGGTGCCCGTGATCACCGACGCGGCCCCGGGATGCCCGCCCGAGCTGGAAGCGGCGGTGGTGGTCCACCTTGCGGGGGGCGATCCGATCACCAGCCTGGAGCGTGCTGCCGACCTGCGTGCCCAGCCCCGGAAGCTGATCGGGATTGCCCGTGAGGTGCGGACCCGGCACAGTTTTGCAGTCCGGGCCCGGGAGCTGCTGAACCGCCTGAAGGGGCAAGGGTAGGAACGGGCGCTCCCCGATCAGCCCTGGGCCTTGGCTGAGCTTGCCTTGGCTGGCTTGCGTCGCTCAGCGATGTCCGGCGGAGGAGGGGCACTCAACGGGGGGACGCCCAGCTTGTCGAACAGCTGTTCCAGTTCATCCACGTAGGCGGTGAAGGCCTCCAGCTGCAGGGCGTCCTGCTTGAGGTCCTTGGGCAACTCGGCCCAGGGATCCTTGCGGCCGGCCTTGATGCGCCGCTGGCGCCGCTGCTCCACCGCCTTCTTGAGCAGCTCGTGGTAGGCAGCGTGCTGGGGATCCTCCAACAGGGCACGGGTGAGCTTCTTGATCGCCGGCACCGGCTGCTGTTCAGCCAGGTGGGCCTTCACCTCGGCGGTGGTGCGGCGCCGGAGATCCTTCCACTGGGCGAGGCTGCGCTTCTCTGCGAACCCCCGAAGCCCAGCCGACCTGGATGATCGGCCGCGCCGTTTGGCTGTCTGCGAGCCCCCCTTGGAGGCAAGAGCACCCAGGCGGAGGAAGGGCGCTCGCAGGCGAGACCAGAAGCTGCGGCCACGCTTGGTCTTGGCTGCAGCCTTGGACATCTCTTGCTTTTTTTCTTCCGTAGATCTTAAGAGCACTGCCCGGCAAGTCCGGCCACGGACTCAGCCCCCGCTGCCTGCAGCTGGCGGCGCACCGCCCACTCCAGGGCGATCAAGGGGGGCTCACTCCAGGGATCGAAGCCTCCCCCCCAGGGGGAATCCGCCGCCAGGAGATCCTCACCCTGCTCGAGGGCGGGGCTGAAGGGCGCCTCGATCAGAAGCCAGCGCCAGCAGGCTCCTGGAGGAAGGGGGAGCACCCGCAGAGCGGGTTCCCATTCGAAGGGCGCCCAGAGCGTGAGCGGGGCCACGGCGGCCATCGCCTCCAACCAGTCAGCGGGCCAGCGGGGCGAGGCGGGCCACTGCTCAGCGAAGACCGACGGGTCGGCGACCAGAAGATGGCGACAACCAGCAGATGGTGTGTTCTCACGCAGGAAGGCCAGCGGAGTGCTGGCGAGCTGGGCAGGACCCGGCTGGGGTGGCAAGGGCTGCGGCTGCAGGCGGCGGAAGAGGGTGAGCCGCCAGCGACGCAGGAGCTGGCGGTACAGACGGTTCCAGAACAGGGGGTCGGTCACCGCATCGGGCCTCTGCTCAGCCACGTCTGGGGCCACCCATGGCCAGGTGAGCCAGGGCTTGGGGCCTGCGAAGTGGACCACCGAGAGTTCCTCAGCACATCCCCCCAGATACTGCACCAGATACTTCACATTGCAATTGAAATTGAGGGGCATCAACTGCAGGGGCTGGTCCGCGAGAAACAGATTCCAGACCTTCTGATCAGCAAAACGATCCAGGAGCGGACAGGCCGGCTGAGCGGCACTGCGCACCAACTGGTCCATGCGCGCCTGGGACTGAGCAGACAGTGCTGTTGCCGGGATGGAAATCACTCCGGAATTCAGCACGGGCTTGCCGGTGAGGGGCGAGACAGCGGCCCAGGGACGCTCACCACAATCCGGAACCGCCATGAAATCATCCGTCTCGGTCCAGAGGGGATCGAGGGCGCCGGTGACCATCAAGTCTGCATCCAGAACCACCACCCGGCGGTAACCACGCAAGCTGAGAGCATGGGTATTGAGATATCCCAAAACGCCGATACGCCGCTGATTCAGGGAACTGGTGGGCAGAGCTGAAGCCCACGGTGGAGAGGGCTGAACGAACTCAAGATTGCCATAGAGATCGGCGAGTCGGCGCTGTAGAAAAGCATCCAGGGTGCCATCATGCAGCACAACAAATGGTGCACTGAGCAGCGGATAGCAATCAAGCAGGCTCAGCAGAAGAGCTTCCAGTCCACGATAGAAACGGTCGTTAGCCACTGTTAGAAAAACCACATCTGGACCTGGGTCTCGGGGCTCAATCCAGGCGTGATGCATCCGTGGCCAATGCAGACCTCCCAGCAGGGCAAGCTCACTTCGACGCAGATTGCGACCAGGCTCTTGCGGATTGGCTTCGATCCTGGCGCGCAGCCGGGTAGCGGCAAGTTCCGCTGCGGCCAGAGCCTGGGAACGATCTAGCCAACCGTAGGGTTTTGATGTCAACGGTGATCAGAGTTGAACCAGGAATCAGCGTCGATCGACAACACCCAGGGTGAAGGAGCCAATACCCCAGAGAGCAACAATGATACCAATAGTGGCAAGGAAACCCTTCCAACGCCAATCCAGATGCTGGAGCTCCGGGATCTGAGGTTCCGCCAATCGCACCAGGAACTTCACTTGCTGCTGGCTGCGTTGACGACTATTATCCGCTGCGTTGATGGCCGACTTCAGAGCCTCCGTGGCAAGGATCACCTCGGTCTCGAGCTTTGAACCTTCCGCCACCAGGCGATTGAGATCGCGCCCTTCAGGATTGACCACATCAGCGCGTTCTTGCTCGATCTGGCGCTCCAACTCCCTCACCTGATCGGTGACGTTAGCCACCTCCGGAGTGGAATAGTCTTTGAACTGACGCTTGAGACTGGCCTCCTGCACCTTGAGCTCGACCAGCTTGCTCTCCAGCATGGTGAGATATGTGCTCGTACCAGTGGCAGTTTGCTGGGGATTCAATTCACCATATTGGTTTTTGAAAGCATTGAAAGCGAGGGATGCACGGTCGAGCCGCTGGCGGGCACGTTGCACTTCCTGTTCAGCAAACTGCTGTTGGGTTGCACTGATCTCCTGATTCACTCGGTTGAGGAATAATTCGGCCTCGCGCAGCAGTAGCTGGTTAAGGCGATAGGCAGGCTCCGGAGCCAGGCCCACCGTGGTGAGATTGATCACACCAGTGAGATCCTGGGGCACCACAAAAACCTGCCGCCTGAAGAACTGCAGCTGTTCATCCGAATTGGCATTGGGCTTGATACCCGCAAAAGGGTCGCGACCATTACGGCCCCAGGCCTGGTCAGGCTGCATGGAGAGGAACACTTTTTTCATCACTTCCGGGGAAGTGAGATACACTGCCAAAAAGCGGCCGTCTTCCAGGGACCCCAACATCGTGGGGCCCGCCAGGGGATTCCCCAGCAGGCTGGTAGGGGAGGCGGAGGGAGCCTCAGGCAGGCGCACGATGAAGCTGGCCTGAGCCTGATAGCGATTGCGACCAATATGGAAAAAATAAAGTGCCGATCCCAGCAGCACCATCCCTGCCAACAGCAAGGGCACTGGAATACGCGTGATCGGCTGGAGCGGTTCCTTCAGGCGCTGCCTCAGGCCCAAACCAGAGATGGAGCCGGGATAAGGAGAGTCACCGGCGCCATTGGCTGGCCTGGGCGGATCGCCATTGCCCTCGTCGGCTGCTTCCCCAGAGCCGGCCAACCTGATGGTGCTCACCCAAGTTCCCATCGCGCGCTTGATGGAAGAAGCCCAGCGCCGCACCGGCACCAGAACAACAGCACTGGCTGATGCAGGGTCGGGGATGGGGGCCTTCGATCGAGGCAAGAGGGGCTGAACCAATTCGAGCCTACTGGATTTTCTGAGATTATAACAGAACTGTTTTCGCAAAACCAAATCGCAGCTCAAAAGTCCACGTAGGGGATATCACTGCTTCAGATGTCGATCGAATCGCCCTCCTCATCCGAACCGCCGCCTTCTGCCGCCACCAACAACTCCTCGTTATTTCCATAGACAAAAAGACCAATGCCAACAGAGAGAAATACCCACGACCAAAAATACAGAGCACTGACACCAGGAGCGGGGTAAGCGGGATTGGCAGCCATTCGCAGCAATTCAACACCGTGAGCCATAGGATTCCATAAAATCCAAGGTCTTAACGCATCGGGAATGATGCTGGTTGGGAAAAAGATACAGGACGTCCACAGCAAAATCCTACGCAAGAACAACTGCACAATCCATGCCAAAATGGGGAGGCGATGGCCAACTATCAAGGTGGTAAGACCTACACCAAAACCTAGCAGGGCAATGCCGAAGAAGATAAAGATAGCCTGTCCAAGATCCACGATGGGAAAGCGCCAGTCCCACAAACCGGTGAGGAACACGAACAACAACAACAACAGGCCAAAGATCTGGGCTAGCAACAGCGCATTCCCCATCAAAGAGTCCAGCGGTCGAACCCTGCTATAAAAATAGAGCGTGCTGTTCTTTTCCACCCCACTCAGTGCCTTGATCGCAATATCAGCAAACATGAAAAACGGCACAAATCCCATCGCCAGCCATAGCACCAGATTCATATATGTTCCATCACCCGCCCCTCGGATCAGAACACGCAGCGCAAGGAAAGTGCCGATCAGTGCCAAGGGCTCAATGAAAACCCCGATCAAACCAAAGACCCCCTTAGCAGCCCGCAGGTGCATTTCCCTCTTCGCCACAGCCGAAACAATCCTGAGCTGCAGCAGCAGTTGGGCAAGAATGGATTGAGGTGTACGACGGCGGGGCATCAGCTCAAGCCACAGGGCGAGTTTCGATGTTAAGGGGCGAAGCTTTCAGTGCCCGGCGCACACAGAGATTCTGTCGACCCAGATCCTGAAGTGCCTGCCCAATCAGATCATGGAGGCGGCGGCGCTCCTCTGCATCGGCAGGCAGCTCGAAAACCCTGTGCTCCATCGGCACCATGGGCACCCGATCGCGCCAGCGGCAGCCCCACACCCGCTGGGCGAAACGATCATTGGCCTCGCTGTAGTGGGCTGACACCGCCTCAGCGGCAGCGCCATCAAAGCCGCAGTAGCGGTCGTCCTGCCAGCCCTGCCGCTCGGCAATCCGACGGACCACCGCGCCCGTATTGGCCAGTCGCTTGCCATCAATCCCCAGGGCCGCCAGGCGCTCTGCGATGGCCTGGGCCAACCACACACCCTGACAGCCAGGCTGCACATTTCCCTTGTGGGGATCGGCGGAAGCCCAGCCCCACTGCGGCTCAGGCCAGCCCATGGTCTCCATCATGCGCGTGAACGGATCGCCAAAACCACTGCCATAGGGGAGGAACTCGCTAGTGACATCTGGGTGGCGGGTCAGTTGGCCGAACAGGTGGTCGTAGTCATAGATGTGTCGACGTTCGCTCAACTGAACGCGCACATAAGAGTCAAAATCCTGGTGATGATAGAGCCGCCGAGTTGAATGAACGTAGCGAGCATTGATGTAGTCGGGCTGATCCCGGAGAAACACCACCACCCGCAAGCGAAACCCCCACTTACCAAGAACCTTCAGCAGAGCATCCAGGGTGGCGGGCTCAGCCAAGGGCTGGGTGAACTGTTCGCCGCTCAACAGCAGCTGGGCAGCCTCACCGCCCAACAGGCGGTGCCAGGGCTTCCAGCGACCTTTGCCCAGGGCCGCAGCCAGGGGCTTGTGCTTTCGCGAAAGGCCATCCGGATAGGGCACCTGCAACCCCAGGCGCCCCAGCAGCTGCCGATTGGCAGCCATCCGGCTCTGGATGTAGGAGCTGGCTGTTTTGTGCGTCCCTGCGTGGATGGTGAGCAGGCGCCCGCTTGAATAGGTTGACACCATCTCCTTTCAAACGGACTCACTGCGGCTGGCGGTGTCGGCCTCGTCGTCAAGGTCCTCGTCACGATCAGCCTCCAGCAGGCCACTGATGCGGGCCTTGACCCTGGCCCGGCGCTTCTGCTTCTCCCGGCTTGCCACTTCTTTGATCAAGGCCACACAAACTTCGGGATCGCCACGGTAAACAACATCACCGCCCACCAAAGCCAAACCGTCATCGCAATAGTCCAGGGCCAGATTCTGCTGGCCATTGCCAGAGATCACCAGGGTGCGTCCGGCGATGCGCTCCTCAAAAAGCCTCCGCAGGCGCACAGCTCTGGGGTGGATGGCGCGGTGGTCCCAGTTGCCAACCCGGCCAACCATGGTGACGTCGAATTCAAATGCCAGGGAAACTGCCAGCTTGAGGGCATCTTTGGCCTGACTTGGCCAACTGCTGAGGGGCTTGTGAAACAGTTCATCGTCAACACCCGCCAGCTCCCGAATCAGCCGCATATCATCTTCAATCCGAGCGCCGGAACCATAAATATCAGCCGCAAATCTTGCGTTCACATAGCCACTCAACTTGCTGGAAAAAGCGTCATTGCTGCCCACCGGCCATGACACGGAGGAATACTGTTCCAATTGACCCGAATCCAGTGGCTCAACACCACTGAGGCAGGCCACCAACATTCGTGACTCTGACCCGTTCAGGGAAAAGACGCAGAGCTTTTCGCCGCGATTGATGGTGAGCGAGAGGTTGCGAAAGGCCGGGTAGCGGTGATTGGCTCCCTCCACCACATCCTTGGAGGCAGACTTCAGCGCCAGCACCGGCTGATGGTCTGAAGCTGTCACCTGGGCGGAGGCAGGCAACGCATCTGTGGAACGCAGAGCCATGCCGCTGCCAGCCATCCCGAAGCACCGGGCCAACCTAGCCTGGCCTCCCCTGGGAGGTTCCGTTGCGACGCCGCCAACTGCTGATCGGCCTGACCAGCGGCAGCCTCGTGGGTCTGCTGGCGAGGGAGCAGTCGGCTCTGGGTCGGGCCAGGGGATCGGACCAGCGGCTGATCAGCCTGCCGTTCGAGTCTGGGCAGGGTGGCTACAGCTGCTACCGCACACCGGGGCTGGCGGTGAGTGAGCGCGGCACGGTGCTGGCCTTCTGCGGCGGGCGGGTGGACAACTGCCGTGACGAGGGCAACATCGACGTGCTGCTGCGCCGCTCCAGCGACGGCGGCCGCAGCTGGGGGCCCCTGCAGGTGCTTGCCAACGACGGGCCCAACCCCTGCAAGATCCCCCTGCCGGTGGTGCTGCCGGGCGGGCGGATTCTGCTGCTCTGGATGTGGAATGCCTCGGTGAAACGGGAAGCCGACCGGGGCAAGCGCTTCCTGCGGGTCACCCACTCCGACGACGACGGGCTCAGCTGGACCCGCTCGCGCGACATCACCGACCAGGTGCGGCTGCCGGGCTGGAAGCCGTGGTACGGCATCGGCCCAGGCCATGGGATTGTGAAGCGGCTGGCGCCGGCCGCAGGCCGGATCGTGGTGCCGGCGCGCCACAGCGTTGCCGGGGCCGGCAGCGCCTCCCACCTGCTGCTCTCCGACGACGGCGGCCAGAGTTGGCGGGTGGGTGCAATCGCCGGTTTCCGGCCCTCCAGCGAGTGCGCGGTGGCCGAACTGGGCGATGGCAGCCTGATGCTGAACAGCCGCAGCGGCGGCCAGCGGGTGGTGAGCATCAGCAGGGACGGGGGCGAGACGATGGCCAGCAGTGCCCCCGACCCCCAGTTGATCGAACCGGCCAATGGCTGCCAGGCCAGCCTGCTCACCTATGCCTTCGGGGCCGACCGCCAGGCCACGCTGCTGTTCGCCAACCCCGCCGATCCCCTGCTGCGCACCAACGGCCGGCTGCGGCTGAGCCGGGACAACGGCCGGAACTGGAGCCGGGGCTTCGGCTACGGCCAGGGACCCGGCAGTTTCAGCGGCTACAGCGACCTGGCCCGCTTTGCCAATGGGGATGTGGCCCTGCTGGTGGAGTCGGGAGCCAGCCATGAAAAGCGGCGCGGCAAGGACCGTCGCCACGACGGCATCGCCTTCCAGCGGCTTCCCTTCGCCTTGCTCACTCAGCCCTGAACCGGCGCCGAGACGGGCTGGATGCCCTCCTTCAGCACGTCATCGACCAGGGCCAGCAACTGCTGGCGCTCCTCCCGGCTGCGGGGGCGCATCGGCATGGCCGGCGGTATGGGCCGCGGAAACAGCTCACGCCACCCGCAGCCCCACACCCGGCGCGCAAAGAGGTCGTTGCTGGAACGGTAACGCTCCTCGATCTGGGTGAGCAGGCTCTCAGTCAGCCCCTGGAACGGTTCGGCCTGCCAGCCCTGTTCAGCGGCCATTCGTTCCAGCCGTTCGCGCATGCGCAGCTTGGCGGACGAATCGCCCCAGGCCTGGGGATGCTGCTCAGCCAATTGCCGACTGACCCGCTGCGCGATCCAGACCGCCTGCCATCCAGGCTGGACGTTGGCCTCAGCGGGAAGCGGGGTGAAGCCTTCCAGATCGGAGACGCCGATCGCCTGCAGCAGCCGTTGGCAGGGATCCGTTTCGCCGCTGCGAAAGGGCAGGAAATGACAGCGAACCTCGGGTCGCTCCAGAACCTCACTGAACATCTCCATGTAATCGCAACGGCTTTCACCGCCATGCAGCAGGGTCTGCTGGACGTAGCGCTGGAAGGTGAGAGAGAGATAGAAGCGCTTGAGCAGCTGGGTGTAGCGGGAATTGAGGTAGGTGGGCTGATCACGGATGAAGGCCACCAGCTCCAGCTGCATGTCCATCCGCGTGAGCAGCTGGAGAAGGTCGGCGAGCAGGGTACCCGGGCCCTGGCGGCTGGGTTCCGTGAGCACAAGGGAGAGAATTTCCGCCGAAATCAGGGCGCGCCCTCCCTTCCGTTCAGCCGAACGCAGCAGCTGCTCCCAGGGCTGCCAGTCGCCGTGACGCAGGGCCTTGACCAGCTGAAGGTGCTCACAACGGCGCCTGGGGTAAAGCAGGCCCTGCTGGCGCAGAAAGGGTTGGTTGGCCTTGAGCCGGTGCTGGATGTAGGTGGAGGCCGTCTTGTGGATGCCCACATGCAGCACCAGGGAGCGTGGCGCGACCAACCCATGCGGCGAGCGAAGTGGATTCAAGCTAACCGCACCGTTCCAGCCAGGCTTCAGCCCTGCTGCGCAGGCCCCGCTGGCAGCGGCGCTCCAGGCGGTCGAGCAGCTGCTGCAGGCCGAGCTTGAGCACCGGGCCGGCCACCGCCACCGCCGCCGCCGGCAGCTCGGCCCACACCCGGGCCTCGGCCTCCAGCACGGCGCTGCCCCGCTCGGGGGCGTCCCCGGGCCGGATGCGCGCTTCCAGGCCGAAGCTGAGCCGCTCCTGCCAGGCCCCCAGCCCCTGCACCCGCGATTCGAGCTGCTCGATCAGCAGTTCACCCGCGGCGTAACGGGCACGCAGCAGCACCCGCGGCTGCAGGGTCCAGCCGGCCACGCCATAGGGCCTGGAGGTGTAGCGATAGGTGTCGCCGCCGGGATCAGGGCGCTGCAGACGGCTGGGATCGAGCAGCCCCCGCAGGGGGCGCAGGGGCTTGGCCAGAAACAGGTGCAGCTGCTCAGGAGTGGCCGCGGGGGTGAGGGGAATGGGGGTGAACCGGCGCTGCTCGAGCCTCATGGCACCAGATCCACCAGCTCGCACACCGGGAAGCGGTTGATCGCCTTGAGGGCCCGGCGGGCGTTATCGCGCAGCTGCTGGCTCACCACTTCGCAGTAGGGGATCTGGGCGAGCAGATCCACGGTGCGGCGCAGCACCCGCACCACGTCGCCCTCGTCGAGGGAGGTGTTGGCGATCACCTCGCTCCAGCCGGCCCCGCAGGCCCAGGCATGCACCAGACCGGTGAGCTCCGGCTCCCACCAGAGCGGGAAGACCACCCTGGCCCGCTCCTGCTGGCGCTCCAGCTGGCGGCGCATCGCGCGCAGGTCGTGCAGGGCCTCCTCCACCGCCGGCGGCGGCGACCAGGCGCACCACAGATCCGGACGGTTCACCTCGGTGGAGATCGCCTCCAGCACGGCCGCCAGTTCGGCGGGATCGAGGGCATCGAGGTGGCCGCTCATCAGGGCGAGGCCCAGCCACAGCTCGTTGTCGCCGCGCAGGGCGGCCACGGTGCGGCCCACCTCGGTGGGCTCCAGGCCCTCGGCGCCGGCCAAAGCCCCGAAGTGGCGCAGCACCTCGATCAGGGTGAGGAATGTCTCCCAGTGGCGGTTGGAGCGGAAGTGCAGCAGCCGCTGGCGCTCCTCGATCTCCTGCTGGAGCTCCTCCATGCGGCGGCGGTGCTTCTTGAGCTGGCGGCGGTCGCCCCAGCGGTGGGCCGGGTGCAGCTCCAGCTCCTCCTCCAGCCGCTGCACGAGCAGCGCCTGCTCCTGCACCTCGCCGGCCAGGTCGTATTGCGGGGTGGCCATGTCGTGGCGACGGGCCATCGAGGCCACCGCCAGGGCCAGGCCGCCACTGGCCTGGTTGCCGTGGTGGTGCTCGCCGGCGCGCTGCAGCTGGGGCGGCTCCACCTGGCTCACCTGCAGGCAGCTGAGCTCGGCATGCAGGCTCACCACGGCGCTGCAGGGCAGCAGGATCCAGAGGTTGTCGTCGGTGAGGCACAACAGCAGCGGGAACTGGCCCGGACCCTTCACCTTCGCCACCAGCACCGCCGGCGTGATCCGTCCTTTGAGGGGCGGCGCCTTGAGACTCAGCAAGGAGCCCTCGCTGGCGAACTGCAGGGCCAGGGTGAGCTCGTGGGCCACGGTTTCCTCCGCCTGGTGCTGGAGGGTGCGCAGCAGGCGCCGCTCCTCGCGCAGGCGGCCCCGCCGCTTTTCGTAGTCCTCGAAGTCGTCCCAGGGCACCTCGCCGCCATCGGCGCCCGCGTCCAGGGAGGCCAGCTGCTGCTGGAGCTGGGCGATCGACTCCTGATCGCCCTTGAGGTCGAGGGTGGCCAGATAGCGGCCGAAGCTGCGCTCCACCAGCTCGCGGGCCTTGGCCAGGTTGTAGCGCTGCAGGAGGTTGAGCACCATGCCATAGCTGGGCGTGAACTGACTCACCAGCGGATCGGCCGGCGCCGTGGCCAGCTGGCCCGCCTCGCGCACCCCCTCGAAGCGGCTCTGCACGGTCACCACATAGCCCTGGGAATCCAGGCCGCGCCGGCCGGCCCGGCCCGCCATCTGCAGGAACTCACTGCCCATCAACGGCCGGTGGCCCCGCTCGGTGCGCTTGCTCAGCGCCGAGATCACCGTGCTGCGGGCGGGCATGTTGATGCCGGCCGCCAGGGTTTCGGTGGCGAACACCACCTTGATCAGGCCCTGCTGGAACAGCTCCTCGATCAGCTCCTTCCAGGCCGGCAGCACGCCGGCGTGGTGGGAGGCGATGCCGCGCAGCAGGGGTTCGTCATGGCCCTCGCGCACCGCCTCCGGGCTGGCGGCCACGAAGGCCTCCAGCCGGGCGCGGATGCGCTCCTGCTCATCGGGACTCACCAGACAGAGTTTGCCCAGATCGCGCACGCCCT
Organism: Prochlorococcaceae cyanobacterium; assembly: GCA_040399285.1. GTDB lineage: Bacteria > Cyanobacteriota > Cyanobacteriia > PCC-6307 > Cyanobiaceae > NIES-981. The sequence goes on from JBBASM010000007.1 coordinate 142,904, forward strand.
TGTCGCAGCCACGGCGGCTGAAGATGAAATAAATAGCCGGCAGCATGTCGCGCTCGGCCATCTGGGCCACCACGAAACCCAGGGGCGGGGCCTCGGGCTGGGGCGGCTTGGGCAGCTTCGGGCCCTTGCGGCGGTTGCCCTTGGGGGCGCGCCACACCTTGGCATTGGGGTGCAGGTCGGTGCCGGCCTCGTTGAGCAGGGGATGGAGCCCCTTGGCACTGCAGAAGCTGAAGGCCAGGGGCACGGGCCGGTGGTCGCTGTGCACCAGCCGGGTGGGGCCGTGCACGGCTTCGATCCAGTCGGTGAGCTGGCCGGCATTGGCCACCGTGGCTGAGAGCGCCACCAGCTGGATCGACGACGGGCAGTGGATGATCGACTCCTCCCACACGGTGCCGCGCTGAGAGTCGTTCATGTAGTGGCACTCATCGAGCACCACCGCCTCCACACCTTCGAGCGGGTCGTTGTCGGGGTGGTCGATCTCCGCGTAGAGCATGTTGCGAAAGATCTCGGTGGTCATCACCACCACCTGGGCCTCGCGGTTGAGGCTGAGATCACCGGTGAGCAGGCCCACCCGCTCAGCGCCGAACTGCTCGCGAAAATCACGCAGCTTCTGATTGGAGAGCGCCTTGAGCGGCGTGGTGTAGAACACCTTGCGGCCATGGGCCAGGGCGCGGTGGATGGCGTACTCACCCACCAGGGTCTTGCCGCTGCCCGTGGGCGCACTCACCACCACCGAGTGGCCCTGGTTCAGCGCGTCAATCGCCTCGAGCTGGAAGGGGTCGAGGGGGAAGGGGAAAAAAGCAGCCGGATCAGACAAGTGATTTTTTGTTAATGAATGAGCCAGAGCATCTGGGCAGGCCACCCTAGGCCAAGCAAATATTCCCATACAGAATCCACTCTAGCAAAACACGACTGACAATCCAAATGGTGGCCCCATAGCAGCTCTACAGCGCGGATAAATCCTTAACCACAAGAGATCTATCAAGAGAAATCGAATAGCGCATGATTACCCGAAAGAACCAAGAGGGCTAGATCACAAGCTAAGCTGGGATGAAACAATCCTCGACCCCTCGAATGCGACTATCAATAATCACTGCTTTCCGCAACATGCAAAGGGAAGCACCCAGGACACTCCACACTCTGAGCCCCGAATATCAACGGAACGTTGCAGCTGATGATTACGAAGTTATTGCCGTTGATATTGGCTCAACACCACCTCTGTGCGACACTTGCTCAATCGAGCAATTCGGGAGAAATTTCCGATCATTCCGCGCCAAAGACAACCCGTCGCCAGCAACAGCCATCAACGAAGCCGCGAGGCAAGCTGGGGGGGAAGCGATAGCAGTCTGCATCGATGGCGCACGCATGCTCTCTCCAGGGGTCGTCCGGCACACCATCGACGCTCTACAGATACGCGAAAATCCTCTTGTGGCGACGCTTGCCTGGCATCTAGGCCCAGCCATTCAGAATATATCAATGGAGAATGGATACGACCAGGCCGAGGAAGATCGTTTGCTAAGCACCGTCAACTGGAAGAGTAATGGATATGAACTCTTCAGCATATCAAGCCCTGCAGGCAGTAGTGGACGAGGCTTTTTTCTACCAATCAGTGAAAGCAATTTTGCAACTATTACCAGGACTAGCTGGGAGAGACTGGGAGGATTAGAGGAACGATTTCAGGCACCAGGAGGTGGCCTTGTGAATCTTGACTTTTACCGGGAGGCCTGTGAAATCTGCTCTGATCTGATCATCCTACTGGGAGAGGGGACGTTTCATCAGTTTCACGGCGGTGTAGCAACCAATGTCCCCAGGAGCAAGCATCCTTGGAAGACTTTTGAACAAGAGTATGTTCAGATTCGGGGCAAAGGATTTCAGCCTCCCACTAAGCAGGCGATATACTTGGGTGGATTAACCCACCAGATACTACCTTTTCTAGCCCACTCCGTAACAAACGCGTCTGATCAGCTCTAATGCAAGCAGCCAAAAGCGCCCCAAGGAAAGCGCTAATTGTATTGGGAATGCATCGCAGTGGGACATCCGTCTTGTCAGCTCTGCTAGTACGCGCTGGCTTTGATGCACCCAGAGATCTCATGCCGGCGACCCTAGATAATCCTCAGGGATACTGGGAGTCACGTAGAATAGCCAAAATCAATAACAGGCTATTAGCCGCCGCCCATACCCACTGGAACGACGACTCACAGATATCCGAGCAGTGGCTAACGAGCCAAGAGAGAGACAGTGATGTCAGAGCAATACAAGATGTAGTGGACAAAGAGTTTGGGCCATCGGAACGCTTGCTAATAAAGGATCCTCGCCTATGCAGGCTGCTACCTCTATGGGTTAAGGCATTATCTGCAGACGACATTGCGATACAGTGCATCCTGATTCTTCGACATCCAAATGCCGTGGCCAGTTCACTAGCCGCGAGAGCCTCAAATAAGGAGTTTGCACCTGCGGCAATATGCTCATACAGCAGAGCCATTCTCCTTTGGCTAAGATATACTCTGGACGCGGAGATGCGCTCCCGAGATAGCGAGAGAACTATAATCGTCTATGACCACCTTCTAAGCGACTGGAAATCGTGCTTAGAGCCACTTTTTGAAGGCCACTGGCTAGAGAGTTTCAACGAAGATACCGAGTCCGAAATGAGCAATATAATCCAACCAGGCTATCGACATCACGCCTACAACTCAAGCCAAGGCATACACCCAAAGGAGGTCGACCAACTTCTTGATGACGTAATGCAGTGGCTAGCCAAACCAGGACATGACAATTATCACAGACTCGACTTCTTGAGGAGCAGGCTAGATTACTTCACCGAACACTATAAAGACCTCCGTGTCAATTACGACAACCTATGCAGCGATGACTGCTGGTCAGATCAGATTCTCAAAGAGCTTGCCAGGGACTCCATCTATTACCATTCTCCAAAGGCTACAAAGCACACAGCTGTGTTTATCTCGGCGTCTCCAAGAAGCAAAGGCCATATCTATCGAGTTGAAAACATTGCCCTAGCTCTTAGATATTCAGGATGGGCTACCATTATTCATAGGATCGACGATGAAGACATTGAGACCAGCCTAGCCAAAGCCAGCATTGCCGTAGTTTTTCGTGCAACGGCAAATGATCAATTTAACGCCATACGCTCGAGCTGCGACACACTCGAAATACCTCTTATCTACGATATTGATGATTTACTTTTTGATCCGGAAGTCACAAGCTCTGGACAAATTGCCTATCTTGACAATCTGCCAGAAGCAGAGCGCCAGAAATGGATTCTTGATTCGCTTAAATACAAGGATGCACTGAAGAGATGTGACGCATCCATCTTAACAACAGAGCCACTTAGGCAAAGAGCAAGCTTAGTTTCAAAAATCTGTTACATGATTCCCAATATATCCAGTCCACGCGTTGAACAAATATCATCAACAACACTGCTGTCACCCAGGCTATCAGATTCGGATGGGATTCAACGCCTTGTTTTTGCCAGTGGCACTGAGAGTCATCATCGAGACTTTAAGATAGTAGCGGAAGGAATTGCTCTAACATTTCAGCAGAACCCAAGTTGCAGTCTTGTGGTCATTGGTCATTTAGACATCTCATTGTACCCTTCATTAGCTCCCTTTGCTAACCGCATCATTAGAGTACCAGTCATTCCCTTCTATGACTTGCCGATTGAGTTATCCAAGTATGACATTAATCTTTGTCCACTTGAGCCGGCGAATGATTTCTGTGCGTGCAAGAGTGCTGTTCGCTGCTTAGTTCCTTCACTTGTTAATACGCCTAGCATAGCATCTACGACGCCATCATTGCGCGACATAATTATTCATGGCAAGACTGGATTGCTCGTAGAAGAGGATTCCCCTGAAGCCTGGGCTTCTGCGATTTCAAGTCTATTAGCCGATCGACAGAAGCGCTTAGCGATGGCAAAAGCATGCTGCATAGATGTGCGCGCGCGCTATGGCCATAGTTCATGGATAGAGAGAATATCGATGGTTTTCCAGAACCTCTCCTGCTTGTCACGCCGATCATCAAATGCCTACCAATCTAGCCCGACAGCAAGCATCCTGTACTAGATGGTAATAGATCACAACCCAAGCCAAAGACCATCACGGCGACATAGTACATCAATAACAGCCATATCTTACGACTGCGAGATCATCAAATAGAGCGCAGAATAGCATATGGAGTATATCTTTATTCTTTGCAGCTGAAGCAAGGAAGGTGCCTCGCCTACCTTAGAGAAGTCATTCTATAATAGGAGAATCTCCCGTAGAACTGCTTGAAGGACCAGATGAGTGAATGGAGTGTGAGCCCAGCGTGCAGGTTAACTGCATGGGAGCGCAGTGATATGCCTTAGAGGATGCCTCCACTATGCATTTATGTGCTCACTCATTATAGGGCACCTCGAAAAAAGCCGCCTCCAACGCTCGCGACTGATCAAAACCCCTTGCGGCCACTGACTCGGCAGTCCGATCATTGGGCGCCATGGGCAATTTTTCGAAGTGCCCTATAGCAATCGGCATTCTATTTCAAGATTTGTCGCAAAATGATTCCACCTGAGTGACTCGGTACGTGCAAGACAGATTAATTACTCCTGCATTTACCATACAAGTTGTGGCGTCTTGCCAGAAGACCGAGTGTGGCGAAGCCATTAGGATTCCCAGTTATAGATTTTTCTATCCTGCCAAAGAACTCGGTAGTCGCTGCTCGTTAGCCCCAGCTCATGTACTCCAGTCTTAAGTTTATTTCGCAAACAGATTATCCGTCCACTGGCGTCTAGAACTGCCATGTTCAAATGAGGGAGATCACGAGTTAGGGCTCTAACTGTATAGAGCTTGTAGTGTTCATGTGGCATACGACTAAGCGCGTCACCCAGGAGCCTCGGTCCCGTTATGCTTACCGGATTGGGACCATAGTAGTCATTGGAGATTCTGTCAATAATCATATCAAGGGCGCTTGCTAGCAACGGATCTCCGGGCCTTGAGTAGATAAAACCATTAGATATATTTGCTTTCGCAATCCCTTGGCAAAAGCAAGCTCGTTCATGCGGCTGCAATGGCTCTACAGGATTGACAAAGATCATAGCAAGATCCGCATATATACCTCCATAGGCATACAGAACGGAATACCGGCCAATATCGGCTTTGTATGCGTGAGGAGAAATTTTATCGTATGCGGTGAGAAGTGACGTATCAAAGTGATTTTTTATAATCTCACGGATTTCATCATTGCCGATAATGAAGTGATTTCGCCCAATGTGAGAACAGTGCTGCTTGAAGGTTGAAACATGCTGCTGAATCGCAGCAGGCAGCAGGTCCGGCAGTTTATCTTTCTGAATATAAATACTGAACAGGCTATTAACTTCCACGTGTTCGTCCAAGGGATGAGCGCTCCACTATTTTACCCTCCTGATCCAGCCTGTAGTGCTCATAGTCCTGGGCGGGACTGGACATAGATGGACAGTCTGAGCAGTCTGAGGGGCATGGCTTGGCTCCTATCGCCCTGTCCACGAAACCAAGACAACCCCAGATGTCCCGAAGCGCTTTCCGGAAATCGGATGGCAGCGAAGCGCCTTCTTAAGCTCGACCATGCGAGCCCCGCCCCATGGCCCCTGTGGTAAAGGGATGCGGCCAGGATTCGCACCTCAGTCTCAGAAGAATCAGCCGCCCGATGCAGCCTGGAAGATGGCCAATTCGTCAAGGAGTTCGAAACCGGCGCCAAACTCCTCCATCAACCGGGCCGCTTCCGAATCGCTTGTCACGTAACGGATCGCCGCTGGGCCAAGCCTCTGGCGCCAGCGGTCGTCGTGGAACGTCCTTCCGAGGTTCGACAGGTAATAGTCTCGATCCCATGTGTTCCCCTTGCCGCTTCCCGGCACCACGCTGATCGAAGCCCCGTTCCCGGCCATCGCGTGGTGCTCACAATCCCAATACCGGAGGTGATCGGGTCCGTAGCGAAGCCCTACGAATTCCGACACTAGTTCCAGCATCTTGCCGGAATCGAGGCAGACCCGGTCGTAAGTCAGTTGCAGTGTAGGCAGGCCGAGTATGGCCAGCCGTGACTTGTGATCAATGACACGCTGCTTCCAGTCCTCCAGCAACGGCGCTACTTGAAGTGTCGGTTGCCGACCGAGCGCCGAGGTGATCCAGCCTCGCGGATCCCGGACAAGATGAATCACCCGCACCGAAGCAGGGTCGCAGGCACCGACCGCCAGCACTTGGTCTAACCAGTCCAGAAACTTGCTGTTGTCAATCAGCGTCTCCACGCCCTGGGAGGCGAGCCTTGCTAACGGCAGAGAATAGGCTTCTTCTATTGGCGCAGATGTGATTCCGTGGAGAACTTCGCAGTGCAGCAGGCCCTTGTGCTGGCAGGTGCGACACTCGCAAAGTCGATCCCCTCTGAAGCGCCGCCAGTGCTCGCCGAGGTTAGCTGCCCGCTGATGTGTGCCCAGCACAAAAGATAACCATGTTGACCCGCTCCAATGGTTGGCTATAATAAAGACTATTTCAGCAGGCTCACTGATATTGGGCTTTGTCAAGCTGCTTCGGAAGAAACCAACAACTATTATACAATACTCTTCTCATTTTCGGCTTTTCGCAGACTAGAGAGAAAAGCTGAATGCCAGAAGCCGTGTCGCTGCGGCGGCTGCCAAAGCGCTGAGCAGATTGAGGGGTATGATTATGCTGAGAGCCGCCAGTGAATCCAACCGACTCTTAGATTACAAGCTTAATATCCAAGCCAGTGCGAACGAAACAAGGCTTTTACAATAAGACCATGCCGGGTTTTCTTGGTTGGAATGAGCATCTGGCTGAATCGGCTTCAAGAAGCGACACACTCCATGGAGTAGACATCATTTGTTTTTAAATCAAGAAGTAACTAGCTCAGAAATTGCGTTTTCCCTGTCCATCTGAGATATGCTCTCGCGATTCACTGACCTCATCAAGAGTCAGACCGCTTCCCTAGTGCAGCGTCACAAGGGAGTTGAATGGTCGCCAATTAGCCAGTTAAACCCCCTGGCAAAGGAGTCAGATCGAGTCAACATCTCTACTGATAGAAGGGGGACCAATACCCAACATTATGCAAAGGCAAGTTAGCAGCATATTTGGCAAGAACTACGGACACCTATAGCCATACCCCTCTGCAAAATCTTGACATAAGCTCCATATTTCCTCTGATCTTGGATCATTTGGATCCCAAGCAACTCGGCGAGCTTGATCCACCTCAAAATCTATTTTCGGTGAGGATATACCAAGAAAGGCAGCAAGTTGATCTACGCATGATTGCGGGTCAAGACAGATATCTTCATATTTAAGTTCTAATAGATTAACCTTCCGGCCAAGTGCTTCCTTGATCTGATTGACTTGCTTAAGCTGATACCACCAGCTAATGGCGTTATTGAAATAGTCTTTGCCTGAGACAGCAAAGTCTTTGCCGTATTTAGATGTATACGCAGCATTCAAGGTTTTGCGACCTATCAAGCTTTTAGTAGTCGATGTCATATGCGGTCTTCTTAGACATGTTTCTACTGGATGCCTCACTATATGTACAAGTCTTGCTTCGGGCCATGCTGTCAGGATCTCAGGCATAACCAGCATAATTTCAGGAAGCTTTAAACCCCATAAGACGCCTTGCTTATAATCTAGCACAAAGTTCCTTCGATGGTATAGTTTCGCATTCCAGTCTATCGGATGAATGTGCTCTCGGCCGCTAAGCCGATATAGTGCCATCTCGTAAATCAGATCTGCCCATGAAACTGAATCCCCCGTATGGCTGGTTGACCCACCCATATAGATCCCAAGTTGCATGAACAAGGTGGTTAACAGTCGAGTCCCACTACCGCCTCTTCCAGTCCCTACCACTGGAGGCATAATCAGCGGATAATCATTGGCAGTGTTACTATCATCTGAAATAGAATAAGCACCAGGGTAACAGCTGGATCCATCAATATTGCGCGAACGAAAAGAAATAGATGAGGTAATTCCTTTAAGAGAATGCAGCTTCCTAAGACCTACACCACTAAGGCCTAGCATGTTCCACGCATAGCTCGCACCATGGATTAACATCTTTTGAAAGTCTAGAATCTCAATGCTCCATCCTTGCAATCGGAGCCCCTCTATTAGATTGAGTGACTGATAAAAAAGCGCTCGTAGACTCTCCTCAAACTGGACCTTGTGACTTATTGGGCTTGGCAAATAATTATATAATGAGGGGAATCTAGACAAAGACTCAGATACATGCGATTCATCTCGCGACATCTCAATCAACATTATTGTCGAGAGATCCACTTTATTAAAACACATTTTAAGCATATCAACGAATCCATGCTTTTCATGCTGTAGTATAATCGGAGTCACGAGAGCCTCAATGTCACTAATGTCCGCATAGGATTGACCACTATGCATATCATGAACACGATTAAGATCATGAAAAATCAAATTAGCCAGATCTGAATCAACCTGTACATTATTACTATCTTTGTGATTTGTTTGGAGTAAGCGCTTTGCCAGGTGAAGGTTATCAAGCAAATAGCAGCCTGGATGACTAGCGATTAGGTTTGAAGCTAGGTTAACACCACTACGTGGACAACCTAGAACGAATACCTGTCTAACCATTCGTGTTTAAAACTTGTACCGAGTTCGACTCTGATCGAGGAGGAGTTAGCAGAAAGCAATTATTGATGATCTTACTTGGGGATAAGGTGTACATTTCCAGTAGTGATGTTAATAAATAGAACGATTTTTATCAAGGGCGTGCAAATATGGTTCATTAAAGAACTTACTTATGGGTTTTATTGGAAGAGACCCTAGAATGGATTCAAGCTTTAGCGGAAAACCTGCAAAGACGTGTCGATTAGTTAGGGATGTGAACTTATGGTCAGAGAATCGATCAATATTTTCTGGGTTAATCCATTTTTCCAGACTAAAATGTCTTATAAAGGATGACCTAGAGGCAAATATATTCCATATCCAGTAATGATAGGAATTGACATTTAGAGACTTGGATATTTCTCTCCAGTTTGATATATAATGAATGATGCTTGAGGTGATCAGGGAATTAGCCTCACATTTATTACGTGGCATCGAAGTTGCCATTGCTTGAGAGAGGCAAGTAAACTGACTTGCTTGACCTTTTCTAATATCAGGATTAGTTACACTCTTTGAGTGCAAAAATAAACAGTTGTAATCGCTTTTATTGGTAAGTTTAGCAAACTCACACATTCTCAAAATTGTTTCAGACTCTCCTAGTTCAATCGAGCAATGTTCAATTGATGGTATTCTGAAGCAAGATGGTATTGTAGATCCTACAACTGCTCGGATATGTCGGCTGAAGATAATTTCTATTTTAATTAAGGGTGCAACTAAATCGATAAGATTTTGAAACTCATCTTGATCGCTGTAGTTTACTCCTAAATATACCTTAGTGCAACAATCGTATAAGCCTGAACTTATGATTGATTTTAAATGAGCCAAAAATATTTTTTTCCAACTCCCTATAACATAAATATGATAAAAAATATAATCCAACTTCTCTATAAACCAAGATGTTAATAAACTCTTTTTGCAGAAGTGCCAGATTTATTTTTGAGTTTCCTGCTCCACCCATATGCAGCTCCTACTGCAAGAATGGGTAGCGGACCAGGAACGTCTTCAACTGTAAACGCAGTAATTCTAAATGCTCCAGAGTTTGAATCTGGAATAACGCCAGTAGTTGTTATTAATATCGGAGTATTTGCATCAACCTTAAATCCAGTTGAAAAAGTTTTAGTTGAAATTCCTGTTAGATTAAACAACTGGCTGCTAGAGCCTGCCTCGAAATTGATAGTACCACTTGTAAGATTCTGCCATTGAGTAATTTCAAAACTTTTTAAAAATACTGATTTATCAAAAGATGCAGTAAGGCCTGTTAAGGTGGAATTATCAGTCCCACCATTTCCATTTGTTGAACCACACCTTCTTGTGCTTGATCCGTTATTATTATAAAATACGCACAAACCAAATTCGCTGGTATTAAACAATGAGCTAGCCGGCTGATTTGTGCCAACAGGAGTATTTGCAAACCCTGTAATGCCATCAACTGTGCTTGTCAGCGGCAATGCACTAGAATCATAATTTACAACTGTAGTGGTAGAAAAATTAAAGATTGTGGCTGATTGTGCAGGAGTTGAGACGGTTGCTAGCAAAAAACTACCAATGCTTCCAAGCAACAAGGATGCGAAATTTTGGGTTGTGGTTTTCATAGCCAGTAGAGCTGAGACAAAACTTTTGCACTACCTTAGGCATCTAAGGCATCCTTGTCAAGCGAGTTGCTGTGGGAATGAGGACTGCCCCTCCACCAACTCGCCAGCACACTCCCAAGCACCGCATGCACCACCGCCGAGATCGCCCCTGGCAGGGCGGTGAGGGGCGAGGCGGCAAAGCCGGAGCGGGCCAGCACCACGGCCAGGCCTGAGTTCTGCATGCCCACCTCGATGCTGATGGTGCGGCGCACCGGCTGGGGTTGGCCCAGCAGGGCGGGGATCAGCCAGCCCAGGAAGAAGCCGCCGCCATGGAGCAGCAGGGCCGCCAGCAGCAGCAGCGGGCCCTGCTCCAGCAGCGCCTGGCGCTGGCTGCCCACGATGCTGGCCACAATCAGCACGATGGCCAGCACCGCCAAGGGCGGCATCACCGGCCCCAGGCGGCGGGCCACAGCTGGCACCCCGCGCTTGAGGCCCAGCCCCAGGGCCACCGGCAGCAGCACCACCTGCAGCACGTCCAGCAGCAGCTTCAAGCCATCCACCGGCACATAGCGGCCGGCAAGCAGTCCGGTGAGCAGCGGGGTGAGCAGCACCGCCGCCAGGGTGCTGGAGGTGGTCATCACCACCGAGAGGGCCACGTCGGCCCGGGCGATCAGCGTCACCACATTGCTGGCCGTGCCCCCCGGGCAGCAGCCCACCAGGATCAGACCCACCGCCAGGGGCGGCGGCAGGCGCAGCAGTGCCGCCACCAGCGCCGCCAGGGCCGGCATCACCAGGAACTGGGCGGCCACGCCCAGCGCCGGCGGGCCCGGACGGCGCAGCACCCGCTGGAAGTCGGCCAGCTCCAGCTCCAGGCCCATGCCCAGCATCACCAGCGCCAGCGCCAGCACGATCAGCGGTCCCTGCAGCCAGGTGAACAGCCACGGACAGGGCAGGGCCAGGGCCACTGCCAGCAGGGTCCAGAGCGGAAACAGCAGCGTGAAACGCTCCAGCACGGCGGCGCGGGTCACACCTGCCAGATCGCCGTGAGATCGAGTTGCAGCCCGGGCAGAAGGGCTCCGCCATCCAACCGGGTGGCCCCTTCCAGCCGCTGGGCTGCCCCCTGGGCTGGCCAGACCTCCACGGCCTGCTCGGCGGGGATCAGCAACCAGCCCAGCTGGGCGCCATTGGCCTGGTAGCTGGCCAGCTTGGCGCGCAGGGCAGTGAGGCCGCGGAGGCCTTGATCACTCGGGCTGGCCAGCTCCACCACCAGGTCCGGACAGAGGGGAGGAAAGCTCCGCTGTTGCTCGGGGCTGAGGGCCCGCCAGCGCTCCAGACGCACCAGGGAGGCATCCGGGCTCAGCACCGAACCATCCGGCAAGCGGAAGCCGGTGGAACTGTCGAACACCTGCCAACCACCGATCCCGCCCACAAACGCTTTCAACTGAAACAGGAGCTCGCCATTGCGCGCCCCCGTGTCACCACCGGTGGGGGTCATCTGAATGATCTGGCCTGTGGCATCGAGTTCCAGCACCGCCTCCCTGTTGGCCTCACACACGGCGGCGAATTGCTCGGCCGTGAGCCGCAGCCCCAGGGGCAGCCGCAGCGGTGCAAGGGCATCGAGGGGTGGTGCGGACGGAGCAGCTGTCATCTCCCCCCCCAGGAGCCAGAACAGCAGTTTATGCCGGCTGTCAGCCTGTGGGCTGAGGGCCATCCCGCCTACCCTCAGCCCCATGGGCGCTGCCGCATCCCACTCCCAGCCCCGCGCCCCGGACGAACCGACCCCCTGGCAGCGGCCCCTGGCCAAGGCGCTGGCCGGCCAGCCCGCCAGCGCCCGGCGGCAGCTGCGGGGCCTGGGGCCCGGGTTGCTCGACCTGGCCAGCAACGACTACCTCGGCCTCAGCGGCCACCCCGCCGTGGTGGCCGCCGCCCAGGCCACCGCGGCCAGCGAGGGGGTGGGATCCGGGGCCTCCAGGCTGGTGTGCGGCAGCCGGCCGGTGCACGCCCAGCTGGAGGGGGAGCTGGCGGAGTGGCTGGGGCGGGAGCGCGTGCTGCTGTTCCCCAGCGGCTTCCAGGCCAACCTGGCGGCCGTGGGCGCCCTGGCCGATCGCCACAGCCTGGTGCTGGCCGACCGGCTGATCCACCACTCCCTGCTCACCGGCGTGCGCGCCAGCGGCGCCCGCCTGCAGCGCTTCCGCCACAACAACCTCGCCCAGCTCGAATCCCTGCTCGACGCCGCCCACAGGACAAAGCCCGACCAACGGCTGCTGGTGCTGGCCGAGAGCCTCTATTCCATGGAGGGCACCAGCGCGGACGTGCCAGCCCTGGCCGCCCTCTGCGCCCGCCACGGCGCCGCCCTGCTGCTGGATGAGGCCCATGCCCTGGGGGTGCTGGGCCCGGGGGGGCGTGGCCTGGGCCACGGCGAGCCCGGGATCGCCCTGCTCTGCGGCACCTTCGGCAAGGCCTTCGGCAGCGGCGGTGCCTTCCTGGCCGGCGACGGCCTGGTGATGGAGTGGCTGCTGCAGTTCAGTGGGCCGTTCCGCTACACCACGGCCCTGGCCCCGCCCCTGGCGGCCGGCGCCCTGGCAGCGCTCCGGCACCTGCAGGCCCAGGAGCTGGCGGGCCAGCCGGCCGGGCCTGCCCTGCTGGAGCGGGCGCGGCGCTGGCGGCAGGCCCTGGCCGCCGCCGGCTGGCCGCAGCCCCCCGGTGAGGGGCCGATCCTGCCGCTGCTGGTGGGCGACGACCAGCGCGCCCTCGACCTCCAACAGCGCCTGGAGCGCGCCGGACTGCTGGCCGTGGCGATCCGTCCCCCCACCGTGCCCCCCGGCAGCGCCCGCCTGCGACTGGTGCTGCGGGCCGGCCTGCCGCCAGGCACATTGGAGCGGCTGCTGCACGCCCTGGGGACGCCATGACTGTTCAGGTGATCGCCATGCACGGCTGGGCGGGCGACAGCCGTGGCTGGGAGCCGTTCGCCGCCGCGGCCGCCGCCCGGGGCTGGCACTGGACCATGCCCGACCGGGGCTACGGAGCGGTGGAGGCCCGCACGGTGCCCTGGCACCCCCAGGCCAGCCGGCGGGTGGTGATCGGCCACTCCCTCGGCCCCCATCTGCTGCCGCCGGAGCTGCTGGCCCAGGCCGATGCCGTGGTGCTGCTGGCCAGTTTCGGGCAGTTCATCCCCGGCGGCCAGGAGGGGCGCCGCCTGAAGACGGCCCTGGCGGCCATGGCCGAGGCCCTGCAGGGCCCCCAGGCCGAGGGGATGCTGCGCACCTTTCTGGCCGAGGCGGCCGCCCCCGCGCCGGTCAGCGCCCTGCCCTGCACGATCCTCGATGCACCACTCAGCGCCGGCGGCCGGCAGCGGCTGGCGCAGGATCTGGCCCTGCTGGAGCGCTGCCGGCAGCTTCCCGCTGCCCTGGCCCCGGAGCTGCCCTGCCTGATCGTGGAGGCGGGCGCCGACCGGATCGTGGGCAAGGAGGTGCGCGCGCTGCTGCGCCAGGAACGGCCCGACGCCACCCTGATCCACTACCCCGATGCCGGCCACTGCCTGCTGAACACACCGCTGCTCGCCGATCTCACCGCGTGGATCGACCGCCTCTGACCCCCATCCCGCCGGCGCCCAGTGCCGAGGCCGCCTTCACGGCCCGGGTGCGGGAGCGCTTCGGGCGGCGCGCCCAGTCCTACCGGCAGCACGCCCGCCTGCAGCGAGCCGTGGCCTGGCGGCTGGCCCACCTGCTGGCCCGGTGCGGCGGGGGGGCACTGCCCGGCGGCCCGGCGGCCGACCTGGGGGCCGGCAGTGGCCTGCTGGGGGAAGCCCTGCTGGAGCACGGCCTGGCAGGCCCCCTGCTCCAGCTCGACCTCTGCCCCGAGCTGCTGGCGGCCAACCCCCTGGCCCGCGGCCACGGCCACTGCCACTGGGACCTCAACGCCGGTCTGCCCTCTGAGCTGCGGGGCGCCGGCCTGCTCTGCTCCAGCTTCGCCCTGCAGTGGCTGGAGCAGCCGGCCGCCCAGCTGGAGCTGTGGTGCGGCCATCTGGCCCCGGGGGGCTGGCTGGCCCTGGCCCTGCCCACGGCCGAGAGCTTTCCCCAGTGGCACCGGGCCGCCGCGCGAGCCGGGGTGCCCTTCAGCGGTCTGGCCCTGCCGGCCAGTGCGCCGCTGCTGGCCGTGGGGGAACAGCAGCTGGAGCTGCGCCACCGCCAGCTGCTGCGCTTCAGCCCCAGCCAGGGGGACGGCCGCCGTTTTCTCGGCTCCCTGCGGGCGATCGGGGCCGTGGGCAGCCGGGCACCGCGCCTGGGCAGCGCCGAGCTGCGGCGGCTGCTGCAGCATTGGCCCAGTGCTGAGGGGATCACGTGGACGGTGCTGCTGCTGATCGGCCGGCGACGGAACTAGGCGCAGAACCCCAGGCCCCCCGGCTGGTGGTGTGCGGCACCGACACCGATGTGGGCAAGACGGTGGTGAGCGCCTGGCTGGTGCAGGGGCTGGGCGCCCACTACTGGAAGCCCGTGCAGAGCGGCCTCGAGGGTGGGGGCGACCGCAGCAGCCTGGCGCGGCTGCTGCCGGAGGCCGCCGATCGCCTGCTGCCGGAGGCCTACCGGCTCAGCCGGCCCCTCTCGCCCCACTGGGCCGCCGAACTGGATGGGGTGGCGATCGAGCCCGAGCGCCTTGAGCTGCCCGCAGGGGCAGGGCCCCTGGTGGTGGAGACCGCCGGCGGAGTGCTGGTGCCCCTGCGCCGCGACTGGCTGCAGATCGAGCAGCTGCAGCGCTGGCGGCTGCCCGTGCTGCTGGTGGCCCGCAGCGGCCTGGGCACCCTCAACCACACCCTGCTCAGCCTGGAGGCCCTGCGCCAGCGGGCACTGCCGGTGCTCGGCCTGGTGCTCAACGGCCCGCCCCACGCAGACAACCCCCGCACCCTGGAGCAGCTGGGCGGGGTGCCGGTGCTGGCCGAAATGCCGCCGCTGCAGCCCCTCAGCGCGGCGGTCCTGGCCCGGCAGTGGCAGGCGCAGCAACTGGGGCCGCGGCTGCGGCGGCGGCTGGAGGGCCTCGCCGTCAGCCAGTGAGGCCAGACGGGGCCACACTGGGGGCGCCCCTCCTCCGTAGCCCCGTCCCGATGCGCAAGAGCGACTGGCTGGTGAGCGCGCTGCTGGTGCTGATCTGCGGCGGCATCCTGGTGCTGTTCACCGACGTGGAACTGCGGCTGGTGCGCTGGATGAACTGCAGTGTGCTGGCCCCTGGCAGCGAGCGCGACAGCGCCATGTGTCGCTGAGCCGGTCTCAGGGGCCGGCCAGGATCGCCGCCTCGGCATCCGCCCGCGACAGGCCGTAGGGAAAGCTGCGCAGGCGCGTCTGGCCATCGGCGTGCCAGGCCACGCTGAGCTCCTCCACCGCCAGCTCGATGCGGGCGCTCCACTCCGGCCGGTGGAGGTCCCACACACAGGGGTTCGCGCGCTGCTGCGCGGCCCCGAGCTGGCGCAGCCACTGCTCCAGCACGGGCAGGGGGTGGTTGTAGAGGGGGGTTTGCGCTGCGGGAAGCTCGCCCATGCCGATCAACACCTCAGGGGCAGCTTTGCATCAGCTGGTCGGCAACCAGCTGGGCCAGGTGCTGAAGGCGGCCCCCCGGGCCAGGGCCAGGCCCACCCCGAGCACCAGGCTGAACACCAGGGCCAGGGCCAGCAGCAGAAGTGCCAGCCACTCACCGCCGGAGAGGGCCCGGCGCACGGAGGTGACGGAGGTGACTGGGGGCGCCGGGGGGCCGTTGACCGGACGGCTGGCCGGGGTGGCGGCCGCAGCACTGGCGGCGACCCGGGCCAGGCGCAGCTCGGCGTCGTAGCGGCGGCGGGCGTCCGGGTCGCTGAGCACGGCATAGGCCTGGCGTAGCCGCTGGAACGCCTGTTCGGCCTCGCTGGCGGGCAGGCTGGTGGTGTCGGGATGGAAGCGCTTGCTCAGGCGGCGGAAGGCCTGGCGCAACTCATCGGCACTGGCCTGCTCGGGAACCTGCAGCAAGGTGTAGTGGCTGGCCAACGGCAGGAGGGGCCGGTGTGCAGGATCCTAGGAAGAATCCGCGTTCAGCCCACCGGATGGTCCCCACCGCCGCCAGCACGCTTCCCCCCGATCTGTGGCAGCAGCTGGGCTGGCAGCCCTCCGACGCCCAGCTCGCGCAGCTGGCGCAACTGCAGCAGCAGCTGCGCCACTGGAACAGCCAGCTCAACCTCACCCGCCTGGTGGAGGGCGACGACTACTGGATCGCCCAGGTGTTCGACAGCCTCTGGCCCCTGCTGCCGCTGCTGCGGGGGCCAGCGGCGGAGGCGCCCCTGGAGCTGATCGATGTGGGCACCGGCGGCGGCTTCCCCGGCCTGGCGGCGGCGATCGCCCTGCCCCGGGCCCGGCTCACCCTGGTGGACTCGGTGGGCCGCAAGGTGGAGGCCGTGCGGGCAATGGCCCAGGCCCTGGGGCTGGAGGAGCGAGTGCAGGTGCGCTGTGAGCGGGTGGAGCGCAGCGGCCAGAGCAGCGACTGCCGCGGCCGCTTCCACTGGGCCCTGGCCCGGGCCGTGGCCAGTGCACCGGTGGTGGCGGAATATCTGGTGCCCCTGCTGGCGGAAGGCGGCCGGGCCCTGCTGTATCGCGGCCAGTGGAGCAGCACCGACCAGAGCGCCCTGGAGCAGGCCCTGGGCCCGCTGCGGGCGCGGATCGAGCGCTGCGAGCGCCTGGAGCTGCCGGCGGGCCGGGGCCTGCGCCACGCCCTGGTGCTGGCCCCCACCGGTCCCTGCCCCCGCCAGTACCCGCGGGCCGTGGGCCTGCCGGCCAAGCAGCCCCTGGGGGGCGGCGGCCCTATTCGGCCATCAGCCGCCTGACGTCCTGGCCACCGAGGCGCTCGCGCAGCTGGCGAAGAATCGCGGGGATCCGCTCCGCCCAGGGGCTGGCGGCCAGCACCGCCCGCAGCTGGGCTTCGCTCACCTCCCCATCCAGGCGGTCGGCGTTGGCGCCGGGGAACCAGTGGCCGCCGTTGCCGAGCAGGCCATAGCGGGCGCGGGCGAAGCTCTCCAGATCCCAGGCCTCCAGCAGGTTGTGCAGCCAGAGCAGCACCGGCAGGTTGATCTCCCCGGGGGTGGCCTGCCACTCCGGCAGGCCCTCGGCCCAGCTGGCCAGCCAGTCCTCGCCGAGGGCCTGCAGGCGGGTGCGCTCCAGGCGCTGCAGGATCGGCTCCAGCAGCCCGTCGGCCTGATCGAGCCGGGCCACCGCCTGCAGGTGGAGGTCGAGGTCGCCGGGCCGGGCCGCCCCCAGGCTGAGGGTGTGCACCTGGGGCGTGCGCAGGCAGAAGAGGTCGTTGAAGGCGATCGGATGGAGCGGGGCGCACAGCTGCAGCAGCCGCACCGAGGGGCTGTGCAGGTGGCCCCCCTTGTCGGTGGGGCTGATCACGAACACGCCCATGTCGTGGGCGGCGGCGGCCTCGATCGCCGGCCAGTTGTGCTGGCGGATGTAATACCAGTGGAGATTCACGTAGTCGAAGGCGTCGCTGGCGATCGCCTCCTGGATCAGGGCCAGGCTGGCGTGGGTGGAGAAACCGATGTGCCCGATCCGGCCCTGGGCCTGCCAGCGCCGGGCCACCGCCAGGCAGCCGCCCGGGCGCAGGGTGTGCTCCAGGTGCTCCGGCAGGTTGATGCCGTGGATGGCCAGCAGATCCACCCGCTCCACCCCCAGGCGCTCGAAGCTGGTGGCCAGCTCCCGTTCAAAGGCCGCAGGATCTGCCTGGGGCGGAATCTTGGTCTGCAGGATGCGCCGGGGGTCGGGCACCTCGGCCAGCAGCCAGCCCAGCTGGCGCTCCGAACTGCCGTAGTGGCGGGCGGTTTCGATGTGGTGCATCCCCGCCGCCACGGCCCGCTCCAGCACCGCCCGCAGATTGGCCTGGCTGGCAGCCGTGATCTCAGCGGCGGGAAGGTCGCTCCAGCTCTGCTGAAAGCGCATCCCCCCCAGGGACAGCACCGGCATGGCCAGGCCCGTGCGCCCGAAGCGGCGGGTGGGGATGGGGGCCGCCATCAGCCGGCGCTGGCCGCCCGCCGGGGCAGGGTGCGCTTGAGGCGGGCCGGACTGGGCAGGCCGAGGGGCTGGATGTCCTGCTGGGCCAGCTGCTCGGCCTGGGCCGGCAGCTCGCCATAGTCCACCCAGTGGATGCAGTCCACCGGACAGGTGTCGATCGCCTCCTGGATGCGCTGGGTGCTGTCGCCGTCCTGGCGGATGGCCCGGGAGCGGCCCCACTCGGGCTCCACCACGAAGGTGTTGGTGGCCACGTGGGCGCAATAGCGGCAGCCGATGCACACGGCCTCATCCACCCACACGGCCTTCTGGCGCAGCTCTCCCCCCAGCACCGGCTCCATCCCGGTGGCAGGGACGCCCGGGGCCGCCGGTGCGGAGAAGGCCAGGCCGGGGTCGACGGGCTCCAAGGCTTCGCTCCGCTGCGGACGCCTCAGGTCCAGCGGGTCACCACCAGCTCGATGGAGCCATCCACCGCGCTGGTCTGTTCCGCCACCTGGAAGCCCTCTTCAGCGCTGGCGGCGAGGATCGTGCGCAGGGCATAGCGCTGGCTGAGCTGGGCGAGAAAACGCTCCACGGGCACCGGCTGCTTCCACAGGTCCAGATCGGTCACCAGCTCATAGGCACCGCTGTCGGGGTTGAGCCGGAAGCCGATGTCGGCGCCGTTGGACTGGGCGATGGCCAGCTCGGCGGTGTGGGTCTGGCCCCGGTAACCACGCACACTCAGGGAACCCTGCCGCGGTGTGTGTCCGAGATCGGCGAGGGCTTCCAGCAGAGCAGCCCGGTCGCGCAGCTCGGTTTTCACGGTGCTGAAGTGGGACATGGTGATCAGGAATCAGGAAAGCTGGCTGGCCTGGGTCGCCGGCTGAACCCGGCTCTGGGGGGCCACCTCCACCTGGAAGGCCTCAGCGGTGGGCTGGCGCTGCTGCACGGCGCCGAGCCGGGCCTCGATCCGCTCGGTGAGCAGCTGGCAGGCCTGGCCCTGAACCCCCTCAACCTGTTCCTCCACCCGGCCATCGGGGCGGATGCGGAAGCGGATGGATTGCTGTGCCATCCCAGGCCTGAACAGGAATGGGGGGATGCTAGCCGCGTTGCCAGGGTGCTGGGTTGAACGCAACAGGGCTCAGGTGAGCAGCCCCTCATCCACCAGGGTCTGCAGCCGCTCCAGCACCTCGGGCTGTTCCAGCTGCTCCAGGGCCAGCCGGGCCTCGTCGCGCACGCTCGACTCGGCGTCCTGGAGCATGGTGTGCAGCAGGGCCTCCACCACGTCCTGCTGGCGCGGCTCCACCAGGTCGGGATAGAGCCGCCCCAGGCCCCAGGCGCTGTTGCTGCGCACCGCCTGCTCGCTGTCGATGCGCAGGCTGAGCAGCAACTGGGCGGCCGCCGGATCGGCCTTGGCCGGGCCGGTGCCACCGGCATCGGCCAGGGAACTGGCCGCCCACAGGCGCACGGCGGCGATGTCCACCTGCAGGGCGCGGATCAGGGGATTGAGGATCGGCGCATCGGGATAGTTGCCCAGGCTCCAGGCCACGGCCTTGCGCACATAGCCGTTGGCATCGCCGCTGAGCAAGCCGAGCAGGGGCTCCACCGCCATCGGGCTGGGGTTGCGGCCCAGGGCATACACGGCGCTCATGCGCAGGATCGGACAGCTGCAGGCCAGCAGCGGCAACAGCAGCGGCACCGCCCGTGGGTCGCGGTGTTCACAGAAGATGCGCAACCCCTGCATGCGGGCCTCATGGCTGCCCTGCCGCAGCAGCTCCAGGCCCCGGTCGCACTCGGCGGCCACCGCCGAGGGGGCGGGTTCCGTATGGTCGAGCTCGTCGAGGGGATCACCGAGCAGCTCCTCGGCCAGCTCCTGGGCCAGCACCTCCGGATCCAGGGAGAGCTCCTGGGGACTGTCGCCGAACGGGCCGGGGATGGGGGGTTCCGTCACGGCAGCCGCTCAGCCCAGGGGAGCGGGGGCGGCCATGTCACCGGGCAGCCAGATGCGGGCGCTCACCGCCACCAGGGCCAGGGCAAAGAGCAGCACGATGGCCGCCGGCAGCAGGGTGGAGCGGAAGAATTGCACGACGAGCGGAGCGGGGAGGCCTGGGGCCAGCCCCATCATCACCCCTGAGTGGAGGGACTCAAGGCCCGGCCCAGGCCAGGGCAACAGAGTCCACGTAGGGTTTCCCCCAGCCGCCCCGGCCGATGGCCTCCCAGCGTCCCGCCTCACCGCCGCAGGCGGTCCCAACCTGGCGCCGGCTCACCGCGGTCACGGCGGAGGGTGTCGCCAGCGGCACCCCTTACATGGTGGGCAGCAAGCTGCTGCAGGGCTGGCTCACCGCCAGCGGCGTGCCCCTCGGGCTGATCGGCCTGCTGGCCTACGCCGAGCTGCCCTACACCCTCAAAATGTTCTGGGCGCCGCTGCTCGATCGCTGGCCGATCCCCTGGCCCGACCGTCGCCGCGGCTGGCTGCTGGTGCTGCAGTTGCTGCTGGTGGTGGTGATCGCGGCGATGGGCCAGCTGCGTCCCGGTCGCAGCCAGGCCAGCCTGCTGGCCGTGGGTGTCATGGCCCTCGTGCTGGCGGTGGCCAGCGCCACCCAGGACATCGTCGTCGACGCCTACCGCACCGACCTGCTCCCCGAACGGGAGCGGGGTGCTGGAGCGGCCGCCACCAACCTCGGCTACCGCGGCGCGATGCTGGCGATCGGCGCCGGTGGCTTCATCCTTGCGGGCCGCTCCGGCTGGCCGATGGCCTTCGCCGCAGCCGCGGTGCTGATGGCGGCAGTTGTGCCGTTCACCCTCACCGCCCCCACATTGGCGCCGATCCAGCACCAGGTGAGCAGCCTGCGCCAGGCAGTGGTGGGCCCCGCTCGGGAGTTTCTCCGCCGCACCGGCGGCGCGCGGGCAGTGATGTTGCTGGCGCTGGTGCTGCTCTACCGCTGGCCCGACGGCCTGCTCAACGTGATGGCCGTTCCCTTTCTGCTGCAGATGGGGTACAGCCCCGAGGTGGTGGGCACCGTGCAGGCCGGCTGGGGAATCGCCGCCACCATCGTCGGCACCGTGCTTGGGGGGGTCCTGTTCGGCCGGCTGGGCATGAACCGTTCGCTCTGGCTGTTCGCCATGGTGGGCGCACTCGGCAACCTCAGCTACTGGGCTCTGGCCCGTTTCGATGGGGGCATGCCAGCTCTGCTGGCGGCGGTGGGCCTGGAGAATCTCGGCGGCGGGATGGTGGGCGCAGCGTTCGTGGCCCTGCTGATGAGCCTCTGCAACCCCCGCTTCTCGGCGACCCAGTACGCCCTTCTGTCAGGGGTCTACGCCCTGAGCCGCTCGATCCTCTCCGGCCCGGCGGGCTTCCTGGCAGAGGGGGTGGGCTGGGGCAGCTTCTTTCTGCTCACGGTGGCCAGCTCCCTGCCCGCTTTTCTGCTGATGATCCGCCTGACACCCTGGGGCGGCCAGGGGGTCAGGGGGGCATTCGATCCGTCGCGCGATCCGACCTGACCGCGGGCTGCAGCCGCCGGCGCAGCTGGCCGCAGGCGGCATCGGCGTCCAGTCCGCGGCTGGCGCGCACGCTCACGGCGATGTGCCGCCCCTGCAGGGCGCGGCGGAACGCCTCCACCGCCGCCGGCGTGGGTCGCTGGAACTCCTCCTCGGCGATCGGGTTGTAGGGGATCAGGTTCACGTGGCTCTGGAAGCCGCGGATCAGCCGCGCCAGGGCCTCGGCGTGCCGGGGCTGGTCGTTGAGCCCGCCCAGCAGGATGTATTCGAAGCTCACGCGCCGGCCGGTGATCGCCACGTAGTGGCGGCAGTCGTCGAGCAGGGCCTCGATCGGATAGGCGTGGGCGGTGGGAATCAGCTCCTCGCGCAGGCGCTGGTCGGGGGCATGCAGGCTCACCGCCAGGGTGAACTGGGCTCGCCCCAGCCGCTCAAGGGAGCGCTCCGCCAGGGTGGGCAGGGTCTTGGGCACGCCCACGGTGCTCACCGTGATCTGGCGCTGGGCCATGCCCAGGTCGGTGCAGAGGCAGTCGATGGCCGCCAGCACGGCCTCGCTGTTGAGCAGCGGTTCACCCATGCCCATGAACACCACGTGGCTGGGGCGGGCATCCATGGCCTCGCGCACGCTCAGCACCTGGTCGACGATCTCATGCACCGCCAGAGAACGCTGCAGGCCCCCCTTGCCGGTGGCGCAGAAGCGGCAGGCCATCGGGCAGCCCACCTGGCTGCTCACACAAACCGTGAGCCGGCCCTCTGCCGGGATGCCCACCGTCTCGATCGTGTGGCCGTCGTGGGTGGCCAGCAGCAGTTTGGTGGTGCCATCGCGGGCCACGCTGCGGTGTACCTCCCGCAGCCGGCCGATCCAGTCGGCGGCCCCGGTCGGGGCAGTGCCGGCCAGCTGCTGGCGCCAGGCCTTGGGCAACACATGGATCGCCGCCAACTCGCGGGCGCCCTTGGCATAGATCCAGTCATGCAGCTGCCGGCCCCGAAAGGCGGACTGCCCCTGCTGCTGGGCCCAGGCCTCCAGCTCAGAACGACCCAGACCCAGCAGCGGCCGGGAATCACCAGGAGCGGTGGGCTCCGGGTGAAACACAACCCCAGAAGGAGGGATCACCAGACCAGCAGGCCGGGTCACCAGACCAGCAAGCCGTGGCCCAGCTTCCACTCCACAGCCACCAGGGCGATGAAGCCGAGCATGGCCAGGCGGCCATTGAGCAGCTCGGTGTGGCGATGGAAGCCGTAGCGGGGGAGCCGCCGCTGGGGAATGGGGGTCCCCAGGGCGGTGAGAGGCGGGTTGCTCGTCGTCATGGGGCCATCCTGGCGCAATCGGGTGGGATCAGTCGTCGGTGAGCAGCCCTTCCTCCTGCAGACCCTCCAGGGCAGCAGGATCGGCGATCAGCTCCTCCTCCAGGCCCTCCTCCACGCTGGGGCGGGTGAAGGCGGCAAGGTTGCTGGCACTGGCCTCGATGCCGTGGCGGCTGCGGGTGGCCTCGAGGTCCGCGTCGGAGGGGTCATCGAGCACGGCGGTGGAAGCCGCCGGGGTGGGCATCTCCACGGTGTAGTCGGGACGCAGGTTCTGCATGCGCCGGTAGCCCATGCCGTCCTCCTCGAGGATGTCGGGGTGGGGCCCGGCCTCGGCGCGCAGCTCCTCTTCGAAGCCGCTGAAACCGGTACCGGCCGGGATCAGGCGACCGATGATCACGTTCTCCTTCAGGCCGCGCAGCCAGTCGCTCTTGCCCTCGATGGCGGCCTCGGTGAGCACCCGGGTGGTCTCCTGGAAGGAGGCCGCCGAGATGAAGCTGTCGGTATTGAGCGAGGCCTTGGTGATGCCCAGCAGCACCGGCGTGAACTCGGCGGGGGCTCCGCCGGTGATTGCCATGGCGCCATTCACCTGCTCCACCTGACGCAGCTCGATCAGCTCACCGGGCAGCAGGGTGGTGTCCCCTGCGTCCTCGATACGCACCTTGCTGGTCATCTGGCGCACGATCACTTCGATGTGCTTGTCGCTGATCGAAACGCCCTGGCTCTTGTAGACGTTCTGCACCTCCGTCACCATCCGGAACTGCAGCTTGGAGATCGCCTCCTGGGCTGCCTCCATGGTGGGCTTGCGGCTGCGCAAGTCTTCGAAGAAGCACTCCAGCAGCTCGTGGGGGTTGATCGGCCCGTCGGTCAGCGACTCACCGGCGCTGACCTGCTGGCCATCGCTCACCATCACGTTGCGGCCCAGCAGGATCGGGTACTCGGTGATGGCGTCGTCGTGCTCGATCACAGACACCGTGATCGAGTCGTCATCTTCACCCTGCTTGATCTGCACGGTGCCGCTCTTGCGGCAGAGGATCGTCGATTCCCGCGGACGGCGAGCTTCCAGCAGTTCCTCAATCCGGGGCAGACCCTGCACGATGTCTCCGGTCTTCTGGCGCTCGAACACCAGCAGGGCCAGGCCGTCACCCCGCTGCACCAGCTCACCGTCGCGAACGTGCAGCACCGAGTCGGGAGACACCATGTAGGGACGCCCGAGACGGATGGTGAGGGCACCGCCCTCGATGGCCTCGACCTGGCCGCAGCAGGGGGCCGGCAGCCCCTCGGCCAGCAGATCGCCATCGACGATGCGCTGATCCACCGCCACCAGCGGGGTTGCCCCGGCCAGTTCGATGCGACGGGTGTCCTCCTGGCGCTCCACGATCAGGCGCCGCACCGGCTCGCCGTCCACGGGGTCGGGAAGTTGCACCACCCCGTCCTCCTTGCAGAGGATCTGGGTGGTGGCCACCACGTCGCCCCGCTTCACCGTGTCGCCATCGGCCACCTGCAGGTCGGTGTGGGTGGAGCCGTGGCTGGCGTCGGAGAGGGTGTCGCGGCGCACCAGCAGGGTTTCGAGGATGGTGAGCTGCAGGCGCTCGATGGTCTTTGCCCGCTTGTCGGCCACGGCTTCCACATCAACCGTCATCTGGGGCGTGGTGTCGTGGGTTTCCAGGATGAGCTGTGTGCGCAGCAGCTCCACCCCCTCCACGCTCTTGATCAGCTCGCCGTCCTTGAAGGCCAGCCGCTGGGTGGCTTTCAGACCCATGCTGGGTCCTCCGGTCTGCTTCACCGCGGTGAGTTCGGGCAGGTGAGCCGCGTCGGGAATGGTGTACTCCTCCACCGGACGCAACAGCAGGGCGCCGCCTTCGGGTGTATCGACAGACTCGACGAACACCATCGCCTCGGCCTTGAGACCCTTGGCGATCTCCTCGCCGGGCATCACCATCCTGCCCTCGGTGAACTTGGCCGTGGTCTTGCTGTCGCTCACCAGGTGGAGCGTGCCCGAGCGCACGATGATCTCGCGCAGGATGTCGTTCTTCTGGGTCACCGTCACGATGCCGGCGGTCTGGCTGAAGATGTCCTTCACCACTTCGGTGCCGGCCTCGATCCACTGGCCGTCCTCGATCATCAACAGGGAGATGTCCTTGTTGATCTCGTGGGTTTCCTGCGGGATCCAGAGCAGGGTGCCGCCCTTGCTCACCTCGTAGCCGTTCTTGGCGCTGCGGGCCTTCTTGATCGCCAGGCCTGGGGCGAACTTGACCGTGCCGCCGGTCTGGGTGCGGAAGCGGTCGTCGGCCAGCTCGGCGATCACCTCGCCGTTGGCGATCTTGCTGCCCGGGGCGGTGTTCAGGCGATAGCGGATGTTCTCCTTGCCCTCGAGATGCCAGATCTCGCCGGTGTGGCTCGACTCACCAACCAGCTTGCAGTCCTTCAGGGTGAGGCTGGCCGTGACGATCTGCACCTCGCGGGAGTCACCGGTGCTCTCGCGCAGGCGCACCGCACCGCCGTACTCGCTCACCAGGCGGCTCTCGGCCAGCACTTCACCGGTGGTCACCGCCTTGGTGCCAGGCACCACGGGCAGGGCATTGGGGGGCAGGTTGTACACGTCCCCGCTGAACACCCAGAGGCGACCCAGACGGGTGGCCTTGTGGGTGATGTTGCCCTGGCGGTCGGTGACCTCCTTGGGCTGGATGCCGTCCTCGTAGCGCACCTGGCCGGCCAGGTCGCAGATCACGTCCTTGGTGGCCTTCTCCACGCTCTTCTTCACGGTGGCACCGGAAGAGATCTGGGCGAGCATCGTGTCGCCCGGGACCTCCTGGCCGTCATGGACGAACAGGATCGAGCCCGGGGTGATGTCCAGTTTCTGCAGGCGGCCCTTGCCGCTTGGCTTCACCGTGAGGGTGAAGTCGGTCTCAGCGATCTGGGCGTCCACGCCGTGGGTGGTGCGGAAGGGCCGCACCCGAGCCTTGGCGCCGAATTCAATCGTGCCTTCCAGCAGGGAGCGCACCACGCCTGTTTCAGCCGTGGACACACCGCCGGTGTGGAAGGTGCGCATGGTGAGCTGGGTGCCCGGCTCACCGATCGACTGGGCGGCCACGATGCCCACGGCCTCGCCCAGGTCCACCAGCTCGTTGTGGGCCAGGGCCCAGCCATAGCACTTGCGGCACACCGAACGGGAGGCCTCGCAGGTGAGCGGCGAGCGCACCTTCACGGTCTTCACAGCGGCGGCTTCGATCCGGCGGCTGAGGGGAGCGTCAATCTCCCCATTGCGCTCCACCAGGGTGTTGCCCTCGCCATCCAGCACCGCTTCAGCGGCCAGGCGACCCACCAGCTTGCTGCCGAAGTTGCCCTTCTCGTCGGCATCGATCGGGATGCAGCGGCTGGTGCCGCAGTCGTCCTCGCGCACGATCACGTCCTGGGCCACGTCCACCAGACGGCGGGTGAGGTAACCCGAGTCGGCGGTGCGCAGGGCGGTATCCACCAGGCCCTTGCGGGCGCCGTAGGAGGAGATCACGTATTCGGTGACCGTGAGCCCCTCGCGGAAGTTGGTGCGGATCGGCAGGTCGATGATTTCCCCTTGCGGGTTGGCCATCAGGCCGCGCATGCCCACCAGCTGGCGCACCTGGGACATGTTCCCCCGGGCACCGGAGTTGGCCATCATCCATACCGAATTCAACGGGTCGTTGTCGTTGAAGTTGCGGCGCACGGCTGCCACCAGGCGCTCGTTGGTCTCGGTCCAGGTGTCGATCACCTTGGTGTGGCGCTCCACCTCGGTGATCTCACCGAGGCGGTAGCGCTCTTCGGTGGCCGTGATCTGCTCTTCGGCTTCCTCCAGCAGGGCCGCCTTGTCACCGGGGATGCGCAGGTCGTCCACCGAGATCGACACGGCGGCCTGGGTGGCGTAGCGAAAACCCAGATCCTTGAGCTCGTCGGCCATCGAGGCCGTGGCGGCGGTGCCGTGGTGCTTGTAGGCCCAGGCCACCAGGTTGCGCAGGGCCTTCTTGTCGATCACCCGGTTGCGGAACGGGGGTGCCTGCCGGCTGAGGGGGCCGCTCTGGGTGGGGGTCTGATCGATCAGCTGGGAGGAGGTGGGGTTGGTGGGGGTGGCGGTCATGGCTGCGCGCTGGATGGAAGTCAGGGAAAGGTCGGTGCGTTCTGCCGGCTCAGGAAGCAGCCACGGCGTCGATGATCGTGTGGTTGATCACGACGCGGCCCACGGTGGTGAGCAGGTAACGGCTGATCAGGGCGCCGTCTTCGTCAAAGCGGTCGCGGCGGTAGAGCCACTGTTCGATGCGGGTGCCGTCGCTGAGGGTCTCCTGCTTCTGGGGCTCACGCTCTTCCTCGTCGCACTCCACCGCACCGCTGAAGCGCACCCAGATCCAGTCGTGCAGGCCGATGTGCTGGTCCTGGTGGGCGGCGATCACATCCTCCAGGCCGGCGAAGGTGCGGGCGCGATCGCCGAACTCGGGCTTGTCGCTGCCGGGCTGCTCGGCGGTGAGGTAGTAGGCACCGAGCACCATGTCCTGGGAGGGCGTGATGATCGGCTCGCCGGTGGCCGGCGAGAGGATGTTGT
Organism: Prochlorococcaceae cyanobacterium; assembly: GCA_040399285.1. Taxonomy (GTDB): domain Bacteria; phylum Cyanobacteriota; class Cyanobacteriia; order PCC-6307; family Cyanobiaceae; genus NIES-981. Next base: position 170,487 of record JBBASM010000007.1, read on the forward strand.
TGCTGGCCAGCATCAGCATGCGGGCCTCTGTTTGCGCCTCGATCGCCAGCGGCACGTGCACGGCCATCTGGTCACCGTCGAAGTCGGCGTTGAAGGCGGGGCACACCAGCGGGTGCAGCTGGATGGCGCGGCCATCCACCAGCTTGGGCTCGAAGGCCTGGATGCCGAGGCGGTGCAGGGTGGGGGCCCGGTTGAGCAGGATCGGGTGCCCTTCGATCACCTCCTGCAGCACCTGCATCACCTCATCGTCGGCGCGCTGGATGAGTTTTTTGGCCGCCTTGATGTTGTTGACGATGTTCTGGCGGATCAGGCGATGGATCACGAAGGGCTGGAACAGCTCGATCGCCATCTCCTTGGGCAGGCCGCACTGGTGCATCTTCAGCTTGGGGCCCACAACGATCACGGAACGGCCGGAGTAGTCGACCCGCTTGCCGAGCAGGTTCTGGCGGAAGCGGCCCTGCTTGCCCTCGATGATGTCGCTGAGCGACTTGAGCGCCCGGTTGTTGGCGCCCACCACGGTGCGCCCGCGGCGGCCGTTGTCGATCAGGGCGTCGACGGCCTCCTGCAGCATGCGCTTCTCGTTGCGCACGATGATCTCCGGGGCGAGGATCTCCTGCAGCCGCGCCAGGCGGTTGTTGCGGTTGATCACCCGGCGGTAGAGGTCGTTGAGGTCGCTGGTGGCGAAGCGACCGCCATCCAGCTGCACCATCGGCCGCAGATCCGGCGGGATCACCGGGATCACATCCAGCACCATCCACTCGGGACGGGCATCGGTGGCGATGAAGTTGTCGATCACGCGCAGGCGCTTGATCAGCTTGGCCCGCTTCTGGCCCTTGCTGGCGGCGATCTCCTCGCGCAGCTGTTCGGCGGTCTCGGTGAGGTCGAGGTCCTCGAGCAGCTGCTTGAGCGCCTCGGCACCGATGCCCACCACCGGCTCGTTCTCGATCTCCGAGTCCTCTGCGTAGATCTCATCCTCGATCTCCAGCCACTCGTCTTCGGTGAGCAGCTGCTTGTAGGTGAGGGATTTGTGGTCGCCGGGATCGAGCACCACATAGCAGTTGAAGTACACGATCTGCTCCACATCCCGCAGGGGCATGTCGAGCAGGATCGCCACATAGCTGGGGATGCCCTTGAGGTACCACACATGGCTCACCGGGGCGGCGAGCTTGATGAAGCCCATGCGGTGCCGGCGCACCCGGCTCTCCGTCACCTCCACGCCACAGCGCTCACACACGATGCCGCGGTGACGCACCCGCTTGTACTTGCCGCAGTGGCACTCCCAGTCCTTGGAGGGGCCGAAGATCTTCTCGCAGAACAGGCCGTCCATCTCCGGCTTGAGCGTGCGGTAGTTGATCGTTTCGGGCTTGGTGACCTCACCCACCACCTGGCCGTTGGGCAGCGTGCGCTGGCCCCACTGCATGATCCGCTCGGGCGAGGCGAGCGTGATCTTCACGTAGTCGAAGTGGTTTTCGGTGCGGAGGTTGCTGTTGGACATGGCGGCTGACGCGCGGGGAGTGAAACGGGTGGAGAAGCTCAGCAACCGGAGACCGCAAGGCCACAGGCCGGACGGTCGCGGTGCGATCAGCGATCAGTCGTCGTCGTAATCCGCGACGCCGAGGGATTCGTAGGTGGGACGGCTGGGGGTGCTGCGGCGGGGATTGACGTCCTGCATCAGATCCACTTCCTCGCCTTCGTCGGTGTACACGGCGATGTCCAGACCCAGCGACTGCAGCTCGCGCATCAGCACCTTGAACGACTCGGGGGTACCGGGCCTGGGGATCGGCTTGCCCTTGACGATGGCGTTGAGCGCCTCGTTGCGGCCCTGCATGTCGTCGGATTTGACGGTGAGCAGTTCCTGCAGGGTGTAGGCGGCGCCGTAGGCCTCCAGGGCCCACACCTCCATCTCACCCAGGCGCTGGCCGCCCTGCTGGGCCTTGCCGCCCAGGGGCTGCTGGGTCACCAGCGAGTAGGGACCGGTGGAGCGGGCGTGGATCTTGTCGTCCACCAGGTGCACCAGCTTGAGGATGTGGGCATAGCCCACGGTGACCGGCTGGTCGAAGGGTTCGCCGCTGCGGCCATCGATCAGCTGGATCTTGCCCGGGTTCTCAGGGTCATAGACCCAGTCCTTGCCAGGCTGCTTGGCCGCCTCCTCCAGGAAGGCCTGCACCGTCTGCTTGCTCTTCTCAGCGCCGTGCATCTCATCAAACGGCACCACCTTCACGCGGCAGTCGAGGTGGGAAGAGGCCCAGCCCATCAGGCACTCGAACACCTGGCCCACGTTCATCCGGCTGGGCACACCCAGGGGATTGAGCACGATGTCGATCGGGGTGCCATCGGGCAGATAGGGCATGTCCTCCCGGGGAAGGATGCGGCTGATGATGCCCTTGTTGCCGTGGCGGCCGGCCATCTTGTCGCCCACCTGGATCTTCAGGCGCTTGGCCACGTACACCCGCACCACCATGTTCGCGCCGGGCGGCAGCTCGTCGCCCTGCTCCCGGGTGTAGATGCGCACATCGACGACGCGGCCGCGCTCGGTGCCGGGCACGCGCAGGGAGTTGTCGCGCACGTCGCGGGCCTTTTCTCCGAAGATCGCCCGCAGCAGCTTCTCCTCAGGGGGCTGGTCGGATTCACCCTTGGGCGTCACCTTGCCCACCAGGATGTCGCCGCTCTCCACGAAGGCACCGATGCGGATGATGCCCATCTCGTCGAGGTTGCCCAGGCTCTCCTCGGCCACGTTGGGGATCTCGCGGGTGATCTCCTCGGGGCCGAGCTTGGTCTGGCGGGCCTCGATCTCGTACTTCTCGATGTGCACCGAGGTGTAGAGGTCGTCGGTGACGAGGCGCTCGCTCACCAGGATGGCGTCCTCGTAGTTGTAGCCCTCCCAGGGCATGTAGGCGATCAGCACGTTCTGGCCCAGGGCGATCTCACCCCCTTCGCAGGCCGAGCCGTCGGCGAGCACCTGGCCGGCAATCACCGGGTCGCCCAGCTTCACGATCGGCCGCTGGTTCAGGCAGGTGTCCTGGTTGGAGCGCTGGTACTTCTGCAGATAGTGGGTGTGGTCGGTGCCCTGCTCATCGCGGATCACGATCGCCGTGGCATCCACGAAGGTCACGGTGCCGTTCACCCGGGTGACGGGCACCATGCCGGAGTCGCGCGCCACCTGGGTTTCCAGGCCGGTGCCCACCAGGGGCCGCTCGGGGCGCAGCAGCGGCACGGCCTGGCGCTGCATGTTCGAGCCCATCAGGGCACGGTTGGCATCGTCGTGCTCCAGGAAGGGGATCAGCGAGGTGGCCACGGAGATCACCTGCACCGGAGAGAGCTGCACGTAGTCCACCTGTTCGGGCGGCACCTTCTCAAAGTCCTGGCGGTAGCGCACCGGCACCAGCTCGGCGGTGATGCGGCCGGTGGCATCGGTGGGCACGTCGCCGGGGGCGACGCGGCACTCGTCCTCCAGGTCGGCCGACAGATAGATCGGATCGCCCTGCTTGAGCACGATGCCGTTCTCCACCTTCCAGAAGGGGGTTTCGATGAAGCCGTACTCGTTCACCCGGGCGTGGGTGGCGAGCGAGCCGATCAGGCCGGCGTTCGGGCCTTCCGGTGTCTCAATCGGGCAGATGCGGCCGTAGTGGGAGGGGTGAATGTCGCGCACGGCAAAGCCGGCGCGCTCGCGGGTGAGACCGCCGGGGCCGAGGGCGCTGATGCGGCGCTTGTGGGTGAGCTCGGCCAGGGGGTTGGTCTGGTCCATGAACTGGCTCAGCTGGCTGGAGCCGAAGAACTCCTTGATCGCCGCCACCAGGGGCTTGGGGTTCACCAGCTGGGCCGGCGTGAGCGATTCGGTCTCGCCCACGGTCATCCGTTCCTTGATGATCCTCTCGAGCCGGTTGAGGCCCACGCGCACCTGGTTCTGCAGCAGCTCACCCACCGAGCGCACGCGGCGGTTACCGAGGTGGTCGATGTCGTCGAGGCTGGCCCCGCCCACATCGAGCTCCAGGTTGATCAGGTAGTCGATGGTGCTGAGCACGTCCTCCGGGGTGAGGGTGCGCACCGCATCAGGGATGGTGAGGCGCAGCTTCTTGTTGATCTTGTAGCGGCCCACCCGGCCCAGGTCGTAGCGCTTGGGATCGAAGAAACGGCTGTGCAGCAGGCTCTGGCCACCACTCACCGACGGGGGCTCACCCGGGCGCAGCTTCTTGTAGAGCTCCAGCAGGGCCTGGTCCTCCGAGGAGATGCCCTCGTCGTTGGCCGCTTCGATCGACTTCTGGTAGTACTCGGGGTGCCGCAGCTTGTCGAGCACGTCGTTGTCCGACAGACCGATCGCCCGCATCAGCACGTGGGCGTTGATCTTGCGGGTCTTGTCGACCCGCACGTGCAGCAGGTCGTTCTTGTCGGTCTCGAACTTGAGCCAGGCGCCCCGGTTGGGGATCAGGCTGGCGTTGAAGGTCTTGCGGCCGTTCTTGTCCTGCTCATCCTTGAAATACACACCGGGCGAGCGCACGATCTGGTTCACGATCACGCGCTCGGCGCCGTTGATGATGAACGTGCCACGCTCGGTCATCAGTGGCAGCTCGCCGATGAACACCTCCTGCTCCTTGATCTCGCCGGTCTCCTTGTTGACCAGGCGGCAGGTGACATACATCTGCGAGGCGAAGGTCGCGTCCCGGCGCTTGGCCTCTTCCACATCGTGGCGGGGGCGCTTGAGGCGGTACTCACTGCCGATGAAGTGCAGCTCGAGCTTGCCGGTGTAGTCAGTGATGGGCGAGAAGCTCTCGAGCTCCTCGATCAGGCCCTTCTCCAGGAACCATTTGAAGCTCGCCCGCTGTACCTCCACCAGATCGGGCAGGTAAGTGGCGGTCTTGGCGACCTGGATCGCGCTGCTCATGCGGTGAACCTGCAGGAACGGGTAGGAGATGACTGGTCAGCCGGCCTGACAACAGATTGAAACGGTGGTTCGCACTGGCCAACGGCCCACAGGAACAGCCGTCCCTCGCAGGAGGAACGGCTGGCCGCACGGACGTGCCTAACGAACTCGCTTCAGGGCTGCAGGCGTCGACAACAAGGAGCGGATCCGCTTCCAGACCAATGGATCATCATACAGTGTGAAGCGGCAGGCCGAACAAGCGCGCAGCGTTGGCGGTGCTGGTATGGCACACCTCCTCCAGGCTTTCGCCGCGCAGTTCGGCCACCCGGGCGGCCACCGCGGCCACGTAGGCGGGCTCGTTGCGCTTGCCCCGCCGTGGAACGGGGGCCAGAAAGGGGCAGTCGGTCTCCACCAGATAGCGGTGGGCCGGCACCTGGCGTGCGCAGGCATGCGTGGCGTCAGCCTTGGGGAACGTGACCACGCCGCTGAAGCTGATGTAGAAGCCCAGCTCCAGGAAGCCGGCCATCTCTTCGGGGGTGCCGCCCCAGCAGTGCATCACCCCCCGCGGGCAGGCGCCCTGCCCAGCCCGTTGGCGCAGCTCAGCGAGCATCGGCTCGGCCGCGTCACGGCAGTGAATGATCACCGGCAGATCCAGCTCGCAGGCCAGATCAAGCTGGGGCCGCAGCACGGCCAGCTGCTCCGCCAGGTTCTGCTCGCGGAACAGATCCAGGCCCAGCTCGCCGATCGCCACCACCCGGGCATCGGCCTGGGCCGCCGCCCGCAACACGTCCTGGCAGTCCGGGGTCCAGTGCTGGGTATCCAGGGGATGGACGCCCACCGAATAGCGCAATTCCGGGAAGCGGTCAGCCAGGGCGCGGATCGCCGGGATCTCAGCGGGCTCCACACAGGCGTGTACGAGGGCCCGCACACCGGCGTCTCTCCAGCGCTGGGCCACCGCATCCAGGTCCGCATCGAAATTGCGGAACACGATGTGGCAGTGGGAATCAACGAGGGGAGCAGGAGTTGCAGCCAGCGCTCCTGGCTGGACCACGGCCGCTTGCGCGTCAACTGGGTCCTGCCCAGCTGTGGACGCCTGCGCTGCCAGGGTGGTCAGGACCGGTGCTGGAGCAGGCGTCATGGCTGGAGCTGGGGGATTCAGGCCGTGGCGGCCGGCTCGATCGCCTGCTTCACGGCCGCGCTCAGGCGGGCCTTCTGGTGGGCGCCGGTGTTGCGGTGCAGGGCACCGATCTTCACGGCCTTGTCGATCTTGCTAAAGGCAGCATTCATGCTGGTCTGCACCACCTCCTTGGCGGCTTCGCCCGGCTGGTCGCCGTAGCTGCTGCAGGCGGTGAAGCAGCGCTTCATCAGGGTACGCAGGGCGGACTTATAGCTGCGGTTGCGCAGGCGGTTGCGCTCGGCCACCTCGATGCGCTTCTTCGACGATTTGTTATTGGCCACAGGCGGACGGACGCTGGATCGGCAAACGACGATCGTACCGCCTGGTCGTCACCTGCTGCCGCCTAGCGTGAATGGTCCCGACCCCGTGCCCGCCTTGGTTGCCTCGCTCGCCAGCATCGCCTGCCTGCGCGACCGCCACGCCGCCGCCGACCGCCTGGCCGCCATTGCCGAGCGCACCAGCGGCGCCCAGATGGCTGAGGCCATGGCGCGGGTGGAGGCGATCGTGGAGCAGGTGCGGCGCGAGGGCGACCGGGCCCTGCTGGAGCTCAGCGAGCGCTTTGATGGGGTGCGGCCCGACCCCCTGCGTATTCCGGCAGTGGAGCTGGAAGCTGCCTGGCAGACCTGCGACCCCGGTCTGCGCCAGGCCCTGGAGCTGGCCCACGGGCGGATCCTGGCCTTTCACCAGCGCCAGCTCCCGGCCGATCTGCACCTGGAGGGCCCCCATGGCGAACGGCTGGGGCGCCGCTGGCGGCCGGTGCAGCGGGCTGGCCTGTACGTGCCAGGCGGCAGGGCCGCCTACCCGAGCACCGTGCTGATGAATGCGGTGCCGGCCCAGGTGGCCGGGGTGGAGCGGCTGGTGATGGTCACGCCCCCCGGTCCCCAGGGGGCTCCCAACCCCACCGTGCTGGCCGCCGCCCACCTGGCCGGAGTGGAGGAGATCTACCGGGTGGGCGGCGCCCAGGCGGTGGCGGCCCTGGCCTATGGCACCGAGAGCATCCCCCGGGTGGATGTGATCAGTGGTCCGGGCAACCTCTACGTGACCCTGGCCAAGAAAGCGGTGTACGGCCGGGTGGCGATCGACTCCCTGGCCGGCCCCAGCGAAGTGCTGGTGATCGCGGACCACACCGCCCAGGCCGACCAGGTGGCGGCCGATCTGCTGGCCCAGGCGGAACACGACCCCCTGGCCGCCGCCATCCTGCTCACCACCAGCGAGGACCTGGCCAAGGCGGTACCTGCCGCCCTGGAGCGGCAGCTGGCGGGCCACCCCCGGGCGGAGATCACCCGGGCCGCCATCCGCGACTGGGGCCTGATCGTGCACTGCGACAGCCTGGAGACGGCTGCCGAGCTCAGCGACTGCTTCGCCCCCGAACACCTGGAGCTGCTGGTGGAGGATCCCGAGCCCCTGGCGGCCCGCATCCAGCACGCCGGCGCCATCTTCATGGGCCCCTACACCCCGGAAGCCGTGGGCGACTACCTGGCCGGCCCCAACCACACCCTGCCCACCAGCGGCACGGCCCGCTTCGCCGGTGCCCTCAGCGTGGAGACCTTCCTGCGCCACACCTCCCTGATCCAGTTCAACCGCGCAGCCCTGGAGGCCACCGGGCCGGCCGTGATCACCCTGGCCGAAAGCGAGGGCCTGCACAGCCACGCCGACTCGGTGCGGCGCCGGCTGCAGGCCTGAAGGGGCGCAGAACCCGAATCGGCACGGGGCCTCAGCTGCCGGCGGCGGGTCGGAAACCTGGCTCCCGTGGCTCGGCGATGAAATCCCTTGCCGTGTCGGCGAGCAGGGCCAGCAGTTCGGAGCTGAGGACAGTCACCCCCGCCGCACCCGATCATCAACGCTTCTGAAGATCGCGCACTCCCGCGAGGCCATCAACAATCTCGCCGACGAGCACCTGGTCGGCGAGATTGACGAACAGGCCGTTTTCCAGCACCCCGGGCAGGTTGTTGATCGCCTTCTCGAGGCTTTCAGGATCACTAATGCCGCCAGCGAATTTGACATCCAACACCAGATTGCCCTGGTCGGTCACCACCGGGCCGGCCTTCTTCACGGCCATGCGCAGCTGGGCATCGCCACCCATCTCCCCCAGCTGACCCTGCACCTGGCGCCAGGCCCCCGGGAGCACCTCCACCGGCAGCAGGAAGGCCAGGTTGAGGGTGTCCACCAGCTTGGAGGAATCCACCACCACCACGAAGCGCTCGGCCCGCACCGCCACCAGCTTCTCCTGCACATGGCAGGCGCCGCCACCCTTGATCAACTGGAAGGCCGGGTCCACCTCGTCGGCGCCGTCGATGGCCAGGTCGATCCGGTCCACGGCATTGAGGCTCTGCAGCGGGATGCCCAGCTCGGCGGCCAGCACCTCACCCTGGAACGAGGTGGTCACGCCCACGATGTCGCTGAGCTCACCGCTGCGCAGTCTGGCGCCCAGTGCCTGGATCATCAGGGCGGCAGTGGAGCCGGACCCCAGACCCACCACCATGCCGCTGCGGATCTGCTCGGTGGCGGCGGCCGCCACCGCCCGCTTCATCTGATCCTGCAGATCCGCCATGGCCTCAGCCCTGTTGCGCAGGGACCGTAGCAGCGCTGCGCCCAGGGCTCCTCAGCCAGCCGGAGGCAGGGCCGCGGGCCGGATCGACACCTTCAGCTCCCGCTGGCCGCGCACCAGGGTGAGGGCCAGCGGCTGGCCCACCTCGGAGTGCTCCACCAGCTGCAGCAGGGAGGCGGGATCGCGGATCGCCCCCTCGCCGGCGGCCACCACCAGGTCGCCACGGCGCAGGCCGGCCTCCTCCGCCGGGCTGTCCTCCAGAACCCGCTGCACCAGGGCGCCATCGCGCTCGGGCAGCTGCAGCAGGGCATCGGGATCGCGGTTGTTCTCCCGGGCCCGGCGGGCGGTGAGGGGCACCAGCTGCAGGCCGAGGTAGGGATGCACCACCTGGCCCCCGTCCGCCAGCTGTTCGGCCACCCGCTTGGCCAGGTTGATCGGGATGGCGAAGCCCAGCCCGGCCCCAGGACCGGAACGCACGAGGGTGTTGATGCCGATCACCTGGCCGGCGGCGTCGATCAGGGGGCCGCCGGAGTTGCCGGGATTGATGGCGGCGTCGGTCTGGATCAGGTCGAGCCGCTTGTCGGAGAAGCCCAGGCTGTTGATGTCCCGGTGCAGGCTGCTCACGATCCCCAGGGTCACGGTGCGCTCCAGGCCGTAGGGACTGCCCAGGGCGATGGCCCAGTCACCCACCTCCAGGGCCTCCGAGTCGCCCAGGGGGGCGGCCTGCAGATCGCGCAGGCCCCGGAGGCGCACCACGGCCAGGTCGGTGACCGCATCAGCCCCCACCACCTCGCCATCCAGCTGGCGGCCATCGGCCAGGGTCACCTCCACGCTGTCGACCTGGTCGACCACGTGGGCGTTGGTGAGCACCAGGCCGCGGTCAGCATCAATCACCACGCCGGAGCCCTGGCCCCGCTCGCGGCGGCTGCCGGCGGGATCGCCGAACAGATCGCGCAGCAGCGGATCGAGCATGGCCGGATCAAAGGGCTGGCGGGCCACACTGCGCTCGATGTCGATGCGCACCACAGCCGGTGCCACCTGGCGGGCCGCCTCGGCCACGAAGCTGTGGGGCGCCGGCTCGGCGCCCAGCGCCAGGGGCTGGACCAGCAGCAGGCACAGCACGAGCAGCAGCTGCACGGGCAGGCGAAGCAGGCGGCCCGGGATCCTGAAGGGCGCGAGGGGCACGGCTGAAACCAGCAGATCCTCCTGAAGCTAGGCAGGCTGCTGTGGCGGCGCCGCCCAGCGCAGCAGCCGGTGGCGCAGGGACGCCCCTGCCGAAGCCTCCAGCCAGAGACCTCCTGGATCGTCCGGCCGCCCCAGGGGGCAGGGCTGCACCGGTCCGAAGCCGCAGAGGGTGGAGGGGCAACCGAGCAGCGGCACCTCCTCCCGGCCGGGCAGCACCCCCTGCCAGTACTGGTGCACATGGCCGAACAGCAGCGCCTGCAGGCCCGGCGCTGCGCGCAGCAGCTGCAGCAGCGGCTCCCCATCACGCAGGCCGATGGCGTCCATGGTGGCGTCGCCGATCGGCAGCGGGGGATGGTGCACGGCCACCAGCAGCGGCCGGGGTTGGGCCTGGTGGCGCAGCTGGTGGAGCTGGGCCTCCAGCCAGGCCAGCTGGTGGGCTCCCAGCCAGCCCGCGATGGAGCCGTGGCGATGGCTGTCGAGCAGCAGCAGCCAGGCGTCGCCGCAGGGCAGCAGGGCCGGCGCCAGGGCGGCCCGGCGCCCGAGGGCCGCGCGCAGCAGCTGGGGGTGGTCGTGGTTGCCGGGCAGCAGGGCCACCGGCGTGGGCCAGGGCTCCAGCAGCTCCCGCAGCTGGGTGTAGCCGGCCCAGGTCTCGTCCTGGCAGAGATCACCGCTGATCAGCAGCAGATCGGGAAGGGGCGCCGGGTTTTGAGCCTCAGCCTGGGCCTGTTGCAGCACCTGCCGCAGCCGCGCCCAGGGCTGACGCTGGCGGTACACGCCCGCTGGATCTGCCAGAAGGTGGGGATCGCTGAGCTGCAGCAGTCGCATCGATCTAAGTTGCTGGTGCCGCTCCTGATGCGCACGATGGCAGCAATTCCCCCCGGCAGCCGCCAGCGCTGCAGCCTCTGTCAGGTGGAGATCCAGGGCATGGTGGGCGGCGGCGACCTGGTGCACTTCAGCCAGGGTGGTCCGGGCACCCGGGCCAAGCTCTGGGCGCGGGTGTGCCAGTTCCTCAAGAACGACGAGCAGCGGGCCCAGTGCCTGAACCAGGATCTCAACCTGCGCGGCAGTGTCGCCCCCAGCGACTACTACGCCGAACCCCCGGCGGTGGACCTGGGTCCTGCCCTGGGCATGCCTGGCAGCGGATCCGCCAGCGATGGCCAGAGCGATTCGTAGGTTGAGGGCAGATCCAGCCCCCGCCGTGGCCCATCCCCTGATCCCCGAGCTGGAGCAACTCGCCCAGGCCACGCTTGCCGGCGGCACCTTCGAGTTGCGGGGGCTGCACCTGCTCACCCACCGCATCCCCCTCACCCTGCAGGTGCTGGTGCAGCGACGCGACGGCCAGGACATCAGCCTGGACGAGTGTGCCGGCCTCAGCACTCCCCTCGGCGACGCCCTCGAGGCGGCGGGGCTGCTGGGGGAGACGCCCTATGTTCTGGAGGTGAGCAGCCCCGGCGTGAGCGAGGAGCTGCACGACGATCGTGACTTCCGCAGTTTCCGCGGATTTCCGGTGGCCGTGCTCCATCGCGACGCCAGGGGCAGCGAGGCCCGCTGTGAGGGGCTGCTGCTCGAGCGCAACGACGCCGAGCTCCAGCTCAACATCCGCGGCCGCATCAAGCGGATCCCTCGCGAGGCCGTGCTCCAGGTGCGCCTGGCGACGGCCAGCGACGCCGACTGAGGCGGCCGCCGCTCACCCCACAACCGAATCACCCTCAAAACCGAAGAACCATGGCTCTGGTCCTGCTCCCCGGGCTCAACAACCTGATCGAGGACATCAGCGAAGAGAAGAAGCTCCCCCCCGCCGTGGTGGAGGCCGCCCTGCGCGAAGCCCTGCTCAAGGGCTACGAGCGCTACCGCCGCACCCTGTACCTGGGCATCAGCGAAGACCCCTTCGAGGAGGACTACTTCTCCAACTTCGACGTGCAGCTCGATCTCGACGAGGAGGGCTACCGGGTGCTGGCCTCCAAGATCATCGTGGAGGAGGTGGAGAGCGACGACCATCAGATCGCCTTGGCCGAGGTGCAGCAGGTGGCCGATGACGCCCAGGCCGGCGACACCGTGGTGCTGGACGTGACCCCGGAGAAGGACGACTTCGGCCGCATGGCCGCCGCCACCACCAAGCAGGTGCTGGCCCAGAAGCTGCGTGACCAGCAGCGGCGGATGATCCAGGAGGAGTTCGCCGATCTGGAGGATCCGGTGCTCACCGCCCGGGTGATCCGCTTCGAGCGCCAGAGCATCATCATGGCCGTGAGCAGCGGCCTGGGCCGCCCCGAGGTGGAGGCCGAGCTACCCCGCCGCGACCAGTTACCCAACGACAACTACCGCGCCAACGCCACCTTCAAGGTGTTCCTCAAGGAGGTGAGCGAGGTGCCCCGCCGCGGGCCCCAGCTGTTCGTGAGCCGAGCCAATGCGGGGCTGGTGGTGTACCTCTTCGAGAACGAGGTGCCGGAGATCCAGGAGGGCTCGGTGCGGATCGTGGCCGTGGCCAGGGAGGCCAATCCCCCCAGCCGCTCGGTGGGCCCCCGCACCAAGGTGGCCGTGGATTCGGTGGAGCGCGAGGTGGATCCGGTGGGCGCCTGCATCGGTGCCCGCGGTTCCCGCATCCAGCAGGTGGTGAACGAGCTGCGCGGCGAGAAGATCGACGTGATCCGCTGGTCGCAGGATCCGGGCCAGTACATCGCCAACTCCCTCAGCCCGGCCAAGGTGGAGATGGTGCGCCTGGTGGACCCCGACGGCCAGCACGCCCACGTGCTGGTGCCCCCCGACCAGCTCAGCCTGGCCATCGGCCGGGAGGGCCAGAACGTGCGCCTGGCGGCCCGGCTCACCGGCTGGAAGATCGACATCAAGAACGCCAACGAGTACGACCAGGACTCTGAAGACGCGGTGGTGTCCGAACTGATCGCCCGCCGCCAGGAAGAGGAGCAGCTGCAGGCCGAGGCCGAGGCCCGGCTGGAGGCGGAACAGGCCGCCCGTGCCGAGGAGGATGCCCGTCTGCGCGAGCTCTATCCCCTGCCGGAGGACGAGGAGGAGTACGAGGTCGAGCAGGAGGAAGCCCAGGAGACCGATGCAGATGCTGAGCTCGCCGAGGCTGAGCTGGCTGAAGAGGGGGTTCCCGAGGAGGGGGCACCCGAGGAGGAGGAGGAGGGCTGAAGACCATGGCCGGCAGGCCTGTGCTGCGACGCTGCGTGGCCTGCCGCACCCTGAGGGACCGGCGGGAGCTCTGGCGCGTGGTTCGACAGGCGGAGGGGGGCGTCGTGCTCGATCAGGGCATGGGCCGTTCCGCCTATCTCTGTCCCCAGCTGAGCTGCCTGGAGGAAGCCCGCAAGCGCCGGCGGCTGCAACGGGCGCTGCGCTGCCCGCTGGACGAGCGCCTGCTGGACGTGCTGATGCAGCGCTTGAGCAACGAAGCTCTACGCCCCACACCCCCCTGAGGCAAGATGGCTTTTGGCCGCATCGCGCCGGCGGCCTGGTGTGCCCTGGAACCGCCTGGCGGTCTGGAGGCCCCGACCATTGGAGATCTGAATGACCAGCAGCGGCAAAGTCAGAATTTATGAGCTGTCCCGGGACCTGGGCCTGGAGAACAAGGACGTGCTCGATGCCGCGGAGCAGCTGGGGGTGGCCGCCAAGAGCCACAGCAGCTCCATCAGCGACGATGAAGCTTCACGTATCCGCCGGCTGCTCGACCAAGGCGGCAACGGAGCCCCAGCCCAGGACAACCGCCCAGCCGCCAGTCACCCTGTGGCCAGCCAAGGCAACGCCATTCTCACTGTGAAGAAGGCCGAACCCGCAGCCACCCCCCCGGCAGCCACCCCTCCCGCAGTGGCCGCACCCGCAGCTCCTGCCAAGCCAGCCGCTCCGAGGCCCCCGCTCAGCACCCAGCCGGCGCCCCCGGCCAAACCGGCACCCCCCTCCCGGCCTGCCCCGGCCAAGCCGGCGGTGATCCCGTCAGCGCCCGCCAAGCCGGCGGCCTCAGCACCGGCACCGGCCCGCCCCAGCACGCCTGCGCCAGCTCGCCCGGCGCCTGTACCGGCCAGCAAGCCGGCGGCACCCGGCTCCATCCGGCCAGCAGCGAGCCGTCCGCCGGCAGCCGCACCAGCCCGGCCCAGCACCCCCCAGCCCCGCCCCGTCGCCGGGGCCAAGCCGCCCGTGGTGATCGCCTCCAAACCGGCGCGACCGGCTGCACCGGCCCCCAGCCGCAAGCCCGAGCAGCCCAGCCGCCCCGGCGGCAGGCCCCAGTTGGTGGGCAAGCCCATGGGCGGTCAGCCTGGCGGCAGCAGCCGGCCAGCGCCCCCAGCCAGCAGGCCAGGCCTGAGCCAGCGTCCTCCCTCGCCCCAGCGCTCCGGAGCCCCGGCGCCCACCCGCCCGAGCCAGGGCGGCCGGCCCAGTCCCACGCCCCTGGAGCTGGTGGGCAAGCCGATCCGGCGCGACAGCAGTGCCGGCAACGGCGGCAACAGGCCCGCCCCTCCCAGCCGACCCGGCATGCCCACAGGGATGCGCAAACCCGTGGCACCCGGCCAGCTGATGCAACTGCAGAAGCCCTCGGGCCGCCCCCCAGCCCCGCCGCCGCGCCGTCCGGGCGAACGCGGCGAGGCGGCACCTGCCGCACCGGGCACGCCCGACCTGGTGCGTCCCACAGCCACGCCGCCTTCCGCTCCCTCAGCGCCCCGCCGCCCCGGCTTCCGCGCGGGCACCCCAGGACCAGCGGGCAGGCCGCGGCGTCCCGACTGGGATGACAGCGCCAAGCTGGAAGCCCTGCGCAGCCGCTCGCCCCAGAAGCAGCGGCCCAAAGTGCACATCATCGGCGAAAACGATGATGCCCTCACCGCCGAGACCGGTGGCTTTGCCGGCGAACAGGAAGCGGTGGTGCTGCAGGCCAGCCTGGCCCGCCCCGCCAAGCCCCGCCGCTCCGCCAGCCCGGCGGCCAAGCCCACGGTGGCGGTGCGCAAGCGCAAGAAGGAAACCACCCGTCAGCGCCAGCGGCGCCGGGCAATGGAACTGCGCGCGGCCCGCGAGGCCAAGCAGCAGCGGCCCGAGATGCTGATCGTGCCGGAGGGCAACCTCACCGTGCAGGACCTGGCCGAGAAGCTCGGCGTGGAGAGCTCCGAGATCATCAAGAGCCTGTTCTTCAAGGGGATCATCGCCACGGTGACCCAGAGCCTCGATCTCTCCACGATCGAGGCGGTGGCTGAGGAGTTCGGCGTGCCCGTGCTCGAGGACGACGTGGAGGAGGCCGCCGCCAAGACGGTGGAGATGATCGAGGCCAGCGACCTCGCCCACCTGATCCGCCGCCCGCCCGTGGTCACCGTGATGGGCCACGTCGACCACGGCAAGACCAGCCTGCTCGACGCCATCCGCAAGACCCGGGTAGCCGCTGGCGAGGCCGGCGGCATCACCCAGCACATCGGTGCCTACCAGGTGGAGGTCGACCATGCGGGCGAGGCCCGCAAGCTCACCTTCCTCGACACCCCGGGCCACGAGGCCTTCACCGCCATGCGGGCCCGGGGCACCAAGGTGACCGACATCGCCGTGCTGGTGGTGGCCGCCGATGACGGCGTGCGACCCCAGACCCTGGAGGCGATCAGCCACGCCCGCGCCGCCAAGGTGCCGATCGTGGTGGCGATCAACAAGATCGACAAGGAGGGCGCCTCCCCCGACCGGGTGAAGCAGGAGCTCTCGGGCCAGGAGCTGGTGGCCGAGGACTGGGGCGGCAGCACCGTGATGGTGCCGGTGAGCGCCATCAAGGGCGAGAACATCGACAAGCTGCTGGAGATGATCCTGCTGGTGTCCGAGGTGGAGGACCTGCAGGCCAACCCCGACCGGATGGCGAAGGGCACCGTGATCGAGGCACACCTCGACAAGGCCAAGGGTCCGGTGGCCACCCTGCTGATCCAGAACGGCACCCTGCGCACCGGCGATGTGGTGGCGGCCGGACCGGTGCTGGGCAAGGTGCGGGCGATGGTGGACGACACCGGCAAGCGCGTCAAGGCAGCTGGTCCCTCCTATGCGGTGGAGGCCCTGGGCTTCAGCGAAGTGCCCACGGCAGGCGACGAGTTCGAGGTGTACCCGGACGAGAAGGCCGCCCGCGCCGTGGTGGGCGACCGGGCCAGCGAGGCCCGGGCCACCAGGCTGGCCCAGCAGATGGCCTCGCGGCGGGTGTCGCTGGCCTCGATGTCCGGCCAGGCCAGCGAGGGCGAGCTCAAGGAGCTCAACCTGATCCTCAAGGCCGACGTGCAGGGCTCGGTGGAAGCCATCCTCGGTTCCCTGGAGCAGCTGCCCCAGGGCGAGGTGCAGGTGCGGGTGCTGCTCTCGGCACCTGGGGAGATCACCGAGACGGACGTGGACCTGGCCGCCGCCTCCGGCGCCGTGATCGTGGGCTTCAACACCTCGATGGCTCCGGGCGCCAAGCGGGCGGCAGACGCC
Organism: Prochlorococcaceae cyanobacterium; assembly: GCA_040399285.1. Classification (GTDB taxonomy): domain Bacteria; phylum Cyanobacteriota; class Cyanobacteriia; order PCC-6307; family Cyanobiaceae; genus NIES-981. The sequence goes on from JBBASM010000007.1 coordinate 186,672, forward strand.
ACCGGCGTGGATGTGCGCGACTACGACGTGATCTACAAGCTGCTGGAAGACATTCAGCTGGCCATGGAAGGCCTGCTGGAGCCGGAGCTGGTGGAGGAGCCCCTCGGCGAGGCGGAGGTGCGGGCTGTGTTCACGATCGGCAAGAGCGCCGTGGCCGGCTGCTACGTCACCACCGGCAAGCTGCAGCGCAACTGCAAGGCGCGGGTGTGGCGCGGCAAGGAGAAGGTGTTCGAGGGCGACCTCGACTCCCTCCGCCGCAACAAGGACGACGTCAAGGAGGTGGCCACGGGCTTCGAGTGCGGCGTGGCCTGCGATCGCTTCAGCAGCTGGCAGGAAGGCGACCGCATCGAGGCGTTCAAGCTGGTCACCCAGCGCCGCACCCTGAGCACCTGATCTCCCGCCGGCATCCCCCAGGAGGTCCCTGGCCGTGAATCCCCGCAACGAGCCCCTGCTCTGGCTTCAGCTGGTGGCCCTCGGGGCCATCCCGCTGGAGCTGCTGCTGCTGCTGCTTGTGCTGGCGGGGGCCGATCCCGGGCCCCTGCCAGTCCTGGAGCGGGCCCTGGCCTGGGGTCTGGGCGTGCTCGCCCCCAGCCTGCTGCTCTGGCGGCGGCCGGCCGACTGCGGATCGCTGCTGATCGTGCAGGTTCCCGCAGCAGGACGCAGCCCCTTACTTCGCCAGCTGAATACCCTCCAGCAGGGCTGGCCGCCGAGAATCCTGCTGACCCTGGGCGCAGCCCTGCTGCTGGCTGCTCTCTGGATCGTGGACAGCCGGGCGGCCCTGGCCGCTCCCCTTTCTCCCCTGGACGGGGCCAGCCGGCTGGTGTCACTGATCCTGGCCGTGCCCCTGCTGGCCGTGCTGCTCTGGCAATGGCAGCAACTGGGCCAGGCCCTGTGGCTGCTGAGCCGTTCGTCTCAACAGGTTGAGCAGGCCGGCAGTGGGGACGCCCCTCTGGCGGACAGCAGACTGCTCAGCCTGGGGCTGCCCCTGCTGCTCCTGCCCCCCCTCCAGGAACGGGATGCAGGGGCCAGCACAGCATTCAGCGAGGAATCCGCGCCCCAGCCCCGGCAAACCGAGCAGGTAAGGCCCTCAGCGGTCCTTGCCGCCGAGATTGCCAGCACCGCTGCGGCTGCCGCGGTCACGGTCGAACCAGAGCAAGCTGGCGAACAGGGCGAGGGCGACGAGCTGGATCAACAGGTCGACTGACGCCACTTCCTGGCCTGAAGCCAGCCTCAGGGCCATGGCCGCGAGGCCAACCCCACCGGAGGCTGCCAGCGCCAGCCAGAGGGCACGGCGAAGGCCTCGCCAGGGGGTCTGCAGTTCCCTGAGCAGCCGGGCCTGGACGGCGGGATCCAACTGGCGTGAGCTGGGTTGGCTGGATCCCATGGGACGCAATGCCGGCGGAATGCTGAATGCTAATTTGCTTCTGCTGCCGGTGTAGCTCAGGGGTAGAGCAACTGATTCGTAATCAGTAGGTCGCAGGTTCAAATCCAGTCACCGGCTTGTCCAAGAACCTCAGGGGGATGGAGTGCCCCTGCCAGTGGAGATGCTGGGGGTGGGAGTTTTAATGGGCCTGTGGACCAGCCGGGCCTGAAGTTTCAAGGCGGTGAGCCAGGCGTAACGGGGCAACTGTATTGAGCTCTGCTGTGCTCTGGGACAGCGCCATTGAGGACGCCCGCTGGCTTGATCAACCGGCACCCATGGCGACCGGCTGCATCAATCCGCCGCCGCCAGAGCTGTTGTCATCATCATCTCCACCCTCCCCAGGCTGAAGCAGGGCATAGACCCCAAGAGCGGCACTGCACACCAGCCCGAGCACCAACTGAAGAGGGAAGTCGGCGGATGCGGGAATCAAAAACTCGCCCATCCCTGAGAAGCGCTTTACAAAGGGAAATATACAGCAATTCGGCGGGTTCCGCGCTGGCAATCCCCATCTGGCACCAACAAAAAGCCCCCGCCTTGCGGCGAGGGCTTTCGGGATTCCGTCTTGAGATCAGTCCGACGGGACCGATCAGCCAATCGCCGGGGCGGTCAGAGCCACGGGGGTGGCTTCTGCAGCGGCCAGGTCGAGCGGGAAGTTGTGCGCATTGC
>JBBASM010000008.1:0-182777 GCA_040399285.1 Prochlorococcaceae cyanobacterium
GCTTGTTCAACTGCGGATAAGATCGTGGCTGCGCACGATCTATCCATATTCGTTATCGGGCCCGGTATCCACGTGTAGCGGCTTCTACAGGAGGTCGGCGGATCTGATGACGCCCATCGGGCCGCTCTTGAAAACGTGTATTTCGGTCATGGTGGTGTCTTTCCCGCCCTCTTGCAGATGGGTTGCGAACGAATGGCGGCATCATTGACATCTGGACGCCTTGGTGATGCGAGCCTGCAGCTCCTCCCGGTAGGGCTGGATCAGCCCCCCCCACCAGGTTCGTGTCTGTGCTGGGCTGATTGGCTCACTCAGCCAGCAGCGCCAGGGCGCTGGCCAATGTGTCGGCCTCAGCAGCCGGTTTGTCGTGGCGCCAGCGGGCGATGCGGGGGAAGCGCACGGCGATGCCGCTCCTGTGGCGCGTGGAGCGCTGCAGACCCTCGAAGGCCAGCTCGAACACCTGCAGCGGCTGCACCGCCCGCACCGGCCCGAAGCGCTCGGTGGTGTGGCTGCGGATCCAGCGGTCGAGCGCGGTGATCTCGGCGTCGTCGAGGCCGGAGTAGGCCTTGGCGAAGCTCACCAGCTGGGGCGGGCTCGTGGCAGCTGGCTCCCCCGTGCTGTCATCGCCGGCAGCAGGGGCCCGATCCCACAGCCCGAAGGTGTAGTCGGTGAACAGATTGGCGCGGCGGCCGCTGCCGGCCTGGGCATAGAGCAGCACGGCATCCAGCGTGTAAGGGTCGCGCTTGTGCTTCCACCAGTGGCCGCGCTTGCGGCCGCCCAGGTAGGGCGATTCCAGGGCCTTGAGCATCAGCCCCTCGGCGCTTGCGGCGTCGGCCTGCTGGCGCAGGGTCTCCAGCTGCTCCCAGCCCTCCAGCGTCAGGCGGGGGGAGAGGCGCAGGAGCCCGGCGCCAGGGGTGGGTGTCGCCTCTGCCAGCTGCGGGATCAGGGCCTCCAGGGCGGCGCGGCGCTGGCTCAGGGGTGCCGGGCGCCGGTCCTCGCCCCCCTGCTCCAGCAGGTCGTAGGCCACGAAGGCTGCCGGACAATCGGCCAGGAGCTTTTTCCCCGGCGCCTTGCGGCCCAGGCGCCGCTGCAGCTGGGCGAAGGGCGCGGGCTGGGCGGCATCGGCCGGCCACACCAGGATCTCGCCGTCGAGCACGGTGCCGTTCGGCAGGGCGGCGGCGGCGGCGATCAGCTCCGGAAAGGCGGCGTTGATCAGCTCCTCGCCGCGGCTCCACAGGAACTCCTGGCCGGCGCGGCGGATCAGCTGGCCGCGGATGCCGTCGAATTTCCACTCCACCAGCCAGGCGCTGGTGGGGTCGCCCAGGGGAGCCGCCGCCCCATCGCCGCTTGCCTCCAGCTCCAGCCGTGAGGCCAGAAAAAAGGGATAGGGGCGGCTGGGCACCGCCTCCTGCTGGGCGGCGGGGGCCAGCAGGGCCTGGTAGGCCTCGGCACTGGGGCGGAAGCCGCCCATCAGCCGGTGCTGCAACAGGGCCTCCTCCAGGCCGCTGACCCGGGCCAGGGCGCGCAGCACCAGCCCCTGGCCCACGCCCACCCGCAGGCCGCCGGTGAGCAGCTTGTTGGCCACCAGCAATTCGGCCGGGTCGAGCCCCTGCCACAGCCGGCGCACCGCCTCGGCCTGCTCGGCTCCGGCGAGGGCGGCGGCGGCGGGCAGCAGCTGCTCCATCCACTGCTGCAGGGGCTGGTGGGCTGGGTGTTGGTCGGAGCGGCCCTCGGTCGTGATCGCCTGCGGGTCTGGGGCCTCTCCTGCCACCTGCCGCCAGAGCAGGGCGATCGTCTCGGCCGAATCGCCCACGTGGGCATAGCAGTCGTCGAACAGCCAGTCGGGCAGGGGGGAGCCCTCCAGGCAGATCTCGCGCAGGCGGCGGCCGGTGATCAGGCGCTTGCCCTGCTTGCCCAGCAGCACATGCAGGGCCCAGGCGGCATCGGCCGGCGCGCTTGCCGCGAAGAACGCCTCCAGGGCGGCCACCCGGGCGTTGCTGCCGCTGCTGGCATCGAGATCGCGGTAGAGGGTGGCGAAGCGGCGCATGGTGGACGTCAGCTCTGCCGCAATGGGATGGCTTGATGCATGGATGACCTTTTTACGTGTTGGCTCGCCCTCGAGGACGACGTGCTGGCTGATGAACCTGAACTGGCCCGACGCCAAGACACCACGGCGGGCCAGTTGGTGACCCGTCCGTTGCGGGCTGCCCTCAGCGTGGCTGGATTTCGCCCCTTCCACAACCAGGCCGGGGCGGTGGTGACCAACGAGCAGATCGATCAGCTGCGGGATGAGGCTGGCCTCTGATGAGCCCGGCTGATCAGCGTCACCCGCCCCCCCCCCCTGGACCAATCTGTTCAGACCGATTGGCTGAAGCTGGATCACCGCCAGGATGGACTGCATCCAGACCCCATCTGCCATGGCCGGATCCCCTGGGAACAGTGGTCATGACCGCCAATGGGAGCTCAATCGCCGCAACTTCCAGGGGCGCTGGTGCGGCAGCAGCCAGTGGTTCCTGCGCGACGACCACGGCGTGCTGGATCTGGAGCAGCCCAGCCGGGTGATCGACGACACCTGTTACGCCATCAGTTTCAGCGATGCCGACACCGGCATGTGGGATGGCTCAGGCCTGCTGTTCGCCCCGGATGGCCGCCGCCGCCTGCCCCTCAGCCGGGCGGGCTACAACAGCACCGGCCAGTGCTGGCAGTTCCCGGGAGCCGGCGGCCAGTCGAGCCTGGCGGTGGATCCGCAGCAGAGCCGCTTCGGCCATGAGCTGAACCTGTTTCAGCACGGCCCGCACTGGCGCTCCCGCTCGATGCTGGTGCTGCTCTGGGGGCGGCGCGATCCCAGGGCAGACACGCCGGGGGATGGCCCTCCCACCTGGCAGCTGGACGCGGTGGGGGCGGTGCCGTTCCGCTGCAGCCTGGCAGCCGCAGCCGAGCCGCCTCGACCCCAGCGGCCCTGGCACGAGTTGGTGGCTGAGCAGCGGGGCTGGCCCGGGCTGCTGGAGCGCCTCGAGCCGGGGGTCTGGCCCAGCCACGACTCCCAGCCCGAGCCCTGCGACCCCTTCGATCCGGGGTTGTTCCTGCAGGAGCTGCCCGGCGGCGGGTTGCCCCTGGTGGCGGGCTGCGTCGACGGCCTGGTGTTCGCCGTGCCGGAGCTGCTGCCCGCCGGCGCCTTCGGCCTGCAGGTGGGCTGCCGGGTGGCGGCCGATCGCTTCGATCTGATCAGCATCGCCTTCGGGGCCGATCGGCGGCTGCAGGCCTGGGAAAGGCGGCGCTTCAGGCCGGCCGGCGGCTGATCCACAGCCGGCTGAACAGCGCCTGGAACAGCTGCAGCGGCGGCGCCAGGCCCGCCGCCGCCAGCTCCGCCGCCAGCCGGTCAGCGTCGAGGGAGAACACGCGGCTGTTGCGGCTGGCCAGGATCAGCTCCACCCGGTCGGCGGGCACGCCCTGCTGCAGCCAGCGGCAGCGGGCCACCGCCAGCACCTGCTCCAGCGCCTCAGGTTCGGCAGCCTCGCTGTAGCTGCTGAGCAGCAGGTGGCCCCCCGGCGCCACGGCGGCGGCGAGCTGGCGCAGCAGCTCGTCCTGCTCTTCGGGGGGCAGCAGGTGCAGCACGTGGTGGCAGATCACCGCATCGAAGCGCTGGCCGGCCAGGGCGCTGCCCTGCTCCAGGGGTTCGGCGAACCAACAGGTGCGCTCGCTTGCCCCCAGGGCCTCCACCCGCTGGCGGCAGCTGGCCAGCATCTGGGCGCTGGGCTCCACCACCGTCAGGTGGGCCTGGGGCAGGGCCTGCAGCAGCCCCTCCAGTTCCTCCCCGGGGCCAGGTCCCACCACCAGGGCCGTGGCGGCCTGGGGGCAGGCGGCGGCCAGGGCACAGGCCCCCAGCTGCAGCAGGGTGTCGTAGCCCGGCACCGACTGGCGGATCGTGGCGGCGTACTGGCGGCCGTAGTCGCCGTCGAAGTCGAGCCCGGCCATGGCGGGGAGCTGCAGCTGTCTCAGGCTGCCAGCAGCGCGGCCCAGGCGGGCGCCAGGGCGGCGGGTACGGGCCGGGGCCTGTAGTCGCGCGGGTCGCTGGGGCCGTGGCGGAGCACGGCGTTCACCACCACGGCCGGCTGGCGGCCGCCGTTGATGGCGCCATGGGGCACCCCGGGCGGGATCCGCACCCAGGTGGGTTCGTCCTCGCGCAGGGTGATGCGGCGCAGGCTGCCGGCCTGGAGCACGATCAGGTCGATGGCGCCGCGCAGCACCATCAGCTGGTCGGTCTGGCGGCGGTGGCAGAACAGTTCGCCGCGGGCGCCGCTGCTCACCTCGGCGATCAGGGTTTCGTGGCTGGGCTGGGGGGCACTGAACAGGGTGGCTCCGGCCATGGCGTCCTGGCGTGGCAGGAGTTCGATCTGGCGAGCGAGGGGCATGGAGGGCAGGGCGCTGGACGACCCGAACCAGTGGTTCTTGTAAATCTTCGCTACGGCTGTGGCTCGTTGTTCGTCTTATCTGGTACCAATCGGCGGGGATGTCAGCATCTCCTGTCGGCGTGATGCTCAGTGCCCCGCCCGCACCAGCAGCTTCAGGGTGTCGCGGGCGCTGGCACTCAGGGGAGGCGGAGAGCCATGGTCGTGATCGTGCAGGCAGGGCAGGGAGCTGCCGCCGCCCATCGCCGGGCCCGATCCGCTGGCGGTGGCGGGATCGCGGCGGAAGATCGTGCGTCCTTCCTTGATCGTCTCCAGCACGACGATGTCCTTGATCGTGGCTGAATCCACCGTGAGCGGGTTGCGCTCCAGGATCACCAGGTCGGCCAGCTTGCCCACCTCCAACGTGCCCTTGCTGCGCTCCTCCTTGATCTGCCAGGCGGCGTGGCTGGTCACCGCCTGCAGGGCCTGGTAGGGGCTCACCCGCTCCGCCGGGCCGATCACCAGGCCGCCAGGGGTGCGCCGGTTGACGCCCGCATCCACCAGAGCCAGCACCCAGGGCTGGGGTGACACCGGCGCGTCATGGCTGAAGGTGTAAGGCATCCCGTTGCGGGCCATGGTGGCGGCGGCCATGGCGTTGGCGGCCCGCTCAGCTCCCCACAGCTTCACCACCGTGTCGCCACCGGGGATCAGGCCGGTGGTGAGGAAGCTGGGCACGGCGCCCACCGCCTTCATCCGCTGGATCTGGTCGGGCCGCAGGTAGCTGGCGTGGATGAACACCGGCCGGTGGTCGGCCATGCCCTGACGCTGCACCACCGCCTCGATCGCCCGCAGGGCCTGCTCGGCGGCCGCGTCGCCGTTCATGTGCATGTTGATCTGCACGCCGCTGCGCCACCAGCGCTCGAAGGCCGCCTCCAGCACCCCGTCGGGGATCTGCTGGTAGCCGCGGAAGCCCGGCTCGGTGCCAGGTGGGTTCACGGCGTAGGGCTGGCTCATCCAGGCGGTGGGAATCGAGCCGTCGAGCCAGAACTTGATGCCCCCCAGGCGCACCCGGTTCACGTAGCGCTTGTCGAGGTCGGGGCGGAGCTGCAGCAGCCGGCCGCTGGTGTTGGCCTGGCCACCGGCGGCGTCGCTCACGATCCCCTCCTGCCGTCGGAAGTCGCCATCGCCGCCGGGCGTGAGCTTGCCGTAGTCGGCCACCACCTTGGCGGCGGCGCCGGCCATGGCCTCCACGTTGGAATCCTTGGCGCAGATGTAGAGATCGAGCGTGAGCAGCCGCTTGTCAATGGCATTGCGCACCAGGTCGATGTCGTCGCTACCCAGGCCAATGCCGCAGTCCTGGGCGGTGGTCTGGCCGTAACTGGCCCAGAGGGCGCTGGCGCGGGTGGCCACCGCATCGGCGGTGGCGCCGGTGAAGGGCGGTCGCTTCTCGCGCACCAGGTTGAGGGCCGTTTCCTCCGCCTTGCCCGCCAGGCTGCGGCCATCGGGCCCCCGCTCGAACTTGCCGCCCGCCGGATCCGGCGTGGCAGCACTGATGCCGGCGGCGCGGAAGGCGGCCGTATTCATGGCGCCGGCATGGCCGGAGCTGTCCACCACCATCACCGGCCGGTCGGCCGACACCGCATCCAGTTCCGCCACGCTCGGGTAGCGCTCCAGGTCGTTGCCGCGGAAGCCGAAGCCCACGATCCACTCGCCCGGGCCCACCTTGCTGGCCTGCTCCTGCATGCGCCGCACGATCTCGGGGATTGAGCTGGCGCCGAACAGGTCGGCATCGATCAGGTTCTTGCCGAAGTAGATGAAGTGGCCGTGGGTGTCGATGAAGCCCGGCAGCAGCGTGCGGCCCTCCAGGTTCACCACCTTGGTGGCGGCGGAGCGGGGGGCCGCCGCCAGCGGGCCGGCATGCACGATGCGGCCGCCGGCCACCGCCAGGGCCTGCACCGTGATGGGCCCCTCGCCCGCCATGGTGAGGATCGTGCCGCCGGTATAGAGGGTGTCGGCCGTGGGGCCGGGCGCCGCCAGGGTGGCGGCGGGGAAGGCACCCAGCCCGAACAGCAGAACCGGAACCAGGCTGCCAAGACGCTCAGGCATGGAGGGGAGAGGGCCCGACCAGCGGACCGTAAGAACAGGGCGGCGGATCGTCAGCGCTTTTGCGTTTTCGGATGGTGTCACTGCGCTGTTGGTGCAGTAGCCATGGCCTGCCCTGCGATCACGATGGGCTGCTGGCACCCATCCCCGGGCAGCCATCCCGTCGCCATGTCGCCTTTGCGTGCCGTCTCCCTTGCCCTGATCCTGCTCACGGGGCTTGCCACTCCGGCCTTCGCCGAGGGCGGCTCGCGCCGCCAGGCCGAGACGCTCCAGGCGGAAGCGGCATTCGCCCGCTCGGCCCAGATCTGGCAGCAGATCGTTTCGTCCCCCGAGGCCACGCCCCAGGAACGGGCCCTGGCCCTGGTGCGGCTGGTGATCTGCCTGCGCGCCGATGGGGACGACGGCAAGGCCGATGCCCTCACCGCCAGCCTGCGGGCAATCAATGATCAGGCCCTGGTGCAGGGGGACTGGACCCTGCCCCGTTCCCTCCTGGTTCTGGCCCAGATCGAGATGCTGCGCGATCGGCGCGATCTGGCGGAGCCCCTGCTGGAGCTGGGTGGAAAGCTGAGCCTGGCGGCCCTCGGTGCCGACCATCCGCTCAGCCGTGAGTTCATCTGGGCCCTGCTCGCCCTCGCCATCGACGATCAGCGGGCCGCTGAGCCGGAAGCGGATGAACCGGGGGGACCTGCCGCTGGGCCGTCCGCCGCCGAGCTCCAGGCCCGCCGCCGGGCCGCCATTCCCTTCTTCGCCCGGGCGGCCCTGGTTCAGGACTCCTCCGAGCTGTCTCCTTGATTCCCCCGGCTGGCACCGGGCTCCCCGGGCGCGTCCCCACCGTCGTTCCGCTCGCGGCTGAAGTCCCCCTCCAGGGGCTCGGCGCTGATCGCCTCCACCTCGCGCAGATAACGGGCCAGCCCATCGCTGTTGCCGTGGGTCACGTACACCTGGCGGGCGCCGCTGCCTTTCACGCTGGCCAGCAGGCCGGGCCAGTCGGCATGGTCGCTGAGCACGAAGCCGCGCTCATAGCCGCGGCGGCGGCGGGCGCCGCGCACGGCCATCCAGCCGCTCACGAAGGCCGTCTGTGGCAGCTTGAAGCGCTTCATCCACACCGAGCGGTGGGCCGAAGGCGGCGCGATCACCAGCCGCCCCGCCAGGGAGTCGCCCTTGGCGATGGCACTCACGGGCAGGGTGGGCGGCAGCGCCACCCCCGCCTCCCGGTAGGCAGGCATCAGCGCCTCCACGGCGCCGTGCAGCAGGATCTCGTGGCCTGCGCCGCCAGGTTGGCCGCCCGTGCCCACGCCGACCGCCGCCAGCTCGGCCAGCAGCCGCTGGGCCTTGCCGAAGGCATAGGCGAACAGGATCGAGGGCCGCTCCGGCGCCGCCTGCCACCACTGCAGAATCGCGCGCGCCACCACGGCACCGCTCTGCCAGCGGTAGATCGGCAGCCCGAAGGTGGCCTCCGTGATGAACACATCGGCCTGCACGGGCTCGAAGGGCGCGCAGCTGGGGTCGGCGCAGCGCTTGTAGTCGCCGCTCACCAGCCAGCTCTCGCCGCCGGCCTCCAGCCGGATCTGGGCGCTGCCGAGCACGTGGCCCGCCGAATGAAACGACACCCGCGCGTCGCCGATGCGGTGCAGCTGGCCGTATTCAACGGGGATCAGGTTGATCGTGGCCCCGAGGCGCTGGCGCAGGATCCCCTCGCTGGCGCCCACCGCCCAGTACTCGCCGCTGCCGGGCCGGGCATGGTCGGCGTGGGCGTGGCTGATCAGGGCCCGGGGCACCGGCCGCCAGGGGTCGATCCAGGCCCCGGCCGCCCGGCAGTGGAGGCCCTGGGGGGTGAGTTCCAGCAGGCTGCCGGGGGGGAGGGGCATGGGGGGGATCAGGTCAGTGGCCTGTCGCTTCCGCCCGTCCCCAGCAGCCAACGGGTCTCGCTGTGCAGGGCCTTCGCCAGCCTCGGGTTCCACTGCGGCAGTGTGAGCCATTCCTCCAGGCTGTACACGAGTAGATCGCAGGCGAGCGGCAGATTGCCTGTGTCCCAACGGCGCAACCGCTCCCAGATCGGTTCGTGGCACTCCTTCAGGATCAGCACCAGGTCCAGGTCGCTGCCGACGCCGGCATCTCCGCGCCCGTAGGAGCCAAACACCCCCAGGGCCAGCAGCTCGGGATGCTCCCGCTGCTGGCACTCGGCCCAGTCGCGGGCCTGGCTCAGCACCTCAGCCGGGGCTGGCCAGTGCAGCACGGACCCAGCTGACGATGGCTCCGGCATGGACAAGGGCTTGTTCGCTCTGCAGTCTGCCGAAGTGCTCACCCGGTGTGCCTTCCGGGTAGCTGTCGGGATAACGTGTGGGGATGTAGAAGCCATCCAGCAGCCGCAACCGATCTTCCAGATCCTCAGGCGGGGCGACCTGAAAGGTCCTGCTGTGCAGCGCCGCCCACAGCCGGGTGAGGGTATGCCCCCAGGCCTGCTGACCCTGGGAGAGATTCAAGGCCTTGAGTGCCTTCTCGGCTGCCTGGTGCGCGGCGAAACAGGCCCATTCGTGGCGACCGGCCTGCATTGATTGCTCGGCCTGCTCAAGATCCCTCTGGCCCTGCTCCAACCAGTCCGCTGATCGATCGGGCATGGGCCGGGAATGTGCCTGGTGATCAATGTACGGAGCTCACGATCCCTGGATCCCCAGGTCAGCCTTCATCCCACAGGCGCTGCAGGGTCCAGGGACCGCCCTCCAGCAGCCAGAAGGAGCCATCCACCAGACGGCGGTGCTGGTCCAGCCCGGCGATCCGCTCCAGATCGGCAGGAGTGAGCTGAAGATCGGCCGCCGCCAGGTTCTGCCGCAGCCGCTCCGGGCTCACCGATTTGGGAATGGTGGAGAGGCCGCCCTGCAGCTGCCAGGTGATCAGCACCTGGGCGGGGCTGCAGCCGTGCTCCGCGGCGATAGCGCCGATCACCGGGTTCTCCAGCAGCACCGGCTCATCGCTGCCCTTGAGCGCGGCCGGCCGGTCGCCGGAGCCGAGCGGGGAATAGGCGGTGATGTGCACGCCGGCGGCCGCGCAGTCGGCCAGCAGCTGCGGCTGCTGCAGCAGGGGGTGGCGCTCCACCTGGTTCACCTCCGGTTTGCGCCGGCAGCGGGCCACCAGATCGTTCAGCTTGCGGCTGGAGAAGTTGCTCACGCCGATATGGCGTGTGAGGCCGAGCTCCAGCATGCCCTCCATGCCCGTCCATGTTTCGGCCAGCGGCACGCTCTCCGGCGGCAGCAGGTCGGCGGCGCTGGCGGGGAAGGCCACCCCCGGCTTGATCGGCACCGGCCAGTGCACCAGGTAGAGATCCAGCCAGTCGAGGCCCAGATCAGCCAGGGTGCGGCGCAGGGCCGGCTCCACGTTCTCGCGTCCATGGGCGTTGCACCAGAGCTTGGAGGTGATCCACAGCTCCTCGCGGCGCACCTCACCGGCGGCGATGGCCTCAGCGATCGCCGCGCCCACCTCCGGCTCGTTGGCGTACACGCTGGCGCAGTCGATGTGGCGGTAGCCGAGCCGGATCGCCTCCCGCACCGCCGCCCCCACCTCGCCCGGCGCCGCCTTCCAGGTGCCCAGCCCCAGCAGGGGCATGCGGTCGCCGTTGGCGAAGCTGGCGGTGCCCATGGCCGGCTTGGACGATGCTGACGGCACATTAGGCAGGGTCGCGGACCACGACTCCACGCGCGCGGCTCAGAGCCGCAGCAGCAGCTGGGAGATCACCACCCAGGCGTCCTTGTCGCCAAAGCGGTCGTAGTTGGTGAGCTTGTAGTTGGCCTCCAGGCCCAGCTGCAGCCAGGGGTTCACATCCCAGATCAGGTTGGCGAAGGCGGTGCTGTTCAGGGTCAGGCCGAAGCGGCCCGTGTCGTCGGCGGTGTCGATGCCGTAGCCGGCATTGATGCGCAGCTGGTCGTTGATGGCGGCGCCCAGCTGGGCCCAGCCGCCGGAGGTGGGCACCGCCTGGTTGCTGCGCCGGTTGAAGGTCTGCAGGATGCCGGCCATGTACTCGCCGAGGGCCTGGCCGCTGTACAGCTCACCGCTCAGGCTGAGATGGCGGCCGAGGGCCAGCCGGCCGTCGAGGGCAGCGCCCCACACATTCACCACCGAACGGTCGGCCTTGAGGGTGATCGGATCGGTGAGCCGGATCCTGTCGAACACCCGCAGCTGGCCCACCACACCCGACACGCCCAGTTCCAGCGGGCGCAGCTGCCGCCCGCCGGCCCGCTCGGCCGGAGCGCCGAAGCCGAAGCTCAGCCGGGCTTCCAGATTCGGCCAGCCGTTGTCTTCCACGAGCTTCTGCTCCGGCAGGTTCTCAAAGTCGAAGCTGCTGGGCAGGGCGGTGGTGATCGGCGAGGAGAGCCCCAGCTGCAGCAGCGATTCGCTGCCGGAGCCGAGGGCGTCCCGCCGTTCCAGCCGCAGCTGGGGGCGGTAGGCCCCCGGGTTGCCGGTGGTGGCCAGCTTGCCGCTGGGCAGGTTGTCGGGATCGCGGGGGGCGAACAGGTCGAACTGCTGGCCGGCGGCGATCCGCCAGCCGCTGCTGCTCAGGTCGCCGTAGAACACCACCGGCGTGAAGCTGTAGCCCTCGGCGAGGATGTTGTCCTGCAGGGTGAACAGGGCGTAGGCGCCGGGGGTCCAGCTGCCCCAGCGCGGTCCCTGGAATGCCGCCCCCACGGTGCTCTGCTGGGCCGTGAGGTCGTATGAGGGATCGGGATCCTTGGGGCTGACGATCAGGGGCTGCCCGGGGTTGAACACATAGCGGTTGCTGGAGAAGCCCAGCAGCTTCGCCTCGGCCCAGATCCGCAGCAGGCTGTCGCCGCTGCGCAGGCTGAAACCGGCGCCGGGGGTGTGGGCCAGCGCGGACGATGGAGTGGAGCTCGGTGGAGTGGAGCTCGGTGGGGTGGCCGGATCCGGTGCCGCAGCTGTCGCTGGAGCCCCAGCTGCTGCCTCGGGCAGCGGGGTGCCGGTGATCCGGGAGCGCAGCGCCGCCAGTTCATCCGCCAGCCGTTGCTGATCCGCCAGTTCGGCGTTGAGTCGGGTCTGCTGCTCGGCCAGCCGCTGCCGCGAGGCCTCCAGCTCCCGCTCGAGGCGCTCCAGCTGCTCGAGGGGCGCAGGTTCGGCCAGGACCGGGCCGGAGCTGCCGGCCAGCAGCAGGGGCAGCAGGCGACTCAGCAGGCCATGGGGCATCCCACCCACCACAATGTCGCCGATCGAAGTGGCCCATGGTTGGCACAGATTGGCCCGATTCGCTTGCTTCAGAGCGCAAAACAATTGCCTCTGGGCGCAAGCTTCTGTGCTTGCAGGTGTAGGACGGCATCATGGGCGGCACCTGGCAGGGGGAGTGCAGGCCGGCGGCCCTTTGTCTCGCCTGCGCATTCCAACCTTTCAGCGCAACGCTCCGTTGCAATCTCCATCTTCGGATCGGTTGCCATCATCCAGTTACGCGTTGCTGTCCTGCCTTCACGATCAGCTGTTCCGTCTTGCTGAATGGCCGCGCTTCTGAATCCCGCCTTGCTCACCATTCCCCTGCTGGGGCATCCGCTGCTGCGGCACTCCACCGACGACCCGCAGGCCTGGGCCCGCAGCGTGTGCGCCACCACTCCGGTGCACGTGTGCGAGCCGCTGCAGAGCGGACTGGCCTTCCGCAATGACGCCGCCGTTCTGCAGCTGGGCGAGGTGCTGGTGATCGCCACCCAGGGTTCCGCGATCACACTCAGCACCGATCAACATCCATCAGCCCAGTTGCTGCTCCCCTACCGGGGCAACGGACTCTGGCGGATTGAGCAGACCGTATATCAAAACCCCCTGGGGGAATCGGTTCTCTACCTCCCGCCAGCACCCCTGCATCTACAGAACGACATCACCTCCGGGGTGTCCCTGACGGTCAATCCCGCCACGCTGCTGAGCACCGCCATCACGATGGCAGGCCCTGAAGGGCTGCCGCCCCAGCGTCTGCAGGTGTTCCAGCAGCCACAGCGGCTGCTGCTGAGCGATCCCGTTTGCGCCCGACTGATCAATGGCGTGTACGCGTTGCTGTTCACCATCGATCAGCTCACCTGTGCCAGCGGTGCCGATGCCCTGGCCCTCAGGCTCGATGACGTGCTGCTGCGGGCGCTGGTGCTGCTGCTGTTGCCGGAACTCCAGCAGGACAGCCCCATGGTCAGCGAACCCGTGGGGTCGCTGGCGGCCCGCCGCAGGCTTGAGCCCCTGCTGGAGTGGATCGATGCCCATCTCGATCAACCGATCGGCCTCACCGATCTGGAGGCCCAGGTGCACTGGTCGCGGCGCACCCTGCAGTACACCTTCCGCAGCGCCTGTGGTTGCACGCCGATGCAGTGGCTGCGGCAACGGCGGCTGCATCGGGCGATGCAGCGGCTCAAGCACCCCCAGCCCGGCGACAGCGTGGCCTCGATCGGGCGCTCCGTGGGCTTTGTGAGCGCCGTGTCCTTCAGCCGCGAATTCCGCCGCCATTTCGGCTGCACACCGTCGTCGCTGTTCCGCGCCTGACGCGGCGGTTGTGCCGCAGCTCACCGCCCCAGCGTTGACGGGCGCCGCCGCCGCTCCTAGCCAGGGAGTGATCCCCGGGCTGCCGCCATGGCGCTGGATGCGTTTCGCGATGAACTGGCCGGCACCGCCGCCGCCCTGGCCACCGCTGGCAAGGGCCTGCTGGCCGCAGACGAATCAACCGGCACGATCGGCAAGCGCTTCGCGGCGATCGGCCTGGACAACACCGAGGAGCACCGCCGCGCCTACCGCAGCCTGCTGGCCACGGCCCACGGCCTGGGCGAGCACATCAGCGGCGTGATCCTGTTCGAGGAAACCCTGTTCCAGGACAGCGTGGATGTTGACGGCCGCAGCGGACCGCCGCTCGTGGAGCTGTTCCAGCAGCAGGGGATCGTGCCCGGCATCAAGGTGGACCAGGGGGTGGAGCCCCTGGCGGGCGGACTGGCGGGCGAGAGCTGGTGCACAGGACTGAAGGGCCTGGCGGAACGGGCAGCGCGCTACTACGAACGGGGCGCGCGCTTCGCCAAGTGGCGGGCCGTGCTGAAGATCAGTGCCACAGGCTGCCCCAGCGAGCTGGCGGTGCGCGAGAACGCCTGGGGGCTGGCCCGTTATGCCCGCACGGTGCAGGAGCAGGGGCTGGTGCCGATCGTGGAGCCGGAGATCCTGATGGATGGCGACCACGACATCGCCACCACCGCCTCGGTGCAGGAGTGGGTGCTGCGTAGCACCTATGAAGCCCTGGCCCTGAACGGCGTGTTCCTGGAGGGCAGCCTGCTCAAGCCGTCGATGACCCTGGCCGGCGCCGACTGTCCCGATCCCCCCAGCCTGGAGGAGGTGGGTGCCTTCACCGTGCGCACCCTCAGCCGCAGCGTGCCGGTGGCGGTGCCGGCGGTCCTGTTCCTGAGCGGCGGCCTCAGCGAGGAGGACGCCAGCCTCTGCCTCAACGTGATCAACCAGACGGCAAGCCAGGGCTACGCCCCCTGGCACCTGGGCTTCTCCTATGGCCGGGCCCTGCAGCACTCCTGCCTCAGCCACTGGGGCGGCAGCGACCTGGCGGCCGGCCAGGCGGCCCTGCTGGCCCGCGCCCGAGCAAACGGCGCTGCCAGCCGCGGCGACTACGTGCCCGGCAGCGAACCTTCCGACGACGCCAGCCTGTTCGTGGCGGATTACACCTACTGAGCCAGTGGCTCAGGAGCGTCCTCAGCCAGAGCCGCCATAGGATCACGTCATCAGATAGCGTCATCACCGTGCGCACGATTGTGGATCTGCCCGAGCTGGAGCGCGACCAGCTCGATGCCCTCTGCCGCCAACGGGGCATCTCGCGCGCCGAAGCCCTGCGGGAAGCCCTGCGGCTCTGGCTGGAGCAGCAGCAGCCGCAGCACCGCCAGGTGTTCGGCCTCTGGCGCGACCGCAGCGACGACGCCCTCACCATCCAGGACAGCCTGCGCCAGGAGTGGGCCGGCCGCTGATGCTCCTGCTCGACACCAACATCCTGATCGATGTGCTGCGCGGCGAGGAGCCGGCCCTGCGCTGGCTGGAAGATCAGAGCCAGGTCGCCATCAGCGTGATCACCTGGATCGAGGTGTTGGTGGGCTGCCGCGATGGCGAAGCCGGGCGGGTCGAAGCCTGGCTGGAGAGCTTTCCTCGTCTGGCGCTGGAGCAGGCGATTGCCAGGGAAACGGTGCAGCTACGCCAACAGCACGGGCTCAAGGTGCCCGACGCGATCATCCTGGCGACGGCCCGCTGCCATGGCCTCACCCTGGCCACCCGCAACAGTCGTGACTTCCCCTTGCACCTCGGCGGGGTGGTGCACCCCTACAGCATCTGATCAGCTGAGTTGAACCCGCTGAGCGGCCAGGGTGATCAGCTCGGGGTCGTGGCTGCTCACCAGCACCAGGCGATGCCGGCAGCGCTCCAGCAGGATGGCTCGCACCCGGGCGGCGGCGGCGGGGTCGAGGAAGGCGGTGGGTTCGTCGAGCACCTCGATCGGCCGGTCGCGCAGCCAGGCGCGCAGCAGGCCGAGGCGGTGGATTTCGCCGCCGGAATAGTGGTCGAGGGCCAGGGGTAGGGGGGCATCGAGGCCGCCCGGGCGCTGGCCCAGGCCAGCCAGCCCCAGCCGCTCCAGCCAGGCCATGAGCTCAGCGGTGGGTAGCGCCTGATCGAGCAGCAGGTTGTGGCGCAGGCTGGCTTCAAAGAGCACCGCCTGCTGGGGCGCGTAGGCCAGCAGCTGGCGCAGTTGGCGGGCTCCGGCGGCGCCGCTGAGCTGGAGCGGCTCGCCACCGCTGGCGGGCTGCAGCTGCCAGTGGCTGCCGTGCTCATCGAGCAGGCCGCTCAGCCGATCGAGCAGGGTGCTCTTGCCGCTGCCGGAGGGGCCGGCCACCACCACCAGCCCGCCGGCGTGCAGCGTCAGCTCCCGGGGCTGCAAGCCGGCGGCTGGTGGGCTGGAGATGCTCCAGTGCAGCGCCTGCCAGGCGGTGCCGGTATCGGGGACGGTGTGGCCCTGGCCTTCGGCGGCCGGGGGTGCGAGGGCTGGGCCGGGCTGGAGCAGCTGGCGCCGCCGGCACAGCTCGCCATAGCCTGGCAGGGCCCCCAGACAGAGGCGCTGGGCGCTGATCACGGCGCTGAGGGCATTGCCGGCGCGGTAGGCCAGCAGCAGGGTGGTGGCGGTGGCTGCCGCGGTGAGCGCCCCGCCGCCAGCGATCAGCCACAGCCCCACCACGAGCACCACCAGGGCATCGCGCCAGGCGCTGAACAGGGCCTGGCGCCGCACCGTCTGGCGCAGCACGCGGCGGAACAGCTGGCTGTCGTGGGCGAAGCGCTGCAGCAGCCAGGCTTCAGCGGCGGCGGCACGCACGGCCTTGAGGCCATGCAGTCCGTCGCCCACCGTGCGCTGGATGGCGCCGTTGAGGCGGCTCTGCAGCCTGCCCAGCTGCCAGCTGCCGGAGCGCTGCAGCAGCGCCGCCGCCGCCGTGGCCGCCAGGGCGAGCAGCAGGGGCAGCGCCGCCTGCCGCCCCACCGCCAGCACCCCGGCGCCGTAGAGCCCCAGGGCGAGCAGGGCCTGCTGGGCCCGCACCGCCTGGCTGAGGGCGAGCACGCTGCGGCTGATGTCGGCCATCAGCAGCCCGAGCAGGTCGCCGCGCCCCAGCTGCTCCAGCTGCCGGGAGGGGGCGTGCAGCACCTGGGCCAGCAGCTGCTCACGCAGCTGGTCGGTGAAGCCCGAACGCAGGCGCTCCTGACCCACCGCCACCAGGGCCTGGGCCAGGCCGCGCAGCAGCATCAGTCCCACCAGCAATGCCAGCCCCTGCCGAAGCGGCAACGCCACCGGCAGCTGCAGGCGGCTGCCGTCCCCGCCGCCGAGCAGCAGCCCCACGCCCAGCCCCAGCCCGGCGATCTCCAGCAGGCTGCCAAGACCACTCAGGAGGGCCAGGCTGCCGAGATGGCGCCAGCCCGCCTCGCGGGCGAGGCGGCCCAGCAACTGCAGCTGATGCAGGCGTGACTGCAGGCGGGTGCGGAACGCAGCGATCGGCCTTCAGCGCGAGATGGGCACCAGCGTGCACCCTGCGGCGCCCGCACGCCAGGATGACTGGCGACTGGGCGGCAGGGATGGGGCGGCGGGCTGCTGCGGCGTTGACCCTGATGCTGCTGGTGGGTGCGGGTGCTGCCGGCGTGCTGGCGCGCCGCCTCTGGCCCCATCAGGAGCCTGCTCGCACGCTGCCCCTGCTGCCCGCCTGGCCCTGGCAGCGGATCGCCTTCCCCCCAGGGCCCCAAACCCTGCCGTTGGAGGGCCTCAGCCCGGGCTGGCGCGCCAGCGCCCTGGGCAACCCGGCGGCGCGGCGCTATCCCCACTGCTGGCAGAGCCTGCCGCGCACCCCCTGGGCCCTGAAGCTCTTTGACGGCCGCCTGTACGTGGGGCTGGGCCATGCCGGCAACGAGGGCCCCACGGCCAACGCCGGCCCGGTGCCCCTGCTGGCCTACGACCTGGCGGCAGGGCGCTGGCGGCAGGAAGCCACCCTGGCCGAGGAGGAGATCCACCGCTTCGTGAACCACGGGCGCCAGCTGTGGATCCCGGGCAGCGACCCGCGCGGCGGCTGGCGCTTGGGCAATCTCTACCGTCGTCAGGCCGGCCGGCCGCTGTGGTGGCAGCAACGGCGGCTGCCGGGCTTCATCCACGCCAACGATCTGGCCTGGCGGCAGGGCCGGCTGGTGGTGGCCGGCAGCGTGGACGATGCGGTGGCCAGCGCCCCGGAGGGGGAGCGCCACGGCTCGGCCTTGGCCGTTTCACGCGATGGCGGGCGCCATTGGCAGGTGGCGCGGCTGGCGGGCTGGCGCGCCACAGCCCTGGTGCCGCTCGACGGCCAGCTGTATGGCCTGGAGGCGCTGCCGGGCCCGCGGCTGCGGCGCTGGCTGGTGGCAGGGGGCCGCCTGGGGACGTTTGTGCCGCTGCACGAACTGCTGGCGGCTGGCGGCTGGCGGCCCCGGCGGGATCTGCGGCAGGCGGATCTGCTGCCCGGGGTTGTGGATGGCGGGCGCCGTCATGCCTGGATCGGCCAGGTCACGGCCGCTGGCGAAGGTGTGGCCTGGATCGCCAGGCTGGGCCCCGCTGCCGATGAACCATCGCGGCGCCAGGCGTTCGTGGCCCGCTCGCTGCGCCAGGGGGCGATCGACCTGCGGCCGGTGGCGCTGCCGGCGGGCGAGCAGGCGATGGACCTGCAACCTGATGGCCAGGGCTGGCTGCTGCTCAGTAGCACCGAGCTGGCCCCGCAGCGCTGGCGCAGCCGCATCTTCCGGCTCACCGCCACCCCCGGGGGCAGCCGCAGCCAGGAGCTGGTGCGCTGGCAGGCGCCGCTGCCGGCCTGGTCGCTGGCAGCAGAGCGGGCTGGCGATGCGGGGCGCTGGTTTGTGGGCCTCGGGCATCCGCCGTTTCGGCGGGAACCGCTGGCTGATCGCTGTCATGCAGCGGATGCAGTCAGCGGCACCGTAGTGGCACTGCGTCCTCCATCACCTCCCACCAGCCGCTGAGGATCTGAAGGCCGGCCAGGATCAATCTTGACGCGTAAGCCGGATTACGATCGATCGGCATTGAGTACAACGGAAAAGCCATGGATGTCACGACCGTCTCGCCGAAATTCCAGGTCGTGATTCCCAAGCGGGTGCGCGAGCAGTTCGGCCTCAGCCCTGGCCAGAGCCTTCAGGTGATCGCCTTGCCGGGGCGTATCGAGCTGGTGCCCACCCAAGATCCAGCGGCCCTGCGCGGTTTTCTGCCGGGCAGGAACACCTTCCAGCGAGAGGGCGATCGCCTGTGACGTTCACGCGGGTTGTGGTGGACTCCTCGGGCTGGATCGAGGTGTTCACAGGTGGGCCCCAGGCCGATACCTTCCTTGCTCTGATGGCGAACAAAAGCTCCTTGGTGGTGCCGGCCATCAGCATCTTTGAGGTGTTCAAGTGGGTGCTGCGGGAGCATGGGGAGGCCCAGGCCATTCAGGCGGCAGCGGCCATGCAATGCGGGCAGGTGGTGGATCTCGACAGCCGGCTGGCCCTGGCGGCAGCCCAGCTCAGCCATGCGCTGCAGCTACCGATGGCCGACAGCATCATCCTGGCCACCGCCAGGGATCGGCAGGCCAGGCTGCACACGATGGACAGCGATTTCCGAGGCATCGCCGAAGTGGAATGGCTTGAAGCCCTCCCGTAACGGCAAGTCTGCGCCCTTTAATCCTCCAGCGCCTCCCACCAGCCGCTGAGGGTGTGCAGGGTGGCCAGGGCGCAGCTGGTGCCCATCACCTCTTTCATGGCGGGGCTGGTTTTGGCAAGGATCACTTCCGTTTCCTGGCGGATGGCTGCCAGGTTCCACCACTGGGCCAGGGCGGGGTGCAGAGCATCGAGGGCCGGCAATTGCCGCTCCAGGACCTGGCGCCGCTTCTGCAGCAGGTCTGCCCGCCAGGCCTCCAGGCCGCCTTCCGGTTCGCGGTCTTTAGTCGGGTTGGCGCGCAGCTCGGGCGGCAGGAAGGGGGCAAAGGCGCGGCGGTGCAGTAGCCGGCCCCGGTCTGGCCCCTCGCCGAACAGCACGGGGTCCTGCCGCAGCAGGGTGGCGATCAGGCGTTCATCGAGCAGGGGGAAGGCCTTGGCCAGGCCGTGGGCGGCGGCCAGGCGGGTTTCCTCCTCGGCCCGCACGGCCACCCAGTCGGCGAGCACCCGCCGGCGGATCGAGGTGTGCTGGCGCAGGTAACCGTCGATCTCCCAGGGGTAGCGGCGCTTGAGGTGGGACCCGAGCCAGGTCCGGCCGGCGGCGGTGAGGGTGCGTTCCAGAATGTCGCTGCGCACGAAATCCCGGGTGCGGCGATGCACCTGGCGCTCCGCCCAGGGGCGGCAGCCGAGGGCCAGGGCGCGGCCGGCGCCGGTTTTCAGGGCCCGGCGGCGGCTGCCCATCCAGCGCACGAGCTCCGGCCAGCGCGCCTGGGCCACCAGATCGGTGGGCACATTGGCGGCGTTGTGGCTGAGGGCCTGATCCCCCCCGAAGCCGCTGAACAGGAGCGTGCAGCCCTGGGCGGCCAGCATGTCCACGACCAAGTGCATGCCGCCGATCTGGGCTGGTGCACCGAAGATCTGCAGTTGTCGCGCCAGCTGATCGTCAGCTCGCTGTTCGGCCGGTTCCGGGCTGGGGTGGAGGCGATGGCACTGCTCGGCCTTCAGCCCGTGGAAGGGCCGGAAGCGCTGCAAGGGTTCGCCTTCGCCGCCGGCCTCGCTGCTCCAGGTGTGCAGGCGCTCGGCCGGCAGGTTGAGGCCATGCACCAGGGCGCCGAGCACGGCGTTGGAATCGAGGCCGCTGCTGTGCTCGCAGCCGATCGGGCCGCGGTGGTCCGCCACCGCCCGCCGCACATGCTCCAGCAGGCCTTGACGGAGAAAGCCATGCAGGGCCTCGGCGGCCATCGGCCCGGCGCCTTCGGCCAGCGGGTCGTAGGGCTGGCTGTGCAGGCTGCCATCGCCGGCGATCTGCACCTCGTGGGCGCGGGGCAGGCGGCGGATGCGGCGGTATGGGGCGGCCTCGGCGCTGTGGTTGCCGCTGATCAGGGCGGCCACGTAGGCCGGGTTCACATCGGCCTGGCTGGCCGGCCCATGCAGGGCATGGGCCTCGTTCCAGCTGCGAACAAAATGGGCGCCCACTGAAAACAGGGGCTGACGGTGGAAGGCATCGCTGCGCTGTAATCCGGGCGGCAGTGGCTGGGGATCGCTGCTGGGGAGCTGCAGGGGCACGGGCAGATCAGAAGTGGGTGAGGGCGGCGCCGGCCCCAGGGCTGAGGCCGGGGGTGAACAGCCGGCCGCTGAGCGGATCGCGCAACCAGGCGTGGGGCACCTTGCGGCCGTCGCTGAACTTGCTCATGCCCAGGTGCAGCTCATTGGCCACGCCGATCCAATCGAGCAGCAGGCGGCCGCTGAGGGAGCGGCTCAGGCAGGTGCTGCCCCAGCCGGCGCGGCGGCAGCGGCGGCGCAGCAGCCAGGCGATACGGCCCTTCCACAGCTGCCGCTGCGCGGGAGCTAGGGCGCGCTGCCAGCGCTGCCAGGGCCGCTGGCGGGCAAGGGCCATGAGCCGCGGTCCGGGCAGCAGCTGGATCAGCAGCCAGCAGCCGTGGTCGAGCAGGCAGAACAACCCATAGGCCAGGGCGCGGCGCAGTTTCAGGTGCGGGCTGCTCACGCGGGTGCGGGTTCTTCCAGGAGCATGCCTCGTTCGATGGCTTCCTCCAGGAAGGACTCGGTGTCGCGCCGGCAGGAAGCCTCCTCCACCGCATAGAGCTCCAACAGCTGGGCCAGTAGCTGCTCGCGATCTATCGGCGCATCGAGCAGGCTCCACACGGCCGAGCCGGTGGCGTTGAGGTTGAGGTATTCGGCGTTGTCGGGGTGAAACAGGCAGATCTCGCCATCCAGTTCGGCGGCGCAGATGGCGGGATTGCGGCTGAGCGTCATCGGCTTGAGAGGGGTTGAGGCGGCTTGAGAGAGACCAGATGGGTTCGAGGGGCATCGCCAGATCCACACGCAGCACTGCGAATTGCTGGGATGCGCAACCGTGATGCCGCTGCGAAGCAGGTGATGGGGAGGCTAAGCGCGATCAAGAGCCGACAGCAGCTGGGGCACCAGCAACCCGAAGCCGCCATTGCCCTCCAGCAGCTGGGGCTGGGGATCGGCCGGGATCCAATCCCAGGCCACCCGATCGATGGGAGGGAGCTGGCCATGCAGGGCGGCGGCCGCCTCCAGGCAGGCAGCCAGGCAGGGGGGAACACCTGCCTGCAGGAGTTGCTGCCAGTCCTCGAGAGCGGCCTGCTGCTCCGGCGTGAGCGGATCGCCCAGCATGGGCAGACAGCGGCCATCAAGGCTGAGAAAGGCCACCCGGCCGGCGGCCAGCGGCGCCTCCAGCCAGGCCTGCTGCACGGAGATCGGCGCCGTGGGGGAGGCCCTGGCGGTGATCACCCGCAACACCGCGGCCGGATCGGCGGGCGGCAGGGCCGGGCTGTGCTCCAGGTAGGGGGCGGACAGGGCGGGCTCCTGGCTGCGGCAGAGCTGCTGCCAGTGCTGAACGAGCTGGGCGGGATCGGGCGCAGCGGCCGGGCCGTAGGCGGGAGCATCGGCGCGCAGACGGCGGAACAGGGCCTGCTGCTCCAGGCCGGCGGCGGTGAGGCGAAAGCGGATCACCGCCCGGCCGCCATGGCCGCGCTGCGGTTTGAGTACCACGCCACCAGTACGGAGGGCCCCGTGCCACCAGGGCGGCAGGGGTGGATCTGCGATCTGCATCGGGCTGGTGTGATCCAGCAGCACAAACGGGGAGCGCCAGGGCGGCGGGGTGAGGTCCAGCAGGGCGGCCTTGTCGGAGAGCAGGGCCAGCGCCGGCTGGCATTGCTGGGGCCAGCTGGCGCGGCGTTCGGCGTGGAGCGCAGCCACCAGGCTGTCGGGCAGCTGACGCGAGAGGGCAGCCCAGCTGTCCACGCCCAGGGCCCGCCACCAGGCCACTTCAGCGGGGCGATAGCTGTTGAGCCAGCAGGCGCGCCAGCGCAGGGCCCAGGGGAGGGGCGGCAGGGAGCGCGAAGGCCTGGGCGAAAACCAGGGGCGCACCAGCCACCAGTGCAGCTGCTGCAGCAGTTCGAGGGGAACACGGCGGCGCGGCCTCGCCCCCCGGCGCTGCCAGAGGTGGCCATCGGCCAGCCACAGCCAGGGGGGCGGGTGACGCAGGGACAAACGCGCGGCCTGCAGATACGGAGTCAGTTTGCCGATCACAACCGCCGTTTTGGGTTGGTGAATGCCTCCCGGTCGGCCTGATGGAGGGGGTTGATCGAGCGGCGAGCCACCAGCCAGGGGTGCACGGTGAACCCTTCGGCCTGCAGCAGGGCGGCGTAGCTGCCGTGGGGGGGCGACGGCTTCCACCTGATAACCCGCGGCGCGCAGATCCTTACGCAGCGGCAGGCGGAAGTTGTGGAGGGTCCAGCTGGTGTTGGCCCGACATCAGCGTTCGGAGCTCTTCTGCAACAGGCGCACCAACATGCGGCGCTGGTGGTCTTGTCCACTGAAGAACACAGCAAGCACCTGGATTTCACGCGGCTGGGGCTGCGGGCGAAACCAGTAGACGGCACGATCATGGGCCAGCTGGCGCAGGCCAGGCAGAAGGTCGTCGTGGGATTCACCACGCAGGGGGGCTGTGGCCAGGCGTTCCGCCGCGCTGATGATGGCGTCGATGCGCTCGGCAGGCATGGCGGCTGGCCTCCTCCGGAGATTCACCAAAACCCTGATAAGCCTGGATCAGGTGATCGGAGATCAGCAGCAAATCGTTGATGGCGTCTGCAGCGAAGCCAACCCTCCACGGCGCTTCGCTTGCCTCGCTCATGGGCGCTGCGCGGCCCAAGCGCTCCGCAGGTCTTCTGCGGAGATGAAGGGGCCGTCAGCCCGCTGCAGCAGCAGGTCGAGGCCCTGCTGCACCACAGCACTCACCGAGGGGAAGCGACCACTCGCGACCAAGGCCCTGGCGAAGGCGTGTTGGTCGGCGCGGAGCGACACCGAACTCTTGATCGCCATCCATTGAACGCCAGGGAATCTTTAACAGCGTGACTGAGTAGCACTCGCCGGTCAAGGTCTCAGCCCGCGTCGCAGGGCAGAGGGGGATCAGCCGAAACAGTGACGACTAAAGCAGCGCCCTCGATCCAGCGCTCTCAATCCTTGGACCCGCTACGCAATCCCTTCGCTCCGGGCGCGGGCTCACGCCCACCCGAGCTGGCCGGGCGCTCGGCGTTGCTGCTGGAGGCAGCGGAACTGGCCTTGGGACGGGTGAGGCAGGGGTGGTCGTAAAAAAAGCAGATGCTGATGGGGCTGCGTGGCGTGGGCAAAACCGTGCTGCTGAACCGCATCGCAGAGCTGATGGGTCTGAAGGTGGAGCGCACCGGACCGTTGTGCAGTGGCCTGATCCGCAAGGGGATGGTGTGGAGCTCCGCTCACGGCATGACGGCCTTCACGGTGCCGATGTTTGATGCCTTCATGCGGCGAGCCATGGCGAGGTGATCGCGACCGCGGATGGATCGCGAACGATTCATCGCCGACCCACAGCCCCTGCTCATGGACACCAAGGATGAAACGGCGGCTCAGTTCTACGAGCACCACGGCTTCCACCGGCTCCAGGACAGTCCGAGATCGCTCGATCTGCCGCTTGTGGCCCAAATGAGGCGGTCACAGACCAGCCACAGCAAGGTTGAGGTGGGTGCCGATCACTCCTACTGCGAACGCACAATGCCTCGGCCAAAACGTCAGCTGCCGCAGGGGCATTCGTTTCACATCACACTTAGGTGCAACAGTCGGCAGTTTTTGATTGCCAAACGCATCAGGCGTGATGTGCTGCTAGTGGTTTTAGAGAAAGCAAAGCAGAACCACTCATTTCGCCTGTATGGCATCTGCCTGATGGCCAATCACATCCATCTACTGATCAAGCCAGATGATGCCAGCCAACTGCCCAAACTGATGCACTGGGTGGGGTGGTACGCCTCGATGCTGCTCAACCGCCTTACAGGGCGTTGTGGGCACTTCTGGGAGGCAAGGTATTACGCCACACCCATTGCTCCAGAAGACCACCAAAGGGCACTCAACACCCTCCGCTACATTCACGCCAATCCCAAGGCGGCGGGAGTGCGTAAAGGGTTTTATGACCCCTATTCCAACTACGGGCACTACAGCAGACTAGAAAGCGACGGCATCAGTGACTGGCACCCTGCCTTTCTGCAACTTGCACCCACGCTCACAGGATGCTCCAAGGGATACATCAACTTCTGCAAGAAATATCGCTGCAAATCAAAACCAATCAAAACCAGACAATGGGGCAGCAAGTTGATTGCCCTACTCAAAGGCACTGCCACCAGAGCACAAGGCACCAGCAAACGCCATAGGCACTGCATTGGTCAGCAATCGCTGCCGCTCAACCTGCCGACGCTGCAGCAACTTCCTGAGCGCTGGCATCAAATCGCCCAGCAATTTCGCTATTGCAATGCACCACGCTGGAATGACGACGAATGCCTGAATAGCAGTTAGGGCGCAAAATGCTGTATAGGAGGGGAAATAAACATAAGAAACAGATGTCAAAGTGAATATCTTATGGCGTCTATAAGTGCCATTGCTTTGCTACGGCAACTTATCTATCAACTGGCAAACAAAACATCAGCAGCAGCCTCAACCCTGCCGCCCAACCCAAAATCAGCGCCATCCGTGCCAGGTAATCAATGCCGCAAATGACCACAACTCTCTAAAAAAGGGTCTTTACAGACCCTTTCCGATGACTATTTTTGTAGGTGTGGCGGGGTTTGAGGTATAATTGGTCAGGAAGGACCTTCTGTGTTGAAGTCGAATTCCCTTGCCTTCGGATATTTTTGTGACCCCAGCGTGTCCTGTGACAACATCAGCGAAATCTTCGGTGTGACCCACTCCAACTTCTCTTTTTTCCCTGCAGCGAGCAGTTTGTCGTTGTGGTTAAGGTCAGCAGAAGTCATAATAAGGCAGCAGGCAGCAGGCAGCAGGCAGCAGGCAGCAGGCAGCAGGCAGCAGGCAGCAGGCGCATAATACCCTCACCTGATGCAAAGCTGCAGCACTCTTCAGTACCCGCCCACAAGGTCGACAGTCCCCTCCAAGGGCCCATAGGCACAGCAGAAGCACGGTGGGCGTGCGCTGGCGTTGGTCGCCATCGGGGCTGATCTGCCCTACCCCTGCTGCCAGGGATTGAGCAGCGGCACGCCGGTGGCTTCGAAGTCGGCCAGGTTGCGGGTGTCCACCACCAAGCTGTGCACCAGCGCCGTGGCGGCGATCAGGCCATCATGAAACGGCTTGGGGTCGGGACCGTGCAGAGCGACGCTCCGCAGGGCTACGGCGACATCCACCGCCAGGATGCGCCCCGCAAAGGCCGGCACCACGGCGTGCTGGAGCCAGTGGCGCAGCAGGGCTCCCTGGGTTGGGTCCCGCCTTTCGGCCAGCAGCACCCCCAGCTCTAGTTCGTGAAGGGTGATCGCAGAGAGGAACAGGCTGCTGTGCCTCGCCAGAGCGCACCTTGCGCAACTCCGACACAAGGTTGGTATCAACCAGATCCATCAGGCCAGATCAGCCGCCCGGGCCATCTCCCGGTTGTGCGGCAGGGGGAGATCGTGATCCTCCACGCCGGGCATGGCGAGCAGATCGACAGCAGCACATGGGCCGGCCGCCCCCGGTCGGTGATGCACACCGGCACCTGGTTGGCGGCCCGCTTGGCGGGAGGCGGCTTCAGGCGTTGGCCGCGCGCCTTTCGGGTTTGGCGGGGGTGTTGGGGTAGTGGGCTGCCATCGCCACGCTGAGCGGAAGATTCGGGCTCTCGGGGTTCACATCCACACTCTGCAGCTGGGGCCGCAGCACCAGGTCCATGTCCTCCATCGCGATGGCGCCGAGCAGCACCTCATGGCCCAACACCATCGCGCCGGTGAAGCAGCGGCGGTTGCGGAAACGCACCTCCATCGGCCCCACGTAGGGCACGCTACGGCGGTGGCCATCGGCCAATACCACCTCTCGCCGCTCCAGTTCCGCCAGGTTCAGCTGGATCGCCAGGTGCTCCGGAATGCACAGATGCACCGCTCCGCTGTCGGCTAGGGCCGTCACCTCCAGCGGCGCCAGATCGGGCCGGGTGGGGTTGCTGAGGGAGAAGGTGCTGCGGATTAATCCCATGGGCAGAAGATAGAGCGAACGAGGGCCTGTTCCCAGGCTCCAACGCCCTTGCAATCGAGGCTACCCCTCCCAGATCTCCGCCAGCTCCAACCGCAGCCCAGGCAGCCACTCGCCACCCTCCAGCCCGTCGGCCGCCTCGATGCGTTGCATCACCACCGGCGCCGCAGAGTCAGCCCCCGCCTGCCAGATCTCCACAGCCCGCTGCTGCGGAAACAGCAGCCAGCCCAGTTGGGCGCCATTGGTGAGATAGGCGGCCATCTTGCGCTGCAGGGCTTCGCTGCCGCGGGGGCCCTCAACTCCTTCGGAGAAGCCTGCGGCTACCGAGGGGCTCACCAGTTCCACCACCAGGTCGGGGCATAAAGGCGGGAAGCCTCGGCGTTGTTCGGGCGTGAGTGCCTGCCACCGCTCCAGACGCACCACGGCCGCATCGGGGCTGAGCACGGAGCCATCGGGGAGGCGGAAGCCGGTGGAGCTGTCGAACACCTCCCAGCCACCTCGACGCTCCGCCCAGGCCTGCAACCGAAACAGCAGGCGGGTGTTGCGGCGTCCTGTCTCACCACCTGTGGGGGTCATCGCGATCACCTGGCCAGCGGCCGTGAGTTCCAGCACCGCCTCGGGGTTCGCCTCGCACACCAGGGCGAACTGCTCTGGGCTGAGCTGCAGGCCGGGCGGCAGCACAAGGGGCTCCAGGCCTATGGCTGGCGCCTGCGGGGCGGCGGAAGCAGGGGGGGCGAGGGTCATTTCCCCGATGGGGGCGTGGGCTTCAGATTAGGCGGGGTTGTGGGGATGGCGGGCTGCCATCGCCTGACAGGTGCAGCAGAGGCTGCACCGACACCGGCTCCCCGAAGCCAAAGCGATGCAGGGTGGCCGCAAAGGCCTCCTCGAGTTGGTGCAGCTGATCGCCCGTGAGCTGCTCCTGGCCTTCGCCGCTGCGGCCCGACCTGAAAAATCGCTCACAGCCCTGCGGGCGCTCGTGGAAGCCACCTTCGGCGTCTTCCTTGGCTCGGAGCTTGTCAAAGCGGGTGTTGGCTACAGCCTCCCGGATCAGGGGCTCCTCCGCAGGCAGGTTGAGGAAGGTGGCCAGCCGGCTGAAATGCGGCTCCGGTTGCACCAGCAGGTCTTCGTAGCGCAGCAGCAGCACCGGGATCTGCTGCTGATCCACCCAGCTCTGCACATGGTTGGCCCAGCTGCCCATGAACTGGCGCACCTGCTGGCCGCCCCGTTTGCCCGAGCGGCACAGCGCTGCCTCCTCGTTCAACAAAAAGGCCACACAGCGCTCCAGATCCCAGGAGAAGAAATGGCTCAGCGATACCGCCACATCCGCCGGATGGCGGATCACCACCACCGCCCCCCGGCACCCCTCGGTGGGCACCACCGGCTGGCCAGCCGAATCCGGGCTGGTGAAGGCATCGTGCACCTTGTGGTAGCGCAGGCATTCGGCATACAGCGCCCGCTGATGGCCCACCCGGCCCCGCACCTTATCCAGCTCGCTCCAGCGCAGATCGGCGCTGTCGATCCCGAGCTGGTCATCAAGCCAGTGGCGGCTGCTCACAATCGAGCCGGTGGCCAGATCCCGGTTGAGCCGCAGCTCACGCTCCTCGGCTTCTGCCGCTGCTGTGGTCTCCGCCGTGTCGAGGCCGGCCAGCCGCCGCAGCTCAGTGATGAACACCCGGCACCAGGTGTTGCCCGATTTCGGGTAGCTGGCCAGATACCAGTAGGGCTCCGGGGTGTTCATGGCGCCACCAGATCCGCCGGCCTGCATGACTGCAGCAGATCCTGTTCCAGCAACCAGCGCTGCATCGCCCCAATCCCCGCTGGCACGGGCAGGGTGGCCAGGGGAACCCGCCGCTGCAGCTGGGCCAGCGCCATGAAGTTCGCCCCCTCCTGGCCCAGCCCGCGCACAAACCGCGGCCGGAACGCCTGGTTGCGCAGCCGCAACGCCGCCGCCTTCTGGCTGCTGATGCGGGTGATGCGGCGCTCCTCGGCTTCGCTATCGGCGTGGCGGCGCTGGTGGAGCAGGTACAGCGCCCGCAGGGGTATCGGCTCGCTGGCCCGCTGCAGCCCCTCCCCCATCAGCAGCACCTTGTGCATCCCCTGGCGAACCGGCGGCATTTGGTCGGGATCCAGCCCGAACGCTTTGGCCGCGTCGTGCCAGAGCTTGATTCGCGGGATGCCGGGCAGCACCAGGCCGTCAGGGCTGATCGCCACCAGGTCGTCGGCCAACAGCCGCCAGCCCTGCTGCATCAGCGCATAGGCCAGGGTGGATTTGCCGGCTCCGGAATGGCCCAGGCACACGATCGCCTGGCCATCCTTCTCCAGCGCGTTGCCGTGCAGCACCAGCAGGCCGCGCTGGATCAGCAGTGCCCCCACGGCCGAGCCCAGCAGGAAGGTGCGGATGTCCTGATCGCTCACGCCCGCGTGCTCGCGCCACCAGCTGATGCGCTCGCCGCCGTGCACGCGGAAGCGGCCGATGCCCTCCACCGTGAGCTGCAGCTCGCCAGGCGCCATCTGCACAAACGGCGTGTCGTGGCGACCGGCCGGCAGGGGGAGCCAGTGCTGAGGATCGCCAGGCGATATCTCCACCGGCGGGCCACAGCCCCCGGCCGGCAGCTCGGGCAGCGCCAGCTGGGGGCTGTGCCAGCAAAGGCCGAAGGCCTGGTATGGCTGCTCGCTGCCAGGCATTGGCGGTGGCTGGGTGACGTTTCAGTTTCGCTCACCAGGCAGGATTGGCATTCCGGCTGATGGCCAGAACTCTGCTGGAAAGTCGCGACTTTCTGCCAGTGTGCGGTTCATTGGTCGGATGCAGCGCTACCTGGCTCGCAAGACCGTGGTGCTCACCGGTGCCCGCCAGGTGGGCAAGACAACCCTGGCCAGGCAGCTGATGGAGCGCTTTGAGCGGGCCCAGGTCCTCAACTGGGATGGGCCGGACTGAGCCGGGGCAGCAGCTCCGCACGGCTGCTGCTGCCAGGATCCCTAGCAACCTGCGCCACAGTTGCATGGTCGCGACAGCTGCCACCAGCCTGCGCCGCTGGCTGCGCTGGCGGCTTGCGCTGGAGCGCCAATACTGCAAAGGCGGCTCCCAGCAGGCTGAGAGCTCGGCGGCGTTGGCCTCTGAGCTCGCCAAGCTTCCCGCCGCTGCCCTGCTGGCCGAGATCAGCCGCCAGCGGCTGGCGGCGGTGCTGGCGCCCGATCTTCCCTGGCTCGGCGCCGAGCCCGCCCTGGCACCCCTGGCAGGCGGCCTGCGCCGTCTGCACCAGCAGGACACCCGGGCGGCCCTGGCGCTCCAGCACCTCACCCTGCGGGTGCTGGCGCTGTTCGCCCAGGCCGGCCTGCCGGTGCTGGTGCTCAAGGGCATCCCGCTGGCCCTCCAGACCACGGGCAACGCGGCCGCCCGCGGCCGGGGTGATCTCGACCTGCTCGTGCCCCCCCACCAGCTGCAGGCGGCGGTGGCCCTGCTGGAGGCCCATGGCTTCAGCCGGCCCTACGGCAAGTTCCCGCTCAACCTGGATTCGTTCTGGGGGCGCTACAGCCGCTGGGCCGGTTACGAGCTGCCGCTCCACCGCCATGGCCCGGCCGCTGGCGAATGGATCGATCTGCACTGGCACCTGGCCACGGTGCGCCAGCCGCTGCCTTCCTTTGCTGAGCTCTGGCGCCGGCGCGCCCAGCTGCAGCTCCAGGGCCACCCCCTGCCCACCCTGGGGCTTGCGGATGCCTTGCTGTTCGCCGCCGTGCATGCGGCCAAGGACGACTGGCACAGTCTGCGCCATCTGGTGGATCTCCACCGGCTGGCCTCCCGCCTGCCTGTTGCCCACCACGCTGCCCTCCGCCGTGAGCGTCTGGTGCGCCTTTCGGCCGCAGTGGCCCATGCGGCCACTGGTGGCCCCGAGCTGCTTGCCCTCGGTCGGCCAGGGCCACCGGGGTTGCGGAGCGCCCTGGCCCTCAGCCAGCGGGCCCAGGCCCTGCCCGCACCACCCCAGCCGCTGCCGGGCCCCTGGCGTTTTCGCCGCTGGCTGGCGCTGCTCGCCCACCAGGCCTCCCTGAGCCCCGCTCCCTGCGATTGGCTGCGGGTGCTGCTCTCCTTCACCCTGCTCCCCGCCGCTTTCAACGACCCGATCACCGGCAAAGACCGGGGATTGGGGGGGATGCTGCTAGCCCGCTGGCGGCGACTGGGCGAGCGGCGGTTGCCGGCTGTCAGCGACTCATCGCCAGCATCTTCTCGATCGGCGCCAGGGCCCTGAGCCGCAGCTCCTCGTCCATCACGATCTCGGGCTCCATCCGATCGAGGCACTGCCAGAGCTTCTCGAGTGTGTTGAGGCGCATGTAGGGGCAGGCGTTGCAACTGCAGCCGTCGGCGCCGGGCACCTCAAAAAACTGCTTGCCCGGCACCTTCAGCCGCATCTGGTGCAGGATCCCCGGCTCGGTTAGCACGATGAAGCTCTGGGCCGGGCTCTCCTCGGCGCGATGCAGCAGCTTGCTGGTGGAGCCGATGAAGTCGGCCAGATCCAGCAGGTGCTGCTGGCATTCGGGGTGGGCCAGCACCTCGGCATCGGGGTGTTCGAGCTTCAGCTGCAGCAGGGCCTGCTCGCTGAAGG
This sequence comes from Prochlorococcaceae cyanobacterium, assembly GCA_040399285.1. GTDB lineage: Bacteria > Cyanobacteriota > Cyanobacteriia > PCC-6307 > Cyanobiaceae > NIES-981. The sequence goes on from JBBASM010000008.1 coordinate 30,785, forward strand.
CCACGTGCACCTGGCAGCTGCCGGGCCAGAGGGTGAGCGGCCGGCCGCTCTGGGCCTGCACCCAGCGGCCCAGGTTCTCGTCGGGGCCGAACAGGATCGGCCGGTCGGCCGGCAGCTGTTTCACCAGATCCACGGCGTTGCTGCTCGTGCAGATCAGGTCGCTGTTCGCCTTCACCGCCGCCGAGCAGTTGATGTAGCTCACGGCGATGTGGTCGGGATGCGCGGCGCGGAACGCCGCGAAGGCCTCGGCCGGGCAGGCGTCGGCCAGGCTGCAGCCGGCTGCCAGATCCGGCAGCAACACCGTTTTGCCCGGATTGAGGATCTTGGCCGTCTCGGCCATGAAGTGCACGCCGCAGAACACGATCACATCGGCTTCAGTGCTGGCGGCCTTGCGCGCCAGCTCCAGGGAGTCGCCGATGAAGTCGGCGATGTCCTGAATGGCGTCGTCCTGATAGTAGTGCGCCAGGATCACGGCGTTGCGCTCACGCCGCAGCCGCTCGATCCCCGCCCGCAGCTCCGCCGCCGGGCGGACCTGGCCTGTGTTCTGGGCAGCCGCGAAAACCAACGGGGATCCTCTACGGGGCAGGATGGTTCAGCCTAGGCAGTGGCAGATGGGGATCCGGCGCCTGGCGGTGGTGGGGGATCCGCATGGTGCCTGGGATGAGCGCGACGCCGAACTGGTGCGCGGCCTGGCCGTGGATGGCCTGCTGCTGGTGGGCGACCTCAGCGATGGCAAGCCGCGCATCCCCGCCCAGCTGCGCCGCCTGGCCGTGCCCACCGCCTGCGTGCTCGGCAACCACGACACCGGCCGTGACGACAGCGGCCGCACCCTGCAGCGCCAGCTCGACGGCCTGGGGCCCCTGCACTGCGGCTGGGGGCTGCGCCAGTTCGAGGCCCTGGCGGTGGTTGGGGGCCGGCCCGGTACCGCCGGCGGCGGCTTCCACCTCTCGCCGGCGGTGCGCGCCGTCTATGGCCCCCACAGCCTGGAGGCCTCGGCGGCGCGGATCACGGCGGCGGCGGCCCTGGCCGATCCCGCCCTGCCCCTGGTGCTGCTGGCCCACTGCGGCCCCAGCGGCCTGGGCAGCGAGGCCGGCGACCCCTGCGGCCGCGACTGGAAGAAACCGGCCTGCGACTGGGGCGACCAGGACCTGGCCCTGGCCATCCGCCAGATCCGCGCCAGCCGGCCCCTGCCCCTGGTGGCCTTTGGCCACATGCACCACGCCCTCAAGCGCGGTCAGGGCGAGCGCCGCAGCCTGGTGGTGGACCGCGAGGGCACGGTTTATCTCAATGCCGCCTGCGTGCCCCGCCACGGCCGGGACGCCCAGGGCCGCGAGCTGCGCCACTTCAGCTGGGTGGAGCTGGAGGTGCCGCCGGCCGATCCCCGGGCTGCCCGGGTGAGCCGCGCCAGCCACCGCTGGTACGGCCTCGATGGCCAGCTGATCTATGAACAGACCCTGCTGGTGCGCGAGCCCACCCCCGCACCGGCGGTTGAGCCCCGCGCCCTCTGCTCCGAACCGTGCTGATCTACACCTGCATCAGCAGCCATGGCTTCGGCCACGGCTCCCGCACCGCCTCCGTGCTGGCCCAGCTGCACCGCCTGCGGCCCCACTGGCGGCTGGTGCTCTCCACCGCCCTGCCCGAGAGCTTCCTGGCCACCGCCTTCGGGCCGGTCCCTGTGGAGCAGCGCCGCTGCCAGTGGGATGTGGGCGTGCTCCAGGCCGATGCCCTCGGCTCCGATCCCGCCGCCACCCTGGTGGCCCTGGAGCAGCTGGAGCAGCACCTGCCCCAGCAGCTGGTGGCCGAGCAGGCCTGGCTGGCCCAGCAGCAGCAGCCCGTGCTGGTGCTGGCCGACGTGCCGCCGGCAGCGGCCCTGCTGGCCGAGCGGTGTGGGGCACCGCTGGTGTGGCTGGCCAGCTTCGGCTGGGAGGCGATCTATGGGCCGATGGGTGGGGCCTTCCGCCCCTGGGCCGAGCACTGCCTGGCGCTCTACCGACGCGGCCAGCTGCTGCTGCACTGCCCGCTCTCCCTGCCGATGGCCTGGGGCATCCCGGAGCAGCTGCTGGGCCTCACCGCCGGCGAGCCCCGTGTTGATGGCGACGCCCTGGCCCGCCAGTTGCAGCTGCACCCCGAGCGCGAGCGCAACGTGCTGCTCAGCTTCGGCGGGCTGGGCTACCGACTCGATCCGGCCCTCCTGGCCCACTGGCCCGAGCAGCTGTTCATCGGCCACGACCCGCTGCTGGCTCAGGTTCGCAACGGCCGCACCCTGGCGCCCGGGATCCGCCCCCTGGAGCTGATGGGCCACTGCGGCCGCCTGATCACCAAGCCCGGCTACAGCAGCTTCTGCGAGGCGATGACCTACGGCGTGGGGATCCACCTGGTGCGTCGCGAGGGATTCGCCGAGGCGCCGGTGCTGGAGCGCGACCTGCAGCGCCACGGCTGGCATCGCCTGCTCAGCCGCGAGCAGTTTGAGACGGGCGACTGGCAGCTTGACCAACCCCTGCTGCCCCCCAGCGCGGGGCCGCTGCCCGCCGGGGGCGCGTGCGAGGCGGCCCTGGCGCTGGTGCAATTCGTGACTGAGACGACGCTGATCAGCAGATCCGATCAATAGCGATTGGGTCGATCGGTGATTCTGTTGTCAACTGCGCTGCAATCCCAGTGCTGATCATGAGTTCAACTCGCCGGCGTCATTTCTGATACAGGTGGACACTTGTGTGATTGGCACGTTATCAATCGCGTTCAAGTGAATTGTTAGGCAAATTGCTGGCCAACTGATTGTCTTTGGATTTGACGTTCTCGCTCGCCAAAACAACAGCAGCTCTCAAGGGCGCGCTCTGCGCATCCGTTCTGGCCTCTCCCCTGGTGCACCCCTCGCTGCTGGGTTCGGCTCTTGCTGCTGACGTCCAGGCCAGCGACGACGCCCAGCTGACTGCCGCCGCCACCCCCTCCGGCGACGTGCAGGCCGTCACTTATCGCCCCTCCAGCTACCAGCGGCCCACGAGTTACCAGCAAGCCGTCCGCACCATCACCCTGCCGCCGCCGGCCCCCCGGGTGTTCGCCATCACCCCTGAGCGCCGCGCCCTGCTCAACACCATTCGCTACGCCGAGGGCACCTGGGCCAATGGCCAGGACGTGGGCTACCGGATCATGTTCGGCGGCAGCATGATCGACTCCCTCGATCGCCACCCCAACCGGGTTAACCGCACCACCGGCTACGCCAGTGCCGCCGCCGGTGCCTACCAGTTCATGCCCCCCACCTGGGCGATGGTGAGCCGCTCCCTCGGCTTCCCCCTGCAGGGCCCCAATGCCTTTGGTCCTGAGGTGCAGGACCAGGCCGCCATCTACCTCGTGCAGCGCCGTGGTGCCCTGCACCTGGCCGACCAGGGCCAGTTCTCCCCCGAGCTCGCCCATCGCCTCGCTCCCGAGTGGGCCTCCTTCCCCACCTTCGCCGGCCGCAGCTTCTACGGCCAGCCCGTGAAGCGCTACGACGAGCTGCGTCGTTTCTATGAGTGGAACCTCTCCACCCTTCGTGCTCAGCAGGCCAGTGGAATGCTCGCAGTGCAGCCCCCTGCACCGCCCGAGCCCCCCAGGGCTGAGTGCCAGCCAGCCAGCTCCCTGCGCTGCCAGCTTGAAGCCCTGGAAGGTGTGGGTCCGAGGGGACCCCGCAGCTGAAGCCCGGCCTCAGCCCTCCCCTTCACCGCTGCCCTTGAGCCGATCGCGGCCCAGCACCGTCTGGGCCAGCACATAGCCCAAGGCAATCGCCCCGGCAAAGCCCAGAGCATTGCGGGCCAGCGGCAGCAGGTCGTTGGTGCGGGTCACGATCGGCGCCACGCCGAACACACCGAATAGGATGATCCACAGGGGCGAGAGCAGCAGCACCCAGGCCCATTCCACCGTTTTGCCGGGCTGGCGCGGGTAGGCCACAAAGCCCACGATTAGGCCCCCCAGGATCGAGGTGGCCAGGGTGAGCACCCACTGTTCGGTGGGCAGCCCCGGCACCACTTGGCAGCCGCCCCGCTCCAGGCAGGTCTCCACCGCAGCCAGGGCATCGAGGATCGCCCCGTCCTCGCCGTGGTCGCGCACATAGAACTGGTTGCCGAAGCGGGTCTGCAGCTCCACCCAGTAGGTGCGCGGCATCAGGGCGAACAGGGCATCACCCACGTTGAAGTTGAGCAGGTTGCCGCCGCGGGGATCGGCCACCAGCAGCAGGCTGCGCTCATCGAGGTTCCAGAAGTCGCGCACCGCCAGGCCCGGCGTGCGCTCGTACTGGGTGAGCACCCGTAGTTTCCAGCCGGTGTCGGCCTCCACCTGGCTGAGCTCGTTCTCCAGGTTGGTGCGCTGGGCATCGCTGAAGGAGCGGGCCAGGTCGATCACCGGCGTGGGGTGGTCGGGCAGCAGCTCCGGATTTTCGGCGGCGCTGGCCGGCGCCACCCCCTGCAGCAGGCACAGCAGCGCCAGCAGGGTGGCGGGTAGCCAGCGCTTCAGCCCCGGCCAGAACCTCCGCGTCAAACCGGTCACGCCATCGCTGCGAACCGAACCCATCCAGTGTCTCCAGGGAAGATGCATTCTCCCTGAGCTGTGGGTGTGGCGTGAGCGTTCCCGGCTGGTTGCTGCAACGGCTTGTCGCCGCCGGCGGGGCGGTGCCCTTCCGCACCGTCATGGAGTGGGCGCTCCACGATCCCGAGCACGGTGCCTACGGCAGCGGTCGCCTGCGCATCGGCCCCCACGGCGACTTCGCCACGGCCCCTTCCCTGGGGCCGGACTTCGCCGCCCTGCTGGCCGCCCAGCTGGCCGACTGGCTCCAACAGCTCGATCCCACCCCGCCGGGCCAGCGCCCCCTGGCCCTGGTGGAGGCCGGCCCCGGTGAGGGCTCGCTGGCGGCCGACCTGGCAGCTGCCCTGACGGCCGGCTGGCCCGAGCTGGCCGCCCGCACCGAGCTGGTGCTGGTGGAACCCAACGGCGGCATGGCCCAGCGCCAGCGCCAGCGCCTGGCTGGCTGCCCCCTGCCCTGCCGCTGGGCCAGCTTTGCCGAACTGGCCGAGGCGCCGCTGCGGGGGGTGCTGCTGGCCCACGAAGTCCTCGACGCCCTGGCGGTGGAGCGGATCGTGTGGGACGGGGCCCTCTGGCGCCAGCAGCAGGTGGTGCTGCACGGGGTTGCGGGGGCAGCCGCGCCCGCGCTGCGGCTGCAGCCCGGCGAGCCCCTGGAGCCCGCCACGGGCGAAGCCCTGCAAGCCCTGGGTCTGCTGCCCCCCTCCCCCCAGCGCCCGCCGGGCTGGTGCACGGAACTCCATCCCGGCCTCGAGTCCTGGCTGGGCCAGGCCGCCACTGCCCTCTCCGCAGGCGCCCTGCTGGTGATCGACTACGCCCTGGAGGCCTGGCGCTACTACGCCCCCCAGCGCTCGAATGGCACCCTGATGGCTTACCGCGCCCAGCAGGCCTGCGCCGATCCGCTGGAAGCGCCCGGCGAGGCCGATCTCACCGCCCATCTCTGCATCGACAGCCTGGAGCGGGCCGCCGTCGCCACGGGCTGGCATCGACTGGGCGGCTGCCGCCAGGGGGAGGCCCTGCTGGCCCTGGGGCTGGCCCAGCGGCTGCATGGGCTACAGGGCGATCCCGGCGGTCTGGCCCAGCTGCTGCCGCGGCGCGAGGCCTTGCTGCGCCTGGTGGATCCCCATGCCCTCGGCGACTTCCGCTGGCTGGCCTACGGCCGTGGCCCCCAGCCGCTGGGCACCCCCCGTTTCCTCCAGGAGCCCCCAGGCCCCAACGGCTGATCTCCCTGCTCAACGTGCTGGTGGCCCTCAAGGTGACCCTGGGCTCCTGGGCGATGGTGCAGCTGCTGGTGCGCTACCGGGGTTTGTTCTGAACCTCAGCTGGCGGCCAGCCAGGCGTCCAGCGGCTGGGGCGGCTGCTGGGGGCTGCTGGTGATCTCGATGATCTGGCCCTCGGCGGCCGGACTGTGCAGGGCCTCCAGGCACACCCGCGCCACCAGCCGGCGGGGAATGCTGTTGCTCTCTTGCTGGTCGGCGCCGCTGAACACCACCCCTTCCCGCTCCTGGCCGGGCTCCAGCCCCTCCTCCCGCTCGCTGAGGCCGCCGGGGCGGATCACGGTCCAGCGCAGGCCGCTCTGCTCCAGCCAGCGCTCGCCCACCCGCTTCCACACCAGGATCAGGCCGAACAGGTTGAGCGGATGGCGCCAGCGGCCGGCGCAGAGCGCGCTCACCAGCACCACCCGCTCCAGCCCCACCGCCTTGCAGGCGGCGATCTGCTGGCGCACCCCCAGGGCGTCCACCTGTAGGGGGCCGCTGAGATCGATCGAGGGCCGGGCGCCGGTGGCGATCACCAGGGCGTCGCAGCCTTCCAGGGCCCGGTGCAGGGCCTCGGTGTCGCCCAGCTTCAGCCGCACCACCTCGGCCCCCTCCAGCCCCGGCGGCAGCTGGGAGTCCGGCCGCACCAGGGCCCGCACCGCCAGCCCCTGGCGCAGCGCCTCCTGCACCACCCGCCAGCCGGTCTTGCCGGAGGCGCCGGTTACCGCCAGCACGGACGGGGTCTGACCCATGGCCGCCTTTGTCTGTCGTTACGGCGGCGACCCTAGGCAGCCTCAGCAGCCTCAGGAGGCATTGGTTCGACCACAGTTGCGCTACCCATCAGACGTCAGCCTGTGTGAGCAGGCGCCGCATTGCTGCCAGCAGGCGGGCAGCCCAGCCAGCGGGCGGTGGTGGACGCGCGGGGGTTGCTGGCGGCCTGCGTGAGACGGCTGCAGAGCAGGTCGCGTAGTTCGTTTTGCAGGCCCTGGCAGCCGGAAGCGGCCAGGGGGTTGGCGGGGGACCCACCGGCCAGGTGGGAGGTGGTGGCGCGCACCCCAGAGAGCAGACAACGCTGCTCCCCCCGGCTGAGAAACAGCACCACCTCCCCTGGAGGCACGTTGAATCCCCAGGGTGGTTCGGCGCCGCTGCCGCTTCCAGCCAGGGCCTCAACCAGCTCGGGATGGTTGATGGCATCGCTGGCCTGGGGAAGCTCGCTGGGCCGCCCCCAGCGCAACATGGTGAGCTCGATGGCCGATCGGGGATGGAGCACATCGGCCTGGTACATCTCCAGAGCCTCCCGTTGCCGGGCCGGCTGCCGCGCCAGGCTGTGGGCCAGGCCGGTGCGATAGGCCCTGGCGGCCGCGGTGCCGGCAGGTTCGCGGTCCACGGCTTGTCGCCAGTGGCCTTCCGCGGCCTCGGGTTCGTCGAGGAAATCCGAGAGAAAACCAAGGCGTGCGTGCGCTGCCGCCAGGCCCGGATCGAACTGGCGGGCCCGCTGCCAGGCCGCCCCGGCCCGTTGCAGGCGCTCTTCGCTGGGCACCTGGGCAAAGGCGCGGAAAGCCTCATCGCCCTGGTGCAACTGCCAGCGTGCAAACGGCACGCGCCCCAGCAGCCAGGCCAGGGGCAAGCCAACGGCAACGGCCGGGGCGGCAACCCGCAACCAGCGCCGTTGCCACCAGCGGAGTGGGGCGGCCGGCGCCGGGGAGGGAATGGATGCTCCCCGCTGGGCCAGCCGCTCGTTGACGCGGGCTGCAGTTGCGGCGGGGCTGAGAGCGGCGATGTTGAGGGTGCCGTCACCGCGCAGGATGCCGAGCTGGGAGAGGTCGCCAGGATCCCCAAGGGCGAGCAGCATGATCCGACCGGCATCGCCCTCGAGGATCAGCTGGCGGATCCAACGCAGTTCCAGGCCACACCACAACTTGCGGGGATAGTCGGGGCTGAGCACCACCACGATCAGGTCCGCCTGGTCGCGGTAGAGCTGCGGCAGGTACACATCCAGGTTGGGTCGGGCGAATTCGGCGTCGTGGAACTTGTCGTAGAGCACCCGCTGCCGGCCCCAGGTGTCTGCCAGCGCCTCGGCCAGGGGCTCCACCCGTGGCCGGTCCTCCCCGGCGTAGGAGAGGGCCACGGCGAAGCGCCGTCTGTCGGCATCAGCGCTCAGGGCCGACCTCCGGATTTGCTGAGGGGGAAGTTCTGGCCGCGCAGGTCGCTCATCGGTGTCTGCTCATACTTGAACAGCTCCCGGGTGATGCGCTGCACTTCCTGCTCCACGTAGTCGGCCACTTCCCGTACGCCCACCAGGCCATCGCCGTTGCTGTCGGCATGGCCTGAAAGGGCCTTGATCAGGGCGCCAGTGAAGATCCCCCGCTGATTGTCGGGGCTTTCCAGGGCCATCCGCTGATCACCGGCGGCGGCGAGCACCACCCGGCCGCTGAGGCGGGAGAGGCGATCGATCGCCCCCTTCTCGCCGAGGGAGCGGCCGCTGAGCCCGAAGGCTCCGGAGCTGCAGGTGTCCAGCACCACCACTGTTTTCGTGCTGGGGATGCGGGCCAGCAAGGTGCGCAGCTCATTGCCGCCGAGGCCGCCTGCGGCCAAGGATTCGCTGTTGCGGTAAAGCAGATCCTGGGGCAGAAACACGTATTCGCCCTGGTCGGTGCTCACGCCGTGGCCGGCAAGGTACAGCACAAAGAGATCGGCAGGCTTAACGCGCTGGGCCATGGCCGTCAGTTCCAGGCGGATGCGTCCGCCGCTGGCCTGCTCATCGCGCAGCAGCACCGGTTCTGCCACGCGGGCAGTGCTGGCGCGGCCGGCGGCGGTGAGGGCCTCGCGGAAGGCCACGGCATCCCCGGAAGCGAAGCGCACGCCGCGGCGCAGGGATCCATCGCGGTAGTTGGTGATGCCAACCGCCAGCAGGTGCAGGGTGGCGGGTTCAGCGCCGGTGCTGCCGGTGAGATCGAGGCCCACGGGGGAGGAGGCCACCCCGCTGCGGCTGTAGGCCAGCAGCTGAAGGCGGCTCTTGCCGACAGGTGGCCGCAGCCGGCGGCGGTTGATGCCTGCCACCGGTGGGTCGGCGCGGCCCTCGAGCACGGTGCCATCGAGCCTGAGCTCCACCGGCCCCAGCCCGCCGCCCTGGTCGTTCAGCTCATAGGTGATCTCGATGTCGCCATCGGGGAGGGTGCGCTGGCTGAGCAGGCGCAGGCGTGGCGGCAGGCTGGCCGTGCTGAGGCTGGTGCGCACATCGCCCACCTCGGCCACGGCGCGGGCGATGGCGGCCTCATCGTCTGCCGTGCCGCCGAGGCGGCGGGCGATCAGATCGGGGCGGAAGAACTTCTGCTGCAGCTGGGAGGCGCGGATGAAGCTGCCGGCCTGGTCGCGGCCGTTGTTGAGGTGGTAGCCGAACAGCTCGGCGCCGCCGGGAGAGGCGTCGTAGAAGCCCTCGGGGGTCCATTGCATCCAGCGCTCGCCATCGGGATGCACGTAGAGCGCCAGGGCCTGGCTGCCATTGCTGGTGCGATACCAGCGGATCGTGCCATCACCCAGGGCCGCCACCACAAAGCGGCCATCGGCGCTGAGGTTCACCAGCCAGGCTATGCCGGGTGTGGGGGTGCGCCAACGCTCGCGGCCATCGGCCGAGAAGACCCGCACGGCCCATTCACTGCCAAGCGCGAAGGAACTGCCGTCGGCGCTGATCGCCAGGCTGCGGGAGATTTCGTAGGGCGTCAGCGGCAGGGGCTTGCCGGCCAGGGTGGGGCTGGTGGTGTCTTCCCAGCCCTCGATCGGCAGGCCGGTGCTGCGGGGCGCCAGGCCGCCCGGGGCGGCGGCACCGGGGAGCAGCAGGCGCCGCTGGGCCAGATCAAAGCGCACCAGCCGGGCCGTGGGCCCCTGGGCGCTGCGGCCCACGGCGCGGAACTCCAGCCAGCGGCCGTCCGGTGCTTGGCGGAAGGCTTTGTAGCCAGCGTGGCTGTCGGCGCTGGCGGCATTGCTGCGGTGATCCAGCACCAGCGGCCCGGCAAAGACAGCGGTGCGCCGCAGCTGGGGATCGAGCACCCCCCAGGCCGGATCGCCACCGGCATAGACGAGGCGGCCATCGGCCAGGGGCCGCAGGTCCATCACGGTGTTGGACATGCCCAGGGGCAGGCGCTGGGGCGCCCCGCCGCCGGCGGGCCACACCACCAGGAGGGGGCTGCCGTCGTCCTGGACGTAGCGGCCAGCGGCGAGCAGGCGCCGGCCGTCGGCACTCCAGGCCAGGCCGTAAAAGTTGCCATTGGTGATGGAGCTGGTGTCGGCCGGGGCCAGGGGCTCCAGGCTGGTGCCATCGAGCACCGCCACCGCTTTGCTGTCGTCAAAGCCCACGGCGATGCGGCGGCCATCGGGGGAAAAGCGGGCAAAGAACGGCCGCTTGCCACCGGGTGCGGCGCGGCGCACCAGGGGCTGGAGGCGGCCGCTGCCGCCGCCGTAGAGCCGCAGCTCGCCGTCGAGGCTGGTGGCGAGCAGGCGGCCGGCGGCATCAAACTCCACGCTGTAGCTGTCGGCCCCGTAGTCGCCATCGGCGGCCACCTGGGCCCAGGCGCCCTGGCCCATGGCGCCATACACGCGGATGCCATTGGCACCCCCCAGGGCGGCGGCCAGGCGGCGGCCATCGGCCGCAAAGGCCAGGTGATTCACCTGATTGGGCAGGCCGGGGAGGCGCTGGAGCAGGCGGCCGCTGGCGCGATCGAACAGGTAGATCGCCTTTGGCTCGCCAGATGGCCCTGTGAAGCCCCCCAGGGCCACCAGGGCGCCATCGGGGCTGAGGGCCACCGCAAAGAGCTTGCCCTCAGCCCCCTCCCCCAGCGGCACCCGCAACACCCGCTCCAGCTGGCCTGTGGCCAGGTTCCAGATGCGGGCGGTCTTGTCGTGGGAGACCGTGACGGCCCAGCGGCCGGCCCGATCCACCGCGATGCGATTGATCTGGGCGGTGTGCATGCCGGCCTCGATCGCCGGGAAGGGCTTGTCGCTGGCGGCAGGCTCGGCGGCGCGAGCGGGCGGGCACCAGGCCGCGGGCACCAGCAGGGCTGCGGCCAGCAGGGGGAGCAGCGGCCGGGCTGGACGCAGGGGACGGGTTGGCACAGCCGCGCAACAAGGGGTTTGCTCCAGCGGATTGTGGCAAATTCAGCCGAGGTCAGCAGCCTCAGGAGCCCATGCCAGTCGGCAGGAAGCGCTGGATGAACACACCGAGCGCCAACGGGCCACAGCGGTAGGTCCAGCTGGCCGTTCCTGGACGTCGCCACCAGCAGCGCACCTGCAGCTTGGGATCGCCGCCGGTGCAGAGTTCCACCAGGTAGCGGTATTCCGCATCGGCTGCCTGCTCCGGGCTGGCCAGGTCCAAGGCGCCGGGCTGGCTGCTCAGGAATGCGGCCAGAAATGCGGCGGCATCGGGGTGGTGGTGCTGGGCGGTGGCAAAGCGCCAGGCGGCGCCGGCGGGGTAGCCGTCGTGGTGCAGATAGAGATGGCGAGGCGGGGTTTGGGGAAACCCCGTGAAGGTGAACACGGCGCGGGTGGCCAAGGGGCGCAATCAGCTGTCTCAACCAGTGCCCCGGGTGCCTCAACGTCTGTTGCTGCAACCGTTCACAGCCACTGAGCACAGAGCAACTCCGCCTGGGCCAGCACGGTTTTCACCGCCTCTGCCTGCAGATCGGGTGGGTAGCCGTATTTGTTGAGGATGCGTTTCACCATCACGCGGATGCGAGCGCGGGCGCTTTCGCGCAGGGTCCAGTCGATCGTTACGCTCTTTTTCACCTGGCTGATCAGCTCGGCGGCGATCAGCTTGAGCTTGGCGTCACCCATGGCCTGCACGGCGCTGTTGTTGGTGGCGAGGGCGTCGCCAGCTTTCAACCTCGCCCGTCGGCTTCGCTGCTCGAAGTGAGCTTCATCGGTGTAGCTAGGCGAACTTAGGACGAGTCTGCCGTCCCGGATGTTTTGATTCCGAAGCACAATCACCCCACTGTCCGTCCACAACGCTGTGGAGTGTGGGCAGTCGGCAATCTGCTCACAGAGTTGAGAAAGCGAAACTGTCTCCCAGTCACCCGCCATAACCCAGCCCCCTCTGTTTGGCTCGGATGGCCAGCCCCAGTGCGCCTACCACTGCGACCAGGCCGTGCCGATCACAAGCGAATTACGGTATCGAGGCATTCACCGCCATGGCGCCGGATAGATGAGGATGCCCACCCTCTGGATATGCTCCAGCAGCGGGCGGTGCTGAATGTGAGCCAGGGATTGCACGTCAAACCGATAGGGCAACGGCAGCTCCTCCAACTCGGCCGCGATCGCCTCGGCGCGGAGCGGCTCGATGTTGCCAGTCACCACTAGGCCCACATCTGAGCGGTGGGTGTGGGTGCTCTTGGCGCGTGAGACGATCAGCGTGGCGCTCTTCACCTCGGGATGCAGTCGAAACACCGCACGCATCAGTTCCAGTTTCGCAGGCCGGGTGAGCTGGGCGTGCAGCTCGGCAACGAGGCGGGGCTGGGGGTTCCATTGCCCGGCGGATCGCCTGGGCCATTTGAGCCATTGGTGAGCCATTGATCACTCCTGCCTCGGTGGGCCATTTGAGCCATTGTTGGGCCGTTTGCGGGCAAACTCGTAGTAGGCGCCGCGGCCGCTCCCTTTCGGCACGATCAGTCCCTTCGCGATCAGGTCCTCGAGATCGCGCTTGGCGGTGGCGCGGCTGATGCCCGTGGCCGCCTGATAGTCGCTGTTGGCAAATCGCGGCTGCCGCCGGATGGCGGCGAGGGCCTTCAACTGACGCTCATTGAGGCCAAGCCCGGCCAGCACGTCTTCGGTGAGCCAGTCTCGCCATAGGGTGACGACAAAATGGGGGCCGTGCTGCTTGAAGGTGGGCTCAGGAACCCCGGCGTCGCGGCAGGCGTCAATCATGTCGGTGGTGCCGGAGCCGGCCTTTTCGGCATAACCGGCACGGAAAAGCGGTTCCGCGATCAGCGGGTTGCGTGGCAGGGGGCCGTGGGGGTGGCGGAGGTCGTCTTCGCTGAGGCCCGCAGGAAGACGGCCGGGATTCCAGATTTCCACGCGGTCGCTGAACACGATCACCTGAACGAAGCCGTCGCTGGTGTAATCGCGATGGGCCACGGCGTTGACGATGGCCTCGCGAATGACGAATGTCGGGATTTCGGGTTGGACAGGAGCTGAAGCGCCAGTAGCAGCGAGCCCGACACGCGTCGTCAGCTTGGCAAGGACGAATTGGCGGGCAGCATCGATCGTTTCGAAGACCGAGCCTTCAAAAGCGCGTTGGTCGGCGATCGGCTTGCGCTTTTCGGTTCCTTCGAACTGGAGGCACTGAAGCTGGGTCTGGCGTAGAAAGTGTGTCGGTCTGTCGCCAAACAGGAAGATGCCCGCCTGAGTGGGTTGGCCATCGGCGAGAAGATGGAAGTGGCGCAGCACATGCGCCGGGGTGCGGGGGCCGACAGACTGGAAGCGTCCATTCTCTTCCGCAAGACGGAGAAACTCCCGAACGTTCGCCGCCGAGATGTCGTTCAAGGTTGCACCAGGACAAGGGGCGGAGTCGAAGGGCGGCGTACGCAGGAGGTGACGCTCATCCAGGAAATCGACAAGGCTGTTGTAGACTTCACGCAACAGACTGGGGATATCGATAAAACGGCGACGAGTCAGCTGTGTACCCGCATCGGCAATCAGTTTCGACATGTCTGGCTCACGGTCGCTGTCGTCGAGGCCCTTGATGAAGATGATCCGTTCCGGCTGGTTGGGGGCTTCGTGAGTGGCCTGCTGGAACTCCCGAGCGGTGGGAGACAAGCCATCGAGATCCTTTGCGCCGTAGGTCAGGCCGAAAATCCCAAGATAGATGTCCCGTCTGTCGATTTCTCCGATGTATCGCCCGTCGGGGCGCTGGTCCCGGGCTGGAAGATCTTCGAACAGGAAAACGTCCGGAAAGAACCGCCCCAGCATCGGGTCGCGGGTGATGTAGTCCTTCACGGCGCGGCGTTCTACCGCCAACTCCTTTTGGACGCTGCTCACGAAGATGGAGAAGATGCGCTTCATCGAAGCGGAAAGCCCATGCTCTTCAGATTCGCCCTGATTGCCGCTTCCAGCTTGGCCGATTCAGCGAACTGGCTTTCAAGCTCAGCTACAAGCCGCGGCATCTTCTCCTCAAATGGCTCGCCATCGTCTTCCACCTCCTCTGCGCCCACGTAACGCCCTGGCGTGAGCACATGCCCATGAGCTGCAATCTCGGCAGTGGTGGCGGACTTGCAGAACCCCGGCACATCCACGTAGCTGCCCGAGTCGTTGACTCCCCGCCAGTGGTGGTAGGTGCCGCTGATCTTTTCCAGGTCGGCCTCCAGCAGCTCCCGATGCACCCGATCGATCAAGGTGCCGAGTTTGCGGGCATCGATGAACAATGTGTGCCCGCGCCGATCGCGGAAATCCCGTTGGCCGTGGGCAGCTTTGCTCTTGGTCAGGAACCAGAGGCACACCGGAATCTGGGTGCTGGAGAAGAGCTGGCCGGGCAGAGCCACCATGCAATCCACCAGATCGGCCTTGATCAGGGCGCGGCGGATCTCGCCTTCGCCGCTCTGGTTGGAGCTCATGCTGCCGTTGGCGAGCACAAAGCCGGCCAGGCCCTGCGGTGCCAGGTGGTGAATGAAGTGCTGCACCCAGGCGAAGTTGGCATTGCCCTTCGGTGGCACGCCGTAGCGCCAGCGTACATCGTCGTCCTTGCGGAACCAGTCGGAGTCGTTGAAGGGCGGGTTGGCGATCACAAAATCCGCCCGCAGATCGGGATGCAGGTCGCGGCGGAAGCTGTCGGCGTGCTCGGGGCCGAAGTCGGCCTCGATGCCGCGCAGGGCCAGGTTCATCACCGCCAGCCGGCGCGTGGTGGCGTTGCTCTCCTGCCCGTAAATCGAAATATCGCCCAGCTTGCCGCCCTGGCTTTCCACGAACGTCTCGCTCTGCACGAACATGCCGCCGGAGCCGCAGCAGGGGTCGTAGATGCGGCCTTTGTAGGGCTCCAGCATCTCCACCAGGCAGCGCACCACACATCTCGGCGTGTAGAACTGTCCGCCGTTCTTGCCCTCGGCCGACGCAAAGCGGTTGAGGAAGTATTCATACACCCGGCCCAGCAGATCCACCGAGCGATGGGTCGCCTCGCCTTCGCTGGCAGCAGTGAGTTCGATCGTGGCGATCACATCGATCAGCTCCCCCAGGCGCTGCTTGTCGAGCCCCGGACGCGCGTAGTCCTTGGGCAGCACGCCCTTGAGGCGCGGGTTGTCGCGCTCGATCGCCACCATGGCGTCGTCCATAAGCTTGCCGATCGTGAGCTGTTTGGCGTTGGCCTGCAGCTGGCTCCAGCGGGCCTCGGCCGGCACCCAGAACACGTTCTCGGCTTTGTATTCGTCGGGGTCTTCCGGGTTGGCGCCCTCGTAGTTGCCCTCACCTTGCAGCAGCTTGGCGCGGTGCTCTTCGAAGCTGTCGGAGATGTACTTGAGGAAGATCAGGCCGAGCACCACGTGCTTGTACTCGGCTGCGTCCATGTTGTTGCGCAGCTTGTCGGCCGTGAGCCAGAGCTTGGCCTCGAAGCCCAGGTTGGCGGTGCCGTTGCCGGTGCCTTTCCCTTTTCTGGGGGCTTTTGCTGGGGCGGTCTGTGGTGCCACGGGCTCTGCTCCCACCAAGGACACCGAATCGCTGCGGCCTCTGCCGCGTTTCGCAATTCCCCTGGCCACCAGTTCAGCCTTCACCTCCTCGTAGAGACCCTCCTCCCAGCCGAGCGCCTGCCGCAGGACGGGGTTCCTGGCGGGGCTGCCGGCTTTCTCCAGCGCCTCCAGGAAGTCGTCGAGTTGTTCCTGATCGGACATCAAAGGATCAGGTGAGGCTTCGCTATAGAGAGTCTGCCTGTTGGTGAGTGGTTTGGGGTAGCACGAGCTGCCTGCGGCGATCAGCACTTTCCACCGCCGACCATCCTGCCTGGCCATCATCCCCCCAGCGCTGTCATCCCGATGCCCGTCCAGTCCCCCAGCATCCCGGCAACCGTGGACGCCAGCGAGCAGGAGCGTTGGCAGGAGCACTGGCAGAGGCGCTGGTATCCGGTGGCGGCCCTGCAGGATCTGGATCCGGCCCGCCCCAGCCGCTTCACTCTGCTGGGCAGCGACCTGGTGCTCTGGCACGACCGGGCCGCTGAGCAATGGCGCGCCTTCGCCGATGTCTGCCCCCACCGGCTCGTGCCCCTCAGCGAGGGCCGCATCAACGACCAGGGGGAGCTGGAGTGTCCCTATCACGGCTGGAGCTTCAACGGCAGCGGCCAGTGCACCGCCATCCCCCAGGCCGAAGCCGAGGCGGCGGCCACGGCCTGCGCCAGCGCCCGTAGCCACTGCCGCAGCTACGCCACCGCCAGCGGCCAGGGGCTGCTGTTCGTGTTCGCCGGCGACGCGGAGGATGCGGCATCCGAGCCGCTGCCGCTGGTGCCCGAGCTGGACCAGCCCGGCTGGCTGGTGCAGGACACCTTCCGCGACCTGCCGATGGATGCCCTCACCCTGCTGGAGAACGTGCTCGATGTGAGCCACGTGCCCTTCACCCACCACCGCACCGTGGGCCGGCGGGAGAACGCCGCGCCGGTGGTGGCCGAGCTCACCGGCGCCGGGCCGGAGGGCTTCACCGCCAGCTGGCCCGAGGGTCCGCGGCGGGGAAAGCTGGGCAGCCAGTTCACCACCTTCCAGGCCCCCGGCCTGATGTGGCACGACCTCACCGCCAAGGGCTTCGCCCGCTTTCTCACCGTGGTGTACGCCACGCCGATCCGCCCCGGCGAGTGCCGCCTGTTCGCCCGCTTCCCCTTCCAGTTCCAGTCGCGCCTGCCGCGGCTGCTGCTGGGCCTGCGGCCCCGCTGGCTGCAGCACAGTGCCAACCACACCGTGCTCGAGGACGACCAGGTGTTCCTGCACTGGCAGGAGCGGGTGCTGGCCGAGCGGGGCGGCAGCGCCACCTTTGCCCAGAGCTGTTTCCTGCCCAGCAGCGCCGATGTGTATGTGCGCGCCCTGCACCAGTGGGTGACCGACCACGGCGGGGTGCCCTTCCCCGGCCAGCCCCTGCCCCCCCGCGCCGAGCTGCCGGCCCTGATGGATCGCTACGCGGCCCACACCCGCCACTGCCGCAGCTGCCGCACCGCCCACCAGCGCATCCAGCGCTGGCGGCCGCGCCTGCAGGCCCTGGCGGTGGCCTGGCCGTTGCTGGTGCTGCTGGCCCTTGCTTCTGGTTCGCGCGCCAGTGGCGCCCTGGCCATCTGGCCCCTGGCGCTGGCCCTGGGGCTGGAGCTGCTGCTGCTGGCCGCCGCCGGCCAGCTGGGCCGCTGGCAGCAGGGGCTGGAGCGGGGATCGGGCCAGCCGCCGCGCAACCGCAGCTGATCTGCGTCCTCGGCGCTCACCAGTGCTGGCCATGGATCAGAGCTGCTGATCCGTGGGCCCCGAAGCTTGGCAAGGGCCCGCGCCGCACCTAGCTGTGTGGGGGCCTGGGCTGGGGAGGTTCCGCATGGAGTCCGCGGATGCAGATGCCGACCGCCCGGAGCAGCCGGTCACGCCCCACGCCACCCCGATCGTCGATGAGCAGGGCCGGCTCACCTACGTGGGCGATGACGGCCGCCGCTACGTGGTGGGGCTCTCGCCGGAGCTCGACGAGCAGAGTGTGGAGCGGGTGATGGCGGCCCTGCGCCAGGGCGGTGGCCTGTTCCAGGAGATCGAGACCCTCTGCCACCGCTGGATCGCTGCCGTGAGCGGCGGTGAGCTGGAGCCCCGCGCCGCCCTGGTGCTGCTGCTCACCACCCTGGAAACCGCCCTGGAGGACGAATACGGGGCAGAGGGCGGCCAGTAGGCCAGGGGCGCAAGGGCTGCAACTTCCGCGATGGCCGCCCTCTCAGCCCCGCAGACCGCCGAGCGCCTGGCCGATCGTGGCGGCGGTCACGTCGTCGCGGATCTCCACGCTGCCGATGGCCGTGGGCAGCACGAAGCGCACCCGGCCGTCGCGCACCTTCTTGTCGCCCTGCAGGCAGGCGAGCACCGCCTGCTCCTCCAGATCCGGCCAGCGCACCGGCAGACCGGCGGCCCCGATCAGGGCCAGCTGGCGCGCCTGCTCCGCTGCGCCCCACAGGCCCATCTCCACGGCGATGGCGCCGGCGGCGGCCATGCCGATCGCCACCGACTCGCCGTGCAGCCAGGTGCCGTAGCCGCAGAGGGTCTCCACCACGTGGCCCAGGGTGTGGCCGTAGTTGAGGATCGCCCGCAGGCCCCCCTCGCGCTCGTCGGCCGCCACCACCTGGGCCTTGGCAGCGGCGGAGCGCTCCAGCAGGGTCTGCAGCAGCTCCGGTCCGACGACCCCGATCGAATCGATGGGCCCGGCCGCCTCCAGCAGGGCGAACAACCCGGCGTCGCCGATCACCCCGTACTTGATCACCTCGGCCATGCCGGCGCGGAACTCCCGCTCGGGCAGGGTGGCCAGGGCTGTGGGGTCGATCAGCACCAGCCGCGGCTGGTGGAAGGCGCCGATCAGGTTCTTGCCGCCCGGGTGGTTCACGCCCGTCTTGCCGCCGATCGCCGCATCCACCATCGCCAGCAGGGTGGTGGGCACCTGCACCACGGCGATGCCCCGCAGCCAGGTGGCCGCCGCAAACCCCGCCATGTCGCCCACCACGCCGCCGCCGAGGGCCACGATCAGCGAACCCCGCTCCAGCTTGCGCTCAAAGGCGGCGTCGTGGATCTGGGCCACGGTGGCCGGTGTTTTCTGGTCTTCCCCGGCCTCGATCACCAGGGCACTGGCAGCCAGATCGGCGGCCTCCAGGCTGGCCAGGGCCGCCGCGCCGTAGTGCTCCTGCACCACCGGGTTGGTCACCAGCAGCACCTTGGTGCCCGCCTTGAAGCCCCGCTCCCGGATCAGTGCCCCCATCCGGCTGAGGCCGCCGGCGCCGATCACCACCGGGTAGGGATCGGCGCTGAGGGCCACCTCGATCGTGCGGCAGGCGGGCAGCGCGGTGGTGGTCATGGGCCTTGGGCAGTGGGCTGAGGCTACGGGCCTAGCTGCGCCGCAACCAGCCCGGGGCGCCGCGGAACCAGTCGCCCAGGTCGTCGTCGCCGGGATCAAAGCCCTCGTCCGGTTCGGCGGGCCCAAGGTCGAGGTCGGCCAGCAGACGGTCGATGCCGTTGCCACCCTGGCCCAATTGGCTGCGGCGGGCGCGGCGCAGCCAGCTGGCCACCGTGGCGTCCCGGTCGGCGAATTTCTGCAGGTACACCCGTTCGCTCAGACTCACCGGAGCGCCGCTGGCAATGCGCTCGAGGATCTCCTGCAGGCGGAGACGGGTGCTGGTCGACAACATGGATCTGGTCTCGACTGGCCCGGTCCTAGCGGGCTGGTGACCTGCGGTTGTGGTCGATGGCACCAAAAGAGGGTTCGGTGAGGGGATGGCAATCACTTGCTCGGATGGTCGGGCTTGTGCAGGCAGTGCCCTCCGGGCTGCTCTGGGGGCTGCTGCTGCTGGCCAGCTGGCCCCTGCTCGCGCTGGCGCGCCGGCTGCTGCCGCCTCTGCTGCCGGAGGTGCTGTTCTGTGCCCCCGGCGCCGGCCGTCGCCTGGCGCTCACGATCGACGACGGCCCCAGCCCCGCCAGCGGCCAGCTGCTTGACCTGCTGGGCGAGCTGCAGGTGCCGGCCACCCTGTTTCTGATCGCTGATCACCTGGAGCGGGGCCCGGCCGGCTTTGTGCAGCGGGCCCTGGCTGAAGGCCACCAGATCGGCAACCACATGCAGGAGGATTGTGTGTCGGCCCGGCTGGATGCCGCCAGCTTCATGGCCCAGCTGCTGGCCACCGAGCGGGCCCTGCAGCAGGCGGCGGCCCCGCGGGAGCTGCGCTTGCGCTGGTTCCGCCCGGGGGGCGGCTGGTTTCATGGGCCGATGCTGCGCCAGCTCAATGCTGCCGGCTACCGCCTGGCCCTGGGTTCCCTGTTCCCCCTCGACACCCACCATCCGCCCGGCTGGTTTCTCCGCCGCTTCCTGCTGCTCCATGCCCACCCCGGCGGCGTGATCGTGCTGCACGACCGGCCCGACACGCTCCCTGCCACCCTGGCAACCCTGCGGCAGGTGGTGCCGCTGCTCCAACGGCGCGGCTACCGCTTTGTGACGCTCGATGCCCTGGTGCAGCCGGAGGTTGCCCGTGTCCCTGGCCAACCTGCCTAGCTTTGGCCATTCACCGGGCCCGCCATGCAGTCACCGCTCCGCTCCGCCAGCGCCGAGGGGCCTGGCGGCGGTTTCACCCTGATCGTGGCGGCGGTGCTGGGGCTGCTGATCCTGCTCAGCCAGGCCGTGTTCATCGTGCCGGCGGGCAATGTGGCGGTGGTCACCACCCTGGGCAAGGTCACCGGCGCGCCCCGGGCGCCGGGGGCCAATTTCAAGGCGCCGCTGGTGCAGGCCATCTCCCTTTTCGATGTGCGCACCCAGGTACGGCCCGAGCAGTTCTCCACCCTCACCAAGGACCTGCAGGTGATCCAGGCCACGGCGACGGTGAAGTACGCGATGAAGCCCAGTGAAGCGGGCCGCATCTTCGAGACCATCGCCACCGACAACCAGCAGATCTACCCGCGGGTGATTCAGCCCTCACTGCTCAAGGCCCTCAAATCCGTGTTCTCCCAGTACGAACTGGTCACGATCGCCACCGAGTGGAACACCATCTCCGAGATCGTGCAGGAGAAGGTGGCGGAGGAACTGCGCAAATTCGATTACGTGAGTGTGCAGGGCCTCGACCTCACCGGCCTGCAGATCGCCGAGGAGTACCGGGCCGCCATCGAGCAGAAGCAGATCGCCGAGCAGCAGCTGCTGCGTGCCCAGACGGAAGTGAAGATCGCCGAGCAGGAGGCCAAGCGCTACCAGACCCTCAACTCCAGCCTCGATGACCAGGTGCTCTACAAGCTGTTCCTCGACAAGTGGGACGGCCAGACCTCGGTGGTGCCCGCCCTGCCCGGAGCCGGCGGCGCTGCCGGCCAGTCGGTGATCGTGAACGGCCGGCGCTGAAACCCCCTGCCGCTCCAGGCCTGCCTAGGCTGGAGTCCATGGGGAGAACGCCATGGCCTACCCCGACTATCCGGTGCCGCACGATGAACTGCAGCGGCTGCGCGACCTGGAGCGCCAGGGGGTGCTCGACCATCCCGGTGACGAGCACTTCGACCGGCTGGTGGGCCTCACCGCCACGGTGCTGGAGGCGCCGATCGCCCTGATTTCCCTGGTGGACCGGGATCGTCAGTGGTTCCTCGCCCACCATGGGCTCGATGCCAGGCAGACGCCACGCTCGATGGCCTTCTGCGCCCACGCCATCGCCGGCGACGAGACTCTGGTGGTGGCCGATGCCAGTGAAGACCAGCGATTCAACACCAACCCGCTGGTCACCGGCGAGCCCCGGATCCGCTTCTATGCCGGCGCACCCCTGCAGAGCCGGGACGGCCACAACCTCGGCACCCTCTGCGTGATCGATCGCCAGCCCCGCCAGCTGCAGCCTGGCCAGGTGACGCTGCTCGAGGATCTCGCCCAGCTGGTGCTGCGGGAACTCGAACTGCGCCGCGAGCTCACGCTCAACCCGCTCACCGGCCTGGCCAACCGGGCCAGCTTTCTGGAGCAGGCCGGGCCCGAACTGGCCCGCGCCCAGGGCGGCCAGGAGTCCCTGGCGCTGCTGGCCTTGGAACTCGACCAGTTCAGCCAGGTGCGCATGCGCTGGGGCCTGGAGGCCTCCGATCGCACCCTGCAGGACGTGGCTGCCTGCCTGCGGGCCCAGCACCGTCCCCAGGACCTGCTCGCTCAGATCGGCGACCAGTCCTTCGCCATCCTGATGGTGGACGTGGACCAGACCGCCGCGATGGAGCGGGCCGAGGCCATTCGCATCGGTATCGCTGAGCTGGGGGGCGTGTTCCGATCCAGTGGCCACCAGCTCAGCGTCAGCGGCGGGCTCACCCTGCTGGCCCCCCAGGATCAATCCCCCCAGGAGCTGCTGCTGCGAGCGGAGCGGGCCCTGTTCCTGGCCCAGGGCAACGGCCACAACCAGATTGCCTTGCTGCTTCAGGATTCCTGAGGCAGCCGGGCCTCAGCTGGCCTGGTAGGGCCCGAACACCCCGGCGCAGGCCGCCCCGCAGCGGGCCCCCAGGGCGATCGCCTCGGCAGCAGACCAGCCGGCCGCCAGGCCGGCGGTCACCCCGGCGGCAAAGCTGTCGCCGCAGCCATAGCTGTCCACCACGGGGCCCTGCAGGGGCTCGGCTGCATAGCGGCCGCCCGGGCTGCTCCAGCCCCCCTGCGCCCCTTCGGTGGCGATGCGCAGGCCCGGTTGGCGGCTGAGGCTGCCGGCCGGCACCTGCTCCGCCGGATCCAGGGCGCTGCCGATCAGGGCATCCAGCGCCACCCCGCTGGCCTCCAGCACCGGCAGCCGCAGCCGCGGTGTGGCGGTGAGTACCCGGGCCCGGCGACAGTGCTGCAGGGCGGCGCCATCCGCGGCGGTCACGAACACGCCGTCGCAGCCGGCCAGCATGGACCAGGGCAGGGGGTCGTCAGCCTGCGGGCTGAGCCGCTCCCCGATCACGGTGATGCTGCGTTCGCCGGCCCGATCCACAAAACTCACCCCCCGGCGGCTGGAGGACGCCCGCCAGGCCACGTGCAACTCCAGGCCGAGCTGCTGCAGGCGAGCGGCAGCCTGCTCGCCGGTGGTGTCACGGCCCATGGCGGTGAAGAAATGCACCCGCCGGCCCGTGAGCTGCGCCAGCTGCACTGCTGCCACCGCGCCGGCACCGGCCGGCTCTTCCCGATAGGCGCTGGCATGCTGCACAACCCCCGCCTGCGGCAGCTGCTCCACAGCCACGAAACTCACCCATTCCATGTGGCCCACCACGGCCAGCTCGAGCTGGGCAAGGGCAGGATCCATGGCCAATGCCCCCCTAGGGGAGGGTGAATCCGGACTGCATGCTCTTGAAGTCGAGCATCACCCAGAACAGCCAGATCAACAGGGCCACGCCTCCGGAGATGGCGGCAAAGCGGGCCACAGCCTTGGCCAGCAGTTCCGCCGCGCTCACCTCTTTCATGTCTTCGCCAGGCAGGTGCCACCACTTTGGTGGATGGCTTCACCTGCTGGGGGGCGTGGAACGGAACCAATGCGCCCTTGCCTGATTCCTCGCTGTTGGATCTGAGCTGCCTCCGTAGCCAGAGTGGGCAGGCCCTCCCTGCCGAGAACCATGGCGCCCATCACCCGCTTTCTCGCTGCTGCCAGCCTGATCGCTCTGCTGGCCGCCTGCGGCGGTGAAGGAAGCCGAGACCGGGAGGACGGCCCAGCCGATCGGGACACACCATCCCTGGGAAGCCCCCAGGACGGTGACGCCGCCGACGAAAAGGACGAGAAAGACGACAACGAATCGCGTGCTGGTGAGGATGGCGACGCCAACGATTAGGGGTTGAGCGCCCGTTCCCGCCAGCCATCCTCCAGCCGCCAGCGGCGGCGGCGGTGGGGCTGGGGCATCAGCTCCAGCAGCTCCACCTGGGTGAGGGCGATGCGCAGCAACAGGAGGTGTGCCGGCAGGGGCGTTCCGTCCTCGAGGGCGGCAGGAAAGGGACCGTCCGCCTGCAGGGCCTCTCCCGGCGCGGGCCAGCCCCACACCGCCCGTCCGCCGGGGGAGAGGCCCTGCCAGTGGCGCTGCCGCTCCGCCAGCTCCAGCGCTGGCTGCAGCGGCACCACGGCCCCCCGCAGCCGGAACTGCATGCGGGCGCGCGGCAGCAGCCAGCAGAGCTCCACGGCCGGCTGGCGAGCCAGCTGATCCGCCTTGGCGCTACGGGCATCGGTGAGCAGATCGAGGCCGGTGTCCCCGGCCCAGCCACGGAACACCAGGGTGCGCACCCGCGGGGTGCCGTCGCCGGCCACCGTGGCCAGCTGCAGCCAACGGGCCGCCGGGGAGCGCCCCTCCCGCTCACGGGCGCCGCGCAGCAATGCTCGCCAGGGGGGCAGGGCCATCAGACCAGAACGACAGATCAATCCAGAACAACAGATCAGTCCAGAAACCCATAGGTGATGTGGATCCCCTGGCCCACGTATTCATGCTTGTAGCCGCCTTCGTAGGCGGTGCCGCGATACCAGGCGGGGACGGCCCGGGGATTGCCGGGCGGCGTGATGATCTTGGCGTTGCAGGTGCGCACGTTGCCCTGCTGCTTGCAGCTGGTTTCGTTGCGCAGCACCTCATACACCGTGTGGTCGGCGAACACGATCTGGGCGAATTCCTGGCGCTCGTTGGTGGCACCGGCCACCTGGGTGTAGGCGCAATAGTCACGCCGCCCGTTGCGCTCGCAGTTGGGCGAGTACTGGGCCCCGGCTGGGCCAGGCGTGGCGCCGATCAACAGGGCGGGCGCAACGGCCAGCAGGCCAGCGCGCCTGGCCATCGGGCTGGATTGGATCGGGTTCATCGCGCGTCAGCTGTGCGGGCGGCGATGCCAGTGTGAGAGGCCGTTCCAACTCCCGCCAGTTGCCGTGATCGTGCTCGCTTCGCTGCTGCCCCACTGGCTGCTGCTGCTCACCCTCGGGCTGTTCCAGCTGGTGGGGCCTGTGCCGCCGGAACTGGGGGTGCACGCCGGCAGCCTGGCCCCCTGCACCGCGCCGGCCCACTGTGCACGCGCCGACTGGCCCAGCGCCGACCCTGAGGCGGCCCTGGCCCGGCTGCTGCCGGTGGTGGAAGCCCTGCCCCGCACCCAGGTGCTGGAACGCAGCGGCGACTACCTCCATGCCACCTGCAGCAGCGCCCTGTTCGGCTTCGTGGACGATCTGGAGCTGTATGCCGATGCGGCGGCGGGCATGCTGCAGGCTCGCTCGGTGTCGCGCCTCGGCGATTCCGACCTGGGCGTGAACGCCAGGCGGCTGGCGGCCCTGGAGGGGGCCCTGGCCGCCGGCGGGGATGCCGCGGCATGAGCCCGGAGCAGCTGCAGTGCCTGTCCGTGCTGGCCCTGGCCGCCCTGCCGGTGGCCTTGCTCTGGTGGCTGTGGCTGCGCATGCTGCGCTGGTGAGGCCAGCGCTGGCGGCGCCATGTGTTCAGGGATGCGCTGAGGAGCGATGCCCAGAACGAAAGATGGTTCGATTGCGCGGCCTCGCCGCACGCCTGCTGCAGCTATGAATCGCCGCTCCCTGCTGATCCAGTTGCTGGGCCTGGGCGGCACCGCTGTGGTCGCACCCGCCCTGATGAGCCGGGATGCTGGGGCCTCCCCCGCCAGGACCTCTGCAGCTGGGTTGGCCAGTCCGGTGACCGGCGACCTTCCCTTTGCACCCCTGCCGGGCCCGATGCCCCTGCCCGGCGACGGCCGCAGCCCGGCCCAGCAGCGCCAGCTCTACAGCCGCATCGCCATCGACGACCGCCTGGTGCTGCCCGAGGGTTACCGCAGCGACCTGCTGTTCAGCTGGGGGCAGCCCCTGGCCGACGGCCGCTTCGGCTTCAACAACGACTATCTGGCCTACACCCCCCTGGCGGACGACCGGGCCCTGCTCACGGTGAACTTCGAATACATCAGCCCCAGGCCATGGCAGGAGGGCTATCGCGAGGCCACCGGCGGCACGCTCCCCTTCGAGGACCTGCGCGAGGCGCTCGCGCCCCGGGGCGGCAAGGTGGATGGGGCGGCACTGGCGGCGGACGATCCCCTGCGGGCCCTGGTGCTGGCGGTGGCCAGCGCCGCCATGGCAGACCTCGGCATCGGCGTGGCAGAGATCAGTCGGGATGCCGATGGCGCCTGGCGTGCCGCCCCTGGCCGCTACGACCGGCGCATCAGCGGCCTGAGCGGGCTGGAGCGGCCCCAGGAGCGGCTGCGCTGCAGCGGTCCGGCTGCGGCCGTGTTCCGCCGCAGCCAGCGCCTCGGCTACGACGACGGCCTGGGGGATCAGGTGATCGGCAGCTTCGCCAACTGCGCTGGCGGCCACACCCCCTGGGGCACGGTGCTCTCGGCCGAGGAAAACATCCAGAGCCAGGTGGTGGAGCGGGTCTATGCCGACGGCTCCTCACCGCAGCCGGCGGAGCGTCCCTTCCGCTTCGATGGCAGCCGCCTCGACGGCCTGGGCAATCCCTTTGGCCTGGCGGGCAACAAGTACGGCTGGATGGTGGAGCTGGACCCGCGCCGCCCGCAGCAGCCGGCGGTGAAGCACAGCTGGCTGGGCCGCTTCCGCCACGAGGCGGTGGGGGTGCAGGCCACGCCTGGAAAGCCCCTGGTGGTGTTCTCGGGCTGCGACCGCCACGGCGGCCACCTCTACCGCTTCGTGAGCGAGGGGCTGGTGCGCGACCCGGCCGATCCCGCCAACTCCAAGCTGCTGGAGCGGGGCCGGCTGGAGGCGGCCCAGTTCAACCCGGACGGCACGGGGCGCTGGCTGGCCCTGGATCCCGCCACGCCCCTGGCGCCGCTGGCGCCGAGCCATTACGAGCGCTTCGGCCTCATCCAGCCCACGCTCCTGCCCCACCGCGATCGCAGCCAGCCTGGTGCCGAGGCCCTGGCCAGCGACGCCGAGCTGGCGGCCTACCTGCAGCAGCACCGCCGCCTCGCCGATCTCTACCCCGGTAGCGGTGAGGAGCGGCAGGGGGCGATCCTGATCGATGCCCACCTGGCTGCCAATGCCATCGGCGCCACGCCGGCGGCCCGCCCGGAGGACACCGACATCGACCCGCGCAGCGGCGATCTGCTGATCGCCTTCACCGCCGGTGGCAGCGATGGCGATGGCCAGGCCGATCCGGCAATCTTCGCCGGCCCTGGCGGTGAGCCCAGCTGGCCCTATGGCTGGGTGATGCGGCTCGAGGATGGCCTGCAGCGCGGCGGCTACCCCGCCACCTTTCGCTGGCGGATGGCAGCCGCCGGCGGCACCCCCTGGCAAGGGGGCATGGGTTTCGCCATGCCCGACAACCTGGCCTTCGACCGTCGGGGCAACCTCTGGATGGTCACCGACCGCTCCTTCAGCGGCGCCGACCTGGACGTGTTCGGCAACAACGCCTGCTGGCTGTTCCCGGCCAGCGGCCCCCGGGCCGGTGAGGCCCTGCTGTTTGCCACCGGGCCGATGGAATGCGAGCTGTGCGGGCCCTGCTTCGACAGCGCCGAAACCGCCCTCTTTCTGGCGGTGCAGCACCCCGGCGAGGCCCACGGCACACGCCAGCCCGGCGCTCACGAAGTGCAGGCCCACACCCTCCAGGACGTTGGCGGTGGTTCCTTCCAGCAGCTGCGCGAGGTGCCCCTCGGCTCCAACTGGCCCTCACCGGCACCCGGCCGACCGCCCCGCCCTGGGGTGGTGGCGATCCGCCGCAGCGACGGCCGGCCGCTGCTGGGTTGAACCCCATTCACCTGCTCGGCGCTTTCGGCGGAGCCGATTGCAAAGAAAGTGGACGGTCTACTGGCTCAGACGTTGTAGCAACCGCTACCGAACGCTTGAATGCAGACACGTTGATCCACCCTCCAGGTGGACGCAGATCGATCCGCGCCAGGCAACGGGGACGCGGGCACTGTGGAGACCGTGATGAACGTGCTCGATCTGATCCGCACCAAGATCCTCAAGGCCAAGCGTCTCGACGACGCCCAGTTTCTGATGGCCAAGGCCTACCGCGGCGTGGCCTACGTGGATGCCCACCACGATGAGCCCAAGCCTGAAGAAGCCACCAAGGAACTCACCTACCGGGGCCAGCATTACCACCACTGAGGGCTGAATACAGAGCCACCGATCTCCGCCGGGAACTGCGCGAGCTCCGGCGCAGGTTGGACAATATGGATCGGTGACCTCTGAATCCAGAGGCCTGCTCAGCAGAGTGCCGCCTCTCCGCGGTGGTGGAGCTCGCGGGCGTAGTCGGTCCAGGTGCCCTGGCCCCAGTAGCGAAAGCAGCTGGTTTCCAGCAGCAGGAGGTACAGCAGCGCCTGTTGGTAGCCCTGTGTGACCGTCACCGCCGGATCGGCTGCCAGCAGTGGATCGAAGTGGGCGTGAAAGCGGGCGCTGAGCTGCTGCATCGGTTCCAGCACGTTGGTGTACCCCTCCACCCAGCTGAGGTTGTTGGTCCAGGAGGCGCCGGCCATCGAAAACGACCCATCGCTCGCCTGCAGCGCGGTGATCGCCGCCTCCACCGCTTCGGGGGTGGGCCCATCTGGCGCGGTGTCGCTCACCTGCGACCAGAGCCGCTGCTGCTGCACCGCCTGGATCGGCGCAAAGTCGGCCTCGCCGAGACCGGCGGCCGCCAGCAGATTGAGGTACTCACTGCCGTTGAGGGCCACGGTGCCGCCACAACTGCCCTCGGCCAGGCGCCGGTGGGCCTGGAGGAAGGCGGAGGGGAATTCGTTCATCATCACGCCGCCGTTTTCGCCGTCGGCGATCTGGCTCACCAGCGGCGGGATGGAGCGGCCTGCCAATGGCACGCGGTCCAATCCCAGGGCCTCGTAACAGGGCTGCATCTGGCCCACCAGCTTGGTGTCCGAGCCCTGGGTCTTGATCAGGGCGGTGATCGTGGCCACCTCGCCGCTGGAACTGCGGGCCTCCAGCCGGTTGGGGACGAGCGCCTGCTCGCGCCTGAGCGCTGTGCCGTCCGTGTTCTCCACGCTGTGCTCCTGCACCAGCAGCCAGCGGTAGCCGCAGTCGCGCAGGGCCTGCACCAGTGCGAACAGGGTGTCGGGATGGTTGGGCAGGGCCATCTCCGGCAGGGAGAAACCCCTCACCCGCTGCAGGGCCCCGTCGCCGAACAGGGCGGCGAAGTGCTGCTGCCAGGCCTGGATCTGCAGCTTCAGGTCGGGGATGGGGGTGGAGGGGGCCACGGCATGGCTCCAGAAGGTGCCCAGCCACTCCACGTGCCGGTGCATGCGGGTGTCGCAGGTGAGAAAGCGCAGGGCGTCGAGGATGTCGCGGCGGCCCATCTGCTCAAAGCCCCAGAGCAGATTGCCCGAGTAATCGAGCATCACCCGCGGATCGCAGCCCTCAGCGATCAGCTCGGGAAGGAGGTCGGCGAGACGCCGGTAGCACTGGGCGAAGGGCTCGGCGTTGTGGTTGTCGCCCTCACCGGGGTGCTCGAACATCCACTGAAGATGGCTGATCAGCCCACCATCCGGCCCGGCCGGAATCGTGGGCTGGTGCATGTGCAGGGCACAGGCGAAGGCCGAGCGGATCGCCGCGGATCTCGGCTCCCACTCCCTTCTGGGCGAGGGCAGCTGGCTGCCGTGCATCAGTGCCCGGATCTCAGCCTCACGGCCGGCGATCGGTGGCAAGGCGGAATCGATCAGGGTGCCTCCCGTCGCGGGGTGGGTGCGGACAGCTCTGCTCTAAGTCACCGGGGAGGCGCAGCGCCCATCTGCTGCTGAATCATCCAGTTGGTGGCCGCCTTCTGGGTGTGCCAGGCCTGCAGCAACTGTTTGGCCAGGCTGCGCAGCTGCTCGGCGTCGGTGTGGGCATCGATGGCCCGGCTGAAGCGTTCGATCTCGAATTGCTGACCAACGCTCAGTTCAATCTGGGAGGACATCGCTCTTGGTTGATGGCTGGGCGCAAGGTATGAACAGGGACATGGGCCGGGCGTAACAAACGCCACCGGGATTGGCTTCTGTCAAGGTTTGCTGTTCAACCAGCCTTGCTGTTGCAACCGCCGGATCAACCGGCGTCCTCCAGGTCCTGGAGCAGCAGGAGCAGGGCAATTCCCATCAGGGCCAGGGCCGTACCACTGTTCTGCTGCTGCACAGCACCGATGGTGCGTGCGGCTTGCTGGTGCTGGGCCCAGGTGAAGCGCATGGGGGAGGGTTCCAACGCATCGTTTCTACCCAACAGCAGCACGCAAGCGCGGCGCCGGGACCGTCAAGGCCAGCGCACCGTTACAAACGGTCACCGCAGAGCCCGTCAGACAAGAGGCGGTCATCCGGACCATCGCCAGGGATGGGTGCTTGACAGGAGCCCCGATGTTCTCTAGTACAGGTGTACTTAGGATGACGTCCATGCCTGTCTCCTCCCCCTATGCACTGTTTCGTGCCGTCGACCTGGGCTGGCCTCCCCAGCCCAGGCCTGTGGCGTCTTCGCCCTGTCCCTTGCCCGTTCCAGAGGTGAGGCGTCGAACCGTTCCAACCGGTCACAGCCTCCGCAACGGGTTGCAATCTCCATGACCCAGTCCTTCCTCTCAAGCATCGCAGGGCTGAGCTGTTCAACGGCGGTGTCGCCAAGCTCGGCCTGGTGATCCTCATCCTCAGGGTGGCCTTCACCTCCGGCATCGTCCGCCAGATCAGCATCCGGGTCGCCCCCGGTACTCTGGTGAATGGCACAGCAGCTTGCCGCATCCAGTTTCTGCCCTCCGCCTTCTGATCCCCATGCAAGCCCTATGGAATGGCACGGTCATCGCCAGCAGCGATGACATCGTCACCGTTGAGGGCAATGCCTATTTCCCGCAGGACGCCCTTCGGCCAGAAGCTTTCCGCCCCTCCAGCCACCGCACTGTGTGTGGCTGGAAAGGTGAAGCGCACTACTACGACGTGGTGGTGGATGGCGCGGTGAATGCCAATGCCGCCTGGTACTACCCCGAGCCCAAGGATGCTGCGGCCGAGATCAAGGGCAGGGTTGCATTCTGGAAGGGTGTGCAGGTATCCGCAGGCTGAGCTCAGAAGCGGGACATCGCTGCGATCTTGGCCAGCTTGTCCTCATCCAGGCCCACCAGTTCATCCATCTGCAGCAGGCTGTCCTTCACCAGGCTGGCAAACACGAACAGGATGCCATCGAGGCGAAAATCGAAGCGCCCTTCCATCGTGTGCCGCTGGATGCTCAGGTAGTCGTGCAGCTGCCAGAGGGTTTCCGCCGAATGCAGGGATGCCGCCTGGCTCTGTACCTGCTGCACCAGTTGCCCGACGGCGCGCTCATAGGCCCGACTGAAGGCGGAGCGGGCAACGCCCTGTTCAGTTTCCGTCCAGCCTTCGAGCATGGTGTCGATCACTGCTGCGCTCCCCGTAGTTCTGTGTTGAGACGCTACCGATCTCTTCAGGGCAGTGCGAGGGTTTTGTTACGTCGATGGGCCTGGGGCAGCTCAAACCAGGCCAGGCCGGGCTGCTCATGGTGTTCCCTGTGATAGCCGAAGTGGTAACAGGCCAGTAGCGAGAGCCAGCTGGGCCAGGCCAGGCTGATCGGTCCGTCACTTCCGTGCCTGCGATGGGGCAGGTAGGTGCCCACCACGAACAGCTGCACGGAACTGAGCAGCAGCGGCAGGGTGCAACCGATCAGCACCCGCAGGCCAGCCTCCTGCCAGGGGATGGACAGCATCAGCGAGAGCCCCGTGGCCAGGGCTCCCCAACCAGCCAGCAACAGGGCCATCTGGGGCGGGCTCAGGTAGCCACCCATGAAATCCAGATACCAACGCAGGGCCCCGCCACCCGGGTCGCGATGGAAATCGGGATCGCTTGCCGAGGCGGGGCGCTGGTGGTGCAAGGCGTGATTGAACCTGCAACGCCCATAGTCCAGCCCCCCATACAGACCCAGGGCCAGGACGCCCAGTTGGTGGTTCGCCCGCGGCCAGCGCGGCAACAGCAGTCCGTGCATGGCGTCGTGGGCCACGATGAACAGGCCCGTGTGCAGCAGGGTGCGCAGGAGGACCGCCCCCAGGCCAATGGGAGCAGCCAGGGTGGACAGATCCAGCATCAGCACCCCTCCCAGGGATGCGAACCAGAGCAGCAGGATCAGGGCCGCCAGTGCCAGACCCTGCTCAGCGGCCAACCTCAACGCTGGAACTTGAGCAGTTCAGCGGGGGATGCCAGCAGGTCGATGGCCACGAAATAGATCTTGCCCTCCGGGTTGAGCAGAAAACGCCATGCCACGTTCATGCCGATGCCGGCTCCGAACCAGGGAGTCTGCACCTTGCCGGTGACCTTAATCTGGGTGAAGTCGCCTTCGGTGGGTTCGGCGTATCCGCGCTCGGGCAGAAGCTTCAGGTTCTGGCAGTCTTCCCGGAAGAAACGCAGGATTTTGTCGCTGCCCACGATCGGTTTCTGGAAGGGCGGCTGCAGGGCGCCGTCCGGCAGGAACAGCTGGATCAGGTTGTCGAAGTCGTTGGCGTTCAGCAGGTCCATGTAGCTGTTCACCGTGGGATTCAGCACCCCTTCGATGAACACCTTCTTGCGCTGTTCCTCGGGCGTGGGAGCGGTGATCGGTTCTGCCACCCGCTGGCCTTCGCCTTTGGCTGGGTCGAAACCCATGTCCACCACGAAGTTGCGCAGCAGCGTGATCTGCTGGCCTTGCTCCACCCCCTTCACCGAACTCAGCACGGCAGAGGCGTTGGCGGATAGCTGGTAGCCCTCGGGGATCGGCGCCACCAGGCCTGCGGCCATCCATTCACCCAGCTGGTACCAGAACCCCAGCTTGATGTTCACCGACCACAGCGCGTAGGTGCGGCCGATCGGCGTGTCGCTGCGGTTCGCAAGATCACACATCACCTGGCTCTGCTGGCCGAAATCCATCGCCTTGATCTGGTTCAGCACCGGCTCGGCGAACTGCATCCGCGCCGCGCCGGGAGCGGCCACGGTGATCGTGTTGCCCATCTCCAGGTAGGCGTACCAGATCAGGGCCAGCTGGTCTTCAGCGCTGAGCAGGCGGAAACGTGCGGTGATCGCGGGCACCACGTCCGCTGAGAGGGTGTCAGGAAAGATCTGGGCAGCCTTCTCGAGCGTGAACATCGGC
The DNA here is from genome assembly GCA_040399285.1 of Prochlorococcaceae cyanobacterium. Taxonomy (GTDB): domain Bacteria; phylum Cyanobacteriota; class Cyanobacteriia; order PCC-6307; family Cyanobiaceae; genus NIES-981. The sequence continues at coordinate 63,260 of JBBASM010000008.1, forward strand.
GATTGTTTAAGGATCTTTACAGATCCTAGGCGATGGCCGGGCTCGGCGGGTTGTGCAGTGATTAAATCGCGTCCCTTTGCTGCGGATCGCAGCTGGAAGCGCGCACTCGCTTCACGGCAATCCCGGCCTCCGCGGCGGTCACGCCGGCCAGCAGCAGCAGGCCGGCCAGGCCCACCAGCTGGTTCTGCCCCGGGCTGGCGGGATCCGCACCGCGGCCCAGCACGGCTCCGGTGGCAAACCAGGCAGTGGCCAGGCCGCTGGTGAGCCAGTAGGCCCTCCAGCGGCGCTGGTAGAGATAGCCAGCTCCCAGGCCGGGCAGCACATTCAGCAGCACCGCCACCCAGCCCGCCGAGGCCGCCAGGATCTGTTCACGGGTTGGATTCATGGGTGGGTGGCGTGATCGGCCCACTCTGGCGCTTCTCACCCCAGCGCTGCCCTGTTCCCCCAGCCGTTCAGCGGTTCAGACGCTGCATCTGCCAGGTCACCAGCGTGCCGATCGGGCTCCAGAGCAGATAGGGCACCAGCAACAGGGCCGCCAGGGGCACCTCCCTGGCCAGAACCACCGCCAGGGCCATGCCCCAGATCCAGCCTGAGAAGCCAATCCAGGTGCCGGCCGCCAGGCTGCGCGTGCGGCAGATCACCAGGGTGTAGCTCTGCACCAGCAGCACCAGGCCCAGGAAGGCCAGCATCTGGCCCCAGCTGCCGCGGGCTCGCCAGCTCAAGACAGCAGCCGCCCAGAAGCAGGCGTAGATGCTGATCCAGATCAGGGGAATCAGCCGCTCAAAGGTGAGCCAGGATGGCCGGCGCAGGCGCAGGAACCAGGTGAAGTCCTGGCGGCTGGGGTTGAGCAGCAGCCCCACAGCCACCATCACCAGCAGGATCAACACAGCGGCGGGCATGCGCTGGAGGCGGAGGGCACACCCGCAGCCTGCCCCATCCCGGCCCCCCGTGCCCACTCCAGCCACGAGCGACTCCGGTAGGGTCGCCCCCACTGGACGACCGGCCATGGACAGGACCCTCAAGGGCGTTGCCTATGTGAGTGCGTGGGTGCTGTTCTGGGGCACGGCCGCCTCCCTGGCCGATACCGTGCTGCTCCAGCGGGAGGCATACACCGCCGGCAGCGCAGGCCAGGCGATCACCTTTGCGTCCTATGGGATCGCCACGGTGGTGCTGGCCGTCCGACTCGCCAGCCGCTTCCTCAGGAACGAGGAGGCCTGACTGCATCCCCCTGGTTTGGCTCCCGGGTCTGGGTAGTTGTGCTCAATATGGCTGCTGAATCGTTTTCTATGTAGCGATCCATACTGTTTGCCCATGACGATTCGTCCGTTCAGGGTTCCGCTCGCTTGACGCCATCGGCTGGGTCTGTGGACAGTGATCATGGATCACACGCTGACAACGGGCATGACCACGCTTGAGAGACCCTCGAAAGCGAATCCGGCTCAACAGAGAGCCGAGCAGTACATCGCTCTGCGCGACGAACGGGCTCCCTATCGCGGCAAGTGGTTGATCTGCGCTGACTGCGACGGCCACTTCTGGGCTCTTCATGATTCAGCCGTGGAGACGGATAAGACGGCGGTTGTGGAGCAGCGCCTGTTTTCCGCTCGCCCCGATGCCGCGCGGTTCATGCGCCATCTGCTGCTGCATGGCTGGTCGATCTATGGCCAGAGCGAAGGAGACATTCTCGATCAGCTCTGGTAACCATCGCGCTCGATCAGATCTGCTAGCAATCGTGCCAACATTGCACCTTACTGCGATTGTATCGGCAAGGCTGATTGAGTGATGGCCCAGCGTGATGATCTGGAGCCCGCTCCATCCATCAAGTTGCACGCACCACGGTCAGCACCGCCTCGCCATAGCGTTCCAGCTTCGCTGCGCCGATGCCGCTCACCTGGGCCAGGGCCTCCATGTCTGCTGGACGCAGGGCGGCCAGCTCCAGCAGGGTGCGGTCGTGGAACACCACATAGGGCGGCACGCCCTGGAGCCTGGCCTGCTCCCGCCGCCACTCCTTGAGCTGGGCCAGCAGGGAGGCATCCACCTGTGCGTCCCAGTCCGCCGCCGCAGGCGAGCCGCTGGCGCCAGCGCTCTGTCTCGGCTGCCGGCGCTGCTCCCGCCGGGGCGCCGGCAGAGCGAGCTCCAGCCGCTGCTCCCCCCGCAGCAACGGCCGTACCCGCTCCCCGGCCCCGAAGCACAGCCCGCCCCTGGCCTCGGCCGGGGCGAGCAGCACCTCCCGGCTGAGCAGCTGGCGCACCAGGGCCCGCCACTGGCCCCGGTCGAGCTCCCGGCCGATCCCGTACACACTCAGCTGGTCGTGGCCCAGCTGGCGGATCTTCTCGCTGCTGCCCCCCAGCAGCACGTCCACCACGTGGGCGGCGCCGAAGCGCTGGCCCGTGCGGTACACGGCCGAGAGCAATTTCTGCACCGGCAACGACACGTCCATCAACGCCTGGGGCTCCAGGCAGCCATCGCAGTTGTCGCAAGGCTCCGCCAGCTCCTCACCGAAATGGCGCAGCAACACCTGGCGGCGGCAGCCCGAGGCCTCGGTGAAGCCGATCAGGGTCTCCAGTTTGCCCCGCTCGATCCGCTTCTGCTCCTCACTGGCGTTGGAGTCATCAATGAAGCGGAGCAGCTGGGGGATGTCCCCGGGCCCATGCACCATCCAGGCCACGGCAGGTAGTCCGTCACGGCCGCCGCGGCCGGTCTCCTGGTAATAGGCCTCCAGGCTCTTGGGCAGATCCACGTGGGCGACGAAGCGCACGTCTGGCTTGTCGATGCCCATGCCGAAGGCGATCGTGGCCACCACCACCACCGCTGCCTCCTGGCGAAAGCGCTGCAGGGCACGGCTGCGCTGTTGCGCACTCAGCCCCGCGTGATAAGCCACGGCGTCGTAGCCGGCCACCTGCAAGTCCCTGGCGAGGTGATCCACCCGGCTGCGGGAGCGGGCATACACGATTCCCGCTTCCTGGCGGTGCTCGGCCAGGAAGTCGAGCAACTGGCGGCTGGGCTGGTCCTTGGCCCGCAGCAGGTAGCGGATGTTCGGCCGGTCAAAGCTGGCCAGGAACACCTGGCCGTGCTCCAGTCGCAAGCGCTCCACGATCTCCGTGCGGGTGCGCGGATCCGCCGTGGCCGTGAGCGCCAGCCGGGGCACCTGGGGAAAGCGCTCCGCCAGCACTCCCAGCTGGATGTACTCCGGCCGGAAGTCGTGGCCCCACTGCGACACGCAGTGGGCCTCGTCGATGGCGAACAGGGCGAGGGGCTGCGGGCCAGGCAGGCCCGCCAGCCGCTCCAGCAGGTCGCCCCCCAGCAGCCGCTCCGGCGACACATAGAGCAGCTGCAGTGTTCCGGCCTGCAGCTGCCGCCACACCGCCGCCGTCTCCCCGGCCTCCAGGCCTGAATGCAGGGCTGCCGCTGCCACCCCCAGCTGCAGCAGGGCCTCCACCTGGTCCTGCATCAGGGCGATCAGCGGTGACACCACCACCGCCAGCCCAGGGCGGCACAGGGCCGGCACCTGATAGCAGAGCGACTTGCCGCCACCGGTGGGCATCAGCACCAGTCCCGAGCCACCACCGATCACGTGGCGCACGATCGCCGCCTGGGGACCGCGGAAGGCCCCGTAGCCGAACACCTGGCGCAGCACGGCCAGGGGATCGGCGGGGGCAGGCACGGGTGGGCTGGTCACGCCGCGATGGCTGGCACGAAGACCCCCCACAATGGCGCCAACCGGTGCATGCCGATGTCCAGTTCCGCCCCCCGCTCGGCGATCGCCTGGGGCTTCCTCAGCCCGGGCCTGCTCCTGCTGGGGCTCTCGGTGCTGATCCCCGCGGCCATGGCCCTGGTGATCAGCTTCACCCAGAGCGGCCTCGATGTGAGCGAACCGCTGCGCTTCATTGGCCTGGCCAACATCCGCCGCCTGCTGGCTGACCCGATGTTCGCCCGGGTGAGCCTCACCACCTTTCTCTACCTGGTGGGCGTGGTGCCGCCGATGGTGCTGGGCTCCCTGGCCCTGGCGGTGCTGGTGAACCGAAAATTGCCCGGCATCCACTGGTTCCGCGGCGCCTTCTACACACCGGTGCTGGTGTCGATCGTGGTGGCGGCCATCGCCTTCCGCTGGCTCTACGCCGAGAACGGCCTGGTGAATGGCTGGCTGGTGGCCCTGCTCGGCGACCGCTTCAGCCCGATCGGCTTCCTCACCTCTCCCCTGCTGGCCCTGCCCGCGGTGATGCTCGTGACCCTCTGGAAGGGCCTCGGCTACTACATGGTGATCTTCCTGGCCGGCCTCCAGGGGATCTCCCCCGATCTCTACGAGGCCGCCGCCCTCGACGGCAGCGAGGGCTGGCGCAAGCACCTCGATATCACCCTGCCCCTGCTGCGGCCCTATCTCACCCTGGTGGCCGTGATTTCCGCGATCGCCTCCACCAAGGTGTTCGAGGAGGTGTTCCTGATGACCCAGGGCGGCCCGGCCGATGCCACCCGCACGGTGGTGTACTACGTGTACGACCAGGCCTTCGCCGAACTGGAGATCAGCTACGCCTGCACCGTGGGACTGGCCCTGTTTCTGGCGGTGCTGCTGCTCAGCCTGGTGCGCTATGCCTTCGCCGGCGACAAGGGCTTCAGTTGAACGGTCCCGGCGAACGGGGATGCTCCCGGGTGCCTCCTAACCTTGACCCTTGGCCGCCACCGTGCAGGGACTGTTCATGGTTGAGATTCCAGCCCCGTCCGCTGTTGACCCCACGGCCGGACCCTCCGCCCCGGCGGTGATCGGAGTGGTGGGTGGCGGTCAGCTGGCCTGGATGCTGGCCTCGGCGGCCCGGGAGCTGGAGCTGCCGGTGGTGGTGCAGACGCCCCTGCAGGACGATCCGGCCACCAGTCTGGCCAGCGCCGTGGTCCAGGCCCCCCTGCATGATCTGCAGGCCACCCGCGACCTGGCGCGGCGCTGCACGGCGGTGACCTTCGAGAATGAGTGGCTCGACCTGAATGGGTTGGCCCAGCTTGCCGCCGAGGGGGTGACCTTCCTGCCCTCCCTGACGGCGCTGCAGCCCCTGGTCAGCAAACACCGCCAACGCCAGCTCCTGCAGCGCCTCGGCATTCCCAGCCCCCGCTGGATGCTGCTGGCCGACCTGCCCTGCCTGCAACCACCCCTGCCTTTGGCGGAGGACCAGCCGGCCCCGCCGCCAGCTGGCCCCGCCGGCCCGCCGAGCCTGCCTCCTGGATGGACCTTCCCGCTGATGGCCAAGGCCGCCACCGGGGGCTATGACGGCAAGGGCACCCGACTCATCTCCTGCAGCGATGATCTGCAGCGGCTGCTGGACGAGGTGAACCCGCAACTCTGGTTGCTGGAGGCCTTCGTGGCCTTCGAGCTGGAGCTCTCCCAGCTCGTGTGCCGGGACCGCAGCGGCAGGGTGGTCTGCTATCCCCTGGTGCAGACCCAGCAGCACCGGCAGGTGTGCGACTGGGTGCTGACCCCTGCGGCCGTGCCCCACGCCGTGCAGGCCTTTGCCCGCAACATGGCGGTTTCCCTGCTCACGGCCATCGATTACGTGGGCGTGCTCTCGATCGAATTGTTCTATGGGCCCGATGGCCTGCAGGTGAATGAGATCGCGCCCCGCACCCACAACTCCGGCCACGTCACCATCGAGGCCTGCTCCACCAGCCAGTTTGCCCAGCAGGCCCGAATCGTGGCCGGCCTGCCCCTCGGCGATGCGCACCTCCAGGTGCCGGGTGCCCTGATGGTGAACCTGCTCGGCTTTGAGCAAGCCAGCCACGACTACGCCGAGCAACGCGGCCAGCTGGCGGCCCTGCCTGGCGCCACGGTGCACTGGTACGGCAAGAAGGAGTCCAGTCCAGGACGCAAGCTGGGCCATGTCACCCTTGTGCTCGACGCACCGTCTGCGGAGCAGCGGCAGGCCCAGGCCAGCATGCGACTGGCCGCCGTGCGCGCGATCTGGCCCCTGCCGCCGGAATCGAGCCAGCAGCCGTAAGCTGGTTTCGGACTGCTGTGTTGGTGACTGCCTTCTACAGTTTTCTGATCTGACTCCCCTTTCGACATGGGGGTCTGCAGCGGAAGCAACGTAGGCCGGCCTCTGAGCTGGAAACGGCGCCCCGCCCTTGACCCCCTTCTGGTTCCACCAGGTCGAACACTGGGGCAAGACGGCACGGTGGTCCACCCATTTCCCCCCAGCTGCCGGCGTGGGCTGGCAATTGCCGAGGCCCCCTACTGCCATGGTTGCTTCCCAAAACCCCCTGGCCGGCTCGGCCCAGCTGCTCAGCCTGCCGGATCCGTTGCTTCTGGCTCTGGTGCCGCTGCTTGAGCGTGCACCTGCCGGCCTGTTCCCCAGGGCCCGCCGCCTCTACTTCGACAAATACCCCCTGGAGGGGCGTCCGCAGGAGTTGGATCAGGCCGCTCATCACACTGCATTCCGCACCTTCGTGCTACGCGAGACCCTCAGCCAGCCAGATACTCCGGAGCGGCCTGCTGCCAGGGCAGCAGCTCCGGCCCCCAAGCTGCATGAGTTGGCACTGGTGCACTGGCATGCGCTGAACCAGGCTCCCCGTGAGGACGTGCTCGACTACCTGCGCCAGCGCTGGCAGCTGGAGCCGAGCAGTCTGGAGGCGATGGGGGAGAGCTGGTTCCGTGAAGGCGGGGCCTGGGTGCGCGTCACCCTGCCAGGAGCTGATCCAGCTCCCGTTGAAGCTGATCCCGAGTCCACGCCGTAACCACGAACACCTCCTGGGCGCTGCCTCCCCGGCGGGCCATCAGTTTGTGGCCACCGCTGATCGGTGTGGAGATCCGCAGCCGCAGACCTGGGCTGCGGCCCCGCACCCGGCTGATCACCGCCGGGGTCACCGTATCGACGCCCGGCAGTGCTGCCAGCCGCTTCAACAGGGGGATCAGTCCCTCCAGATAGGTGCTGTGGGTCACCACCAGTCGTCCCATCAGTCGGGCTGCAACGGCGCCATGGTGAGGCCCTCGGCCGCGAGCTGCTGGTGGTAGAGCTCCGCCTGCTCCTGGGGGCCACACCACACCACCGCCGAGCCTTCCCCATCGATGCGCTGGGCCAGCACCCAGGCCTTGTCCGGTTGCATCCCCGGGATGTAGCGCACCAGGCACTCCACCACGTGCTGAAAGGTGTTCACGTCGTCATCCAGAACCACCACCCTGAAGTTGGGGTAGGGCGCTCGGACCCGTTGGCTCTTCTGCAGGACCAGCGGCGCGCTGGCGGCCATTCCCACCCTGCCCATGGTGCGTCCCATCCGAATTCAGCGCCTGGCATCAAGCCTAAGTACAGTGCCGCCACAGCTTTTCTCTGTTCCCATGCTGATCACCCTGGGTTGGGCCTCTCTGGCTGCTCTGTTCAGCTTCTCGATCGCCATGGTGGTGTGGGGTCGTCACGGCGACGGCAGCATCAACTTCTGAGCCCTCCCCAGCTGATCCGGGACCTGTGGACACGATCACAGCCACCCCACTGTTCACAGCCAACCAGCTGCTGGGTGCCATTGCCGCAGCCCTGCTGCTGTTTGTGAGTGGCGGCGTGATCTATCTCTCCTCCGTGGAGTGGCGTGATCGGCGCCGTCGCGCCAGAGCGGACACCTCCTCCCGGACCGGCCGCAGCAAGTGAGCGCAGCAGCCGTTCAGCCCGCCCTGGCCGACTGGTCCTGGCGTGAAGCAGGGGAGCTGTTGGTCAGTCCCCCCGCTGCCGAGCTGGCCCTTCCCTACCGGCAGCTCGCCGGCAGCGAGCTGCTCGATCAAATCGTGACGCTGCAGCCTCCGGCCCAGCCGGATCCCGGGTTGGCCCTTGCCCTGCTGGAGCACCCCTGGCAGGGCGCCGATCTCCAGCTGCTGCGCAGCAGGGCGGACTGGCTGCGCCGCCGCCTGGTGGGGGACACGGTCACCTACGTGGTGAACCGCAATCTCAATGCCTCCAACATCTGCGTTCAGCGCTGCACATTCTGCGCCTTCCGCCGCGACGCCGATCAACCAGGCGCCTACTGGCTCTCCACACCGGAGCTGCAGGCGCGAGCCCGCCAGGCCCAGGCCGCCGGGGCCACCGAACTGTGTGTCCAGGGAGGGCTCAACCCCCTGGCTCGCGTGAATGGCAGCCATCTCGCCTATGCGGAGCAGCTGCTTGAGGCCCTGCAGCAGGCCGCGCCCGGCATCCACCTGCACGCCTTCTCCCCCCAGGAGCTGCTGTTCTTCGCCGAGCGGGATGGGCTGCAGCTCGAGATCGTGCTGCAGCGCCTGCAGCAGGCCGGTCTGGGGTCGGTCCCCGGCACCGCCGCCGAGGTGCTGTCCGAGCATCTGCGCCGCCGCCTCTGTCCCGAGAAACTGAGCGCCCGGGCCTGGGTGGCGGTGATGCTGGAGGTGCATCGCGCCGGACTGACCAGCACCAGCACCCTGATGGCCGGCCACATCGAGCAGCCCGCCGATCAGGTGGCGCATCTGCTCACCCTGGTGGCGATTCAGGCCCGGGCCCGCCGCGCTGGCTGGCCGGGCTTCAGCGAGTTCGTGCTGCTGCCGTTCATCGGTGAAGCGGCTCCTGCCGTCCTGCGTCAGCAGGTCGGCCGCGACCAACCCGACCAGCTGGCCATGCTGCGGCTCACGGCCCAGGCCCGGCTGCTGCTGGGGGGCTGGATCCCGGCCCACCAACCCAGCTGGGTGAAACTGGGCCTCGACGGGGCCACGGAAGCCCTCACCTGGGGCTGCAATGATCTGGGCGGAACCCTGATGGAGGAGCACATCACCACCATGGCCGGAGCCAGGGGAGGCACGTCGCAGTCCCCGGCTGATCTGTGCCGTGCCGCCGCCCGGCTGCACCGCCCCGTGCGCCAGCGCACCACCCTCTACGGCTGGGTCTGATGCCTCTCCGCCTCCTCCCCCGCCGCCCAGTCAGCGCCCTATCGGGGACTCCCCCCAAGCCCTGGACGCGCCGCCTGCCCCTGCGCTGCACGCTGCTGGCCACGGCGGCACTGCTGGCGCTGCCCACGGCGCTGCTGGTGCGCCTGCCCAGGCCCCGCGCTGAGGGCATGGGTCGCCTGCTGCCCCATGCCGCCCTGCTGCAGAGCTTCCCCGGGGCCCCGGATCGTTCCGCCCCCCAGCTCTGGCAGCAGCGCCTGCCCGGTGCCCTCGCCGACCAGTTCTGGCGTCAGCAGCGGCAGCTGTGGTGGCAGCTCTGGGGCCAGGACGGCAGCGTGGGCGCCTATCTGGTGATGCCCACCCCGCGGCCGATCCGGATCGGTGCCCAGCGCCGCCCCCCCAACAGCATTGAGGTGGATGGGCTGCTGGTGGTGGCAGCCAACCCGCTGTCGCTCAATCTGCTCAGCCAGAAGCTGCGCACGTCGCCGCGCCAGCAGCGGGGCCTGCAACAGCGCTGCCTGGAGCTGCTGGAGCGCCGCCAATCGGCCTACTGGAGCCTGGACGGCCTCAACGCCATGGCGGGGGCCCTGGCACCCCTGCTGCAGGCCTTCCAGGAGGGCTGTGTGGAGCTGCAACTGGCCGATGGCGCCCTTCAGTTCGAGGGAGAAGCCGCCGCCATTGCCGGCCTGCTGGGGCCGGTCGCACCGGCCGCCAGCCCAGGCAGCCCAACCCCGTCCCTGGGACCAACCAACCTGCCCCAGCCCCTGTCCAGCAGCCTGCTGCTGCAGGTGAGTGGAGGCTCCCTGCAGCCGCTGTTGGCTGGATTGCTGAGCCGGGAGCTGATCCGCGAACCGCTGATCACGGCCTACGGCCTCAGCGACGCTGACATCAAGCTGCTCCAGGACAGCCCCTTCCAGCTCAGCCTGCGGCCGCTGGCCAGCGGCCCCTTCCAGGCCGGTCTCGAACTGGTGGTCGCCCCCCGCGGAGACCGCCGCCAGTGGACCCGCATGCTCGATGGCATCTCCGAGCGGCTCTTCGAGCGGGGCCTGCAGACTGTCGCCGAGACCGCCACCAGCTGGCGCGATGGCGATGAGCGCATCGTGGGGGGCTGGCGCTGGTTGCCCAACACCGGCAAACAGCCCCTGCTGCAGCTGTTCCTGGGCCCGGAGCCCCCACCGTTCCGCACGTCCCTGGCCAGGCCAGAGCAGTGGCAGGCCCTGCCCACCCTGCAGCTGCAAGCTCGCCCTGGGGCGCTGGCGGATGCGGCCCTGCTGCCCCTGCAGCTGCCGATGCCTCTGCAGCAGGCCGATCAGCTGGAGCTGCTGGCGGAGTCCCCCGGCAGCAGCAAGGACGGTCCCAGCCGGCTGGTGGGCCGGCTGGCGATCACGCCCCGGCCGTCGGTTCCCCGGCAGCCGCTGCCGGCTCCCCGTCCTGCGCAGGCTCCCCTGCCGCTGGCTCCTTAGGGAGAGCCTCCTCACCCCTTTCGGTCGCCGCCTGCTGTCGCTCGCGCTTGCGCCGCTCAGCCGCCACCGTTTCCTCCATCAGTTCCACCGCCTGTGCCATCTTTTCAAGATTGCCCGCGTAGAGGCTGAGGTCCTTGTCCAGGCGGTCGCGCAGCAGCCCCATGGCCTCGCCCAGGTCGTGGGCATAGCGGCGCAGGTTGGCAGGATCCATGCCGTCGGCACCCTGGGCCTGCTCCAGCAGGCTCAGCAGACCCACCGCCACCAGGCGCGAGTAGTGGAAGTCCGGGCGGCGGATGTTGGCCAGGGCCGAAGCCAGCGGCTCGGGGGCCCCCTGGCCCTGCTCCTGGATCCAGCGCTCCACATCGCTCACGCTGTGCTGGCCGATCGCGGCCACGGCTGCGTCGCGCTGGCTGCGCAGAGCGCTGGCATCAAACCCGGAGGCGCTGCACAGGGCCGCCAGCAGCTCGTCGCGCTGCTGTTCGGGCCGATAGCCGCGAGCAAAGCTGTCGAACACCTGGATCAGCCCGGAGGCGAACAGGGAATCGCCCTGGAAACCCCGCTGACGGCTCAGCAGATGCAGCTCCACCAGCAGTTCGTCAACCAGGCGCCGGTACAGCGGCGCGATCACGTGGGGGAAGGCGCTGTGGAAGGCGCGCTTGCTGTCTGAAACGGTGAGGGCGGCGCTCACGCTGCACGGTCCGGAGTGGAGCGACCCTAGCGGCCTGAGCTCAGTAGGATCGCCTCCAGCAACCCTTTCCGCCTGTGACGACGATCCCGATTGTGATTGAAGAGTCGGGACGGGGTGAACGTGCGTTCGACATCTATTCCCGTCTGCTGCGCGAGCGGATCGTGTTTCTGGGAGAACCGGTCACGGCTGAGTCGGCCAACCGGATCGTGGCCCAACTGCTCTTCCTCGAAGCTGAGGATCCCGAGAAGGACATCTACCTCTACATCAACTCGCCTGGGGGCTCCGTTTACGACGGCCTCGGCATCTTCGACACCATGCAGCACATCAAACCCGACGTGCACACGGTGTGCGTGGGCCTGGCCGCCTCCATGGGTGCCTTTCTGCTCTGTGCCGGCACCAGGGGCAAGCGCAGCAGCCTCACCCATTCGCGGATCATGATCCACCAGCCCCTCGGTGGAGCTCGCGGCCAGGCCAGCGACATCCGCATTCAGGCGGATGAGATCCTGTACCTCAAGAAAAAGCTCAACCAGGAACTCGCCGACCGCACCGGTCAGCCCATGGAGCGGGTGGTGGAGGACACCGACCGCGATTTCTTCATGTCGCCCGCGGAGGCCGTGGAGTACGGCCTGATCGACAAGGTGATCGAGAAGCGGCCTGTACGCCCCGTCTGATCCCGATCTGCCCCCCAGGCAATGAGGCGTGTCGCCAACAACAAAGCCCGGGGTTGGAAACCCCGGGCCGTTGCGTGTCAGAAGGGTGCGATCAGCCCTGAACCTGAACCGGTTCCGCACTCAGCAGGGGTGAAAAGCGTTCCTTTTCAGGAATCGCTGTGAACTCCGCCACGATCGCCCGGAATTCCTCGCCGTCGAGGCTCTCCTTCTCGATCAGCACGTCAACGACTCGGTCCATCGCCTCGCGGTGGGCCGCCACCAGTTTCACGGTGTCGGTGTAGCAGCTGTGCACGATCTGGCGGACGGCCTCATCGATGCGGCTGGCCATCTTGTTGGAGGCGTCGCTGCGGGTCATCAGGTCGCGGCCCAGGAACACCTCCTGGTTGCCGGCCTCCAGGGAGAACTGGCCGATCTCGCTCATGCCGAAGCGGGTGACCATCTGGCGGGCAATTGAGGCCACCTGCTGGATGTCGCCACCGGCGCCCGTGGTCACCTCGGCATGGCCGAACACCACATCCTCGGCGGCCCGTCCCCCCAGGGCACCCATGATCCGGGCGCGCAGTTGGGCCTTGCTCACCAGCATCTGTTCCTCGTCGGGGGAGAACCAGGTGAGGCCCTGGGCCTGGCCGCGGGGAATCAGGGTCACCTTCTGTACGGGGTCGTGGGCCTTCACCAGGGTGCCCACCAGGGCATGGCCCACCTCGTGATAGGCGATCAGGCGCTTGCTGCGGCCGTCGGTGAGGGGCTTGCCCTCCATGCCGGCGATCACCCGGTCCACCGCGTCGTCGATCTCGGCCAGGGTGGTGGCCTCCTTGCGACGGCGGGCCGTCAGAATCGCCGCCTCGTTGAGCAGGTTGGCCAGGTCGGCCCCCGAGAAGCCAGGGGTACGCCGGGCAATGGTCTCCAGGCTCACGTCCTCGGCGAGCTTCTTGTTGCGGCTGTGCACCTTGAGAATCTCCATCCGGCCCTTGATGTCGGGCACGTCCACCATCACCTGGCGGTCGAAACGGCCCGGTCGCAGCAGGGCCGAATCGAGCACGTCGGCCCGGTTGGTGGCGGCGATGATGATGATGCCGCTGTTGCCCTCGAAGCCGTCCATCTCTGTGAGCAGCTGGTTGAGGGTCTGCTCCCGCTCGTCGTTGCCGCCGCCCACGCCGGCACCGCGCTGGCGGCCGACGGCGTCGATCTCATCGATGAAGATCAGGCAAGGGCTGTTTTCCTTGGCGCGCTTGAACAGGTCGCGCACCCGGCTGGCACCCACGCCCACGAACATCTCCACGAACTCCGAGCCGGAGAGGGAGAAGAAGGGCACGCCGGCCTCACCGGCGATGGCCTTGGCCAGCAGGGTCTTGCCGGTGCCGGGAGGGCCCACCAGCAGAACCCCTTTGGGAATCTTGGCGCCCACGGAGGTGAAGCGCTCCGGGGTCTTGAGGAAGGTCACCACCTCCTGGAGGTCCTGCTTGGCCTCCTCCACCCCGGCCACGTCGTTGAACTTCACGCCGGTTTCGGCCTCCATGGCAAAGCGAGCCTTGGTCTTGCCGAACTGCATCGCCTGGCCAGGACCACCGGGCATGCCATTGCCGCGGCGAGCCAGGAAGATCAGTGAGCCGATCAGCAGCAGCGGGAACAGCAGGTTGCCCAGGATGCCCAGTGCGGGCGGCGTCTGGCGCGGCGGATGGATGTCGAAGCTGATGCCCTGCTCCTTGAGATTGTTCACCAGTTCGGGGGCCAGGCCAGGCAGATCCACCCGCAGGCGCTGCACCCGGTTATCCAGATCCGGATCCACCACTTCGATCACGGCGTTGCGGCCGCCGTCGTAGATGTCCACGGCGGTGACCCTGCCTGCCTCCACGTAGTCGAGGAAGCGGCCGTAACTCATGCGGGCCACGGCGGTGTTGCGCGGAGCCGCTGTGGGTGCGTTGGGGCCGAGGTTGCCGCTGCGCAGCACTTGCAACCCGAGGAATGCGACCACCGCCAAGGGCAGGAGCCAGAGAGCCAGAACACGCCAGCGCTGATTCATAGCTGAGACACTTTCTTAACAACTGTAACGGGGACGGCTCTGCAATCTGCGGTCTTGCCGGGGCCCCGTTCAGCCCGCTCAGCCGGCAGCGGCCCAGGACTCCAGCAGTTCATCCTGTACGAGGCCGGCCACCGCCTCAAGGGGGGGTTGGCTGGCGCCGGTCTCAATCACCAGATCCCTGGCCGGGATGGTCTCGATCAGCTCAGGCCCCCCCAGGCCATGGGTCCAGATCTCCAGGTCGGCATCCGCCGGACAGGCGAAGCTGAGCAGCTCAAAGGGAAACACCACCCTCTCCAGGAAAAAGGTGTCGCCAGCGAAACAACGGGCAATCACCATCCGGTCACTGCTGTTCCGATATCCGCATGCCAGCTGGTCCAAGGGGGGCATCGATCGTAGGTTTGTCTACTTAGGCATCGAGAGCGCGGGGCTTTGGTGCCCGATGCGACCTTTTGGCCGATCAGGCCTGCGCTTTAAGCCTTTCTTCCGTTTCAGGCTTGCGCAACCTGATAGCCGGGCTCAGAGGCTGCGCAGGGCCACGATCGGGTCGAGCTGGGCTGCTCGGCGGGCCGGGACCACCCCGAAAAACAGACCGATCGAACCGGACAGGAGCACGGTGAGCAGCACGGTGCCGCTGCCGATCGCCGCCGGCAGGGGGGTCACCAGCCCCACCAGGCTGACGGCGCCGATGCCCACGGCGGTGCCGATCGCGCCCCCCAGGCTCGCCAGCACCAGCGACTCCACCAGGAACTGCAGCAGCACATCGCCGCTGCGGGCACCGAGGGCCTTGCGCAGCCCGATCTCGGCGGTGCGCTCACTCACCGACACCAGCATGATGTTCATGATGCCGATGCCGCCCACCAGCAGCGACACACCGCCGATGGCCGCCAGCATGAGGGTGAGGCCGCCGGTGATTGTGCTCACGATCGTGAGTGCGTCCTTCTGGGAGCGCACGGCGAAGTCGTCGTCGCGCAGGATGCGATGCCGTTGACGCAGCAGGTTGGTGATCTGGAAGGCGGCGGCGTTGATGCTGTCCGCGTCCCGGGCCTCCACGCTGATGAAATTGAGGCTGATGCCGTAGGTGGGATCCCGGCCTGAGAGCTGATTCACCATCGTGCTCAGGGGGATGTAGGCGTTCTCGTCCTGGTTCTGACCGAACACCGCCCCCTTGGGCGCCAGCACGCCGATCACCTCAAAGGCCTGGTTGCGGATCCGCAGGGTGCGCCCCAGGGCCTCCTGGGCTGGGAACATCTTCGCGGCCAGGTCCGGACCGATCACCACCAGGCTGCGGGCCCCCTCCAGATCGCTGGCGCTGAAGAAGCGGCCCCGCTCCATCTCGAACTGGCGCACCGGCAGGAACTCCGGCGTCACCCCCAGCACGGAGGCGCTGGTGGTGAGGCCACCCACCTGCAGGACCTCGCTGAGGGTGATCTGGGGAGCCACCCGGTTCACGCTGGGAACCTGCTCAGCGATCGCCTTGGCGTCCTCCAGCACAAGGGTCTTGGGAAAGTCGATCCCCTGGCGGCGGGTGTCGTTGTTGCCGGGCACCACGAACAGCACGTTGGCGCCGAGATTGCTGAGCTGGCCCTCAGCCAGGTTCTGGGCGCCCCTTCCCACTCCCACCAGGGTGATCACCGAGGCGTTGCCGATCACGATGCCCAGCATGGTGAGCAGGCTGCGCAGGCGGTTGGCGCGCAGTGTGGAGAGGGCCATCCCCACCGTTTCGCCGACTGGGAGCTTGGGGGCCATGGCGGGGGCAGCTGGAGCTGGTTGCCGAAGGGTTGCCTAGACGATGGCGCCCTTGCCATCGGAATTGTGGCTGCGGGCGCTGAGATGCACTTCGCCCCGCACCAGGTCGAGGGTCACGATCTCGCCCTGCTGCAGGCTGGCGATCGCATCGCTCACTCCCACGATCGCCGGGATCCCGGTGCGCTGGGCGATCTGGGCTGCATTGCTGTCGGCTCCGCCACACTCGGCAATCACGGCCTTGGCCTTGCGGAAGGCCTCCTCGTAGGCGGGGCTGGCCTCGCGCAGCACGAGGATTTCGCCGGTCTGAATCGCAGCAGCTGCTTCCGGGCTGTCCACCAGCCGCACCCGGCCGCTCACCGAGCCGTTGCCGATGCCCAGGCCCTTGTTGAGCACGGCCGCCACGATGCCCACCTTGATGAAGTCGGTGGAGCCGCTTACCCCGGAGAGGGTGCCGGCGGTCTGCACCACCAGGTCGCCGTCCCGGAGGAAGCCGAGCTCACGGGCCATGCCGGTGGCCAGGCTGAAGGTGCTGGTGGTGGAGGTCTGTTCCCGCACCAGCAGGGGATTCACCCCCCAGCAGAGCTGCAGCTGACGGGCCACCTTGGTTTCACTGGTGATGGCCAGGATCGGAGTGCTGGGACGGAACTTGCTCACGTTGCGGGCGGTGCCGCCGCTCTTGGTGAGGGGCAGGATCGCCGCCGCGTTGAGGTTGCGGGCGATGGTGCTCACCGCCTGACAGATGGCATTGGGGATCGTCGTGGCCATGCGGCTGTCGATCACCCGCTGGGGGTAGTCGCGCTCGATCCGCCGGGCGATCGTCGCCATGGTGGCCACGGCCTCCACCGGGAAGTCGCCCACGGCACTCTCATTGGAGAGCATCACGGCGTCGGTGCCGTCGAGGATGGCGTTGGCCACGTCGCTCACCTCTGCCCGGGTGGGTCGGGGACAGCTCACCATCGAGTCGAGCATCTGGGTGGCGGTGATCACCGGAATGCCCAGGCTGTTGGCCTTGCGGATCAGCTCCTTCTGCAGCAGGGGAACCTCTTCAGCCGGCATCTCCACCCCCAGGTCCCCCCGGGCCACCATCACCCCGTCACAGAGCAGCAGGATGTCATCGATCTGGTCGATGGCTTCGAACTTCTCGATCTTGGCCACCACCGGGGTGCTGGCCCCTTGGCTGGCGATCAGCTCCTTGATTTCCAGCAGATCGGAGGGGTTGCGCACGAAGCTGAGGGCCACCCAGTCCACGTCCTGCTGCAGGCCGAAGGCCAGATCGGCCTTGTCCTTGTCGGTGAGGGCGCGGATCGAGAGCTGCACATCGGGGAAGTTCACCCCCTTGTTGTTGGAGAGAACGCCGCCCACCGTCACTTGGCATTGCAGGGTCTGGCTGGCCTGGTCCACATCCACCACCACCATCTCCACCCGACCGTCATCGAGCAGGATGCGACTGCCGTCCAGCACCTCATCGGCCAACTTCTCGTAGGTGACGGTGGCGATGCTGCTGTTGCAGGCCACATCCCGGGATGTGAGGGTGAAGGGATCACCCTTGGCCAGGGTGATCGGCCCGTCCACGAATCGGCCCAGGCGGATCTTGGGGCCCTGCAGGTCCTGGAGGATGCCGATGTGCACCCCCAGCTCGGCGGACACCTTGCGGATGGTGGCGATGCGGGCGGCGTGCTCGCTGTGGTCGCCGTGGGAGAAGTTCAGGCGGAAGGTGGTGGCGCCAGCGGCGATCAGCTCGCGCAGGCGTTCCGGTGATTCGGTGGCTGGCCCGATCGTGGCCACGATCTTGGTGCGACGCATGAGATCGGGCTTGGGCATCGGCACCCCTTCGTTAGGCCGAAACTACCATCGGCCCTGTCCCACGATGATCCCACTTGGATTTCAGCACCTATCAACAGCGCAGCCGTGAGACAGCCCGCTACCCCGATGTGGGTGCCAATCCGATCTATCCCACCCTGGGGCTGTGCGGCGAAGCCGGCGAGGTGGCCGACAAGGTGAAGAAGGTGATCCGTGATCAGCAGGGAGCCTTCTCCGCCGACACCGTGGCAGCCCTGAAGCTCGAGCTTGGCGATGTGCTCTGGTATGTGGCCCAGCTGGCCAGCGAGCTGGGTCTGGATCTGGAGGGTGTAGCCCAGGCCAACCTCGACAAACTGGCCAGCCGCGCCGCCCGTAACGTGATTGCTGGCAGTGGGGATGATCGGTGAGTGCCATGGCCCAGGTCTGTCGTGCTGGAGCTGCCAGAGTTCTCCCCTGGGCGCACTGGCTGGCGGGGATGTTTCTGGCGGCGACGCTGCTGCTGGGCGTGCCCGGCCCCGGGGATGCAGCCGAGCTGCGGGTCAGTGAGGTGACCCTGGAGCCGTGCCCGCGATCGGATGTGGCGGCCCAGCCCGATCAAAATCGCTCCAGCAGTGCCCGTTGCTATGCCTTGCGGGGCATTGTGGAGAATCCAGGCCGCCACGCGGTGGTGGACACGGACGTGTACGCCCGCATCCTCGATGCCAGCGGGGAGCCGGTGTTGCAGAACCGCACCAGGGTGGGTGGCATCGGTGATGTGCCACCGGGGCGTTCCCCATTTGCCCTGCGCCTGGCTGTGCCGGCTGGCACGCCTGATCCCCTGGGCTTCACCAATGTGAAGGCCAGGGGATTCAGTGCGCCCGTTCGCACCCGGGCAGCGGCAGACGATGAGCTTCTGCCCTTGGAGCAGGCCCTCCAGCCCTGAGCCTTCCCGAAGCACCTGGCCTGATCAAACCAGACCTGCCATCACACTCACGCTGGCTGTACCCAGCAGCTGCTGGCCGAGATTCAGCGCCAGGAACGCCACGATGGCCGAGAGGTCCAGCCCGCCGATGGGCGGGATCAGCCCACGAAAGGCATTGAGATAGGGGTCGGTGATCGAACTCACCGTGCTCAGCACGGGATTGCTCCAGTCCATGTTCGGGAACCAGCTGAGCAGCACACGCACCAGCAGGATCAGGGAATAGATCTCAAGGGTGCGGCTGAGCACGCTCAGCAGGGTGGCGAGCACTTCCATGGTTCAGGGCGTTGGTGGAATGGGGTGGGAGCGGGAGAGAAAATGGAGCTCAAGCAACTCTATGCAGCCCGCCTGGGGGCGTTGGCCTGCTGCTCGGGCCGAACGGCAAAGGTGCGGTGGAACTTCTCGCTCAGACTGAGCCAGTACGACCGCCCTTCGCTCTGCCGGCGGCGCTCGATGAAATTTTGGGCGAGCAGCTCCTTGATGTGGTCGTAGGCACCGGAGCCGCGCAGCTCCACCAGTTCCGACTGCAGGATGCGTTTCTTCAGGGCGATGGTCGCCAGGGTGCGCAGGGATGCCGTGGAGAGATCCACGGGCAGCAGGTTCTGCACCAGATCGGTGAGGCTCTCGCGCAGCTGCAGGCTGAAAGTGTTGCCTTCCTGGCGGATTTCCAGGGCGGTGTCGCGATGGGCGTAGTCGGCCATCAGGGTGATCAGGGCCAGCTCCGCCTCGTCTCGCTCCACCCCTGCGATGCCGGCCAGATCAACCAGACTCAGGGGTCGGCCCTTCAGGTAGAGGATCGCCTCCAGCCTGGCTGCCAGAGAGATGCCCGGCTGGGGGGATGTCCCTGCTGACGTCTCCTGGCTGGTCGTTTCAGGGGCCGGGCTGATGGCGGGATCCAGTTCTGGACTCCAGTCGTGCGGCAAGCGTGTCTCCCGCGACCGATGGCGGCAAGTTACCGCAGGCTCCCAGCCGGCGGTACCGCCCCCAGAAACAGCTGGTAGGCGGGATTGCCCGATTCATCCACATATTGGTAGCCGAGGCCGTCGAGGAAGCTCTGCCAGGCGGCCTGTTCAGCGTCAGGTACCTGCACACCCACCACGATCCGGCCCACGTCGGCTCCGTGGTTGCGGTAGTGAAAGATGCTGATGTTCCAGCTGGGGTGGAGGCTGGTGAGAAAGCGCATCAGTGCCCCGGGGCGCTCCGGGAACTCGAAGCGGTAGAGGAGTTCCCGCTGCTCGGCTCCCGCCGCCTGCAGGGGCAGCCGCCCGCCCACCATGTGGCGCAGATGCAGCTTGGCGAGCTCGTCGTTGGAGAGGTCGAGGCAGGGGAAGCCAGCCGCCCGCACGTCGTGGATCAGGTTTTGCTCATCGCGACTGCCGCTGGTCTGCACCCCCACGAAGATGTGGGCACGCCTGGGGTCGGCCAGGCGGTAGCTGAACTCTGTGAGGTTGCGATCGCCGAGCAGGGTGCAGAAGCGGCGCAGGCTGCCCGGTTGCTCGGGGATCTCCACCGCCAGCATCGCCTCGCGGTCCTCGGCGATCTCGGTGCGCTCGGCCACGAAGCGCAGCCGATCGAAGTTCATGTTGGCGCCACAGGCCACGGCCACAAGGGTGCGGTTCTGCAGCCCACGGCTGTGAACATCCGCCTTCAACCCGGCGATGGCCAGGGCGCCGGCGGGTTCGAGGATGGAGCGGGTGTCCTCGAATACGTCCTTGATCGCCGCGCAGATGGCGTCTGTGTTCACCGTCACCATTCGATCCACGTAGCGCTGGGCGAGGGCGAAGGTGTGTTCCCCCACCTGGCGCACCGCCACCCCATCGGCGAACAGCCCCACCTGCTCCAGGCGCACCCGCTGGCCGGCGGCCAGGGAGCGGGTCATCGCATCGGCATCCACCGGCTCCACCCCGACGATCTCCACCTGGGGCCAGAGCGCCTTCACATAGGCGGCGATCCCGCCGATCAGGCCGCCGCCGCCTACGGCCACATAGATCGCGTTCGGTGGGGTGGAGCACTGGCGCAGCACCTCCAGGGCGATCGTGCCCTGGCCGGCGATCACGTCCGGGTCGTCAAAGGGGTGAATGAAGCTGAGCCCGGCCTCGGCCCCCAGCCGCTGGGCCTCGCCGCAGGCGTCGTCATAGCTGTCGCCGTGAAGCACCACCTCGGCGCCGCGGGCTGCCACCGCTTTCACCTTCACCTCCGGAGTGGTGACCGGCATCACGATCACGGCCCGGCAGCCCAGCCGCTGGGCCGCCATCGCCACCCCCTGGGCATGGTTGCCGGCACTGGCGGCAATCACGCCGTGCTCCAGCTCGGCCTGGCTCAGACCAACCATTTTGTTGTAGGCGCCACGCAGCTTGAAGCTGAACACGGGCTGAAGGTCCTCCCGTTTGAGCAGCACGCGGTTGCCGAGCCGGGCCGAGAGGTTGGGGGCGGGATCGAGGGGCGACTCGATCGCCACCTCGTACACCCGGGCCCGCAGCACCCGCTGCAGGTAGCCGTGGGAATCGGGCGGCGCCGGAGGGGAGGTCTCACGCATGCTCCCAGTGTCGCAATCGGCACCAGGCTGTCGCCGGCACCTTCTAGATTGCAGCCCACCTCAGGGGCCGTGATGCATCTCAGCGAGCTGACGCACCCGAATCAGTTGCACGGGCTCAGCATCGCCGAACTGGAGGCGATCGGCCGTCAGATCCGCGAACGTCACCTCGAGGTGGTGAGCACCAGCGGTGGTCACCTCGGCCCCGGCCTGGGGGTGGTGGAGCTCACCCTTGCCCTCTACCAGACCCTCGATCTCGACCGCGACAAGGTGGTGTGGGACGTGGGCCACCAGGCCTACCCCCACAAGCTGATCACGGGCCGCTACCAGCAGTTCCACACCTTGCGCCAGCAGGGCGGCGTGGCGGGCTATCTCAAGCGCTGCGAGAGCCGCTTCGACCACTTCGGCGCCGGCCACGCCAGCACCTCGATCTCAGCGGCCCTGGGCATGGCCCTGGCCCGCGACCGCCGGGGTGAGGATTTCAAGTGCGTTGCCGTGATCGGCGATGGCTCCCTCACCGGTGGTATGGCCCTGGAAGCCATCAACCATGCCGGCCACCTGCCCCACACCCGGCTGCTGGTGGTGCTCAACGACAACGACATGTCGATCAGCCCGCCGGTGGGAGCCCTGAGCACCCACCTCAACCGCATGCGCCACAGCAAACCCTTGCAGTTCCTGCAGGACAACGCCGAGGAGGCCATCAAGCACCTGCCCTTCATGCACGGCGAGCTGCCGCCTGAGCTGAAGAACCTCAAGGAGAGCATGAAGCGCCTGGCGGTGCCCAAGCTCGGTGCCGTGTTCGAGGAGCTGGGCTTCACCTACATGGGTCCGGTGGATGGCCACGACATCGCTGGCATGATCCGGGTGTTTCACCAGGCCCACGAACATGACGGCCCGGTGCTGGTGCACGTGGCCACCACCAAGGGCAAGGGCTATCCCTACGCCGAGGCCGACCAGGTGGGCTACCACGCCCAGAGCGCCTTCGATCTGGCCACCGGCAAGGCCTATCCCTCCAGCAAGCCCAAACCCCCGAGCTACAGCAAGGTGTTCGGCCAGACCCTGGTGAAGCTGTGCGAGCAGGATCCCACGGTGGTGGGCATCACCGCCGCCATGGCCACCGGCACCGGCCTGGATCTGCTGGAGAAGGCCCTGCCAAACCAGTACTTCGATGTGGGGATCGCCGAGCAGCACGCCGTGACCATGGCGGCGGGCATGGCCTGTGAGGGTCTCAGGCCCGTGTGCGCGATCTACAGCACCTTCCTGCAGCGGGCCTACGACCAGCTGATCCACGACGTGGGCATACAGAATCTGCCCGTGACCTTCGTGATGGACCGGGCCGGGATCGTGGGTGCCGACGGCCCGACCCACCAGGGGCAGTACGACATCAGCTATCTGCGCTGCGTGCCCAACTTCACGGTGATGGCCCCGAAGGACGAGGCTGAGCTGCAGCGGATGCTGGTCACGGCCATCCAGCACGACGGCCCCTGTGCCCTGCGCATTCCCCGGGGTGAAGGCGAGGGGGTGCCCCTGATGGAGGAGGGATGGGAGCCTCTCCAGCTGGGCCGGGGTGAATTGCTCACCGACGGTGACGACCTGCTGATCGTGGCCTACGGCTCGATGGTGTACCCCGCCCTGGCAACCGCCGGCCTGCTCCAGGAGCAGGGCGTGCGGGCTGCCGTGGTGAATGCCCGCTTCCTGAGGCCCCTGGACGAGGCCCTGCTCCTTCCCCTGGCCCGCCGCATTGGCCGGCTGGTCACCATGGAAGAGGGCTGCCTTGCCGGCGGTTTCGGTGCTGCCGTGGTGGAGACCCTCAGCGACCACGATGTGCTGGTGCCCACCCTGCGCATCGGAATTCCCGATGTACTCGTGGACCATGCCAGCCCCGCCCAGAGCAAGGAGGCCCTGGGGCTCACTCCCGCCCAGATGGCCGATCGAATCCTGGAGCGCTTTCCAGCCCGTCGGGCTCTTCAGAACAGCCCCCAGCCTCTCGGGGTCTGAAGCTCTGTCGTTGAGTCTCAGCTTTTGGGCTGATGCTCACGCCTGAGTCATTTTCACTGGCAACTTCACTTCACTGGCAGGTTCACTGGCAAGTGGGTCTGGCCCACCCCCAGGTCTGGATCAACGGCTGTTCCCCTCTGGCCGGTGGGCCGGGAGAACAGCCAGCACATGGCAGCCCGGCTCAGACCACCCCGCGGGAGGCCAGGCCCAGGATGGCGCCCATGCCGAGCAGATGGCCGAGGCTGAGGGTGCCGAGCATGGCGCCGTGGCTGAGGCCGCCGAACATGGCGGAGTTGGGCAGCTGCAGGCCCACGTTGGGCTGCTGGATCGTGGCCTTGCCGATGGCGATGGCGATCACATTGCAGAGGATCATCACCAGGGCCACTTTGGGCGACCAGGTGATCGTGGCGGGTGCCATGGCCAGGGGCTGGATCAGAAGGGGCGCAAGCATGGAGCACAGGGCGACGCCCCATCTTCCGGGCAGGCGGGCCCCACTCCCCGTCCCCTTAAGACTTGTTCATCGGCGTTCAGCGTCGCACCGCCTGGCTGAAGCCCACCGCCACCAGCAGATTGGCCAGGGTGAGGAAGGCCTCGGCGCCGCCATGCAGCGGGTCCACATCCGCCAGCTGCTGGCCGGTGGTCTGCAGGGCCAGGATCGAGGCAGCGATCGTCACCGCCACAAACAACAGGGTGAGCTGGAAACCCCGCAGGGCCAGAGGGGGGAATCCCTGCACCCGTCCCGCCAGCCAGAGGAAGGCCAGGTAGGGCAACAGCGAGAGCACGAACAGGGGCCCCGGGTTGATGCGGCCCAGCCACTGCACCAGTTCCAGCACGCCGGTACCCGCGGACTCAGCCATCACCGGTCGCCTCGTCGGCAGGGGAGCTGCTGCCCTGACGGCGCAGCAGCTGCAGGCAGGCCAGCGCCAGCGCCAGGTTGCCAACGGCGGTGAGTCCCGCCTGCAGCACCACCAGGCCGTAGAGATCGGGGCTGTTGTCGTAGAGGTGCCAGGTGCAGGCACACATGGCGCTCACCAGGGCCGGCAGCATGGCCAGGGCCAGCCAGTTCCAGGCCGGTTCCGTCCGTCTGCGGCCCAGCTGCTGCACCGCCCGCATCGCCACCATCCACTCCAGCACCGAGGTGATGTGGATCCACCAGGTGGGCAGGGAGAGGGCATGCATGGCCGCACCCTATCGGTCGATACCCCGTTTGGGTCGATAGGGTGCAGCCATGGCGATCGTGATGGCCAGGGGCCTGCGCAAGAGCTTCCGCGTGGCGGACAAGCAGCCGGGCTTCAGCGGCACGATGCGCCACCTGCTGCGGCGCCGCTGGATCGATCTCGAGGCCGTGCGGGAGGTGAGTTTTCAGATCGAAGCGGGGGAAGTGGTGGGCTTCCTGGGAGGCAACGGTGCAGGCAAGACCACCACCCTCAAGCTGCTCAGCGGGCTGATCCACCCCAGCGGCGGTGAGCTTGAGGTGGCCGGCCACCGCCCCTTCCGCCGCCAGCGGGCCTTCCTGGAGGCCATCACCCTGGTGATGGGCCAGAAGCAGCAGCTGATCTGGGATCTGCCACCCCTCGACTCCCTGCGGGTGAATGCGGCCGTCTATGGCATCGATGACCAGGAGGCCCGCCGCCGTATCGGCGAACTGGCGGAGATGCTGGAGCTCGGCGATGCGGAGCTCACCCGGCCGGTGCGCAAGCTCTCCCTCGGGCAGCGGATGAAGGCCGAGCTGCTGGCGGCCCTGCTGCACCGGCCCCGGGTGCTGTTCCTCGACGAACCCACCCTGGGGCTGGATGTGAATGCCCAGGCGCGGGTGCGCACCTTTCTGGCCGACTACAACCAGCGCACCGGTGCCACTGTGCTGCTCACCAGTCATTACATGGCTGACATCACAGCCCTCTGCCCGCGCGTTCTGCTCATCCATCGGGGACAGCTGTTCTATGACGGTGCCCTTGCCGCGCTCGGTGAACGGCTCGCCCCCTGGCGTCAGGTGCGCCTGGAGCTGGCGGCGCCAATGGCGGCTGACCGCCTGGGTTCCTACGGTGAGATTGAACAGCTCGACGGGGCGGCGGTGCGGTTGCTGATCCCGAAGGAGCGGCTCACCACCACCCTCAATCGGCTTCTGGCGGAGCTGCCGGTGCTGGATCTGGAGGTGAATTATCCGCCGATCGAGGAGTTGATCGGTCGGCTGTTTGTGGAGGGGGCGGTTCCGCCTTCCTGATCGGTCCAGCGCCTGAATCAACGGCCGCACCGACGGGCCGGCGTCATGTCGGCCTCGCCCGTTCATGGACAGACCATGCAGAGACGGTTCCTGCCCGCTTGCGTGATCTGGTCAGATCCTCCGTTGGCATCAGGTGGCGCTGTGGACGTCAGGTCTCTGGGAAGTTGGGCTTCTCTGTGGATCTTTCACACAGGATTGCGGCCCTTGGCTTGCGGGCTGATGCCCCCTGCTCGGATGGGCGTGTTTGTCATGTCGGCATGGTGCCTCCGTGAACAGACAAGTTAAGATTTCTATCTGTCATTCGTAGTTCCCGTTCGCTTCCAGGTTGAATGGAAATGAATATTTAGGGCGTGCAAATGAGTTCTCCGGTTGGGGTTAAATCGTCGGGAGTCCTGTCCTTCTCTTTGGATGACATCATTAAGGCAGTGTTGAATGCTGATGGATCTGTCAGTCGCGTCTATGAATATGACGATGGTGGCTGGGAGCTTGAGGATCTCGATGATGAAAGGGTAGCTACTAGCGAGGGGGACAGTGTTCTGATCACCCGCTACGATGACGGTCAAACTGACAGGGTAGAAATTTATTCTCCAGCTGATTTTCTATTTGTCGATCCGGACCCTTCTGTGCCTGGGGTGATCCTTTTCCGCTCTGCGCGCGTGCGTTTTGATGGTGGTGATGATAATGATGATTTCGAGGGTTCAGACGAGGACGATGACTTCGATTGTGGTGATGGTGATGATAGGGTTTTTGGGTATGATGGCGACGATGCTATTGTCGGCGGCCGAGGTCACGATGACCTTTATGGTGATGGTGGTGACGACTCTATATATGGCGATTTAGGTGATGACAGCCTGTCTGGGGGGTCGAATGATGACATGCTCGAAGGTGGTTTTGGTGACGATCGCTTGATTGGAGATGTTGGCAAAGACCAAATGCGTGGTGGGCGTGATCGAGATCTTTTTGTATTCAATGAGTCTGCTGACTCGCTTGCTGGCAAAAGGCGTGACGTCATCATTGACTTTCGCTGGCGAAAGGATCAGCTTGATCTCAAGTCAATCGATGCGATCCCCGGCGGCGGTGATTCGGCCTTTGCATTCCTGGGCTCCAACCCTTTCAGCGGTGTGGCTGGAGAACTTCGCTATCAGGATGGGATTCTTTCGGCTGATCTCGATGGTGACCGACGTGCCGATTTCCAGGTGCAACTGTTGGGACAGCCTGTGCTTAAGGCCACCAGTCTGATTCTCTGACTGCCATGCTTCTGCTGCTCTGTTTGATTGCATGCCCTTTGCATGGTCGCACCCCTTGATCTCATTCCTCCCTCAAAATAGGCGAGCCACAGATTTGTCATCGAATCGAAAACCTTTGCGTTATCCTCCTGGGCCCGATCCGATCGGCATTCTCCATCGCCCTGACTACAGTTTGATTGATCTCTGACCTATTTTTGGTATTGCGGGCGCTGATGGATCAATTGCCAGCTGTTTGCCGCAGTTGGCAGCGTTATCGGGTGCTCTGGAGCGTGCAGTTCGCCTACATGGCCGAATACCGGGCAGAGATCCTGCTGTGGGCGCTCTCCGGCGTGCTGCCCTTCATCATGCTGGCGGTGTGGAGCGCCGCCGATGGGCCCGGCCTAGGGCTGGGGCCCGAGGCCCTCGGGCGCTACTTCCTCAGCGCCTTTGTGGTGCGCCAGTTCACGGTGGTGTGGGTGGTGTGGCAGTTCGAGGAGGACACGATCCAGGGTCGTCTGTCCCCCTACCTGCTGCAACCCCTCCATCCCTTCTGGCGCTATGTGGCGGCCCACCAGGCGGAACAGGCCACCCGTCTGCCCTTCGTGCTGCTGATCGTGAGTGGCTTCTTCCTGTTGCAGCCGGCCACCTTCGCCTGGCCCGGCCCGGGACGCCTGCTGCTGGGCCTCCTGGCGGTGGGCCTGGCCTTCGCCCTCAACTTCCTGCTGCAGAGCCTGATTGCCTGCCTCTGCTTCTGGAGTGAGCGCGCCACGGCCCTGGAACGGCTGATCATGATCCCCTACCTGTTTCTCTCCGGGCTGGTGGCGCCGCTGCAGGCCTTCCCCCCTGGGCTGCGCCAGCTGGCCCTGCACACGCCTTTCCCCTATCTGATCGCCTTCCCGGCCGAATTGCTGGCGGGGGACTCGGTGGCCGCCGCCGGTCCGTTCACTCCTGTGGCAGGTTTTCTCACCATGCTGCTCTGGCTGGCCGTGCTGTTTCCGCTTCTGTGGGTGCTCTGGCGCGCCGGGGTGCGTCGCTACGGGGCGATGGGAGCCTAGGGATGGGGCGCTATCTACTCAGCCTGCGGCGGTTCTGGGGCACCTCCCTGGCCAGCCAGCTGGAGTATCAGCTCAACGCCCTGATCGAGCTGGTGGCGATGGCGGCCAACCTGGTGGGCAGTGTGCTCGTGCTGTGGCTGTTCTATCGCCAGGGGGTGGCCCTGGGAGGCTGGAGCTGGAACGCCGCCCTGGTGGTGCTGGGGGCCTACACCTGCCTGAATGGCTTCACCAGCACCGTCCTGCAGCCCAATCTGAGCCGCATCGTCACCCACGTGCAGGAGGGCACCCTCGACTTTGTGCTGCTCAAGCCGATCGACAGCCAGTTCTGGCTGTCGTTGCGCAGCTTCAGTCCGGCCGGGCTGCCGGAAGTGGCGCTGGGTCTGGGTTTGATGGGCTGGGCGGCCCGGGCTGATCAGGGCGGCCTCCAGCTCCAGCAGGTGCTGGCCACGGTGGTGGTGATGCTGGCCGCCGCGGCCACCCTCTATGCCCTCTGGTTCGTGATTGCCACCACCGCCATCTGGTTCGTGAAAACCTGGAATGCCACCGAGGTGCTGCGGGCCGCCCTGAGTGCCGGCCGCTATCCGGTGAGCGCCTTCCCCGCCACGGTGCGGCTGCTGTTCACCGTGGTTCTGCCCGTGGCCTTTCTCACCACCGTGCCGGCAGAGACCCTCCTCGGCAGGGGCAGCGCCAGCTGGATCCTGGCCAGCCTGGCAGTGGCGGGCGCCGCACTGGTGATCAGCCGAGCGTTCTGGCAGCTCGCGCTGCGCTATTACACCTCTGCGTCGAGCTGAACCATGGCCTGTCCCCACTGCGGCAGCTGGGCTGTGAAGGCGGATCGGTCGCTGGCTGGACGCATGGTGTGCGCCCGCTGCGGTCGTCCCCTCGGCCGGGGAGAGGCTGGCGGCGCCCGACGCAGCCTGCCACCTTCCCTGCGTGGGCTCCGGCCACGCCCCTGGCTGCCCCTGCTGCTGATGCTGCTCGGGATCTCCGCTGGCCTGGCCTGGTTGGCCGAGAGCCCGCAGCGGTCCGTCCCGCCCGCCGGCCGGTCGGGCAACGGCTGATCCCGATTCCCCCTCTCTCGGACACCCGTTCCCTTGCCCCCAACCCCTGCCGCTGCCCACGACACCCCATGCCGACCGCTGCTGGTGGGTTACTACGGCGAGCACAACCTCGGCGACGATGCCCTGCTGGCGGTGCTGCTGCAGCAGCTGCCGCGCCACGCCGAGCCCGTCGCCACGGCCCGCGATCAGCAGCTGGTGGCCAGCCGTTTCGGGGTGGCCTGCGTGGATCGTGGCAGCCTGTCAGAGGTGATCGGCGCCCTGGGGTCGGCCACGGCCCTGATTCTGGGTGGCGGCAGCCTGCTGCAGGACAGCACCAGTTTCCGCAGCCTGCTGTATTACGCCGCCCTGATCCTGCTGGCCGGGCTGCAGGGCAAGCCTGTGCTGCTCTGGGCCCAGGGGCTGGGGCCCCTGCGGCGGCGGCGCAGCCGGCTGTTGGTCAGGGCTCTGCTGGCGCGCACCACCGCCTGCAGCTGGCGCGACTCCGCCTCGGCCGCCCTGGCCCGCGAGCTCGGCTGGCGCCCCCAGCCCTGGCAGAGCGGCGTGGGCAGTGATCCCGTCTGGACGTTCCCGCCGCTGGCCTGGCATGGGCAGGGGGGACCGCTGCTGCTCTGTTTCCGTCCCACGGCCCAACTGCAGGGACACGCCTGGCGGCCCTGGCTGGAGGCCATCAACCGCCTGGCTCCGCAGCGGGAGGTGATCTGGGTGCCCTTCCATGCCGGCCAGGACAGGGGCCTGCTCGAACAGCTCCGCGAGCAGAACCTGCTGCCCGAGGGACTTTGCAGCCGCAGCAGGGAGGTGTTGCCCCAGACGCCGGCCGAGGCCATGGCGCTGTTTGCGGGCAGTGGGCTGGTGCTGGCCATGCGGCTGCATGGTTTGATTCTGGCGGCGGTGAGCGGTGCGCCGGTGGCGGCCCTCAGCTACGACCCCAAAGTCCAGGCTGCGGCCCGTGCCCTGGGCTGTCCGGTGCATGACCTGGCAGAACCCAGCAACGATCACCTGGCCCTGAGTCAGCCGAAGGTGGATCAGCCGGTCCCTGATCGGTTGCTGGCGGCCTGGCAGGCCTGCCTGGATCAACCCCCCTCAGCCGAGCGCCTGGCCGAGCTCCGCCAGGCCGGTGGCCTCCATGCGGAGCTGTTCAGCCGCTGCCTGGGCTGAGCTGCAGCTCCCGCAGCCTGGCGAGAACCTCCTGGCTATGGCCGCTGGGCCGCACCGCCACCCAGGTGGCTCGGAGGTTGCCGTCGGGGTCGATCAGGAAAGTGTGTCGCTGGGAAAACGGGGCGATCCAGGACCCGTAGGCCCGACTCACCTGCCCACCGGGATCGCTCAGCAACGGAAAGGAGAGCCCCTCTTCCGAGCAGAAGGAGGCGTGGGAGTCGGGATCATCGGCACTGATGCCCACCACGGTGGCTCCGGCAGCCTGGAAGGCCTGCAGGTCCCGCTGGAAGCCGCGGGCTTCCAGTGTGCAACCACCGGTGAAGTCGCGGGGATAGAAATAGAGCACCACCCAGGAGCCACGCAGCTCGCCCAGGGACAGCTGACCCTGGTCTGCAGGAGGCAGGACACCGGTCAGCTCAAATGGCGGGGCTGGCCGGTCAATCTCAGGCAGGGTGCCACCGAGAGCTTCTGCCGCCTTTGGCAGGGCCAGGAGGGGGGAAAGACTCGCCACGATGAAGGGCCCCGCAGCAGTGAGAGACCTCTGCAGAAAGGCGCGACGATCCATCAAACTGGGACGGTATGAAGTGGTCTGAATCGGCGAGATTCAGAGCTGGACGGGCCTCCGCTGGTGGGCCGTTCAGAATCTGGCCAGGCTCAGATTCGGGCGAGATTGATGCCCAGTTCGCGGGCATAGGCCCCCAGCCCTTTCTTCTGGATGGTCTTCAGGGCCCTGGTGGACACGCGCAGCTTCACAAAGCGGTTGCCCTCGGCCCACCACAGGCGCCGCTCCTGCAGATTCACCTGCTGCAGCTTCTTGGTGCGCACGTGGGAGTGAGACACGGCCATGCCGTTGTTGGCGCGCTTGCCGGTGAGCTGGCAGACCCGGGACATGACCTTCAACCTGATGAATGGGGAGCGGGCACCAAAAACACCCACCATGAGAGTGTATCAATCGACCCTGGACGGCCGGCTGGTCACCAGTCGGGCCGCTGCTGCAACAAGGCGGCGATGCGGATCAGCCTGGCCCCGCTGCAACCCATCTTGATGGCGATGTTGCGCCGATGGGACTCGACCGTGCGCACGGACAGATCGAGGTCGAGCGCCATGTCCTTGTTGCTCTGCCCACGGCCAAGCCGTTCCAGCACCTGGCGTTCCCGCTGGGTGAGCTGCTGAAGCGCATCGAGGGGAAGCCCATCCTCCGGACGCTCAGTCCCCTCACAGCCGGTGATCGCCACGATCTCCCTGAGCAGATCCTCAAAGGCCCGGGCCTTGTCAATCACTGCGCAGATCGTGTCCCGCAGCTCCGGTGGCCTCAGGAAGGTGCTGGAATGGCTGGAGAGCACGATCACCTTGGCAGCCGGGTTGAGCACCTGCAGCGCCTTGGCCACCGTGAGGCCCTCGGCGTCTGGCAGGGCGATGTCGAGGATGAGCAGATCGGGGCGAACCCTTGAGCAGCAGTCGATCCCCTCAGCGGCAGTGGAGGCGGTGGTCACCGCCGCCAGGCCAGGGTGGCCGCGCAACATGGCCACCAGCAGCTCCTGAAACATCAGCTGGTCCTCCACCACAAGGGTTTGAAGTCCCATGCCGCAGCCTGTGAAGGGGTCGTTTATTTTCGACAAAGCTTACGCTTGCTGCTGAAGCCGAACCCGCCGCTCTCGCGCTGGGCCGGCCCGCAGCTCACAATCCCCGCTCCATCAGCCGGCCCATCACGTCGGCGCTGCGCTGCTGGAAACCGGCCAGTTCATTGGGCTCCAGGCCACCCACCGCCAGCCGGGCCAGCTCATAGAGGTGACGGCTGAGGTCATCGGCCAGTTGCTGGCTGGGGGAAGCGGCAGTGGCCCCGCCGGGGGTGGTGATCACCGAGCCAGCGGAGAGCCTCAGCAGTCCCTCCACCAGCGGGTGCCTGCGGTTCACCACCAGCACGTGATGGTCGGGCAGGCTCGGCAGCCGCTGCTCCATCAGGGCGCCCATGTCATTGAGGCGGCGCATCTGCTCAGGCAACAGGATCAGGGCTGCAGGGGCGTTCTCGCCCTTCAGCGCCTGCACCTGAATGGTGATCTTGTCGTTGGCCAGGGCCTTCTTGAACAGGTCCCGCACCTTTTCGCTGGCATCCTTGCCATCGGCATCGGCCAGCTCGCTCTCCTTCTCCTGCAGCGACTCATCCAGCTCGCTGTCGACCCGCTGGAATTTCAGATCCTCGTGGCGGTACTCCAGCCAAGGGATGAACTGGGTGTCGATGAAGGTGTCGGCCAGCAGCACCTCGGCGCCCTGGCTCCTCCACAGGGCCAGGGGCCCCGCCTGGCCCGCTTCATCGCTGCAATAGAGGATGCGCTTGTCGTTGCCCGCCTCCAGTCGCGAGCGATAGCCGGCCAGGGTGGTGAAGGCCTTGCCATCGGCGCTTGGGATCGGATCGAGGCACTGACCCTCGGCGGGTTCGCCCTCCATCGCCGCAGCAGGCTGTTCCTGCGGTTGCGCAGGCTGTTCCTGCGGTTGCGCAGTGGTCCCGAACAGCACGAGGTCGGCCACCTGGTCGGCGAACTTGTCGTCCTCCATCGCGCCGATCTTGATGAATGGGGCCAGCGATTCCCAGATTTCGGCGTAGCGCTTCGGTTCATCGCGGTGCAGCTGCTTGAGCCGATCCGCCACCTTCTTGGCCACGAAGCCGCCGATCGAGCGCACGCGCCGGTCGGTCTGCAGGGCCGAGCGGCTCACGTTCAGCGGGATGTCGGGCGAATCGATCACGCCGCGCAGGGGCAGCAGGTAGCGGGGCACCACCTCCTTGATCGAATCACTCACGAACACGTTGTTGCAGTAGAGCTTGATCTCCCCCTTCTCCCAGTCAGCCCGGCCCGTGAACTTGGGGAAGTAGAGGATGCCCTGCAGGTTGTAGGGGTAGTCGGTGTTGAGGTGCACCCAGAGCAGCGGGTCGCCCTGGAAGGGGTAGAGGTAGCGGTAGAGCTCGATGTAGTCGTTGTCGCTGAGATCGCGCGGGCTCTTGCGCCAGGCCGACTCGCGCTTGTTCACCGTTTCGCCCTCCAGCTGCACCGCCACCGGCAGGAAGTCGCAGTAGGTGGTGATCAGGGTGCGGATGCGGGCCGGCTCGATGTACTCGAGCTCCTCCTCCATCAGGTGCAGGATCACATCGGTGCCGGGTTCACTGCGCTCGGCGGCTCCCAGGCTGAAGTTGGGGGAGCCGTCGCAGCTCCAGCGCACCGCCTCGCTGCTCTCGCGGGCGGAGCGGGTCACCAGCTCCACCTGCCTGGCCACCATGAAACTGGAGTAGAAGCCCAGGCCGAAGTGGCCGATGATCGCGTCGTTCTCGCTCTTGTACTTCTCCAGGAAATCCTCGGCACTGGAAAAGGCCACCTGGTTGATGTAGCGCTTCACCTCATCGGCGTCCATGCCGATGCCGTTGTCCGAGATGGTCAGCGTCTTGGCCTCGCGGTCGATGCGGATGTTGATCAGCCCCTCCGGGCCCTCGCTGCAGTCGCCAGCCATCGCCGCCATGCGCCGCTTGCTGATGGCATCCACGCCATTGCTCACCAGTTCCCGCAGGAACACCTCATGGCCGCTGTAGACGGCCTTCTTGATGATCGGGAAGATGTTCTCGGTGTGGATCTGGATCTGACCCTGTTCGGTCTGCAGCACCACCGGTTTGCTCGCAACGGATGCCTAAGGCTCCCCCGGGTGGGTCCCCTCCGCCAAGGGGGAGCCGTGGGCAGGAAACCGACCCCAGCCCCAGCAGCAGGCCAGCTGCCTACGATCCCGGCCATCCGCCCCGCTCCTTGCCCCTGATGGCCAGCCAGTGGCAGAACTTCCTGCAAAACGAGGGGGAGTGGCTGGGATCCTTCGCCAGTCTCACCCCTGCCGGCGAGCTGCTCAGTGAAACCCCCTCCCTGCTCAGCCTGCAGAGCGCCGAGGAGGGCCGCCTGGTGCGCTTCCGCCTGCGCCGCTACGGGCCGGAGGGTCGCGATGGTCCCCCCAGCAGTGATCACCAGCAGGACTACCGCAGCCTGGGCCGCCAGGTGGTGTTCTTCGACTCCGGCGCCTTCAGCAAGGGCACGATGCAGGTGGCGCCGGGCAGCACCTTCGGCGTGGAGACTGGCTTTGTGGCCGGCGACCGCCGCCATCGCCTGGTGCAGCTGTTCGACGCCGCCGGGCAGGCCGACCAGCTGGTGCTGATCCGCGAGTTCCGCCTGGGTTCCGAGGCCGTTGAGCGGCCACCCCTGCGGGCCGATCAGCTGGCGGGCTCCTGGCAGGGTGAGACCGCCACAGTGACGGCCGACTGGCCGGAAGCCGACCGGCAGAGCTGCGCCAGCACCTTCTCCCCAGCCGATCTGACAGATGTGGTGTGTCTGGCCGATGGTGGCTACTGCCGCCGGCCGGCCCAGGTGAGCCACCGCCAGGCGTTCACGGTGGAGGCTGGCTGGCTGCTTGCGCCGGATCGGCTGGAGCGGTTGATCCGCTGTTACGACGGCAGCGGTGCCTGGCTGTCGTCGCGCCATGAGAGCCTGCACCGGTGCTGAGACAGCTCACCTGCATCGCGGGGGCCCTGGCCGTGCTGCTTGGCTGGCCAGGGCGTGGGGCCCGCGCCCTGGAGCTGCCCTGTTCCAGCCCAGCCGGCTGGGAGCTGCAGCGACAGCTGGAGCTGCCCAGAGGGGCCGCAGATGGGCAACGGATCGGCGGGCTTTCCGCCGCCGCCTTTGCACCCGCCAGTGATCGCCTTTGGCTGCTCAGCGACCTCCCGCAGGGCTCGCTGAGCCATTGGAGTGGCCTCACGGCCGCTCTGGCGGGGGGGCCTCCACCCCTGTTCGCCGGCAGCCTGGCCTTGCAGCGCCAGCCGCTGGATGGGGAGGGGCTGGTGCAGCTGGAGGGCCAGCTCTGGGTGGCCAGCGAAGGACGCCGCACCCCCACCAGACCTGCCGAGCTCCTCCGTTTTGATGCCCGATCGGGTCGCCTGCTCCAGAGCGTGGACCTGCCTGCCGACTGGCAACCTGGGCCCGATCGGGGCCTGGACAGCAACGCCGGTCCGGAGTCCCTGGCCCTGGGGTACCAGGCCGATGGCCGTCCTTTCCTGCTGATGGCCGCGGAGCGGCCCCTGCTCCAGGATCCCCCCCGCCACGTGCGCTTGCTGCGCTGGCAGTGGCAGCCCGGCCAGGATCACTTGCTCTTGGCCCCCACTCCCCTTCCCCAGGGGGCCCTGCTCCTCCCCCATGGCGATGGCTGGGGGCTCACCGACCTGCTGGTGGTGCAGCCCGGTGGGCGCCTGCTCGGCCTCTTGCGGCACTTCCAGGCTCCCGACCGCTGGCAGATCCGCCTGGCCCTCTATCCGCTGCCCACCCCGGGCCAGGCGCGCCCGGCGGCCCCACTGGCCAGCTGGGATCTGCTGGCGATCGGCCTGGAGCCTGACAACTGGGAGGGTCTGGCCGCTGGTCCTGTTCTGGCGGATGGTCGAGCGGTGCTGGTGCTGGTGAGCGACGACAACCTCAATCCATTCCAGGCCAACCGGCTGGCCATGCTCTCGCCCCGCTGCCTGTGAGGGTGTTCTCCACAGGTTTCCCACACGTCTGGTCCCTGCCGCCGGGGCAACGTCAGGCTGGCGAACAGATCCTGGGCAGTCATCGCAACAGGACCCAGCGAAGGGAGTTCGCAATGGACGCAATCCCTCTGCCCGTTGAGGTTTGCGCAATGGGTCGAATTGTTCAGCAGATCTGCTGGGATCGATCCAGGGAGCTCGAGCATCGGCAGAACCAGCTGATTGGGAGATTCAGCTGGCCATGGGGCCCTTCAAGCGCTGTGGAAAAGTCAGCCCGAAGGCCTCAGGCTGATCTGAACCGGCGAAAGCAGCTGGCGGGAGGCGTGTGCCTCAGGCTGTCGGCTGTGACTCCCGCCCATGGGAGGCGCTGTTGCGGCGGCGGCGGCAGCGCTCGGAGCAGTAGCGCACGTCCTGCCAGACGTCCTTCCATTTGCGCCGCCATTGAAACGGGCGGCCACACACGGCGCAGACGCGGGTTGGCCGGTCGGCTCGCCCGGTCTTCATCGCGCCTTCTGCAGATCGGGACGCTCCTCGGGCAGGATCGCCCCTTCCACAGGACACACCTGCAGGCAGATGCCGCAGTCAATGCAGGTGTCGAAGTCGATCCAGTAGAAGCCCGTGCCCTTGCTGTTGGCCCCCTGCCCAGGGTGGATGCAGGCCACCGGGCAGGCATCGACGCAATCAGCGACGCCTTCGCAGACGTTGGAGACGATCGTGTGGGCCACGCTGGGTTGATGACAACCTGAACTTTAGGAACCCAGCCAGACGGCACGGGAGCACCCCCGCTCGCTGGCGATGGCGTCCGCCCGTTCCTGGCTGGCCAGGGGATCGGGATGGAGCTCGGCGATCACCCCTTCGCGGTGCAGCTGTTGCTGAATCTCCAGGGCAGCCACCACACAGCTGCCGGCGGCGTAGCTCACCAGCACGGGGGCAGCCGTGCGGTCCAGCCGCCAGCCATGGCCCAGCAGCTCCCGCAGGGCCTCCACGTCGAACCCGAAGCCCACACCCGCTGGCGAACTGCCTCCGGCATTGAAGCGACCCACCAGGGCGTCGTAGCGGCCACCGCTGGCGATCGCCAGCGGCGCCTGCTCTCCCCGGCACACCAGCTTCAGCACCAGGCCGTCGTAGAGGGCGAAATGGGGTTGGAAGGTGGGGTCGAGCCGCAGCTTCACACCACCCCGCTCAGCAGCCGGGGCCACGGCGGCGAGGATCAGCTGCAGATCCGCCAGCAGCGGCACCGGCCCCAGCCATTGCTCCAGGGCATAGAGCACCTCGCTGGCCCCCCCACGCAGGCGCATCACCGCCCGCAGGCGCTGCTGCTGCGGTTCAGGCAGGGGAATCGCCTCCAGCGCCAGGGGGTCAAAACCGGTGAGGGCCCTGCGCGTCGCGGCCTTGTGGGTTTCAGGCACATCCGCCAGCAGGGCCGTGAGCAGCCCGTGGTGGCCGATCAGCAACTGGGGGGTGTGGGCCGCCAGTTCGAGCTTCGCGGCAGCGGCCAGGAGCAGGCTGATCAGCTCCACGTCCGCCGCGGCGCGGCGCTCCCCCAGCAACTCCACGCCGCTCTGCAGCTGTTCATGAATGCGTTGCTGACCGCTGTCGCCGGTGCTGCTGCGAAAGATCGTTCCGTTGGTCCACAGTCGCAGCGGCCTGGGACGCTGGGCCATGCGGGTGCTGGCCGCCCTGGCGATCGAAGCGGTGAGTTCCGGCCGCAGCCCAAGCCTCTCCTCGCTGGCCAACAGCACCAGCTCCCGTCCATCGATGCCGCCACCGGCCTCCAGGGTGTCCACGCGCTCCACGCTGGGGGGATCCACCTGCTGATAGCCCCAGAGGCGATACACCTCCGCCAGGGCCGCGCAGATCGCGCGGTTCTGTTCCACCTCGCGGGGATTGAGATCCCTGGCGCCGGCAGCAGGTTGCAGAGCCATGGTGGCGCGGGATGAGATCCGGTTCCAGATCCTATGGAGCGACCGGGGTGCTGGTGCCGTCGTCGAGTTCGGGGGCGCCATAGCAGCTGCCGGCCAGGGGCCGGCAGGCCGCCAGGCCGCTGAGCAGCTGCCCGTGCAGGCCTGGCCCAGCCGCCACCACCCTGCCGCTGGCCAGGTCAGCGGGGGAACCGTCGTAGCCGGTCACCACGCCGCCGGCTTCCTCCACCAGCACCAGGCCTGCCGCCAGATCCCAGGGAGCAAGGCCCCGTTCCCAGTACCCATCCACCTTGCCACTGGCCACAAAGGCCAGATCCACCGCCGCCGCCCCGGCCCGGCGGACGCCGTGGGTGCGATGGGTGAACCAGGCGAACTCGGCGTAGTTGTTGTCCAGCCGTTGCTGGCGGTCGTAGGCGAAACCGGTGGCCAGCAGGGATTCGGCCAGCTGGCGGCAACCACTCACCGCCAGTCGGCGGTCGTTGCACCAGCTGCCCAGGCCGGGCGCGGCCCAGTAGAGCTCGTCGAAGGCGGGCAGCGCCAGGGCTCCCAACAGGGGAATTCCCTGCCAGGTGAGTCCCACTGAGGTGGCAAACACCGGAAAGCCGTGGGCGTAGTTGGTGGTGCCATCCAGGGGATCGACACACCACTCCAGAGCGCCCTCGGCGGGTCGCCGTCCGCTCTCCTCCGCCAGCACACCGATCTCCGGGGTTTCGGCCTGCAGCAGTCCCAGCACGGCCGCCTCGGCGGCCAGGTCGGCCTCGGTCACCAGGTCGCCGTTGCGGCCCTTCTCCCGCACCTGCTCCAGCCGCCCGAAGTGGGCCTTGAGCTGAACGCCGCCTGCCTCTGCTGCCCGCTGTGCCACATCCAGCAGCCGCTCGATGCTCCCCAGGGACAGTCCGGAACCAGCCAGGGCCTGGGTGCAGAGGCGGGGGCCGCAGGCGGGCGCCGATGGGTCCACGGGGCTGGGGGAAAGGCTCATGGTCTGCAGGGGGCTGGGGCTGTCGGAACAGGATTGGTCTGGGCAGGCTGGGCGTTGCTCAGTCCTCCTCGATCGGCAGGCCTGCCCGCACCCGACCCCGCCCGAAGAAGCGGCCGAACTGCAGGTCGTAGACCTCATCTTCATCCTGGGTTTCCACCTCGAGCGGGCCGGTGGCCCGGGCCACACACAGCAGCCCGTAGCCCTGCTGGCGCAGATCCTTGGACAGGCCAAGGGCTTCGCGCTGGTCGATCGACCCCTTCAGCACCCGCACGGCACAGGCAGTGCAGCAGCCGTTGCGGCAGCTGAAGGGCAGGGGATCGCCCTGCTGCTCGAAGCTGCGCAGGATGGTTTCGCCTTCCGGTACCTCATGGGTGATCACCCGTCCGGTCTGGCGCCAGTGCACCGTGATCGGAAAGCGACGGGTCATGGCAGACGGCGAACTCAGCGGAGCCCGAGCGAGAGGTCGACTGCTACATTGCCACCACGTTGCCCCATTTTGCCGCTGGAGAGGTGGCCGAGTGGTCGAAGGCGCAGCACTGGAAATGCTGTATAGGGGCAACTCTATCGAGGGTTCGAATCCCTCCCTCTCCGCTCAATCACCGGCCCTTGGGCCGGTTTTTTTGTCGTTCATACGGAGCATGGTTGGATTGAACAACAATGGCTGAACCCCCCGCGGCCACTGTCCGGGGGGGGGATCCTCAGCCACTGCCAAGCCAGGCCAACTCTGCGGCTCAGCCGAAGCGTCCGGTGACGTAGTCCTGGGTTGCCTGCTGACCGGGGGCGTTGAAGATGCGCTCGGTGTCGTTGAACTCAACCAGGTAACCCACCTTGCCGCTGCCACCTTCGACAGCCTCGGCGTTGAAGAAGGCGGTCATGTCGGCAACCCGCACAGCCTGCTGCATGTTGTGGGTCACGATGATGATCGTGTAACTGCGCTTCAGCTCATGCATCGTTTCCTCAATTTTGAGGGTGGAGATCGGGTCCAGGGCTGAGCAGGGTTCGTCCATCAGAATCACCTCAGGCTCCGTGGCGATCGCCCGGGCGATGCAGAGTCGCTGCTGTTGACCACCGGAGAGGGCAAAGCCACTTTCCTTCAGTTTGTCCTTGCATTCATCCCATACGGCAGCCTTGCGCAGGGAACGCTCCACCAGTTCATCCATGTCGCCCTTGTAGCCGTTGATCCGGGCCCCGAAGGCAATGTTCTCGTAGATGCTCTTGGGGAAGGGATTCGGTTTCTGAAACACCATGCCAATCCGTCGGCGCACCTCCACGGGGTCCACGTTGCGCTCGTAGAGATCGACACCGTCGAACACCACCCGCCCCTTGAGCCCGCAACCGGGGATCAGGTCGTTCATGCGGTTGAGGGCCCGCAGAACAGTGGACTTGCCGCAACCGGAGGGACCGATGAAGGCCGTGACCTTGCCACTGGGGATGTCCATGAAGACGTTCTTCACGGCCTCAAAGCTGCCGTAGGAGATCGTGACGTTCTGCAGGGACATGCAGACGTCGTTGCTGTTGGGGGCGGAGGAGGTGGCTTGGGTCATGGCCGGGTGGAGTGGAAGTGGTCGTGGTGATGTAGTTTTGGACTGGGATCAGGCCTTTTTGGCCACCTTGCTGATCCAGCGTGCCAGAAGATTGGCGGCGAGAATCATCATCACCAGCACAAATGAAGCGGCCCAGGCTAAGGCGTTCTGGGCCTCGTAGGGCATGATGGCGAAATTGAAGATCAACACCGACATGGTGGCGATCGGATTGAACAGGCCTTCAGGCCAGAAGGGAGAGAACAGGGCCGTGAATATCAGTGGAGCGGTTTCGCCTGCAGCCCGGGCGATGGCCAGCACGATGCCGGTGGCGATGGGTGTGAAGGCGGCCGGCAGGGTGATGCGGGTGATGGTCACGAACTTGGAGGCCCCCACCCCGTAGGCCCCCCAACGGAGCTCCTGGGGCACTAGCTTCAATCCTTCAAAGGTGGTCTTGATCACGGTGGGCAGCATCAGTACGGCCAGGGCGATGCCGCCGGCAACAGCGCTGTAGCTCTGGTTGAAGAAGATGCGGGTAGCGACCACGATCCCGTAAACGAACACACCGGCGATGATGGAGGGAACACCGGCCAGCACGTCATTGCCGAAGGTTACAAACTGGGAAAACCAGCCGCGCTGGGAGTACTCGTTGAGATAGATGCCACCACCAACGCCGATGGGGATGGCAATCAGCGAGGCGACCAAGGTGACGATGATTGTGCCGATCACCGCATTACCGATACCGCCTCCCTCGAGGCCGGGGGGAGGCGGCAACTGGGTGAACAGGGAGATGCTCAGCAGTGAGGCACCCTTGTAGAGCACATAGGCCAGCACCAGAAACAAAGGCAGAATCGCGATTCCAGCAAAGGTGGCAGCAATGGCTGTGCAGAGCCGGTTGATGCGATTTCGATTAAGACTGGGGTCGAAACTGAGAGACCGACGTTCAAAAAGAGAAGACTGGCCTGAGGAGGAGAGTTGCACAGCGTTGCCTTCGATGGATCTCATAGCGCGATCAAGGGGGTGGGTCAGTAGCGCAGGCTGAGGCGGCGGACCACCCACTGAGCCAAGACATTGACTGTGAAAGTAAGGACCATCAGAATCAAGGCCGCATACAACAGTGCCGAAACCTGGACGCCATCAGCCTCACCGAACTGGTTGGCCAACATTGAAGCAATGGTGTTTCCAGGAGCCAACAGGGAGGTGCTGAAGTTCATGGCGTTGCCAATGATCATGGTCACCGCCATCGTTTCACCCATTGCCCTGCCCAGTGCAAGCATCACACCGCCGATGATCGCGGAAATGGCTGCGGGCACAATCACACTGCTGATCGCGCCCCAGCGGGTGGTGCCCACTCCATAGGCGCCCTGCCTGAGTTCGATCGGCACTTGGTTGAGAGCATCCCGGGAGATGGCGGTAATGATGGGCAGCACCATCACGACAAGAATGAGGATGGCAGGGGCCATACCAGGACCCTGGGGAATCGTGTTAAAAAATGGGGTCCAGCCGAGAATCTGGTGAAGGAACTGGAGGACTGGCCTCAATGCAGGTTCCATCACGAAGATCGCCCAAAGGCCGAGAACCACTGAGGGGATAGCGGCCAGCAGTTCCACCATCAGGCCGATGGCTTCGCGGAGGCCGCGAGGCAGCATGTCCTCGGTGATCAGGATTGCCGTGCCTAGACCGAGGGGGATGGCGATCAACAACGACAGGAGAGCTGTCACCAGCGTTCCATAGATCGCCGTAAAGGCCCCGTACTCGTTGTTGACGGGGTCCCAGGCCGAAGTGGTGAGAAACTTCAGACCGAAAGTGCGGATCGCTTCCTGGGAACCCTGGAACACCACCAGAAAGATGCCCAACAACACGATGGCGACTACCGAGGCCAGCACCAGGCTGAGCTGCCGGAAGCCGATGTCCACCATCTTTTCGGTGGGTGGGCGGCGACGGAGGGTGAAGGCATCGGCTTTGGCGGCTGATCGGAAATCCGTCGTCATGCAGAAGCAGCGTGCTGAGGTCCGTGCTATCAGGAATTTACGGACCACAGCCCGCCTTCCGGTTTAAGCGGCGATTAACGTCCAATGGACCGGTAACTTAGGGCCGCCGCGCGGTTCACGACTCCAGAGCAGTCCATGGGGCGCATCGTCGGCATCGACCTCGGCACAACCAACTCCGTGGTGGCGGTGCTCGAGGGCGGACGCCCCCAGGTGATCGCCAGCGCCGAGGGCGGGCGCACCACCCCATCGGTGGTGGGCTTCAGCCGTGACCAGGAGCTGCTGGTGGGCCAGCTGGCGCGCCGCCAGCTGGTGCTCAATCCCCGCAACACCTTTGCCAACCTCAAGCGCTTCGTGGGCCGCCAGTGGGAGGAGCTCGACGACGGCAGCCTCGGCGTGCCCTACACCGTGCGCGCCAACGACCAGGGCAATGTGCGCGTGGTGTGTCCGGCCACCGAGCGGGAATATGCCCCGGAGGAGCTGGTGGCCAGCGTCCTGCGCAAGCTCTGCGACGACGCCGCCAATTACCTCGGCGAGCCGGTGGAGGCCGCCGTGGTGACGGTGCCCGCCTATTTCAACGACACCCAGCGCCAGGCCACCCGCGACGCAGGCCGGCTGGCAGGCATCAGCGTGGAACGCATCCTCAACGAGCCCACGGCTGCGGCCCTGGCCTATGGCTTCGACCGCAGTGCGGCCAAGCGGGTGCTGGTGTTCGACCTGGGCGGCGGCACCTTCGACGTGTCGATCCTGCGCATTGCCCAGGGGGTGTTCGACGTGAAGTCCACCAGCGGCGACACCCAGCTGGGCGGCAACGACTGGGATCGGCGGATCGTGGACTGGCTTGCCGATGCCTTCCTGAAGGAGAACGGCCTCGATCTGCGCCGCGACCGCCAGGCCCTGCAGCGGCTCACCGAGGCAGCCGAGAAGGCCAAGATCGAGCTCAGCGGCGTGCAGAGCACGCCCATCTCCCTGCCCTTCATCGCCACCGGCGGTGAGGGACCGCTGCACATCGAGACCACCCTGGAACGGCGCACCTTCGAGAGCCTCTGCCCCGACCTGCTCGACCGCCTGCTGCGCCCGGTGCAACGGGCCCTGCGCGATGCCGGCCTGGCGGCCGATGACATCGACGACGTGGTGCTGGTGGGCGGCGCCACCCGCATGCCGATGGTGCAGGAGATGGTACGCACGTTGATCCCCCGCGATCCCTGCCAGACGGTGAATCCCGACGAGGTGGTGGCGATCGGCGCCGCGGTGCAGGCCGGCATCCTCACCGGTGAACTGCGCGACCTGATGCTCAACGACGTCACGCCCCTCTCTCTTGGGCTGGAGACGATCGGCGGGGTGATGAAGGTGCTGATTCCCCGCAACACGGCCATTCCGGTGCGGCGCAGCGACGTGTTCAGCACCTCCACTGCCAACCAGAGCTCGGTGGAGGTGCATGTGCTGCAGGGGGAGCGGCAGATGGCCAGCGACAACAAGAGCCTGGGCCGTTTCCGGCTCTCCGGGATCCCGCCTGCACCCCGTGGGGTGCCCCAGGTGCAGGTGTCCTTCGACATCGACGCCAATGGCCTGCTGCAGGTGTCGGCCATGGACCGCACCACCGGCCGCCAGCAGAGCGTGAGCATTCAGGGCGGCTCCAACCTCAGTGAGGAGGAGATTGCCCGGCTGATCGAGGAGGCGGAGCAGAAGGCGGCAGAGGACCGGCGCAAGCGGGCTGCGGTCGATCGACGCAACCGCGCGCTCACCCTGGTGGCCCAGGCCGAACGGCGCCTGCGCGATGCCAGTCTCGAGCTGGGTCCCTACGGGGCGGAGCGCCAGCAGCGGGCCGTGGAGATGGCCTTGCGGGATGTGCAGGACCTGCTGGCCCTGGAGGAACGGGGTGACAGCGACCCGGGTGAGCTGGATCTGGCCGTGGGCCAGTTGCAGGAGGCTCTGTTCGGACTCAACCGCCGCCTGCTCAGCGAGCGCAAGGCCGACCAGGGACCGCTGCAGGGGCTCAAGAACACGCTCGGATCGCTCAAGGACGAGCTGTTCGCCGATGACGACGACTGGGACGACTGGAACCGCCCCGCCAGTGACCCATGGTCTCGCCAGGGTGATTGGTCTCGCCAGGGTGATTGGTCCCGCCAGGGCGACTGGTCTGGAACGGCTCCCTCCCGCGGCTGGCGGGAGCCGGAGCGCCTGCGCGACGACCGCTGGTCCTCCACCTCCGGGCGCCAGGCCGAAGGGGATCGTCCCTACCGCCAGGAGCGTTGGCCTGCCCTGGATCGGGACGAGCCTGACGCCGACTGGCGGGAGGACCGCGCCGATGATCCTGACGACCGGTACGACCGCTTTGCGGAATCGGCGGCTCCGGCTGCTCCCGCGCGAATCCCACGACGTAGCCAGGATCTGAGGCCAGCTGAAGACGACCCCTGGGCTGAGCGCTGACCAGGGTGGCGGGAGCAATGCCGGGGACAGTGGATCACTGGGCGGTACTGGGACTCAAGCCCGGTGCGGACGCTGCGGCCCTCAAGCGCGCCTTTCGCGCCCAGGCCCGGCGCTGGCACCCCGACCTCAACGGCAACGACCCCGTGGCCGAAGAGCGCTTCAAGCAGGTGAATGAGGCCTATGCGGTGCTCTCCGACCCGGGCCGCCGCCGCGCCTGGGAAGCCGGTGAGCCGGAGCGGAGCGGAGGTGAGCAGCAGGACCCCTTCGCCAGCGGCTTTCCGGACTTCGAGCTCTACCTCGATCAACTGTTCGGCAGGCGCCGCCGCGAGGCTGCCCAGGACCGGGAGGGCCAGCAACCCGGCCGGGATCACGATGGTGACGACGATGGCGAGGCTGAACCACCACCAGCCCAGGGTCCCGCTGCGGGCCCTGTGACCGCCGCCGAACCCGGCCGTCCTCCCACCCAGGCCCTCGACGTTCTCGAGACCTTTGTGGAGCTCACTCCCGAGCAGGCGCTGGAGGGCAGTCGCCTGGAACTGGACCTGCCCGATGGTCTGGTGGTGGAGGTGTGGACTCCGCCTTTGGCCGGCGACGGCTGGCGACTGCGGCTCGCCGGCCTCGCCCCCGGGGGTGGCGACCACTTTCTCCA
Organism: Prochlorococcaceae cyanobacterium; assembly: GCA_040399285.1. GTDB lineage: Bacteria > Cyanobacteriota > Cyanobacteriia > PCC-6307 > Cyanobiaceae > NIES-981. The sequence continues at coordinate 107,727 of JBBASM010000008.1, forward strand.
GCTGCGGGTGATCACCGCCGACGGCCTGCGGGTGGATGGTCTGCGGGTGCTTTACACCCTCGATCTCAGCCCCGCCGAAGCCGCCCTGGGCTGCAGGGTCGTGGTGCCCACCCTGCAGGGTGCGGTGAAACTGCACGTGCCCCCGGGTTCATCCAGCGGCCGCCTGCTGCGCCTGCGGGGACGCGGGCTGGCCAGGGGCGGGCAGCGGGGTGACCAACTGGTGGAGCTGCGCATCGTGGTGCCTGACCAGCCCTCCGAGGCTGAACTCGCCCTCTACCGGCGCCTCCAGGAGCTGGCCACCGAACAGCAGTGAGGCTGGGCAGTCGTCAGGCTTGGCAGCAGTGAGAAACTGAGGCCGTTAGTTCTCTGATTGAACGCGTCCTGATGCCGGTGCACGTGCTCCTGTTCGATGCCGGGTCTGACCAGGAGGGGATCCATTCCCTGGAGCTCAATGGCCGCACCGTGGTGCTGCTGTTCGAAGACCAGGACGACGCCGAGCGCTATGCCGGCCTGCTGGAGGCCCAGGACTTTCCCGTACCCACGGTGGAACGCCTCGACCGCCAGGAGATGGAGCTCTTCTGCAACCAGTCCGGCTATGAAGCCCGCTTCGTACCCAGTGGCTTCCTGCCCGAGACCGCAGAGGACCGGCTGTTGATCGCCCCGCCGGAACGCAACATGGACGTGAGCCTCTGGCAGGAACAGGCCGAACCTGTGGCAGCCGTCGAGCAGCAGCAGTCGCCGGACCCTGAACTGGAGGCCTTTCGCCGTCAGCTGGAGGGCCTGCTGTGACCCTCTCCAATCCCGGCCAGGGGGTGGATCGGGGCCATCTGCTCACTGAGCAGGCCAACCCTCTCAGCGCCCAGCTCGATGCGTTGCCCACGGCAGAGCTGGTGGATCTCTTCTGCCGCAATGATCTGGAGCCCCAGCGGGCCGTGGCTGCCGCGTCACCCGAGCTCACCGCTGCGGTGGACGCGATTGCCGCACGGCTGGCGGCTGGTGGCCGCCTCTTCTACCTGGGGGCGGGGACCTCGGGCCGTCTCGGCGTGCTCGATGCGGCGGAGTGCCCGCCCACCTTCTGCAGTGATCCCAGCCTGGTGCAGGGCGTGCTGGCTGGTGGAGCTGCGGCGCTGCTGCGCAGCTCCGAGGGCCTGGAGGATCTGCGCGAGGCCGGCCGGGAAGATCTGGAGCGGGCCGGGTTCGCCCCTGGCGACTGCCTGGTGGGGATCGCCGCCGGCGGTACCACCCCCTACGTGCTTGGCGGCCTGAGCCATGCCCGCGAGCTCGGGGGCCTGGCCATCGCCATGGCCTGCGTGCCTGCCGAGCAGGCGCCGATGCCCTGTGACATCGACATCCGCCTGCTCACAGGCCCCGAGCTGCTCACCGGCTCCACCCGGTTGAAGGCGGGTACCGCCACCAAGATGGCGCTCAACATCCTCTCCACCGGGGTGATGGTGAAGCTGGGCAAGGTGTACGGCAACCGCATGGTGGATGTGGCGGTCACCAACAGCAAGCTGGAGGACCGGGCCCTGCGCATCCTCTGTGATCTGGCCGGTGTGACCCGGCAGCAGGCGGCGCTGCTGCTCGAAGAGGCCAGGGGGTCGGTGAAGCTGGCCCTGCTGATGGCAGCCAGCGGCCTCTCGGCGATTGCGGCGGGACAGATCCTGGACGAGCACGGCCCCAGCCTGCGTGCCGCCCTGACGGCGAGCGGTGGCTGTCTGCGTCTCTAGCCGCCGGCGCCCAGCGCACCCCAGTAGGGCGCGGTGAACAGATCCACCCGCCTGCGGGTGTCCGCCGGCACCGCTTCCTTCGGGGTCATCAGCGCATGGCGCAAGGCGCGGTGGGATCCGCTGGCTGGCCGCTGGGCGCCGATCCGCTCGGCGGCCGTGCGCACGATCTCCTGGGCCAGGCTGGCGTTGCTGCGCAGGTTTTCAATCACCATCTCCACGGTCACCGAGGCGTGCTCCTGGTGCCAGCAGTCGTAGTCGGTGACCATCGCCAACGTGGCGTAGGCCATCTCGGCTTCCCGGGCCAGGCGGGCCTCGGTGTGGTTGGTCATGCCGATCACACTGCAACCCCAGCTGCGATAGAGCTCCGACTCAGCCCGGGTGGAGAAGGCCGGGCCCTCCATGCACAGGTAGGTGCCGCCGCGGTGCAGGGTGCGGCCCTCGGGCATCAGGCTTTCACCCACATCGGCAAGCAGGCGGCTGAGGGTGGGGCAGAAGGGATCGGCATGGGTCACGTGGGCCACCACCCCGTCACCGAAGAAGGTGAGGGGCCGCTGGTGGGTGCGGTCGATGAACTGATCGGGCACCAGCATGTCCAGGGGCTGGCAGTGCTCCTGCAGCGAGCCCACCGCTGACACCGACAGGATCCAGCGCACGCCGAGGGAGCGCAGCGCCCAGAGATTGGCCCGGTAGGGCACTTCGCTGGGGGTGTAGCTGTGATGGCGGCCGTGGCGGGCCAGGAACACCACCTCCAGGTCGCCGATGCGCCCCAGCCGCAGGCTGTCGGAGGGGGCACCAAAGGGGGTGTCGACGCTGAGCTCGCGAACCTCCTCAAGGCCGTCCATGGTGTAGAGCCCGCTGCCGCCGAGCACTCCGAGACGGGCCTGACTCAGATCGGGAGCAGAGAGGGGCGAAGGTGCGGCAGTGGTCATCGAGGCGGCGGCAGGGCGGGGCGGTCCTCCATTTTCAGCACGGCCCCATACAGTCGGGCTTTGTGCTTTCCCAGCCCGTGACCAAAGCCCAGATGGAAACCGACGCCGGCACGATTGAACTGGAGCTGTTCGACGCCGACGCCCCCAACACCGTGGCCAATTTCGTGAAGCTGGCCAGGGAGGGCTTCTACGACGGCCTGGCCTTTCATCGCGTGATCCCCGGCTTCATGGCCCAGGGGGGGTGCCCCAACAGCCGCGAGGGCTCCCGCGGTATGGCCGGCACCGGTGGCCCCGGCTACATGATCGACTGTGAGATCAACAGCCAGAAGCACCAGGCCGGCACCCTGGCCATGGCCCACGCCGGCCGCAACACGGGAGGTTCGCAGTTCTACATCTGCCATGAGGCCCAGCCCCACCTCGATGGCATGCACACCGTGTTCGGCCTCACCGGCAACATGGATGTGGTGCTGGCCCTCAAGAACGGCAGCCGCATCAACAAGGTGACGATCCTCGACTGAGGATCGCGTCAGCCTTGAGCCCCGCGGGTCAGCGCCACACCAGGAACGAGCCCGCTCCCAGGCGCAGTCCCGCCAGGCCGGTTCCGGCCTGCAGCTCCGCCAGAGGGCGCTGCTCAGGCTCCAGATCAGCCCGCGGATGGCTGCTCTGTTCCATCGCCGGGGCGAGCATCAGGCTCAGGCGCTCGGTGCCTGGCCAGCGGGCCAGCTGGGCGATGGCCTGTTCCACGGCGGCGCTGGACCCATCCTCGTGCTCCAGACCGCTCAGCAGCACGGTGTGTTGGGGACTGTTGAGCAGGGCCAGCAGACGCACCTCCGGTTCCGCTTCCATCCGCAGAGCCTGCTCCAGCGCCCAGGTCTGCAGGGCCTGACGCCGTTCAGCCAGCTCCTGCTCGCCCATCTGGCCATGCCAGGCCAACACCACCGAGGGCCCGCCGATCGGACAGCTGGGCCCATCCCCCATCAGGTGCCCCAGCTTGGACCGCTTGGCGGCCAGGTAGGCGGCGTTGTGGGCGCCGGGGTCCATCACCAGCGGCACCCGGTCCTCCACCCGCAGGCCGTAGCCACCCAGCCCCGCGATCTTGCGGGGGTTGTTGGTGATCAGCCGCAGGCGGTGCACCCCCAGGTCACTGAGGATCTGGGCCCCCACGCCGTAGTTGCGCAGGTCGGCGGGGAAGCCCAGGCGCTCGTTGGCCTCCACCGTGTCCAGGCCGGTGTCCTGAAGGGAATAGGCCCGCAGTTTGTTGATCAGGCCGATGCCCCGGCCCTCCTGGCGGAGATACACCACCACCCCTTCGCCGGCCTCTTCGATCATGCGCAGGGCCGCCTCCAGCTGGGGCCGGCAGTCGCAGCGCAGCGACCCGAAGGCATCGCCGGTGAGGCACTCGCTGTGCACCCGCACCAGGACGGGGCCGCTGGCGGTTTCGGGGTGGCCCTTGACGATCGCCACGTGCTCACTGCCATCCAGCTCGTTGCGGTAGCCAATCGCCTGAAAATCACCGAAGGCACTGGGAAGCCGGGCTTCGGCCTGGCGGCGTACGAAGCGCTCGGTGTCCAGCCTGTAGCGGATCAGATCGGCGATCGAGATCAGGCGCAGGCCATGGCCCCGGGCGTAGGCCGCCAACTGGGGCAGCCGGGCCATCGAACCGTCAGCGTTCTGGATCTCGCAGATCACTCCGGCCGGATACAAGCCCGCCAGGCGGGCCAGGTCCACGGCCGCCTCGGTGTGGCCGGCCCGCTTGAGCACCCCACCCTGGCGGGCCCGCAGCGGAAAGATATGGCCGGGGCGGCGCAGGTCGGTGGGACGGGTGGCGGGGTGGATGGCCACCTGGATTGTGCGTGCCCGGTCCTCGGCCGAGATGCCGGTGCTCACGCCGTGATCCGGACCGGCGTCCACGCTCACGGTGAAGGCGGTCTGGTTCTCGTCGGTGTTGCGATCCACCATCAGGGGCAGATCGAGGGCATCCAGGCGCTCTCCCTCCATCGCCAGACAGATCAGGCCGCGGGCCTGGGTGGCCATGAAGTTGATCTGCTCGGGCGTGGCGAACTGGGCGGCGCAGATCAGGTCACCTTCGTTCTCCCGGTTCTCGTCGTCGACCACGACGATCGACTCCCCGTTGCGGATCGCGGCCAGGGCGTCGGCGATGGCGTCGAAGCGGATCCTGTCCCTGTCGCGATCCTCGTCCGGATTCAAGCTGGGATCAGGAGCCGGCTTGCTGACCCCTTTGGCCGTGGTGTCGAGGAACGGATCGCCCAGGGATGTCAACGGCGGCACAGGCTGCAGCAATGGCCAGACGGCCGGAGCTCAATCATCCTTTATAAAGCCCAGCACGTGTGAACACGGGCCATGGCCAGCTCCCTCACCAGTCAGCGCGTCGCCGTGATCGGCGCCAGTGGCTATGGGGGACTCCAGACCCTGCGTTTGCTGCAGGGCCACCCCAGCCTGCGGGTGACGTTCTTGGGGGGAGAGCGAAGCAGTGGCAAGCGCTGGAGTGAGCTCACCCCATTCCTGCCCCTGGCGGACGACCCGGTGGTGCAGGTGCCGGAAGCCGATGCGATCGCCGCCGCCGCGGATTTCGCCGTGCTCAGCCTGCCCAATGGCCTGGCGGCCCAGCTGGTGCCCCCCCTGCTGGAGCGCGGCGTGCGGGTGGTGGATCTCTCCGCCGACTACCGCTACCGCAGTCTCGGCCTCTGGCAGGAGGTGTATGCCCCTGAAGCCCGGGAGCTGGAGCGTACTGACGCCGACCTCTGCAGCGAGGCGGTGTACGGACTGCCGGAGTGGTACCCCGACCAGATCGCCTCGGCGCGGCTCGTGGCCGCCCCCGGCTGTTTCCCCACGGCCTCCCTGCTGGGGCTGCTGCCCTTCCTCAAGCAGGGCCTGGTGGAGGCCGGTGGAATTGTGATCGACGCCAAGACCGGCACCAGCGGTGGCGGCCGGGCCGCCAAGGAGCACCTGCTGCTGGCGGAGGCCGGCGAAGCGGTGGCCCCCTATGGCGTGGTGGGGCATCGCCACACCAGCGAGATCGAGCAGATCGCCAGCCAGGTGGCCGGCCAGGAGATCCAGCTGCAGTTCACGCCGCACCTGATGCCGATGGTGCGGGGGCTGCTGGCCACGGTGTACTGCCGACTTCGCGACCCCGGTCTCACCGCCGAGGACTGCTCCACCCTGCTCTGTTCCGCCTACCGCCAGTCCCCCTGCGTGGAGGTGCTGCCGGTGGGTACCTACCCCTCCACCAAGTGGGTGCGCCAGACCAACCGGGCGCTGTATTCGGTGCAGGTCGATCCGCGCACCGGCCAGCTGATCGTGATGGGCGCCGTGGACAACCTGGTGAAGGGTCAGGCGGGCCAGGGGGTGCAGTGCCTCAACCTGATGGCCGGGCTGGAGGCCACCACAGGGTTGCCCCTGCTGCCGTTCTATCCCTGAGGCACGGTCAGGCCCAGCCGCTCGGCAGCCAGCTGCACGGCCTGGGGCAGGATCCGGTGCTCCTGCTGCTGGATGCGCTGGCTGAGGCTGTTCACGTCGTCGTCCACCAGCACCGGCACCGCCGCCTGCACCAGGATCTGGCCGGCATCCACCTCCTCCGTCACGAGGTGGGCGGTGCAGCCCGCCAGGGTGACGCCGGCCTCCAGGGCCTGGGCCGCTGCGTGCATGCCCCGGAAGCTGGGCAGCAGGGAGGGGTGGATGTTCACCAGCCTCCCGGGAAAGGCGCCGATCAGCACCGGCGTCACCACCCGCATCCAGCCGGCCATCACCACCAGATCGATCTCCTGCCGCTGGAACAGATCGATCAGGGCCCGGTCGAGATCCTCCCGGCTGCCGTGGCCACGGTGATCCAGCATCTGCCAGGGCACCCCGAGCCGCTCGGCCCGCGCGATCGCCGCACAGCCAGGGTTGTTCACCACCAGCAAGGCCACCGCGCCCCGGGGGCAGCCCGCCCGGCAGGCCCGCACCAGCGCCTCGAAGTTGCTGCCGCTGCCCGAGGCCATCACCGCCAGCCGCAGTTCGTTCCGGTGGCCGGCGGCGGCGGCTCCGGGCTGTGGCAACGGCCACTGGACGGAGCAGTCGGGGTGGCTAGGGTCTGGAAAAGCGGGCATCGGTCCATGTCCCATCTCTCCATCCTGCCCACCGTGCTGCACGACGCCGACGTGCTGGCGGCCAGCCTGGAGGCCCTCGGATTGCAGCCCCTCTGGGGGGGACATCTGGAGGGGTTTGCCGGCGAGCGGGAGCCGGTGCTCCTGCAGGTGCGCTGCGGGTCGGGGCACCGTCTGGGCTGGCGCCGTCAGGCCGATGGCTCCCTGGCCCTGGTGGGAGACCTGCAGCGCCTCAGCCGCAGCCAGAACCTGCAGGGGCTCCTGGCCCGTATCACCTATCGCTATGCCGCCACCAACGCCCTGGCCGCTGCCCAGCGGCACCTCCCCACTGCCCAGGTGAGCCTGAGCGCCTGACCCACAGCCAGCGGTGAGCGCAGTTCCAGCAGCCTGTTTCAGCCTCGATCTCCGCTCGGCCCGGGCCCACCTGGTGGAGGTGGAGCTGACGCTGCATCCTCCCCACGATGACTTGCGCTGGGCCCTGCCCGGCTGGACCCCCGGGTCCTATCTGATCCGCGACTACGTGCGCCAGCTGGAGGGCATGGTCCTCCGCCAGCGCGGCCAGGCTGTTCCTCTGCAGCGAACCGGCGTGGCCTCCTGGCAGGCGGAGCTGCCATCCCTCGAGCCCGTGACCCTCCGCTACCGGCTGGTGGCCAGCGAACTCACGGTGCGCACCTGCCACCTCACCGCCGAGCACGGCTTTCTCTGCCTGGCTGCCGTGGCCGTTGCTGTAGAGGGATTGCGCTGGCAGCCCCACCAGCTGCGCCTCAGCCTGCCGCCGGACTGGCGCGCCTTCTTGCCCCTGCCCCAGGGCGAGGATGGTGTGTGGCTGGCCGCCGACTTCGACCAACTGGTGGACAGTCCCATTGAAGCGGGCCCCCACCGGGAGCATCCGTTCGCGGTGGCCGGTATCCCCCACCGCTGGGTGAGCTGGGGCACCACCCTGGCTGGCGACGATCCGCTCGTTGCCGACGACCAGCTGCTGGCTGATGTGGAGCGCGTGTGTCTGGCCTGCTGCCGGCTGATGGGGGTGGAGCGGCCCGCCGCCGACCACTACCTGTTCGTGCTCCACCTCACGGAGAGCGGCTATGGCGGCCTCGAGCACGACTGCAGCAGCGTGCTCCAGTACGGCCGACGCAAGCTGGCGGAAGCGGATGGGCGCCGCAGGTTCCTGCAGCTCGTGGCCCACGAATACCTGCACCAGTGGAACGTGCGCCGCTTGCGGCCCGCCGAGCTGGTGCCCTACGACTACCACCAGCCCGTGGTGGTGCCCAGCCTCTGGTTCGCCGAGGGGGTGACCAGCTACGTGGATCAGCTGCTCCCCCACGCCGCCGGCATCAGCACGCCGGAGGAGGTGCTCAGCGATCTGGGCAGCGACCTCAGCCGCTACCGGCTCACGCCCGGCCGCCAGGTGCAGAGCCTGCGGCTGAGCAGCCAGGAGGCCTGGGTGAAGCTCTACAAGCCCGATGCCTATTCCGCCAACAGCCAGGTGAGCTACTACCTCAAGGGGGCTGTGGTGGCCCTGGTGCTGGATCTCCACCTGCGCCGCGCCGGCAGCTGCCTGCCGGCCGTGCTGCGCCAGCTGTGGCGCAGCCACGGGCGCTGGGGCCGGGGCTATCGCGAAGCCGACCTGCTGCTGGCCTTCTCGACCGCCGCCCCCGATCTGGCCCAGCTCCTGCCGGGCTGGCTCGAGGGCACGGACGACCCCGACCTGGACGGCTATCTGGTGGATGTGGGGCTCACCCTCCAGCCCCACCAGGCCGACGCGCCGTGGCTGGGCTGGCAGCTGGAGCTCACGGCGACGGGCCTGCTGCTGCAGCGGGTGCTGCGGGGCGGGCCGGCGGAGTCGGCCGGTTTGCTGGTGGGTGATGAGCTGATCGCCCTGGCCGGCCAGCGCCTGCGGCAGCCGGAGGACCTGCCCCCCCTGCTGGCGACTCAGAAAAGTGGAACACCACTGCCGTTACATTTCGTACGGGATGGCAGGCTGCAGGGCACCAGCGTTGAACCCGGGTCTCCCCAGGTCGAGCGCTGGAGTCTGGAACCTTGTCCCGAGGTCTCCGACGCCATGCTTCAGCGCCGTGGACGCTGGCTTGCCCTGGAGGCCCCCTGACTGTGCCGACCCAGCCCCTGCTCCTTGCCGGCCTGGCCGCAGCTGTGACCGGCCTGGGCAGCATCGGCTGGATGGCCTTCGATCTCACCAGCCAAGCGGGGGCAGGCGAGCGGCCGTCCCTGCTGGATCTGCTTGATGACATCGGCAAACCCGGCGCGGATGCCCCCCCTTCCCCCGCCACCACCACGGCACCACCACCAGCCCAGGCCGCCTGGCAGTCCCCCCTGCGCGAGCAGTGCACCGCACCGCAGACCGTCCAGCGCCAGCACCTGCTCTCCCGCCTGAACGAGCTGCGAACCGCCCCGCGCCAGGTGAGCATCGACCCCACCAACTTCGGGGAGCGCTTCAACCGGGACGCCTTCGGCAATCCCCTGGACCCCACCCCCCGGCTGGTGGTCCTCCACGAAACGGTGTACAGCCTGGAGTCGGCGATCAGCACCTTCCGTACTCCCCACCCCCGCGATGAGGACCAGGTGAGCTATCACGCCCTCGTGGGCCGTGACGGTGAGGTGGTGTTTCTGCTCGATCCCCGCAAGCGGGCCTTCGGGGCCGGCAATTCGGCCTTCCGCGGCCAGTGGGCGATCACCAACCCGAAGGTGGGCGGCTCGGTGAACAACTTCGCCCTGCACGTGAGCCTGGAGAGTCCCAGGGACGGTGAGGGTGGCGGCCTGCACCACAGCGGCTACACCTCGGCCCAGTACGACGGCCTGGCCGCCCTGCTGGCCCTTTGGATGCAGGCCTTTCCGATCCCCGTAGACCAGATCACCACCCACCGGGCGGTTGATCTGGGCGGTGAGCGTGCCGACCCCCGCAGCTTCGACTGGTCAGCCCTGCAGACCCGGCTCGGCCAGCTGGGCCTCCTCTGCTGAGGAACCAATCTCCGAATTGTCTTCAGATCCTCAACGGATCACGGCTGGGAACTCTCGGCCGGAAACTCAGATCAGCGGCGAGAGCACCGTCCTGCGCTGGCCGTAGAGCAGCACGTGCAGTGCCGGGTCCTGCATGGAGCTCAGGATGCGGCGGGGATAGTCGAGCTTGCCGTTGTGCAGATAGGCCAGGGTGGCGAGCACCTTGGCATCCTTGACGCAGCCGCTGGCCTGCAGCACCCGCTGGGGCGGCACGTTGAGCTGGCGCTTCAGCCGCGCGAACTTGCCCACCAGCAGTTCGATGTTGCGCGTGGGATCGAGCAGCTGGTCCCGCGCCCAGCTCACCTCTTCAGGGGTGGGGTCAGCGGGGAGCAGACCCTGATGCTGCATTTCACCGATGCCCAGCTGGGCCAGCCCATGGGTGCTGAACAGGCCGGAGTGGGCAGCAATCGGATGGTTTTCCCCTGGCTTGGCGTGGCGCATCTCGTCGAACAGCACCGCGGTGACGAGCATCGGGTTGATGTGCTGTTCTCCGCTCAGGCTGAGGATGACTGGCCTCAGTTCCTCCAGCCGGCTGAGGGCGTGGCTGCGCAGGGGTTGGAACTGGTCCACCCCGTCAGTGAACAACTGGGCCAGGCGAGGCTGCGGACCGTGAACGCCGAAGCGATGGCGGAGCTCCTGCAGTTCGTCGGCGCTGAAGGCCAGGGGGTCGGCTTGGCCATGGCCGGGATGGGTCACCATCGGCTGGCCGATCCAGGGGCGGGGAGCCGGCGCGCTGTAGGGAACCAGGCCGCCCAATGCGAGCGTGCAGCCAGCAAGCCTCAGCAGCCGGAGGTTGCGCCTGCCGATGGAGGGGAACCTGAGCCTGGTGAACACTGACAGCTGTGGTTGGCGCCGCAACCGCCTGAATCGACGAACAGTGCTGGGTGGGATCACGGGTTCAGTCGCCGGTTGGCTGAGGGAAAGGGGCGGGCTGAGCAGTCAGAAGTTCCCGGGTGGCAGCGGCCGAGGGAGACCGGTAGGCAACCGCAGAAAACCTGAAGATCCATGAACCAATCTTAAGGACCCTATGCAACGCTGCTGCCAGGCTGAAAGGGTCTGCTGACCGCAGCCTGGACCGCCAGCACGATTTCAGGCTTTCGGTTCCCAGATCTAGGTTTCCCCCAACGCCCCGCTGCCGCTGTCCGGACCATGACCGCCGACCTTGATCGGACCAATCCCGCCAGCCAATGGCAGCGCTTCTGCGACCGCCTCTGGTTCGACGCCGGCCTGCAGATCTGGCTGGACGTGAGCCGGATGGCTCTCAACGATGGCGATCTCGAGGAGCTTGCCCCGCGCTTCAGCCAGGCCTTCACGGCGATGGAGGCCCTGGAGGCCGGCGCGATCGCCAATGCCTCCGAGCAGCGCATGGTGGGTCACTACTGGCTGCGCACCCCCCAGCTCGCCCCGGATGCCGCCACGGCCGACCACATCCGCTCGGAGATCGACCGCATTGAGCAGTTCGGCCGCGACCAGCTCGGCAATGGCCGCTTCAGCGACGTGCTCTGGATCGGCATCGGCGGCTCAGGCCTGGGACCCCTGCTGATGGTGCGGGCCCTTGAGGGCCTGGGCGGCGGCCTGCCCTTCCACTTCATCGACAACGTCGACCCCGAAGGGATCAGTCACACCCTGGAGCGGCTCGGCGAGCGCCTGCGCCAGACCCTGGTGGTGGTGGTGAGCAAGTCGGGGGGCACACCCGAGCCGCGCATCGGCATGGAGCAGGCGCGGGCGCGCCTGGAGAGCCTGGGCGGTAGCTGGCGGGAGCAGGCGGTGGCCGTGACCATGCTGGGCAGCCGGCTCGACAAGCTCGCCGAACAGGAGGCCTGGCTGGCCCGCTTCGACATGTTCGACTGGGTGGGCGGCCGCACCAGCATCACCAGCGCGGTGGGCCTGCTACCGGGCGTGCTGGTGGGAGTCGACATCCGTGCCTTCCTGGACGGGGCAGCCGCCATGGATGCCTGCACGCGGGTGGCGGATCTGCGCCGCAATCCCGCGGCCCTGATGGCCGCTGCCTGGTACGTGGCCGGAAACGGACGCGGGCAGCGCGACATGGTGGTGCTTCCGTATCGCGATCGGCTGGAGCTGTTCAGCCGCTACCTGCAGCAGCTCGTGATGGAGAGCCTCGGCAAGCACAGTGACCGCCAGGGCCGGGTGGTGAACCAGGGCATCGCCGTTTACGGCAACAAGGGCTCCACCGATCAGCACGCCTACGTGCAGCAGCTGCGCGATGGGGTGGACAACTTTTTCGTGACCTTCATCGAGGTGCTGGCCGATCCCGGCGACATCCCGGCACTGCAGGGCGAGCGCCCGGGGGATTTTCTCGATGGCTTCCTCCAGGGCACCCGCTCGGCCCTGCTGGAAGGGGGGCGTCAGAGTATGACCATCACCCTGGCCGGCTTCGACGAACGGCGGCTCGGGGCGCTGGTGGCCCTGTTCGAGCGGGCGGTGGGCCTCTACGGCGAACTGGTGGATGTGAACGCCTACGACCAGCCGGGCGTTGAGGCCGGCAAGCTGGCGGCCGCCGCCGTGCTGGACCTGCAGACCCGCATCGAGAGCCTGCTGGCTGATGGCCAGTCGCACTCCCTGGAACAGATGGCCGCGGAGCTGGGCACCGACAGTCCGGAACCGGTGTTCTGGATCCTCCGTCACCTCTGCGCCAACGACTCCGCCTACGCGGTGCAGGGCAGCTGGGGCCAGCCCGCCAGCCTCACGGTGGCTCGGGCGGTCTGACGCCCCGCGCCAGCGTTCAGCTCTCCAAGCTCAGGCTGCAGCGCAGCACGGCCAGGGCCTCACTGGGCAGCCCCAGAAAGCGGTCGAACCAGTGGTCACCGGACGCTGCCACCGGCGCCACACCCACCAGAGTGAGGCTTCCGTGCGCCCCTCGGGCCTGCCCTGATGGCTGCCCCCAGCGGGCTGGTACCGCCACCTGGGGCTCGGCGGTGGTGAGCAGGGTGTCCACCCACAGGGGCGGCGCCTGGTAGAGGCCTGCCGCGCTGAACGCAAAATTGGCCTGGAAGTGCAACTGCACGGCTCCGCTGCCAGGCTCCAGCCAACCCTCCAGCTTTGCGGGCACAATCCGCACCTCCAGACCGGGGGGCAGGGGCAGGCCGAGCCAGCGCCCCGTGCGCCGATTCAGGGGCGGAATCACCAGCTGCTCCAGCGGAACCTGCAGCCGCCGCCGACCCTGGGGGTCGCTGGCGTCCAGTACCCCCAGCCCCCCACCGCCGCTGGCGTCGTAGTGAAAGCGGGGATAGGCACCAATCGCCAGGCTGCAGCGGGCCGCCGTGCTCAGACGCACCGCTGTCGGGGTCGCTGTCATGGGAATCAGCCTGCCACGGGTCGGGGCCGTCAGCCCTGGCGCAGCTGCTGCAGCCGGCCGCTGGCCTGCAGATCCATGAGGGCGTCGTAGCCGCCGATCAACTCGCCGTCGATCCAGATGCGCGGTACCGGCCCGGCCTCGCGGGCCTCGCTGATCTGGTGATCGATCCCCTGGCTGTGCAGCAGGCGCAGGGCCCGCCGGCACCAGGGACAGCCCTGGCGCACCAGGATCTGCACCCGGCTGGCGGATTCGGCGAAGGCAGGAGCGTCGCCGCTGCCGGCGGACCCGCCAGGTTGCGGGGCCTCAATCAGGCCCACGAGCAGATCCACACCCTTCTGCACCAGGGTCCCTGGTTCCAGGTGACCGCCCCACACCTGGCAGGTGCCATCCGACACGCACAGATGCAGATGGATGCCGCCGGGGGCCAGGGTGCCCTGCAGGGTGATCAGCTCCAGATCCCCCCCGCGCAGCAGTGTGGGCTGGGCCTGCCCGGGACACTGAAAAGCGGCCTGACTGAGGTTGCCGACCACACTCAGCACAAACCCTGAACCGCCCTGCTGGGCAGCGAAGGCACTCAGGCTCTGGTGCAGATCGCTGCCGGCATCGAGATGGAGTTGCACGGCATGCATGCGGGCACTGGCGAATTGCCTGTGAAGCTACGGCTTGGCGTGCTCAGGGCACCAGATTCACCAGGCGCCCCGGCACCACGATCACCCGACTGGGTGCCTTGCCCTCCAGCCACTTGGCGGCGATCTCGCTCTCCAGGGCCAGCTTTTCCAGGGTGGCCCGGTCGGCATTGGCCGGCACCTCCAGGTTGCCGCGCACCTTGCCCTTCACCTGGATCACCAGCGCCACGGTGTCCCGCACCAGAGCCTCAGGATCGGCGATGGGCCAGCGCTGGCGGTGCACGCTGCCGCTGCTCTCGCCGCCGAGGCGGCTCCAGAGCTCCTCCGCCAGATGGGGGGCGAAGGGCGCCAGCAACAGCAGCAGGGTGCGCAGGGCTTCACAGGCCACCGGGTCGCCGGCGTTGGCCAGGTGGTCGCCCATGGCATTGCTGAGCTTCATCAGTTCCGACACGGCCGTGTTGAACTGCAGCTCGCCCTCCAGGTCGTCGCTCACGGCTGTGATGGCGGTGTGCACGGCGCGGCGTAGCTCCCTCTCGGCCGGGTTCAGAGAGCCTGCTTCGGGCAGAACCTGGGCAGTGGCGCTGGCATCGAGGCTGAGCCCCCGCTCCATGGCCCCATCCACCAGGCGCCAGAGACGTTGCAGGAAGCGGAACTGGCCCTCCACATCGGCGTCATCCCACTCCAGATCCTTCTCGGGTGGTGCCTTGAAGAGGATGAACATGCGGGCCGTATCGGCGCCGTAGTTGTCGATCACCACGGCGGGATCCACGCCGTTGTACTTCGACTTCGACATCTTCTCGAAGAACACTTCCAGAACTTCGCCCGTGACCGGGTCGCGGGGATCACTGGGATCGGCCACGTCCGCCGGCGGGATGTATTTGCCGCTGTTGGGGTTCTTGTAGGTGATGCCCTGCACCATCCCCTGGGTGAGCAGGCGGGCGAAGGGCTCATCGAAACTGAGCAGGCCGCGATCGCGCAGCACCTTGGTGAAGAAACGGGCGTAGAGCAGGTGCAGGATGGCGTGCTCGATGCCGCCCACGTACTGATCCACCGGCAGCCAGGAATCCACCGCCTCCCGGGAGAAGGGCAGGGCGGTGTTGTGGGGATCGCTGTAGCGCAGGAAATACCAGCTGGAGCACATGAAGGTGTCCATGGTGTCGGTCTCCCGGCGGGCGGGCTGGCCGCAGCAGGGGCAGTCGACACGCCACCAGCTCTCGAGCTGGGCCAGGGGGGATCCGCCCTTGCCCGAAAACGCCACATCGCGCGGCAGCTCCACCGGCAGCTGCTCCGCGGGCACCGGCACCACGCCGCAGCTGTCGCAGTGGATCACCGGAATCGGACAGCCCCAGTAGCGCTGGCGGGAAATCAGCCAGTCGCGCAGGCGGTAGGTGGTGCGGGCCTGGCCCCAGCCCTCCTGCTCCGCGGCGGCCGTGATGGCGGCCTTGGCCTCGCCGCTGGCCAGGCCATCGAAGCGACCTGAGTGGATCAACACGCCAGGCTCGATCCAGGCACCGCCCTCGTAGGCGTGCTCATCACTGCCCTCGGGGATGATCACCTGGCGCACCGGCAGCTCGTACTGGCGGGCGAACACAAAATCCCGCCGGTCGTGGGCCGGCACCCCCATCACCGCCCCCGTGCCGTATTCAGCGAGCACGTAGTCGGCGATCCAGAGGGGAATCAGCTCGCCATTGGCCGGATTGCGAACCCGGGCGCCGATCGGCACGCCGCGCTTGGGTTTGTCGTCGGCCGTGCGCTCCTGCTCGCTCTGGCGCGCCACCAGATCACAGAAGGCCTCCACGTGGATCGCCTGCTCGGCGGTGGTGAGCTCGGCCACCAGAGGATGTTCGGGGGCCAGCACCACATAGCTGGCGCCGAAAATGGTGTCCGGCCGGGTGGTGAACACGGTGATCGCCTCGCCGGTGTCCCTGCCATCGGCGGCCACCACGGGGAAGCTGAGCTCGGCGCCGGTGCTGCGGCCGATCCAGTTGGCCTGCATCGTGCGCACCCGCTCCGGCCAGCCCTCGAGCTGGGGCAGGTCGTCGAGCAGCTGGTCGGCGTAGGCGGTGATCTTCAGGAACCACTGGCGCAGCTTGCGCTTCTCCACCAGGGCGCCGGAGCGCCAGGAGCGCCCTTCGCTGTCGACCTGCTCGTTGGCCAGCACCGTCTGGTCGATCGGGTCCCAGTTGACGGTGGCTTCCTTCTGGTACGCCAGGCCCGCCTCCAGGAACTGGAGGAACAGCCACTGGGTCCAGCGGTAGTAGTCGCCGTGGCAGGTGGCCAGCTCCCTGCTCCAGTCGATCGAGAGGCCGAGCCGCTGCAGCTGGGCCCGCATGGCGGCGATGTTGCGGTCGGTCCAGTCGCCCGGATCCACCCCACGCTCGATCGCTGCGTTTTCCGCCGGCAGGCCGAAGGCATCCCAGCCCATTGGATGCAGCACGTTGCAGCCACGCATCCGCTGCACCCTGGCGATCACATCGGTGATCACGTAGTTGCGCACATGGCCCATGTGCAGGTTCCCCGAGGGATAGGGGAACATCGAGAGGGCATAGAAGGGTTGGCCGCCGCTGGCCCGGGGCTCCGGGGTGGCAGCGGCGGCCTCCGCCTGCCACTGCTGCTGCCAGCGCTCCTCGATGGCCTGGGGTTGGTAGCGGGTGCTCTCGCTCACGGCAGGCCAGCGCGGACGGCGTCGAGCCTGGATCGTGCCACAGGCCCGGTCAGGCCAGGGAGCGCAGCACGGCCACGGCCCGGCGGTTGATCAGGCTGAGGCTGCGGCCTTCTCCGGGGTCGAGGGCGAACTGGTCGACGTCCTGCCAGAGCAGCACCCCTTCCAGTTCATGGCCATCCAGCAGGCGCAGGGCCACGGGGATCTTCTGGCGAATCAGCCCCTGGATGTGGCGCACGCTGGGCTGGGAGGTGTCGAGGCTGGGGGTGCGGCTCTCAAGGAAGCTCTGCATAGGATTCGCACCGGGATCTGGTCGTTTCCATCGTGCTCCAGTTCAGCAAGTACCAAGGCCTGGGAAACGATTTCCTGATGGTCGACGGCCGCACGGCCGGCACTGACGACTGGCTCGGTCTCACGCCGGAGCGGATCCAGCGGCTCTGTGACCGCCGCTTCGGCATCGGCGCCGACGGCGTGATCCTGGCCCTGCCACCCCGGGCCGAGGGCGAACTGCGCATGCGCATCTTCAATGCTGACGGCAGCGAGCCGGAGATGTGCGGCAACGGCATCCGCTGCCTGGCACGCTTTCTGGCCGACAGCGATGGGGACCAGCCGGGTCGCAGCTGGCAGATCGAGACCCTGGCGGGCCGGATCGTGCCGGAGCTGCAGGCCCAGGGCACGATCCGGGTGGACATGGGCGCGCCCTTTCTGCAACCCGACCAGGTGCCCACCACCATGACGCTCGGTCCGGACGGCATTCCCCAGGGCGAACTGGAGGCCGCCGGAGTGCGCTTCCGTGTGGGGGCCGCCGGCATGGGCAATCCCCACGTGGTGATCCCGGTGGCGGACGTGGCCGAGGTGGATCTGGAGCGCTTCGGTGCGGCTCTGGAGGTGCATCCCGCCTTCCCGGCCCGCACCAATGTGCACTTCGTGCAAGTGCTCAGCGCCGACCACCTGCGCATGCGGGTGTGGGAACGGGGGGCCGGCCCCACCCTGGCCTGCGGCACCGGCGCCTGCGCCACCCTGGTGGTGTGCTGCCGCCTCGGCCTGGCCGACCGCAGTGCCCGCCTCGACCTGCCCGGCGGCCCCCTCTGGATCGACTGGGATGCCGCCAGCGATCACCTGTTCATGACCGGTCCTGCCGAGGCCGTGTTCGACGCCGTGGTGACCCCCCAGCTGTGGGGGGAGGGCGCTGCCGACCGGGCTGATCCGCTGACGGTGGCTGGGAGCGACCGCCCCCAGCCAGCAGCTTCTGCGGCAGATGCTGATGCCAGCACCGCTGCCCCCGCGATCGACTGCGCCACGGTGTGCGTGAACGGCTGCATCCAACCCGAGGCCTGCGCCTCTGCCGAGGCCAGGCAGCGGGTGGAGGCCCTGCTCAACAACAGCTCCCTCGACGACCTGGTGGCCCTGGCCACCAATTCCCTTGAGGCCCGCACCCGCGCCCGCTTCGAGCGCGACAGCGGCCTGGGCACCTGAGTGATGGCCGCGCCGGCGGGGATCTATCTGGATGCCAGTGCCACCACCCCCCCGGCGGCAGCGGTGCTGGCGGAGATGGCCGAGCTGCACACCCGGGCCTGGGCCAACCCCTCGAGCCTGCATGGCTACGGACTGGCGGCGGCCGAGGCCCTGGAGCGGTCCCGCTGGCGCTGTGCCGCCGTGCTGGGCTGCAGCCCCGACGAACTGGTGTTCACCTCCGGAGGCACGGAGTCGATTCACCTGGCCCTGTTGGGGCTTGGCGCCACCCTGGCTCCGGGCCGCCTGCTGATCTCCGCCGTGGAACACCCCGCCACGGTGGCGGCCGCCGCCCAGCTGGCTCGCCAGGGCTGGCAGGTGCGACCGTTGCCGGTGGATCACCTTGGCCGCCTCGAGCTCCATGCTCTGCGGGAGGCGCTGGAGTCCCCCACCCGGCTGGTGTCGCTGATCTGGGGCCAGAGCGAAGTGGGCACCCTGCAGGAGCTGGAGGCCATCGGCGAGCTCTGCCGCCGGGCCGGTGTGCCCCTGCACGTGGATGCGGTGCAGGTGGTGGGCCACCGGCCCGTGCAGTTCTCCGCTCTGCCGGTGGACCTGCTCAGCCTGGCGGCCCACAAGCTGCAGGGGCCCCGGGGGATCGGCGCCCTGCTGGTGCG
Organism: Prochlorococcaceae cyanobacterium; assembly: GCA_040399285.1. Lineage (GTDB taxonomy): Bacteria > Cyanobacteriota > Cyanobacteriia > PCC-6307 > Cyanobiaceae > NIES-981. The sequence continues at coordinate 126,234 of JBBASM010000008.1, forward strand.
GCGGGGATTGGCACTGCAGCCCCTGCTGGCTGGTGGCGGCCAGGAGGGCGGGCGGCGGGCGGGCACCGAGCCGGTGGTGCTGGCCGCTGGCCTGGCCCGGGCCCTGGAGCTCAGCCAACAGGCGGAGCCGGAACGGGTGGCGCAGCTGCGGGACGGCCTCCTGGAGGCCCTGCTGGAGCTGGAGGGCGTGCGCCTCAGCGGGCCGGATCCCCGGCGCGAAACCGGTCAACGCCTGCCCCATCATCTCAGCGTGCTGGTGGCAGACCGGGCGGGGCGTCCCCTCAACGGCCGGGCCCTGGTGCGCGACCTGTGGCGTGAGGGCTACGCGGTGAGCAGCGGTTCCGCCTGCAGCAGCACCGGCACGACCGCCAGTCCGGTGCTGCGGGCCATGGGTTTCGGCGAGGCTGAGGCCGCCTCAGGCCTGCGGCTGAGCCTGGGGCCCTGGCTCAGCCCTCATGATCTGGTGGGGGTGGCGCCAGCCCTGGAACGGGCCCGCCAGCGCCTGGCTGCGACCCCGTAGGGTCGCGCCAGTTGGCCCGACGCCATGCTTCCCGCCGATCTGCGCAGCGCCGAGGCCCAGGCCCTGGAGGCCCTGCTGGCCGCCCTGCCCAGCCAGGCCCGCGGCCGCTGGAGTGTGGACTGGCGCTTCGAGGGACTGCGGCTGCTGCCCCCTGCCTTGCGCCTGGCCGCCGCCCTGCAGGAGGTTGGCCAGGCAGTGCGGCTGGTGTTCGCCGATGCCGGCGGTGCCGCCCTGGCACGGCGGGAGGCCCCCGGGCTGGCTGAGCAGATCGTCGATTTCCGCGGCCAGATGCGCCAGGCAGGCGAGCAGGGTGCTGGCGATGGGGGAGATGCCGAGCAGACGCCTCCCCTGCTGCTGGCCGTGGCCCCCTCGCCACCCGATTACGTCGATTTCGAGCAGCTCTGCGCATGCCATGCGGGCTGCGTGGTGATGCTCAACGGCAGCCTGGAGGACGCGGCGGTGGGCATCGGCAGCGTGGCCCGCGATCGCCGGCGGGGGTTCCTGTCCCAGTGGCAGCCCGCCTATGCCCTTCAGCCCCTGGAGGGGGCTGCCCTGCGCTTCGCCTTTCCCGGCCCCTGGGAGCTCTACCGCCAGGACCCGGATGGCTTCCGGCTGGCCGCCAGTTTTGACCAGCGGCCCGATCTTGAGATGCAGATGGAGGCACTCAGCGGTGAAGGCGGTGCCGGGCTGGCCGGCAACCTGCGGGCGCTCGACGCCTTTGTGGAGGGTCTGCGCAACTGATCTCCGCTGGCCCCATCGGGACGATCTCCGTAAACTGGCCCAACTTTTGCGGTGCACCATGGCAGCTGAATCAACCCAGGCCTCGCAACGACGCTGGAGCCTGGTGGATCTCGGTGCCGCCGCCGCCGTGGTGCTCGCAGCCGGTGGGGTGATCTGGAGCCCCAAGCTGTCCGGCGCCGTGGCCCAGGCCACGGGTGCGATGGTGCCCGTCACGGTGACCGTGGATGTGCGCGGGGTCCCCGTCGCCGATCCCGCCGCCCTGATTGAGGCCGCCCGGCAGGAGGGCAAGGTGGCGATCGTGATCCGCAACCAGCCCCACGGCACGGTGAGAGTCGCCGCGATCGATCCCCTGCCCCGCCGTCTGGTGTCTCTGCAACCCAATGGCCAGGTGGTCACCGCGGCCGACCCCAACCAAGCCACCTTCAGCACCCTGGATGCCCGCCTGCAGCTGGAGGGGCAGGGCCGCAAGGTGGGAGGCGGTGTGGTGTTCGGCAACCAGAACATCAAGGTGGGCGCGCCTGTGGAGATCGAGGGCGAGGGCTTCCGCGTGAACGGCTCCGTCACCGGCATCGCCATCGGCAGGGGTTGAAGCCATGACTATTTCAACGTCTGCCAACACCTGCACCATGCGCCGCCGCTGCCTCGCCCTGCTGCTGGCGCTCCCGGTTCTGCAGCCCGGGGCGGCCGTGGCCCAGGTGAGCATTCCACCCGCCGACCCCTCCAAGTTCGAGCCCTCAACGCTTGCCAACCTGCCGCCGCCGCCGGCGGCCATCGGCCTGCCCACCCTCCAGACCCAGCTCTCCTGCGGCCCACTGCAGCAGCGCCTGCAGGGCACCCTGGCTGCTGCCAGTGGCTCGTGGAGTGTCACCGTGGCCGACGCCCGCGGCCGTCTTCTCGCCGATTACAACGGCACCGTGCCGCGGGTGCCGGCCTCCAACCAGAAGCTGGTGAGCAGCGCCTTCGCCCTTGACAGGCTCGGCCCCGACTACCGGCTTTCCACCCGACTCTGGCAGCTTCCTGATGGCAGCCTCCGCCTCACGGGCGAGGGAGATCCCGACCTGGCCCTGCCCCAGCTGCAGCGCTTCGCCATGCTCGCCATGGGCTCCGGCGGCAGCACGGGAACCGGTGGCGGCGCAGTGCGGCTGGAACTGGCCGAGGAGCCCCGCCAGGAGTGGTGGCCCAGTGGCTGGCAGCCAGGGGATCGCACCTATGCCTACGGCGCGCCGATCACCCGTCTGGCGGTGACCAGCAACGCCATCCACGACGCCGTGACCAATCCCCCCTCCCGCCTCCAGGCGCTGCTGCAGCGCTCGATGGAGCAGCAGGGGGGGCGGGTGCAGATGGCGATGGTGTCGGCCCGCGCCCCTCTGCCGGGCGGTGCGGTGCTCCTCCATGAGGAGTTGTCAGCGCCGATGCACAACCTGCTCAGCCTGGCCAACAGCGACAGCCACAACTTCACCGCCGAAGTGCTGATGCGGCAGGCCGCCGGCACCTGGGATCTGGGGCAGGCCCGCACCCGCACCAGCCAGTGGCTGGTTGCCCAGTCCCTGCCCATGCAAGGCGTTCAGATCGCTGATGGCAGCGGGCTCGACAGGGCCAACCGGCTCACCAGCCGCTTCCTCACGGCCCTGCTGCTGCGGATGGATCAGCACCCCTATGGCCGCAACTACATGGCTTCCATGGCCGTGGCCGGCCAGCGGGGCAGCCTGCGCAACCTGTACAACGGCACCACCCTGCAGGGCCGCTTCTACGGCAAAACCGGTACTCTGACTGGTGTGCGGGCGATCAGCGGCATCCTGCTCACCAATGATGGCCCCCGCTATGTGAGCACGATCGGCATCGGCTCCAGCAACCCCAACACGGTGATCGGGCAGGTGCTGCGCAACGTGCAGGACACCAGCCTCTGCCCGATCTGATCCTCAGCCGGCCATCTGGCGCAGGGTGTTGACCACACGCCGGCGCTTGCTGCCGGAGGAGGGCCTGCTTCCATTGCCAGCTCCGCCTGTACCGGCGGGCCGTCCCGCACCCTCGGCCGGCGTGGGTCCTTCGGACACCTGCAGGCGCACCAGCTCATTGCGGCCGGCCGCCACCACCTGGCCCAGCTCCTTCAGGCGCCCCTCCAGTTCACCCAGCACCTGCTCGGCGTAGCGGTTGGCCCCCTCGCTGATGCCGGCGGCCTCCTTCCTCGTGCGGCTCACCAGTTGGTCGCACTGCTGCTGGGTCTGCTGGCGGAACTGCAGGGCGTCGTTCTGCAGGCGCTCGGCTTCCGCCTGGCTCTCCCGCTGGATGCGCAGGCCCTCCTGGCGAATCTGCTCCAGCTCGGCCATCGCCTGCTGGCGGTTGCGCTCATGCTGCTCCAGCAGCAGACGGTTGCGCTCGGCCGCCTCCTGCTCCAGCTGCTGCCGGCGCGTGGCGAACTGCTGCTCCATCTGGGCCAGCCGGCCCTGGTGCTCCTGCTCGGCGGCGGCGGCCTGCTGGCGACCCTGCAGCAGCAGCTGCTCGCACTGCTGGCGGGCCTGCTCGCGCAGCTCCGAAACCTGGCGCTCGGCCTCCTGGCGGATGGAGGCGTTGTTGATCAGCTGCTCCCGCTCGCGCTGGGCGGTGGCCACGATCTCGTCAGCCTGGCGGCGGGCCTGGGCGACAAACTCCTCCCGCTGGCGGATCAGTTCGGCCGCCTGGGTGATCTGGGCCGGCAGGGCTTCCCGCACGGCGTCCATCACCTCGATGGCGTCCTGCTCGTTCACCAGACGGCCGCCGCTGAACGGAACGCGGGTGCCCTCCAGCACGACCTCCTCGAGCTGGTCGAGCTGATCAAGGACGGTGATGCTGGCCTCAGCCATTGATGCCACGGAATGAATCGCTCTGATTAAAAAGCCTCGCCAGGTCTTCCGCCACACCTGGCGGCACCAGATGGCCCACTTCTCCCCCGAAACGGGCCACTTCCTTCACCACCGAGCTGCTCAGAAAGCTGTGCCGCACCGCCGTGGCCAGGAACAGGGTTTCCACACCCGGCGCCAGGCTGTGATTGGTGTGGGCGATCTGCAGCTCGAACTCGAAATCGCTCATCGCCCGCAGGCCCCGCAGGATCACGCCGGCGCCGCTGCGGCGGGCGAATTCCACGGTGAGGCCGTCGAAACTGCCCACCTCCACGCCCTGCAGGTGGTGGGTGGCACGGCGGATCTGCTGCAGCCGTTGGTCGAGGCTGAAGGCCGGCGTCTTGCCAGGGTTCTGCAACACGGCCACGATCACGCCGTCGAACAGGTGCGCAGCCCGCTCGATCAGGTCGAGGTGGCCGAGGGTGAGGGGGTCGAAGCTGCCGGGGTAAAGGGCACGCATCTGTGCAGCCTATGGCGATCCGGCCCGTTTCTAGAGTTCAACCTCCGATCCGCGCATACGCGCTCCCTGCCCGCCATGGCCCCCACCCTGAACGCCGACGCCAAGAAGACCCTGCTGCGCAAGATCCCCCATGGCGTGTTCATCTGCGGCGTGGCCGAGGGTGAGGAGGTGAACGGGTTCACGGCCAGCTGGGTGACCCAGGGAAGCTTCGAGCCCCCCCTGGTGGTGATGGCGGTACGGGCCGACAGCACCAGCAACGGCATGATCCAGCGCACCGGCCGCTTCAGCCTCAATGTGCTCAAGGCTGACCAGAAGGACCTGGCTGCGGTGTTCTTCAAGCCCCAGAAAGGGGTGGGTGGCCGTTTTGATGCGGCTCCGTTCAGCCTGGGTGAACTGGGCCTGCCGATGCTCAACGATGCCGTGGGCGCCGTGGAGTGCGAGCTGGTGGGCCAGGTGGCCCACGGCGACCACACCGTGTTCGTGGGCGAGGTGAAGACCGCCACCCTGCATGCCGACGGCCCGGCCCTGGAACTGGGCGCCACCGGTTGGCAGTACGGCGGTTGAGCCCAGCGTTGCCGGATTCGCTGCCGCGGCTTGGCCGGCTGCAGCCATGAGCCCCGTGCCCCTGCTGCAGCAACCGGACCGCCTCAGGGCCCGGCTCAAGGAGGTGCCCTCCGAGCCGGGCTGCTACCTGATGCGCGATGGCGACGACCGGATCCTCTACATCGGCAAGGCCAAGGTGCTGCGCAACCGCGTGCGCAGCTACTTCCAGAGCGGCAGCGGCCACGGTCACAGCCCCCGCATCCGCCTGATGGTGCGGCAGGTGTGCGAGATCGAATTCATCGTCACCGACAGCGAGGCCGAGGCCCTGGCGCTGGAGGCGAACCTGATCAAGCAGAACCAGCCGCACTTCAACGTGCTGCTGAAGGACGACAAGAAATACCCCTACCTCTGCATCACCTGGAGCGAGGCCTACCCGCGCATCTTCATCACCCGCCGTCGCCGCTTCCGCTCTCCCCTCGATCGCTTCTACGGGCCCTATGTGGATGTGGGCCTGCTGCGCCGCACCCTGGGCCTGGTGAAGCGGGTGTTCCCGCTGCGCCAGCGGCCCCAGCCGCTCTACAGGGACCGCACCTGCCTCAACTACGACATCGGCCGCTGCCCAGGGGTGTGCCAGGAGAAGATCAGCTCGCAGGACTACCACCGCAGCCTGCGCCAGGTGGCGATGGTGTTCCAGGGGCGCAACGAGGAGCTGCTGGAGCTGTTGCACGCCCAGATGGAGCGCTACGCCGAGCGGCTCGACTTCGAGAGTGCCGCCCGGGTGCGCGACCAGATCCAGGGCCTCGACACGCTCACGGCCGATCAGAAGATGAGCATCGGCGACAGCTCGGTGAGCCGGGATGTGATTGCCCTGGCCGCTGACGGGCGCGTGGCGGCGGTGCAGCTGTTCCAGATGCGGGCCGGCAAGCTGGTGGGCCGGCTGGGCTACACGGCCGATGCGGTGGGCAGCGAGGTGGGCCGCATCCTGCAAACCGTGATCGAGGAGCACTACAGCCAGGTGGAGGGGGTGGAGATCCCGCCGGAGATGCTGGTGCAGCACGCCCTGCCCCAGCAGGCGTTGATCGAGGAGTGGCTCAGCGAGCTGCGGGGTCGCAGGGTGAAGCTGGCCGTGCCCCAGCGCCAGCAGAAGGCCGACCTGATCGAGCTGGTGGTGCGCAATGCGAGTTATGAGCTGCAGCGGGCCCAGCGGGCCAGCGAGCAGAACCTGCTGGCCACCGAAGACCTGGCCCAGCTCTTGGATCTGGCGGCGCCGCCCCGGCGGATCGAGGGCTATGACATCAGCCACATCCAGGGCAGCGATGCCGTTGCCTCCCAGGTGGTGTTCATCGATGGGCTGCCCGCCAAGCAGCACTACCGCAAATACAAGATCCGCAGCACCACCGTGCGCGCTGGTCACTCCGACGACTTCATGAGCATGGCGGAGGTGATCCGCCGCCGCTTCCGCCGCTGGGCCCAGGCCAAGGCCGAGGGGGCCGATCTGCGGGAGCTGCGCCGGTCGGCGAGCACGGCCCTGCACACCGGCGGCCTCAACGACTGGCCTGACGTGGTGATGATCGACGGCGGCAAGGGCCAGCTCTCGGCCGTGATGGAGGCCCTGCGGGAGCTCAACCTCGATCAGGAGCTGGTGGTGTGCTCCCTGGCCAAACAGCGGGAGGAGGTGTTCGTGCCGGGGGCCAGAGAGCCGCTGGACAGCGAGGCCGACCAGCTGGGGGTGCAGTTGTTGCGGCGTCTGCGCGATGAGGCCCACCGCTTCGCCGTGAGCTTCCACCGGCAGCAGCGGGGTGAGCGCATGACCCGTTCCCGTCTCTCCGATATCCCCGGCCTGGGGCCCAAGCGGATCAAGGAACTGCTGGCCCGCTTCCGCTCGATCGACGCCATCCAGCTGGCCAGTGTTGAGACGCTGGCCGCAGCCCCAGGCCTGGGCCCGGCTCTTGCCCGCCAGGTGTGGGAGTACTTCCACCCCATCGACACCGAGCCAGTGGACGGCCTGCCCGAAGCCAGCCAGCCAGGCGAGGAGCCGGAAGCTGATCCAGCTGAAACGAAGCGGCCCATGGACAATGGCGCTGAACCGATCCCCATGGAGCTGGCCAGTTGAGGCCCCTGCTGCCCACCCTGCTCTGGAGCAGCCTGCTCGTGGGCCTGCTGATCACGCTGCTGTTGCTGCCCCTGCCCCTGCGCGGTGCCGTCCTGGCGGCGCCGGGCCTGTGCGTGGGTCCGGTGTGCGGCGATGAGATCACCCGCAGCGCCCAGCACCACTGGCAACTGCGCCTGCGGGTGAACGACCAGCAGGGCCACCGCGAGCGGCTTGTGGTGGACTGCCGCAATGGCGTGCTCAGCCCCCAGGCCGGGCCGGTGGACCGGGGCTACGCCGCCGCCATGGCGCGGCGGGCCTGTCGCCTGGCCGGGGAGGTGTGATCCATGGCGCTTGCCCTGGCCCACCTGGCCCCTCGCCGCTGCTTCGCCTGGATTCTGAGTCTGGCCATGGTGCTCACGCTGCTTTCTGCCCCCCAGCTGCAGGCCAGCACGGTGGGAACACCGGGCGATCCCCTGCCGATCAGCAGCGACGCCCTGGCCCGCCAGTCACCCTGGAACCGGCCGGAGACCTATCCCCTCTCCCAACGACCGGCCGCTGACCGCTACAGCCCCAGTGCCGAGTGGCTCGGCCGGTTGATCCTGCCCAGTGCTGCCGAGGCCGCCGCCACCCCTGGCGACTGGGTGTGGATCGAACTGGAGCAGGCACCGCCGGACCAGCAGGCCCTGATCGGCAGCCGCCGGCGTCTGCGCTGGGCGGATCGCCCGGACCTGCGGCGGATCGTCGAGGCCGTGACCGTGGACATCCGCTTTGGTGAGAACGCCCGCAACCTGGAGGTTAGCCACAATGTGGTGCCGAGCCGACTCAATGGCCGCGACCGGGTGGGCCCCCTGCAGTCGCTGGCGGGCGCCCGGCCGGTGGACGACGTGACCGTGGCCCTGGAGGGCGTGAACGTCGCGGACGACGGCCTGGTCATCAGCCGCCCGCCCGTGCAGATCACCGGCCGCTGGCAGGGGCTGGTGCAGCTGCTGGAGGCCCCGGCCGAGGTCAGTGCCCAGGCCGATGACGACCGGGTGCTGGTGCGGCACTTCAATCCGGCCAGCGGCCGTTTCGACGGGCCTGAGGAGCGCATCCGCTTTCCCCGCCTGCCCCCCGACCGCTTTGGCCGCCAGGCCTTCAACCTCTCCGGGCTGATGGACGCACCGCTCAACCAGCAGGGCTGGCAGATCCAGGGGGCTCCTGCCGCCGATGGCGTGTTCACCGTGCAGGCCCTGCAACCCCGCCAGATCACGGCCCTCTCGCCCCAACGCCAGCGGGACGGCACGGCCGCCAGCCTCAACCATCTGCGCGTGGCCAACTGGAGTGCCGCCGAGAGCCAACCCGGCAGCCTGCACACCACCGCCCTGGTGCCCGATGGGGCGGTGCCGCCGGGATGGCAGGTGGGGGAGCGGGCCCTGCTGATCCATCTGTTCGGCGGGATCGGCGGCACCCAGGCCGAGCCCAGCCCGCTCTGGACCACCACGGGGCACTTCGCCTTCGGCGAGGCCGAGGTGGTGCGCGACGCCGTGAGCGGTGAGCCGCGGCTGGCGATCCGCTACCACCAGATCTATGCCAACAATCCCAACGGCATCGTGGCCGGCAGCCAGCACTGGAGCGCCTACGCCGGCAACCTGCAGCGCGGCTGGCTGGGGTCGCGCCCCTTCTCCGATGTGCTGGTGCCGATGGAGCCGCGGGTGCTCAATGCCCTCGCCCTCCAGGCCGAGATCCTGGCTGCCCGCTACCGCAGCGGTGATGGTGGCGGGGTGGCGATGGTCACCGCGGCCACCTCCTGTGTGCAGGATTCCAGCCAGGCCCTGTGGATCGCCATCCAGCAGCTGCGCCAGGGCCAGGCCTTCAGCGATCTTGAGGCGGGCGACCAGAAGCGGCTGGCCAGGCTGGCCACGGCCCTCGACCGCTGGCTCACCCCCTTTGGCCGTCCGCGCCCCGATTGGCGCCACAACGCCGCCCGCAGCCTGGATGGCGGCAGCGGCGGCTTTGAGAGCAGCCAGAAGCTGGGGGATGTGCTCCTCAGCTGGAATTCGATGCTGCCCCGCCGCGCCCACGACGCCATGGCGGCGGACATCCTGCGCGCCGGTCTGCCGATCTGGCTGATCCGCACCAACCAGATCCCCTCGGCTGCCCCCAAACTGCTGCCGGTGGATCCCACCTCCCTGCTGGGCCACCTGCCGGTGCTGGGCACCCTGTTCAACCGGGTGCTGGCCAGCCTGTTACCGCCCTTCCAGCCGGGCGATCTGGGCCGCAGCCTGCTCGTTCTGGCGGGGTATGGGGCTCTGGCGCTGGCCCTTGGTGTGGCCAGCGGCTTCCTCAGCCTGCCCATGCAGTGGCCGCCCCTGGCCGAGGCCCTGCCGCGGCTGGCGAAGCTGCTGCTGCTGCCGGCCCTGGTGGAGGAACTGCTGTTCCGGGTTTTGCTGATCCCCCACCCGATCGAAGGCTTCCCCTGGCAGTCCCTGCTGGGCTGGAACGCCCTCAGCCTCGGCCTGTTCGTGCTTTATCACCCCGTGGCGGCCCGGCTCTGGTATCCCCAGGCCCGGGCCCTGTTCGACGACCCGCGCTTCCTGTTCCAGGCCACCCTGCTGGGGGTGGCCTGCTCCCTGGCCTATGGCTTCACCGGTTCCCTCTGGCCGCCGGTGCTGATCCACTGGCTGGCTGTGGTGATCTGGCTGGAGCCGTTCCGGGGGCGTGAGCAGCTGGGCCTGGCCGCTCAGGCCGCGGGCTCGAACAGGGCGCACCAGCGCCGCTCCTGATCAGAGGCGGCGGGCGTGCCTTCGGCGGGGAACTGGGGCAGAAAGTCCTTGTCGCTGGTGGGCTGGTACGGGCCCTGCTTGAGTTCGAACATCACGGCATCGGCGGACAGGGCCACCAGGGTGTGGAACTGGCCCTCCGCCAGTTCGATCCCCCGCAGGGGTCCCCGGGCCTGCAACCGCAGGCGCTCCAGCACAGTGCCCTCAGCATCCAGCAGCAGCAGGCCGATCTCCCCCTGCAGCACCACAAAACACTCAAAGCCCGCGCCCGGCTGCTCGCGCAGGTGGCGATGGGGGCGCACGTAGGTGCCAGGCTGCAGCACGTTGAGGAAGCGCTGCACCGCATCGCTCTCCTGGTGCAGGTTGTGGTTCCGGCGCCGGCGGGGCGCCTCCCGGGCCTGCAGGGCCACGGCATCGAACAGGGCCTGATCAATGCGCTTGAGCACCGGCTGGGGCTGTACCGGCGGCTGGCCTTGGTCGTTGCCCTGGGCTGGTGTGCTCACCGGGAGGGGGCGGCAGAGGCATGCAGGTTAGGCAGGGGGGCCTGCAGGGATGGAGGGTCTTCTGTCCTGCTGGCCCGTGACCAACTGCAACGGCAGGCAGGCGATAGGCCGGCAGAGATCGAGAGTGGACCTTTGCCTGGACGTTCCCTCCAGCCCGGTCCCCGATGCCGCACCATCGCCTGCACGCCCAGACTCTCTGCCTGTCTGTGGCCGCTGTAGCCCCCTTCCTGCTGACACCGCTGCTTCTCTCTGGTGGGCATGCGGCCGGCCAGCCCGCCGCTGTACCCCTCTACCGGCTGGAGACCACCTGTTCACTCGGCGGCGCCAGAGCGGTGGACTGCGTGGTGGACGCGCGGGAAGACAACGGGGCAACGGTGTACCGCCACACGATCGGCACCCAGGTGGAGACGATCCGGATCAGCGATGGGCCCCTGCGGATGGAGCGCCAGGACGCGGCAACGGGGCGATGGCGTTCCCTGCGGTCGGCCGAAGCGCAGTTCTCCACCAACACCATCTGCTTTGACGGGCGGGATCTGTGCGTGCTCAATCCCAACTATCTCAACAGCGTGCGCGAGGAGCGGGTTGACGAACTCGAGGGTCGCGATCGGGTGCTCGTGCGCTTCGGCGACGATGGCCGCCTGTTGCTCACCTGCTACGACCAGGGCTGCGAGGTCGTGCAATGACCAGCCTTACCCATCCAGGCAGGCCCTTGATCGGCATGGTGCTCGCCGGGCTACTGCTGGTGCCGGCTGGCCTCGCTGACCCTGCCCTAGCCCATTCGCCGGCAGCGAGCGATGGGGCCAGCAGCTGGATCGCTCAACAGCGCCGGCCTGCCGCCGGGGGCGGCGGCAGTGGCAACCGCAGCGGCAACCGCAGCGGGGGCAGGACGAATCAAGGCAGCCGCAATCGCGAGCGTCCACGCAGTGGTGGCGGCGGAAACTCCGGCTTTCGCAACGCGGCCCCGGGCATGACCCGGGGGTCGCGGCAACCCCAGGGCGGCTGGACCAGCAACAGCCGCGGCCGGGGGAGCCCTGCCATCAGCGGCGGTGGCCGGGGCGCGGATGGCAGCCGCCGGGACCGCAGCCGGGTGGCGGATCGCAATCGGGTGGCGGATCGCAATCGGGTGGCGGATCGCAACCGACCGGCGGAACGCAACCGGGTGGCGGATCGCGGCCCCTCGATCGATCGGGGCCGCCAGGATCGCCTCGACCAGCAGCGGGACCGGCGGGACGATCGCCTGGATCAGCGCCGGGATCGCCGGGACGACCGCCTCGACCAACGCCTCGATCGGGCCAATGACCGCCGGGACGACCGCTGGCGCAGCACCCGCCGGCGCTGGGATCGCTGGGACCGCTGGTACGGCTATCCCGGCTGGGCACGCCCCGGCTGGGGAGCGGCCCGGCCCTGGCCGGTGGGCTGGTACGGGGGATGGTCGAGCCCCCGCTGGAGCTGGTGGGGGCCGAACGCGGCAGCCTGGGGGATCACCACCCTGGCAACGGCGGCGATCATCAACGCCGCCGTCGATAACGCGGTGGCCCGCAACACCACCTACATCGTGGTGCCGAACAGCAGCTATCTGCTCCTGTACGGCACGGTGCGGCCGGTGGGCACTCGTTCCACCAGTTTCGCGGTGGTGTCCGACGGCTACGAGATCGACCTCACCGCCGACTGTGACCGGGGCACCCTCGACGGCTTCGTGCCGGAGTCCAGGGCTGAAGCGGAACTGCTGAACGCCGCCTGCCAGGTGGCCTTCGGTTCGGCCTGAGGCGATTGCGCTCGGGCCCGGTCCCCCCCTCAACCAGGCTGGGTGCTGTGGTTGTGAATGTCCCATTCCATGCGCGGCATCTGGATCCTCGGCGACCAGCTCAGTCCCGACCATTCCGCCCTGCAGGCACTGGAGGCTGAGCTTGGGCGGGCAGGGGCCCGCGCCCAGTGCCGGTTGCTGCTGATCGAAAGCAGCTCGGTGCTGGCCTGGCGCCGCTACCACCGCCAGAAGCTGGTGTTGGTGTGGAGTGCCATGCGCCACTTCGCGGACGAGCTGCGTGCCGCCGGCTGGACGGTGGACCACCTGGAGGCCGGCAGCTTCGCCGAGGCTCTCACGGGTTGGATTGCCCGGCACGGGATCAGCGCGCTCGAGGTGATGGAACCGGCCGAGCGGCCGTTCCGCGAGGCGATCGAGCGGCTCAACCTGCCGGTTCCCCTGCACTGGCATCCCTCCAACGCCTTCCTCTGGAGCCGGCAAGAGTTCGCCGCCTGGGCCCGGCCCTACAAACAGTTGCGCCTGGAGCTGTTCTACCGGGAGGGCCGCCGCCGTTTCGGGGTGTTGATGGATCCCGCCGCCGAACCGCCCGGCTCCCAGCCCCTGGGCGGCCAGTGGAACTACGACCAGGCCAACCGCAAGCCACCGCCCAGGGGCCTGGTGGGCCCCGAGCCGCTCCGCTTCGAACCCGACGCCATCACCCAGGCCGTGATCGCCAAGGTGGAACGGCTCGATGCGGAGCTGGCAAGCAGGGGCGAAGCCGGACTGCCCGGCCGCAGCGCGCCCTTCCGCTGGGCGGTGACCCGGCAGCAGGCCCTGGCGGTGCTGGAGCACTTCATCGCCAGCCGCCTCGATGGCTTCGGCCCCTACCAGGACGCCATGGTGGGCGGCCAGCCCAGCCTCTGGCATGCCCTGCTCTCCCCCTACCTCAACCTTGGCCTGCTGGGGCCCCTGGAGGTGATCCGGCGGATGGAGCAGGCGGGTCTGGAGCGGGGTACGCCCCTGGCCTCGCTGGAGGGGGTGATCCGCCAGATCCTGGGCTGGCGCGAATACACCCATGGCCTCTACTGGTGGTTCGGGCCCGACTACCCCCAGCGCAACCACTTCGCCGCCGATCAGCCCCTGCCGGTTTGGCTGGAGCAGCTGGGCGGAAGCGGTATGGCCTGCATGGACACGGTGCTCGGCGAGCTGGCGGCCAGCGGCTATGCCCACCACATCCAGCGGCTGATGGTGCTGGCCAACTACGGCCTGATCGCCGGCCTCGATCCCCAGGCCTTCACCGCCTGGTTCCACCGCATGTTCATCGACGGCTTCGACTGGGTGATGCAGACCAACGTGATCGGCATGGGCCTGTTCGCCGATGGCGGCCTGCTGGCCAGCAAGCCCTACGCCGCCAGCGGCAACTACATCAACCGGATGAGCACTTACTGCAAGGGCTGCCGTTACAACCCCAAACAGCGCAGGGGCGACAAGGCCTGCCCCTTCAACGCCCTCTACTGGGACTTCCTGGCCCGCCATGCCGATCAGCTGCGCCGCAATCCGCGCATGGCCCTGGTGATCAAGCAGCTCGAGAAACTGCCGGCCGAAGAGCTGGCGGCGATCCGGGCCAGCGCCCACCAGCACAGGGCAGACCAGCAGGCTGTGCCGACGCGTCAGAACCCCGTTCCGCTGTGAAGGCTTGGCGATGACTGTCCGGATTGCGTGGTGCAGCAGCTGAGCAGGGATGCGACCGCGCCAGGTTCCGGCTCTGCGCTAGGGGTGGGGCGCCGCAGCTCCGCCAGCCCGCGATGGCCTCCGTTCCGATCCAGGTCGGTCCCCATGGGGATCCGCCGCGCACCCAGCGGCTCGACTACGGCGTGGTGCTGCTGCAGCTGCTCTGGCGGATGCGCTACGACCTGGTTCTCTGGCTGGCGTTCTGCCTGTTTGCCTGGCTGCGGGGCCCGCGGGCCCTGCCCTGGCAGATCACGCCCATGGGCCTCTCGGTGTTCGGCATCGCCGTGTCGATCTTCATCGCCTTCCGCAACACCCAGGCCATCGGCCGCTGGTGGGAGGCGCGCAGCCTGTGGGGCGCGATCGTGAACCAGAGCCGCCAGTGGCGCGACACCCTGCTGGCCCATGTGGGCGGCCAGCGGCTGCGCACCGCCCGGGGCCGGCGCCTGCTGGAATACCAGGTGGCCCAGGTGTGGCTGCTCAACTTCGAGCTGCGCAATTACTGGCGATCCGACCTGCGCGACACCATCGACGGCCTGCTGGATGACCTCCATCTGCCACGGCAGCTGAGCCTGCAGGAGCTCTGCCGCCGCCGCGCCCAGGCCGTGCACGACCTCCATGCCGACGGCTGGGTGAACGACTGGGGCCGCCAGCAGCTGGTGGAGGTGTCCAACCGCTGCCTGGATTCGATCGGCGGTCTGCAGCGCATCCGCAACACACCGATCCCTGCCTCCTACGACGTGTTCGTGCGCCTGATCACCTGGATGTACGGCCTGCAGCTGCTGCTGCAGCTCAAGCTCGAGGCCCCCCTGGGTGTGGGGGCGGTGCTGTTTCTTGGTTTCCTGGTGGCCGAGCGGATCGGCTCCTACGTGGAGGGCCCGTTCGACCGGGACGGCAGCTGCTTCTCCCTGCCGCTGAATACGCTCTGCAGCACGATCACCGCCGATCTGATGGAGCGTCCGCTGGACTTCGGCCGCTTCCAGCCCAGTTCCGACCCCACCCGCTGGGACTGACGCCGGTGCGCCTGCTGCACACCTCCGACTGGCATCTGGGCCGCAGCTTCCATGGGGCGTCCCTGCTCGACCAGCAGGAGGCGGTGCTGGATCGGATCGTCGATCTCTGCCGCCAGGAGCAGGTGGACCTGGTGGTGATCGCCGGTGATCTGTACGACCGGGCGATTCCCCCAGCCCCGGCGGTGGCCCTGTTCACCGACACCGTGCGCCGACTGCGGGCCGATGGGGCGGTGGTGGTGGCGATCGCCGGCAACCACGACAGCCACGTGCGGGTGGCCGTTTACGACGAGCTGCTCACGGCGCTGGGGGTGACGGTGAGGGGCGACTGGCGCCGTTGCGACGAGCCGCTGCTGGTGCAGTCCCGCCAGGGTGGCACGCCCCTGGCCGTGTACCCCCTGCCCTACCTGGAACCCCTGCTCGATGGCCCGGCCCTGGCCAGGGAGGCGGGCCTCGCTCACGGGGAGGGCCGCCGTCACCAGCAGGTGCTCGACCTGGCCCTGGCCCGGATCCGCGCCCACCAGGCCAGCCATCCCGGCCAGCGCTCCCTGCTGGTGGCCCATGCCTTCGTGGCCGGTGGGCGCAGTTCGGAGTCGGAGCGGGAGCTGTCGGTGGGCAATCTGGAGGTGGTGGCGGTGCCCAGCTTCGCCGGCTTCGACTACGTGGCCCTGGGCCATCTGCACGCCGCCCAGGATCTCGACGGCCCGCGCCTGGCCTATGCCGGCAGCCCCCTTCCCTATTCGTTCTCCGAGGAGGGGCAGGAGAAGAGCGTGCGCCTGGTGGAGTTCGACGCCAACGGCCTGGCCTGCGTGCGGGTGATCCCGCTGGCGGTGGGGCGCCAGCTGCGCAGCCTGGAGGGGCCGCTGGAGACACTCCTGGCCGATCCCCGGCTGGAGGAGGCACGCGGCTGCTGGGTGCGGGCGGTGCTCACCGACAACGACCTGCCCCGCCAGGCCATGACCCGGCTGCGCCAGCGTTTCCCCCACGCGCTGGAGCTGCGCCACCGGCCCGGGCGCCAGGAGGCCCTGGCCACCAGTGAGCGCACCCGCCGGATCCGCGCAGCCCGCGACCCCCTGGAGCGGATCCTGGCCTTTTACAGCGACCAGCAGGGGCGGGCGCCCAGCCAGGCGGAGGTGCAGCTGCTGCGCCAGGCCCTCAGCGCCGCCGGCCGCAGCGAGGAGACCTGATGCGTCCCCACCGCCTGGAGCTGGAGGCCTTCGGGCCCTACGCCGAGGCGGTGCGGCTCGACTTCGATCCCCTCGCCCGCGATGGCCTGTTCCTGATCCACGGCAGCACGGGTGCGGGCAAGACCTACCTGCTCGACGCCCTCAGCTTTGCGCTCTACGGCGAGGTGTCGGGCGAGCGCAGCATCAAGGGCCTGCGCTCCGACCATGCCGCCCCAGGCCAGGTGCCGCGGGTGATGCTCGAGTTCTCCGCCGGCGGTGGCCGTTGGCGGGTGGAGCGCCAGCCGGCCTGTGAGGTGCCGCGCAGCCGGGGCGAGGGCACCACCACCAAGCCCGCCCGCGCCGCCCTCTGGCGGCTCGATCCTGAGCCTGAGCCTGAGCCTGAGCCTGAGCCTGAGACTGAGACTGAGGCTCAGGCCGAGGCCGGGGCACAGAAGCCGGTTGCCGGCAACGTCACCGAGGTGCGCCGCGAGGTGGAGCGGCTGCTGGGGCTGGATGCCGCCCAGTTCCGCCAGGTGATCCTGCTGCCTCAGGGGCGTTTCGCCGAGGTGCTGCGGGCTGGAGCCGAGCAGCGCGAGACCTTGCTCAAGACCCTCTTCGACACGGTGCTCTACGAGCGGGTGAGCCGCTGGCTCGACGACCGCGCCCGCGAGGCCTACGCGGCCCTCGCCGAAGGACGTCGCCAGCTGCAGTCGCTGGCCGAGCAGGCCCGGGCCATCGCCCAGCCCTGGAGCGAGCACGAGCCTTCGGCCGCTGAGAAGCCATCTGCCGCTGAGCAGCCCATTGCCGACCAGCCCCTCGCCGATCCCGCCGCGCTGGCCGATCTGCAACAGCACCTGAACCAGTTGGCCAGCGGACTGGCCGCCGAGCTGGAGCAGGCGGAGACCCGCAGTGAGGCCCTGCGCCGTGAACTGGCCCAGCGGGAGCGGCTGCTGGAGCGCTGGCGACGCCGCCAGACGGCGGAGCTGGGTCTGCAGGAGGCGGCTGGCCAGCAGGAGTCCATCGAGCGGCTGCGCCAACGGCTGGCCGGGGCCGAGCGGGCCGAGCAGCTGCGTCCTGCCCTGGAGAGCGAACGCCAGGCAGGCGAGCGGTTACGACAGCACGACCAGCAGCTGGCCGCCGCCTTGGCCGCCCTGGCTGATCGGCGCAACCGGCTGGTGCTGCTGCCCGCCGAACTCACGCAACTGGATCTGGGCGGGCTGCCGGATCCCGGCCAGCTCACCCGCTGCATCGCTGCTCTCGCCACGCGCTGCAGTGAGCTGCAGGCACTGGCGGGCCTGTGGGGGGAGCGGCAGGGCACCACCCAGAGCATCGAGGCCGCCAGCAGCGAGCTCGCCCAGCTGGGCCTGCAGGTGCGCAAGGGAGAGGAGCTGTTGGCCCGGGTACAGGCCGATCTGCCCGTCTGCCAGCAGCGGCTGGAGCAGGCGCGCAGCGCCCACGACCGGCTGGCGGGGCTGGAGCAGGCCCACCGCCTCAGCCAGGACCAGCTGGCGGGCCTGGCCCAGCTGCAGGCGGCGGAGCGGGAGAGCACCGCGGCAGAGGCAGCCCTGCTGGCCGCCCAGGGGCGCCAGCAGCAGGCCCGGGCCCAGGTGCTGCAGCTGCGCCAGCTTCAGTTGGAGGGGATGGCCGCCCGCCTGGCCGCCGGCCTGAGCGACGGCCAGCCCTGTCCGGTGTGCGGCTCCAGCCGCCATCCCCAGCCGGCCCAGCCGGCGGACGGCAGCCTGGATGACAGAGCCCTGCAGCAGGCGGATGTCCTGCAGCAGCAGGCCGAGGCGGCGGTGCAACAGGCCCAGGGCCGCAGCAGTGCCCTCGCCGCCCAGCTGGAGAGCCTCAGCCGCCGCTGGCCCCTCGTGCTCAGCGACCCCCAGGCCGTGCATGGGGCGGCGGTCCAGGCCCGCCTGGAGCTGGACCAGGCCAGGCTCCTTGCCGGCGAGCTCCCGATCCTGGAGACCCAGCGGGCCGATCTGGAGCAGCGGCTGGTGGCCTTCCGGCAACGGCTGGAGCAGCGCCGCCTGCAGCACAGCCAGCAGGAGGAGCGGCTGCGCGGCCTGCAGGCCCAGCTGGCCGACCAGCAGGCCCGGCTGGGGCTTGCCCTGGGGCCCCACAGCGGCCGCAATCCGGGTGAGATTCTGGAGCGGCAGCGCGAACTGCAGGAGCAGCTGGCCCGGCTGGCCGACGCGCTGCAGCAGCGCAACCAGGACGCCAGCTTGGCCGCCGAGCTGGCCAGCCGCCTGGCGGCCGACCGGACGGCGGCCGGCTTCAGCACGGCCCAGGCCCTGGTCGCGGCCCTGGCCGCCGCCAGCGAGCGCCAGGCCTGGCAGGACCGCATCCGCGCCCACGACCAGACCCTGCTGCAGCACCAGCAGCAGCTGGCGGACCCCGACCTGCAGCACCTCCCCAGCGAGCCCCCCGACCTGGAGGCACCGGTGCAGCTTCTGAACCAGGCGCAGGAGCGGCGTGACGCCCTGCTCCGCCGCCAGGCCCAGCTCAGCGCGGCGCTCACGGCCCTGGCGGAGGTGGCCGAGCGTCAGCTGGACGCCTGCGCCGCCGTGGCGCGCCTGCAGCAGCAGGCCGACCAGCTCCATGCGGTGGCGGACCGCTGCCTGGGCCGCAGCAGTCCGCACATCTCCCTGCAGCGCTGGGTGCTCTCGGCCTATCTGGAGGAGATCTGCAGCTTCGCCAACCAGCGCCTCGACCTGATGACCGCCGGCCGCTACCAGCTGCTGCTCAGCGATGAGGGCGGCCAGCGGCGGGGCAGCAAGGCGGGTCTCGGCCTGCGGGTGCTGGACGCCTTCACCGGCGAGGATCGGGACGTGTCCAGCCTCTCGGGCGGTGAGACCTTCCAGGCCTCCCTGGCCCTGGCCCTGGGGGTGGCCGACACGGTGGAGGCCCACAGCGGCGGCGTGCGCCTGGATGCCCTGTTCATCGACGAGGGCTTCGGCAGCCTGGACCCGGACAGCCTGCAACTGGCGATGGACGAGCTCGACCGCCTGCGCGAGGGGGGCCGGCTGATCGGCCTGATCAGCCACGTGGCCGCCCTGCGCGAGCGCATCCGCAGCGGCATCGAGGTGATCGCCAGCGAACGGGGCTCCTGCCTGCGAGTGGGTGTGGCGGGCGAGGAGGGGGTGGCGCGGCCATGACGCCAACAGCTGACCAGCTCGTGGCCGTGTACGGCACCCTCAAGCGCGGCGCCTGCAACCACCGTCTGCTGGCGGGGAGCCGCTGGCTGGGGCCGGCGCTGCTCAGCGGCCTGCGGCTCCACGACCTGGGCCCCTATCCGATGGCCGTGGCCTGCCCAGAACCCGGGGCCCGGGTGCTGGCGGAGCTCTATGCCGTGTCGGCGGCGGTGCTGGCCGAGCTGGACGTGCTGGAGGATCACCCGCGGGAGTACGAGCGCCAGCTCCTGCCTTTGGGGGACGGCCGGCAGGCCTGGGTGTATCTGGGCCGTCCCGCCCAGGTGCGCGGCTGTGCGGAGCTGGCGGATGGCTGCTGGCGAGGGAACCGCTGGGAGGGGAATCGCCTGGCTGGCGAGCCCTGAGCCACTCAGCGCTCGCCCAATAGCTCCACCCAGGTGGGTGCCGCGCCATGGGACCGGCTGGTGGCCGGCTTGGCTGCGGAGGTTCGGGGGCTGGGCGGCCTGCTGGCCGAGGCCTTGTGCTGGGCGCCGATCGGCGTGCTGCGACGGCCTGAAGGATTGGATCCGTAGGTCTGGGAGCTCATGGACTGGCTGTTGATGGTGGGTCTGTCGATGGATGGTCTGTTGATGGACGGTCTGTTGATGGGTTGGGTCATGGCTGAAACGCACGTGGACTGGAAGACATCGGCCTGGGTATGGCTGCTCTGAGGTCTGGCTGCTGCTGCGTCCAGCATTGCCATGGCGAGAGGGGATGGCCGACCTGTTGATCGGCGCTTTCGGCACGAATCAAGCGCAGGGATCGGGGCGCGCCCGGCTCCATGGGAGTGCAATGCAGGACGCAACCCGTCAGCTGGGTGTTCTTCCTTTCCCAGAACCCTACACGCCACCGCTGCCAGTGAGCGGCTGGCGGCGGCGGGCAGCACCCAGGCGGATACCTGCAGACAATGGTATGCGTAACAGAGCTTAGACGGACTGATTATGGGTTAATATCCGGGGCATGCGGCGGCAAGCCGTCCCGTTCAAACCCGGTCGCTACGACAGATCGGCCCACGACTCCTTTCCCCCAGCCCATCGAGCCATGCTTGACCACGTTCCCAGCGTCACCTTCCACACCCGCGTGCGGGATGAGTCGGTGCCCGGCCCCAACCCCTACCGCTGGCAGGACCTCACCAGCGACGCGATCTTCAAGGGCCGCAAGGTGGTGCTGTTCGCCCTGCCCGGCGCCTTCACCCCCACCTGCTCCTCCAACCACCTGCCCCGCTACGAGGAGCTCCACGAGGAGTTCCGCGCCCACGGTGTGGACCAGATCATCTGCCTGTCGGTGAACGACGCCTTCGTGATGTTCCAGTGGGGCAAGCAGATCGGTGCAAAAAACGTGTTCCTGCTGCCCGACGGCAACGGAGAGTTCAGCCGCAAGATGGGCATGCTGGTGGACAAGTCGAACCTGGGCTTCGGCATGCGTTCCTGGCGCTACTCGATGCTGGTGAACGACGGGCGGATCGAGAAGATCTTCCGCGAACCGGAGTTCGACGACAACTGTCCGCTCGACCCCTTCGAGGTGTCCGATGCCGACACGATGCTGGCCTACCTCAAGGGCACCGAGCCCGCCGGCGTGACCGCACCCCGCCGCGAGTTCGAGGGCTGATCCGGCCACCGACTCTCCAGCCCAGCGCTGCCCTGCCGGGGCTGGCCCCCACATGGCCAGCCAACATCCCTCCAGGCCACCGATCCACGCCCCGTTCCTCCCCGCCGCTCTCCCATGGCTGACTGCTTCGACCTGATCGTGCTCGGCGCCGGCTCCGGCGGCCTGGCCGCCGCCAAGCGCGCCGCCTCCTACGGCGCCAAGGTGGCGATCGTGGAGGGCGACCGGGTGGGCGGCACCTGCGTGATCCGCGGCTGCGTGCCCAAGAAGCTGCTGGTGTACGGCTCGGCCTATCGCCACCTGCTCGAGGCCGCCCCCAGCTACGGCTGGGACCCGGGCGAGGTGCGCCGCGATCCGGGGCGGCTGCTGGCCAACGTGCGGGCCGAGGTGGATCGCCTCAACACGCTGCACATCACCTTTCTGCAGAAGGCCGGGGTGGAGCTGGTGAGCGGTTGGGGCCGCTTTCAGGCCCCCGGCGAGGTGCTGGTGCGATCGGGCGACGGCAGTGAGCGCCTGGTCAAGGGGGAGCGCACCTTGATCGCCGTGGGCGGCCGACCCCACCGGCCGGCCATCCCCGGTGCCGAGCTGGGCTGGGTGAGCGACGACATGTTTCTGCTGGAGAGCCTGCCCGAGGCCGTGGTGGTGGTGGGCGCCGGCTTCATCGCCTGCGAGTTCGCCTGCATCCTCAATGGCCTGGGGGTGCGCGTGACCCAGCTGGTGCGGGGCGACCACCTGCTGCGTGGCTTTGATCGCGAGGCCAGCGACGCGGTGGCTGAGGCGATGGAGGCCGACGGCATTGCGATCCGCTTCGCCCACTTCCCCGCCGCCATCAGCGGTGAGCCCGGCCAGCTCACCCTCACCACCCAGAGCGGTGAACAGCTGGCCTGCGGCGGGGTGCTGCTGGCCACCGGCCGGCGCCCCTTCCTCGAGGGACTCAACCTGGAGGCCGCCGGCGTGGCGGTGGAGGGCCATCGCATCCCGGTGGACGCCGACCAGCGCACCAACGTGCCCGGCATCTATGCCGTGGGTGACGTCACCGACCGGGTGAACCTCACCCCGGTGGCGGTGGATGAGGGCCGTGCCTTCGCCGACACGGTGTACGGCAACCGGCCGCGCCAGGTGGACCACGACCTGATCGCCAGTGCGGTGTTCAGCCAGCCGGAGCTCTCCGGCGTGGGCCTCACCGAGGAGCAGGCGGTGGAGCGCCTGGGCCAGGAGGCGATCCAGGTGCACCGGGCCCGCTTCCGGCCGATGAGCCAGGCCCTGCCCGCCAGCGGCCCGCGGGTGCTGCTCAAACTGATCGTGGAGCGCGCCTCCGGCAAGGTGCTGGGTTGCCACATGGTGGGCGAGCACGCCGCCGAGATCATCCAGATGGCGGCGATCGCCATCGGCATGGGCGCCACCAAGGCCGACTTCGACCGCACCATGGCCCTGCATCCCTCGGTGGCCGAGGAATTCGTGACCATGCCCAACTGAGCACAAGCACTCAATCGGCCGTTTCGGTGGCCGAGGGCACGGAATCACCCCCCGGCGGTTGCTTCAACTGAGGCCAATCGTGTTCGTCCCGATGTCCACCGGAACCATGGAGAAGCAGGTGATGGCCCAGAGCGACGGCGCCAGCGGCAGTGAGGAGTCCGCCATGGCCGCCCCCGAGGCCTTCCTGGCCATCGCCCTGGCCGCCGTGTCCTGGGATGGGGTGCTCAGCCCTGCCGGCACCCGCGCCCTCCGCCACGCCATCGACTACCGCCACCCCTACGTGGATCTGGCCGATCAGGACGTGGCCCTGATGATCGACGGGCTCCTGGGGCGGCTGCGCAGCCAGGGCGCCCAGCAGCTGATGCTGCGGGCGGCCGCCGGGCTCACCCCGGAGCTGCGCCGCACCGCCTTTGCCACGGCCGCCGAGATCATGCGCTCCGATGGCCCACTCCAGGCCGACGAGCAGAACATCCTCAGCACCCTGGCGGCCACCCTGGAGTTGCCTGAAGCCGACAGCACCCCCTTGCTGGACGTGATGGAGGTGCTGCACGCCCCTGTGCAGTGAGCCCCGGCCTGCGGTAGACCCAGCTGCAGTTGAGGGGGGCGGATGGCACAAGCCATCCTCGATGTGGATCTGTTGGTCTTTGAGAAGGGCACCACAGGCCAGCAGCAGGCCGTGGTGGACGGGGTGATGCGCAGCCTGGGCACGGGCTTCGTGCTCACCCGCTGTGACCTGCCTGCCGCCCTTCTCGATGAGGCCTACGGGCTGTTGGCTGCGTTCTTCGCCCTCGAGGGCCCCCGCAAGCAGGTGTTCAGCCGGCCCGAGGCCTGCGGCCAGACCGGCTATACCGGCACCCTGGTGGAAACGGCGGCGGGTGAGAGCCGGGCCGACTGGAAGGAGATGCTCAACTGGGCGGCCCCGCTGCCGGCCCACCACCCATTGCGCCGCCGCTTTCCGCTGCTGTATCCGGAGCAGCTGCTGCCGGAAGCTGCAGTGCCGGGGATCACCGCGGTGCTGGAGCGCTTCCACGCCAGCCTGGCCGACCTGCAGCGCCGCTTCCTGCGGGTGATCGCCACAGGCCTGGGCCTGCACGTGGACTTCTTCGATGCCGTGGTGCGCGATGCCCCCACCCTCACCCGGGCGATCCACTACCCGCCGATGGCCGCCGCCCCCGCCGGCGGGCACCTGTGGGCGGCGGCCCATGGCGATATCAACCTGATCACCGCCCTGCCGCGGGCCACGGCAGCGGGCCTGCAGGTGCTGGTGGAGGGCCAGTGGCTGGACGCCCTGGCGCCGGAGGGGCAGGTGATCATCAACAGCGGCCTGATGCTGGAGCGGCTGAGCAACGGCCGCATCCCCACCGGCTGGCACCGGGTGGTGGCACCCGAGGGCAGCAGCGGAGCGCGCCTGAGCGTGGTGCAGTTCTGCCACCCCACCCCGAGCACCGTGCTCAACCCCCTGGCCAGCTGCATCGATGGGGAGAATCCCCAGCGCTACGCCGCCCTGCTGGCGGCCGATGCCCTCGAAGATGTGCTGTATCGCATCAACCTGCTGCATGGCTGACGAGATGGCAGACAACACCGTGTCCCTGGCCCGCCGGCTTGATCAGGCCCTGGCGCGCCTGGGGGCCAACCTGGTGATCCCGCTGGCGCTGCTGGCCGTGGCCTGGGGCCAGGAGCTGGTGGACCAGCTGGTGTTCGGAGGCCGCTGGAACCTGCCGATGCTGCCGGGTGGCTCGTTTGTGGGGGTACTCACGGCGCCGTTCAGCCACAGCGGCTTCAACCACCTGATCGGCAACAGCCTGGTGTTCCTGCCGCTGTCGTGGCTGGTGCTGCTGCGGGGCCGCCGCGACTACCTGGCCGTGTGGATCGGGGTGCTGGTGGCCGCCATCCCGGTGTGGTTGTGGTGGCCGGTGGGCAGCCACGGCCTCTCCGGGGTGGTGTACGGACTGCTGGGCTACCTGCTGGTGATCGGCTGGCTGGAGAAGCGACCCGTCTCGATCCTGCTCTCGCTGGTCACCTTGGTGGCCTATGGCGGCGTGCTGCCCAGCCTGATTCCCCTGTTTTCGCCGGCGGGGGTGAGCTGGATCGGCCACCTCAGCGGCTTCGGCGGCGGCGTGCTGGCGGCCCTGGCGGTGTTCCGCGAATGACCAGCCTGCAGCCCGCGCCCAGCCTGATCCTGGGTGGCTTTCTGATCACGCCTGAGGCCTACGCGCCGATGGCGGCGGCGATGGAAGACACCACGGGCCAGCCGGTGGCGGTGGTGCCGGCCAGCCGCGGCGACTGGCTGCTCACCAACTGGAGCCTGGGCTGGACCCGCCTGCTCGATCGCGCCCAGGCCCTGCTGCTGGAGCTGGCGGCGGCCTCGCCCACGGGCCAGGTGAACCTGGTGGGGCACAGCTCCGGCGGTGTGATGCTGCGGCTGCTGCTTGGCGATGAACCCTTCGGCGGCCGGGTGTACGGGCTGCGCGGCCAGGTGCAGAGCCTGGTGACCCTGGGCAGCCCCCACCAGGCGATCCGCGCCACGGCTTTGCGCCAGCTGGTGGACCGGCGCTACCCCGGCGCCTTTTTCCAGGAGGAGCTGGCCTACCTGGCGGTGGCCGGCGCCATCGAGCCGCAGCAGCTGCGCCCCCGCGCCCGCCGGCTCACGGCCCGCTCCTACGACGCCATCAACAACGACCCCGGCAGCCGCGGCGACGGCCTGGTGCCCCTCAGCTCCGCCCTGCTGGCCGGCGCCGAGCCCCTGGTGCTGGAGGGGGTGGGCCACGGCGGCTGGTTCGCCGAGCGCTGGTACGGCAGCGCCGAGGTGCTGCTGCAGTGGCTGCCGTGGCTGGTGGGTGGCGCCATCGCGCCAGGGTGTAGCGGGCCAGACTTGCCGCCGTGATGCGCGGGTCTGAGCAGGGGATGGAAACCAACGACCAGCAGCAGGAGCTGCTCGGCGCCCTGGAGGCCCTCGGCTGCAGCGCCAGCAACGGCAAGCTGCGCGAGCTGCTGGGCTGGGACGAGCCCACCTACGACGCTGTCAAGGCCCCCCTGCTCAGCGCCGGTCTGCTTCTGGCGGGGCGGGGACGGGGCGGCTCGGTGAGCCTGCCGGGCAGTGCCCCCCCGCAGGCAGCACCCACCAACACCAACACCAGCACCAGAGCAACGCCAGCGCCGGCCCCGTCACCAGGCCCCCAGCCCAGCGGCAAGCAGAACCTCTCGGCCTTCATCTGGGGCGTGGCCGACCTGCTGCGGGGCGATTACAAGCAGAGCGACTACGGCAAGGTGATCCTGCCCTTCACCGTGCTGCGCCGGCTCGACTGCGTGCTGGAGCCCAGCAAGGAGGCGGTGCTGGCGGAGAAGCAGCTGCGTGAGGGCCAGGGGCTCGACCCGGAACCGTTCCTGCTGCGGGCAGCAGGGCTGAACTTCTGCAATGTCTCCCCCCTCAGCCTCAAGGCACTGATGGGGGACCAGGAGAACATCGCAGAGAACCTGCGGGCCTACGTGCAGGGCTTCACGGCTGAGGTGCGCGACATCTTCGAGAAGTTCGAATTCCACCTGCAGCTCGACCGGCTGGAGAAAAGCGGCCTGCTGTATCTGGTGGCCGAGCGCTTCGCCCAGATCGATCTGCACCCCACCACGGTGAGCAATGCCGAGATGGGCCTGGTCTTTGAGGAGCTGATCCGTAAGTTCGCTGAACTGTCAAACGAAACGGCCGGGGAGCACTTCACGCCCCGGGAAGTGATCCGGTTGATGGTGAACCTGATCTTCATCGAAGACGGCGAAGCGCTCACCCAGCCCGGCGTGGTGCGCACGCTCTATGACCCCACGGGCGGCACCGGCGGCATGCTCAGCGTGGGCGAGGAGCATCTGCTGGAGCTGAACCCGCTGGCCCGGCTGGTGATGGTTGGCCAGGAGCTCAACCCTGAGAGCTACGCGATCTGCAAGGCCGACATGCTGATCAAGGGCCAGGACATCCGCAACATCATCTTTGGCAACACCCTCAGCGACGATGGCCTGCAGGGGCTGTTCTTCGATTACATGCTCTCCAACCCGCCGTTTGGGGTGGACTGGAAAAAGATCGAAAAGTTCATTCGTCGTGAAGCCGAGCAGCTGGGCTTTGCCGGTCGCTTCGGGCCGGGGCTGCCGCGGGTGAGCGATGGCTCGCTGCTGTTCCTGCTGCACCTGATCAGCAAGATGCGCCCGGCCGCCGATGGCGGCAGCCGCTTCGGGATTGTGCTGAATGGCTCGCCCCTGTTCACTGGGGGAGCGGGCTCCGGCGAGAGCGAAATCCGCCGCTACGTGCTGGAGAACGATCTGGTGGAGGCGATCATCGGCCTGCCCACGGACATGTTCTACAACACCGGGATCAGCACGTATATCTGGATTCTCAGCAACCGCAAGCCGGAGGAACGCAAGGGCAAGGTGCAACTGATCGATGCCAGCAGCTTCTGGCAGAAGATGCGCAAGAGCCTGGGTAGCAAGCGCAAGGAGCTGAGCCCCGAGCACATCGAGGAGATCACCCGCCTGTTCGGCAACTTCGAGGAAGCCGAGAAAGACGGCAAGCCGATCAGCAAGATCTTCCGCAACGAAGACTTCGGCTACCGCACGATCACGGTGGAACGTCCGCTGCGCGATGAGGCCGGCAACGTGGTGCTGGGCCAGCGCGGCAAGGCCAAGGGCCAGCCCCAGGCCGACAGCAGCCTGCGCGACACCGAGAACGTGCCGCTCTCGGAAGACGTGCAGACCTACTTCGAGCGCGAGGTGCTGCCCCATGTACCCGATGCCTGGATCGACCACGAGAAGACCAGGGTGGGCTACGAGATCCCCTTCAACCGCCACTTCTACGTGTTCACCCCGCCCCGGCCTCTGGAGGTGATCGACGCCGAGCTCAAGCAGGTGACGGATCGGATCCTGGAGATGATCGGGGGGCTGAGCGGTTGAGCAATGAGAAACGCATCATCATCGCCGGGCCAAATGGTGCTGGCAAAACCACATTTGCCCGGGAGTATCTGCCACTGGAGGTGGGGATCACCACGTTCATCAATGCCGATCTGATCGCAGCCGGGCTATCGCCCTTTGCACCGGAGCTGGCGGCTCGGCGAGCGGGGCGACTGATGCTAGAGGAGATCGATCGCTGCGCGTCAGCTGGGATCAGCTTTGCCTTTGAAACCACGCTGGCCGGGAAGGCTTTTCTTCAGCGAATCCATCAGTGGCTGGCTGATGGCTATCGCGTCAAGCTAATTTTTCTAAAGCTCTCTCACGAGGAGGCTGCCATTCGCCGGGTCGCCGAGCGGGTGGCTCAGGGAGGTCATTCGATTCCCCCTGATGTGATCCGTCGGCGCTTCGCCAGTGGCCTGAGACAT
This sequence comes from Prochlorococcaceae cyanobacterium, assembly GCA_040399285.1. GTDB lineage: Bacteria > Cyanobacteriota > Cyanobacteriia > PCC-6307 > Cyanobiaceae > NIES-981. The sequence goes on from JBBASM010000008.1 coordinate 153,993, forward strand.
TTCGCCACCCTCTACAAGCCCATCGTGGATGCCTGGCAGTTGATCGATAATGGTGGCAACCAACCGGTGCTACTGGCCGAGGGGAGAAACCGATGAGTCTGGGTTTTACCAGCCACCTCAACGACCCCGACCTCGATCGGGTGTCCGCTGCCCTGCTGCGCGCCGGCCAACGGGCCCGAGAGCTGGCCCGCCAGACCGGAACTGGGATTGCGGTGCAGATCGACGGCGAACTCCGCATCCTTACGGGCGCTGAGCTGGAGCGTCCACCGGAGGTACGCGATGCCGGCTGAACCGCCGGCCCTCGGCAGCCTTCTGGCGGCCAACCTGCCCCAGGCGCTGCGCACCGAACTGGTGCCGGCGCTGGAAGAGCTGGTGGCGCGCCATCACCCCGAGGGGCTCTGGCTGTTCGGCAGCTGGGCGAGGGGCAGCGCCAGCCGCCGCTCGGATGTGGATCTGCTGGTGATGGGCCTGGCTGAGATGCGCCTGCTCGACGCCTACGACGCCGTGCTCGAGGCCCTGCAGCCCTGCCAGCTGCCCGTGCAACCCCTGGTGGCCAGCCCGGCGCTGCTGCGCAACCATGGCAATGCTCCCTTCTGGCGCTCCGTGAAGGCCGAAGCGATCCCGCTGCTGCACGGGTGCCGGTTTCCATGAGTTGGGAAAGCGCGCGCCACCGGGCCGGGTTGTGGCTGGCGCAGGCGCAGGACGATCTGCGGGCGGCCCGGGTGCTGCAGGCTGCCGGCCAGGCAGCCCAGGCCTGCTTTCTGGCGCAGCAGGTGGGCGAGAAGGCGATCAAGGCCCTGCTCGCTGCAGACGACCGCGACCTGCGCAGCCATTCGATCACCGCTTTGCTGCGGGAGCTGGGGGCGGAGCCGGCCGAGCGCTGGCAGCGCCAGGCCCGGGTGCTCGACAAGCTCTATGCCCCCACCCGCTATCCGGATGCCCTGGGTGATGAGCTGCCCGCTGCCGTGTTCGGACCGGAGGATGCGGCGGCGGCGCTGGAGGCCGCCAATGCCCTGCTGTCCTGGGCCGGACAAGCACTGGAGGCCAGCGATGGGGGCTGACGCGCTGGACATCGATGCCGATGGCCTGCCGCTGTTTCGCCCGGATTCAGCCGTCGCGCGACAAGCAATCGATGTGGCAACCGCCCTGAAATTAGAACAGGAATCGCTAGCCCTGGGCGGGCTGGGGGCAAGCCTCATAACACAAACTCCACCAGCCGATCAACCATCATGAGCTTCCCCCATTACCCGGCCTACAAGCCCAGCGGCGTGGAGTGGCTGGGGGAGGTGCCGGAGCATTGGGAGGTTATTCGCCTTAAGAATGTTCTCGGCTGCCGAATCACTGATGGTCCTCATACGACTCCGGAGTTCGTAGACGAAGGAGTTCCTTTCCTGTCAGTAGACGCAATTCAAGATGGCGAGTTGATTTTTGACGGGTGCCGCCACATCTCCCGCGAGAACCATGAGGAGTACAAGAGGAAAGCGTGGCCCGTAAGGAATGACATTTTGATGGGCAAAGCGGCTTCTACAGGAAAAATAGCCAGGGTTAAGATGGACGTTGAGTTTAGTATCTGGTCACCCCTGGCTCTTATCAGGATTGACGGCATGCGCTCAAGTCCAACCTTCTATGAGCAAGCATTGAAGTCCAAAGCTTCGCAGGCACAGATTGATGTCCTTTGCACTTCGAATACTCAGAAGAATATCAGCATGGATGACATTCCAAGGCTGATAATGACAAGGCCTCCCCTCCCCGAGCAAGAGGCAATCGCCACCTTCCTCGACCGCGAAACCGCCAAGATCGACGCCCTGATCTCCGAGCAGCAGCGGCTGATCGAGCTGCTTCAGGAGAAGCGCCAGGCCGTGATCTCCCATGCCGTGACCAAGGGGCTGAATCCAGACGCGCCGATGAAGGATTCGGGAGTGGAGTGGTTGGGGGAGGTGCCGGAGCATTGGGACGTTGCGCCTCTAAAGCATCACTGGCTAGTCACCGACTGCAAGCACGTCACTGCAGAGTTCACTCAAGAAGGCTATCCTCTCGCCAGCATCAAAGAAGTCCAGGGTCGATGGGTTGACCTCGATCAAGCGAAGCGTACTACTGAAGCCTTCTTTAAGTTACTTACGGAGGGCAAGAGGACTCCAGAGCCAGGTGACTTAGTATTCTCAAGGAATGCAACCGTTGGCGAGGTTGCCGAAGTCCCTGTCAACATCGAATCCTTCGCGCTTGGTCAAGACGTTGTTATTCTCAAAAAGCTGCGTATTACTCAAAGCTCCTCGTACACATGGAGCCTTCTCAGGTCGGCTCCAATTATCAACCAGCTTGAATGTGCAATGATAGGCTCAACCTTTAGGCGTATCAATGTCGAGCAGATAAAATCCCTCTTTATTCCAGTTCCACCTTCTCAGGAGCAAGTCTCTATAGGCGCTCACCTAGATGCAACCAGTGATCAATGGGCAAAGCAGGAGCAAGATGCTCAGCAATGCATTTCTTTGCTCCAAGAACGCCGCTCCGCCCTCATCTCCGCCGCCGTCACCGGCCAGATCGATGTGCGCGGCCTGGTGCCTGAGGCCGAGGCTGCATGAACAGCCCCCCCCTAAACGATTCAGATCGTCTTGCCCTCCGGGTAACCCCACGGCATTCGCATCGCTGAGATCACCACCCGCATCCTGCAGCCCGTAGCGTTTATGCAGGTGCTGACACCACAGGTACCAGGGTGCTGAGATCCAGCTGCTGGCGGGCATGCCAGAGGTCGTAAGCATCCTGCATCGCCAACCAGCTCTCAGCCGAGCGCCCCAGGCAGCGCGACAGACGCAGCGCCATCTCAGGCGTGACCCGGCTGCGCTCCTGCAGGATCCGGTTGAGCGTTGAAGGCGCCACCTGCAGCCTGGTAGCCACCTCACGAACGCTCATCTGCAGCTCGCTCAGATAAACCTCGCGGATGAACTCACCCGGATGGGGTGGGTTATGCATGGGTCCGATGGTCGTCATCAGTGGTAGTCCTCATAGTCCAGAACGTAGACATTGCCATCGCGGAACTCGAACGTGAGCCGCCAGTTGCCATTCACCCAGATCGACCAGGGCCCGCGATCGGCGCCCACCAGTGCATGCAACCGGAATCCGGGGATGTCCATGTCGGCGATGGTGGTGGCGGAGTCCAGCGCGACCAGCTGCAGCCGAAGCTTTCGAGCATGCGCTGCCTGAATGCCGGTCGTGCTGCCTGTGGCACGGAAGCGCCGCAGCCCCTTGTGGCGGATCGAAATGATCACCGGCTTACCGTAGCGCGTTGCGCAACACGCAGGACGCCAAACCCGAATCCGCCTAGCCTGCTAGCAGCGAGCAAGCAAGCAGCCCCAACGATGCGCACCCTCTACATCCGCCACGTGCCCGATGAGGTGGCCGCACGGCTGGAGAAGCTTGCAGCCCAGGCTGGTTTGCCCCTGAGCACCTTTGCCCTCCAGGAGCTCACCGAGGCCGCCCGCCGCGCCGACAATGCCGAACTGCTCAATGCCTTGCCGTCACTGCCCATCGAACCGGCCAGCATCCTCCAGGCCCTGGCCGAAAGTCGCGCTGAGCGCTGATGCTGGTGATCGACGCCTCGGCGCTGGTGGATGCCCTGCTGGTGGCCGGTCCGGCTCGCGCCAGGCTCTCAGCAGCCAACCTGCACGCCCCGGAGCTGATCGACGCCGAACTGCTCTCGGTGCTCCGGCGTCTGGCGCTCACAGGCAAGCTCCTGGAGAGCCAGGCCCTCCAGGCCCTCTCCACTGCAAGCCGCCTGGGGTTGCGCCGCCAGCCAACGCGCAGCCTCTGGCCCCGGGCCTGGGAGCTGCGCACCAACCTCTCGGCCTACGACGCCCTATGTGTGGCGCTGGCCGAGCAGTTGCAGGCTCCCCTGCTCACGGCGGATGCCCGCCTGGCGCGAGCACCGGGGCTGCGCTGCAGCGTTGAGGTAGTGGCGGCGTGACCCCTGCCCCCTCAACTTCTGCCCCGGAAAACGACCGTATGATTGCCGTATCACGCGTTGTCGAGCGATGGCCACCACCCGCCTTGAGGTCCGGCTCAGCGACCAGGTCAACCAGCGCCTCGAAGCCCTCGCCGCTGCTGAAGGTCTCACCAAGACCGATGTCTTCCGGCGCGCCTTGGCTCTCTACATGCTCGCCAAGCAACAGGAGGGAGCAGGGGCCAGGCTGCAGTTCGCCCACGGCGACCAGGTGGAAACCTTGGTCAACATCTGATGGACGACATCACCGCTGCCTACGCCCGCGAGCTGCAGACGGCGATCAGCGGGGTTGAAATTAGAACCCCGGAGCACCCCGCTGATAGAGCCCAACGGCACCGCATCGAGCGTGTGGCGGTCTGGATGATCGCCGCCACCTCCGGATTTGCGGCCTTGCTGATCGTGTTCAGCCTCTTCCGTCCAGTGCCCGAGAAGCGGATCGATTGGAGCACCGGAATTCTGCAGCTCGTTCTCGGCGGAGCTGTTGGGTTTGCTTTGAAGCGTTCGCCATGAGTATCGGTTCCAGCTATGCAGTGACTGCATCAATCCCAGGCCGGAGCTGCTTCAGCGCCTAGCCTGCCCGCATCGCCCGGCATGGGCGCAGCTGCCAAGTGCAATGAGCGTCCGCCACGAAATCGCCTTCGAGCGCGAGATCTGCGAGCACCTCGGCGCCAACGGCTGGCTCTATCAGGACGGCGCCGCCGCCGACTACAACCGCGAGCTGGCTCTCTACCCGCCCGATCTGATCGCCTGGGTGCAGCAGGCCCAGCCCGAGGCGTGGCAGGTGCTGCAGAAAAACCACGGCAGCAAGGCGGAAGCCACCCTGCTGCAGCGCGTGCGCCAGCAGCTCGATCAGGCCGGCACCCTTGATCTGCTCCGCCACGGCGTGGAGGTGCTGGGTCTGCCCAAGGCCCTCAAGCTCGCCGAGTTCAAGCCGGCCTTCGGGCTCAATCCAGCGATCCTGGCCCGCTACGACGCCAACCGCCTGCGCGTGCTGCGCCAGGTGCGCTACTCCAGCCGCAACGAGAACTGCCTCGATCTCGTTCTGCTGCTCAATGGCATCCCGGTGGCCACCGCTGAGCTCAAGACCGACAACACCCAGTCGATCGCCGACGCCATCTGGCAATACAAAACCGACCGGCATCCCAGGACAGCCGGGCAGCCATCCGAACCGCTGCTCTCCTTCCCCAGCGGCGCCCTGGTGCACTTCGCCGTGAGCAACCGCGAGGTGCAGATCACCACCCGCCTGGAGGGGCCCCGCACCCAGTTCCTGCCCTTCAACCGCGGCAGCGACCCCGGAGGGCCTAACTGCGGCGCGGGCAACCCGGTGATCGAGGGGCACCGCACCGCCTATCTCTGGGAGGAGGTGTGGGAGCGCCACAGCTGGCTGGAGATCCTCGGCCGCTACTGCATCGCCGAGCGCGACCAGAAAAAGCAGATCCGCCGGATCGTCTTCCCGCGCTACCACCAGCTGGCCGTGACCCGCCTGCTGCTCAAGGCCGTGCTGGAAGAAGGCCCCGGCCGGCGCTACCTGATCCAGCACTCCGCCGGCTCGGGCAAAACCGCCTCGATCGGCTGGAGCGCCCACCTGCTCGCCGACCTGCACGACGCCAACGACCGCAAGCTCTTCGACACGGTGCTGGTGGTGAGCGACCGCAGCGTGATCGATTCCCAGCTGCAGGAAACCCTGGAGAACTTCGAGCGGCGCAAGGGGGTGGTGGCCGCGATCACCACCGAGAAGGGGATCAAGAGCGAGCAGTTGGCCACGGCCCTCTCCGGCGACAAGAAAATCGTGGTCTGCACCATCCAGACCTTCCCGGCCCTCATCAAAAAAATGCAGGAGCTCACCGCCACCAGCGGCAAGCGCTTCGCGGTGATCGCCGATGAGGCCCACAGCTCCCAGACCGGCGACGCCGCCCTCAAGCTGCGCAAGGTGCTCTCCGCTGCCGACCTGGCCGACCTGGCCGATGGCGGCGAGGTGTCGATCGACGACCTGCTCACCGCCGACATGGCCACCCGCGCCGGCAGCAGCGGCATCACCTACGTGGCCTTCACCGCCACGCCCAAGGCCAAGACGATGGAGCTGTTCGGCCGCCGGCCCAACCCCGATGAGCCGGCCGGGCCAGGCAACCTGCCGGCGCCCTTCCACGTGTATTCAATGCGCCAGGCGATCGAGGAGGGCTTCATCCTCGATGTGCTGCAGAACTACACCTCCTACAAGCTCGCCTTCCAGCTCGCCCAGAACGGCCAGAACCTCTCCAGCGAGGAGGTGGAGCGCAGCGCCGCCCTCAAGAAACTGATGGGCTGGGTGAAGCTCCACCCCCACAACATCGCCCAGAAGGTGCAGATCGTGGTGGAGCACTTCCGCCAGTTCGTCTGGCCACTCCTGGACGGCAAGGCCAAGGCGATGGTGGTGGTGGGCTCGCGCAAGGAAGCGGTGCGCTGGAAGCTCGCCATCGACCAGTACATCACGGACAAGGGTTATCCCCTTGGCACCCTGGTGGCTTTCAGCGGCGAGGTGAGCGACCCCGAGACCGGCCCCGAGGGTTTCACCGAGCGCAGCGCCAGCCTCAACCCCGGCCTCAAGGGCGACATCCGCGAGGCGTTCAAGGGCAGCGGCTACCAGATCCTGCTGGTGGCCAACAAGTTCCAGACCGGCTTTGACCAGCCGCTGCTCTGCGGCATGTATGTGGATCGCCGCCTCGATGGCATCCAGGCGGTGCAGACCCTCTCCCGCCTCAACCGCTGCTATCCGGGTAAGGACACCACCTTTGTGGTGGATTTCGTCAACGAACCCGACGCCATCCTCGCCGCCTTCAAGACCTACTACGCCACCGCCGAGCTGGCCGAGGCCACCGATTCCAACCTGATCCTCGACCTCAAGACCAAGCTCGACGCCCAGGGCCACTACGACGAGTACGAGATCGACCGCGTGGTGAAGGTGCTGCTCGATGGCAGCCGCAGCGACAAAGCCCGCCAGAGCCATTTGATGGCGGCGATCGAGCCCGTTGCCCAGCGGTTGATGACCCTCTACAAGGAAGCCCGCCTCGCCTGGCGCCAGGCCGAGGCGATCAACGACGGTGAGGCACGCCAGCGCGCCAAGGAGGAACTGGACGCCCTCACCCTGTTCCGCAGCGACATGGGCGCCTACGGGCGCTTCTACACCTTCCTCTCCCAGATCTTCGATTACGCCAACACCGGCCTGGAGAAACGGGCGCTCTTCTACAAGGCTCTACTACCCCTGCTGGAGTTTGAGCGCGAGATCAACACGGTGGACCTCTCCAAGGTGGTGCTCACCCACCATCACCTCCGCGATCTCGGCACCAGAAAGCTCGATCTCAAGCAAGGCGAAACCATCCCGATCGCCGGCATGGCCCCAGGCGGCGGCAGTGTGCAGGACAAGGACAAGGCGGAGCTCGCCGAGATCATTGCCAAGCTCAACGATCTCTTTGGCGGCGAGCTCAGCGACGGCGACAAGGTGACCTACGTGCGCTCGGTGATCCGCGGCCGGCTGCTGGAGTCGCCCACCCTCCGCCAGCAGGCGGCGGCCAACAGCAAGGAGCAGTTCGCCAACTCACCCGATTTCGGCACCGAGCTGATGGAAGCGATCATCGGCGCCCTCGATGCCCACCAGGCGATGAGCAGCCAGGCCCTCAACTCCTCAACCGTGCGCGACGGCATCAAGGACCTGCTGCTCAACCACACCCATCTCTGGGAAGACCTGCGCGCGCAGGGCCAGCGGGGATGAGCCCTGATCCGCTCACCGTTGCAGCGGCTGAGCAGGCCCGTAACGTGGCGCTGCAGATGATGGCCGAGCGCGGCCGGGGCCTGGTGCTGGTGGGTGCCGCCCGCCTCGACCTGGCCCTGGAGCACCTGCTCAAGGCCGTGATGGCCCCCAGCCCAGGCCCCGACGACAAGCTGTTCACCGCCGATCGCTCCCTCGGCAGCTACGGCGCCAAAATCACCCTGGCCGCCCGCCTGGGGCTGATCGACCCCACCATTGAGCAGGCCCTGCACGCCATCCGCAGCGTGCGCAATGACTTCGCCCACAGCGCCGCCGATCCCTCCCTCGCCGAACCCCATCACCAGAAGCGCCTCCAGCGGGTGCTCCCCCAGGCCCAGGCCGCTGCGCTCTGGCCAGCCCTGGCGCCGCTGCTGCACCGCCAGACCACCCTCTCCAGTGAAGAGTGCAGCTTCATCCTGCTGGTCACGATCCTCGTGGCCTCGATCGAGGCCTGCGCCCTGCTCCAGGCCCCCTTCTCACCCCGGGCAACAGTGCGCTTCACAACCACCGCCAATCCCTAGCCTGAAGCGATCGACCCCGTCTCCAGCGTGCCCCTTTCCAGCGCGTTTGCTCTCACCTGGCCACCCGAGGCCTACCTGTGGTTCAAGACCCTGCACATCGTGGGGGTGGTGGTGTGGTTCGCCGGGCTCTTCTACCTGGTGCGCCTGTTCATTTACCACCGTGAGGCCGCCGAGCTGGAGCCGCCCCTGCGGCAGGCCTTTGCAGATCAGTACGCCCTGATGGAGCGGCGCCTGGCCAACATCATCACCACCCCCGGCATGGTGGTGGCGGTGGTGTGCGCCGTGGGCCTGCTGAGCGTGAATCCCGCCTGGCTGCAGCAGGGCTGGATGCACGCCAAGCTGGCCTTCGTGCTGGCCCTGCTCGCTTACCACGCCTTCTGCTACCGGCTGATGGGCCGCCTGCGCCAGGGCAGCTGCCAGTGGAGTGGCCGCCAGCTGCGGGCCCTCAACGAGCTGCCCACCCTGCTGCTGGTGATCGTGGTGATGCTGGTGGTGTTCAAGAACCAGTTCCCCACCGGCGCCGCCACCTGGTTGATCGTGGCCCTGGTGGTGTTCATGGCAGCCTCCATCCAGTTCTATGCCCGCTGGCGGCGGCTGCGGGCCGAGCGCGAGGCAGAAGCCAGCCCCGCCGGCTGAACGCCCGTCCACCAGCCATGGGCCGAACCCCTCGCCACGATCATCCCCTTGCTGCCGTGCTGGCCTCGGTCACGCCGGCCTGCTGCCCCACGCGGCTCAACTTCCACTGCCACACCACCCACAGCGACGGCAGCCTGCGGCCCGAGCAGCTGGCCGAGCAGGCGATCGCCATCGGCCTGGAGCACCTGGCCGTGACCGACCACCACGCCATCGCCGGCAGTGAGCGGGTGGCCGCCGCCCTGGCTCAGGCTCGCCAGAGCGGCCAGGCCGTGCCCACCCTCTGGCGCGGGGTGGAGATCAGCTGCCTGCTGGAGGGCTGCCTGGTGCACGTGCTCGCCCTCGGTTTCGCGGCGGAGCACCCCAGCCTGGAGCCCTACCTGCAGGGCAGCAGCGTGGTGGGAGCGGCCCTGCAGGCGGAGCAGGTGCTGGAGGCCATCCGCGCGGCCGATGGCCTGGCCTTGCTGGCCCATCCCGCCCGTTATCGCCTGCCCTTTGCCACCCTGATCGCCGCGGCGGCCGAGCTCGGCTTTGACGGCGCCGAAACCTGGTACGACTACCAGATGCAGCCCCGCTGGCAACCCACGCCGCTGGTGTGCGAGGCGATCGCCCGCGATCTTTCCCGCCGGGGGCTTTTGCAGAGTTGTGGTACGGATACCCATGGTCTGGCGCTTCACGGCCGCTAGGGTTTGCTGACGCTTTCCCTTGTCAGTCGATGGGTCTGTTTGATCGCCTGTTCTCCTCCGGCTCCGGCGCGAACAGCGCCGCCAGCGGCCCCAAGGCCCGCAAGCCCGCCGAAACCGTCTATCTCGACGCCGACCAGTCCAGCAGCCTCGGCGACGTGAACTTCATGCGTCGCTCCAACACCATCCGCCGCACCTTCCCCGGTACGGCCGACAGCCCAGGCAACAAGGAGATGGTGGCGGAGGTGGCCTCGATGGAGGCCAAGCTGGAGAAGGTGTCCGAGGGTCTGCCTGGAGCCGCCAGCGACTCCGGCCCCGTGAGCCTCAGCGATGGCGTGCCCAAGCCGGTGAAGAAGACCTTCGCGCAGACGATGTCGCAGGCCGAGCTCGACCAGCGCAAGAAGGGCTCAGCCGTGGGCGTGAACGTGCCCGGTGGTCCGGCGGCGATCAAGCAGGAGAAGGAGCAGAAGGCCGCAGCCGCCAGCAGCAGTGCCCAACCCGCTCTGGCAAACCAACAGAGCGCCCTGAACACGGCCAAGCCAGGGGCCATCGACCCCTTCAAGCAGATGGTGAAGGACCTCAACAGCTGAGCGCAGCGCTTCAGCGCTGCTCCACCAGCGCCTCCGCCTCCAGCACCAGCTGCCTCAGGTTGGCCAGCTGTCCATCGCCGGCGCCGCTCCACAGGCCCCGGTGGTGGGCCTCCAGCAACCGCTCCGCCATGTCGCGCAGGGCCCAGGGGTTGCTCTGCTCCAGAAACGCCCGCACCCCCGGGTCCCCCAGCCAGCGTTCGGCCACGGCGCCGTAGCCCCAGTCCGGCATCCGACCGGTGCTGGCGTCGTAGGCGAACAGGTAGTCGAGGCTGGCCGCCATCTCGAAGCCGCCCTTGTAGCCATGGCGCTGCATGCCGGCGATCCAGCGGGGGTTGAGCAGGCGGGAGCGCAGCACTTTGTCGAACTCCTTCTCCAGCCGGTGTAGGCGCGGCCGCGCCGCGCGGGAGTGATCGCCGAACCACGCTGCCGGTGCCCGCCCCTGCAGACTTTCGGCGGCCGCGCTCAGGCCGCCCTGGAACTGGTAGTAGTCGTCGGAATCGAGCAGATCGTGCTCCCGGTTGTCCTGGTTGTGCAGCACCACCTGCACGCTGCGCAGGCGCCGCTCGAGGCCCTGACGGTCAGCCGTCGCCTCGATGCCGCTTTCCACCGCCGGATCCCCCGGCCCTGGGGCCTCGTCCCCGGCTGAGCCATAGCGCCAGCTGCTCCAGTTGAGGAAGGCCTCGCCCAGATCGGCCCGCGTCTCCCACTGGCCGCTGTCGATCAGGCCCTGCAGCCCCGCCCCGTAGGCCCCCGGCGCCGAGCCATACACCCGGGCCGCCGTGCCCTCCCGCCGCGCCGCCGCCGCCAGGGGGTTCTGCTCCTCCGGCTCATCGAGGGCTGCCACCAGGGCAGTCGCCCGGTCCACCCAGGCCACCAGCTGGGGGAAGGCATCGCGGAACAGGCCGGAAATGCGCAGGGTCACATCCACCCGCGGCCGGCCGAGCAGGGCCAGGGGGATCACCTCCAGCTCCACCATCCGCCGCGTCGGTCCATCCCACACGGGCCGTACACCGAGCAGGGCCAGGGCCTGGGCGATGTCCTCACCGCCGTTGCGCATCGTGCTGGTGCCCCACACCGAGAGGGCCAGGGTTCGCAGGTGCTCCCCCTCCTCCTGCAGGTGCAGCTCCAGCAGCAGCTCGGCGCTGCGCCGGCCCAGATCCCAGGCGGCCTCGGTGGGCAGGCCGCGCAGATCCACCGAATAGAAGTTGCGGCCGGTGGGCAGCAGGTCGGGCCTGCCGCGGGTGGGGGCGCCGGCCGGACCGGCGGCGATGCGGCGGCCCTCCAGCCCCGCCAGAAAGGCCAGGCGCTCCTGGGTGCCGCAGGCCAGCAGCCGCGGCTGCAGCACCGTCTTCAGGTGCTCCAGCACCGGTGCCGTGTGCGGGCCGATCGCCACGGGTGGCGCGCCGGCGGCCGCCGCCAGGGCCCACTGGCAGAGCTCCAGGGCCTGCTGCTCCAGGCGCTCCACGCCATCACCCACGCAGCGGGCGGGGTGCAGCAGGCGCTGATCCACCGGGCTGAGGGCCTGCCCCTCCGGATCCGCCCAGGGGTCAAGATCCAGCCCAAGGTCCCTGGCCAGGGCCTGGGTGAGACCGGCCAGCCCCGCCTGGGGCGGCCTGGCCAGGCAGAGCAGCAGTTCCGCCAGGTCCGCCGGCCCCGGCAGCTGGCCGTAGCGGTGCAGCCCCAGCCGGATCTGGGCCTCCTTCAGTTCGCACAGGTAGCCATCGGCCGCATCGAGGCGGGCGTCCAGGTCGGCCTGTCCGCCCAGGGGCAGCTCCAGATCGGCCAGCCGTTGTTCCAGCTGCCGGCGCAGCAGGGCCGCCCGCTCGCCGCCGCCCACCTGGCTGGCTTCCCAGTACTCATCCAGCAGGGCCTCCAGTTGCTGCAGCTCACCGTGCAGGCCGGCCCGGCCCAGGGGTGGGGTGAGGTGGTCGAGGATCACGGCCTGGCTGCGGCGCTTGGCCTGGGACCCCTCGCCCGGATCATTCACGATGAATGGATAGAGGTGGGGCAGGGGGCCCAGGGCCCACTCCGGGAAGCACTGGGCTGAAAGGCCCAGACCCTTGCCGGGCAGCCACTCCAGGTTGCCGTGCTTGCCCACGTGCACCACCACCTGGGCGGCGAACACCTCGCGCAGCCACAGGTACTGGGCCAGGTAGGCGTGCGTGGGCGGCAGGTCCGGCGAGTGGTAACTCAGGGTCGGGTCGCGGTCGTAACCGCGCTCCGGCTGGATCAGCAGGCACACCTGGCCAAAGCCCAGGCCGCGCACCGCGAATCCCTGGCCGCCTGCGGGCAGGGGCTCCAGGCCGGCATCCCGCTCCGGCGGCCCCCATACCGCCTCCAGGCGCTGCCGGCCTTGGGCAGGCAGCTGGTCGTACCAGGCGCGGTAACGGGCCAGGGGCAGGTGCTCGAGGGCGGGGCGGTGGTCGCTTTCCGGGTCGTTGCTGCGGCCGGCCAGCAGGGCCTCGATCAGGGCCTGGCCATCGGCGGGCAGTGCCTGCTCGCCCAGGCCGTAGCCCGCCTGCTGCAGCCAGTGCAGCATCGTCGCCGCCGAGGCCGGCGTGTCCAGGCCCACCCCATTGGCCAGGCGGCTGTTGCGGGTGGGGTAGTTGGCCAGCACCAGGGCCAGCCGCCGCTCACAGGCCGGGGTGCGACGCAGGGCAATCCAGTTGGCCGCCAGCTCGCTCACCCAGGCCAGCCGCTCGGGATCCGGTCGGTAGCGCTGCAGCGCTGCCCCCAGCCGCTCACCCGCCCCAACACACTCCTTGAAGGCGCCGATGCGGGTGGTGATGCGGCCGTCGAGCTCCGGCAGGGCCACCTGCAGGGTGAGGTCGGTGGGGGCCAGGCCAATGCTGCTGGCTTGCCAGCGCTCGCGGGGCTGGCTGCTGCTCAGCAGCTGCAGCACCGGCACGTCGAGGGCCTCCCACAGGGGGGCGCCCAGGCCCGCCTGCTCAAACTGCACCGAGGCGAAGGAGGTGCAGCACAGCACCGCCTGCACCCGCTCGCGGGCCAGCAGCTGCTCCACGCCCCGTTGCACCGCTTCATCGCGCAGGCCACTCACCCACAGGGCCCGCGGGCAGAGCCCCCGCAGGCGCAATTGCTCCAGCAGCGCCTCCATCAGCTCCAGGTCGCCCGCCTGCCAGAGGGCCCGGTAGGCAATCACGCCGATGCGCTCTCCTGGCTCCTCGCGCCACTCGTGGGGCAGGGGATCGGCCAGCGGCTGTGGCTCCGGCGCGGCCACGGGTTCCCCCCGCAGCAGGGCGCCCAGAGCGCTCAGCACCGCCCGACCGTTGGCCGGGCCACCCACCCGCAGGCAGCGGGCCAGGGCCACGGCCAGGGCCGGGTCGCCGGTGCCCAGCTCCGCCAGGCCCTGCTCCTCCTCGGCGGTGCCGGCCAGCACCAGCAACAGCCGATCCGGCGCCGCCTGGGCCCACTGCTGCAGCCGCTCCAGCCCGTAGCTCCAGTGCCCCCGACCGCCCAGCAGCCGCACCAGCACCAGCCTGGCCGCCGCTGCCGTGGTGGCCAGGTAGTGATCCACCACGGCAGGGTGGCCCAGGGCCGCCAGGTTCAGGCCGCGCAGCTCCGCCCCCAGCAGCTGCGGTTCGGCCTGCAGCAGAGGCTCCAGGCAGAGCAGGTCGGTGTCGGCGCTGGTGAGCAGCAGCACCGGCGCCGGCTCCTGCTCAATGAAGGCGATGCCGCCTTCGTCCGCCGCTCCCGGGATCGCTGCCAGCCTGTGCATGCCCCCATCCTGCTGGCTGCGGTGAGAAGATCGGGGCACCTCCTGCACCCAGCCCCCGTTCCGCTGCCATGCACCAGTTCCTTCCCTATGCCTGGTTCGGCGGCAAGTGTGTGCCCTTTGCCGAGGCCACCCTTTCGGTGGCCACCCACGCCCTGCACTACGGCACCGGCGCCTTCGGGGGGATGCGGGCCCTGCCCAACCCCAGCGATCCGGCCGAGATCCTGCTGTTCCGCGCCGACCGCCACGCCCGCCGTCTCAGCCAGAGCGCCAGGCTGCTGCTCACCGAACTGAGCGAGCAGACGATCCACGATGCGATCGCCGCCTTCCTGCAGGCCAACAAGCCCACCTGTCCGGTGTATCTGCGCCCGTTCGTCTACACCAGCGACCTGGGCATCGCCCCGCGCCTGCACAACATCGAGACCGACTTCCTGATCTACGGCCTGGAACTGGGCGACTACCTCTCGCCCGAAGGGGTGAGCTGCCGGATCAGCTCCTGGACCCGCCAGGAGGACCGCTCCCTGCCCCTGCGCGGCAAGATCAGCGGTGCCTACATCACCAGCTCCCTGGCCAAGACCGAAGCGGTGAAGAGCGGTTTCGATGAGGCGCTGCTACTCAACAGCCGCGGCAAGGTGAGCGAGGCCAGTGGCATGAATCTGTTCATCGTCCGTGACGGCGTGCTGATCACCCCAGGGGTGGATCAGGACATCCTTGAGGGCATCACCCGCGCCAGCGTGATCGAGCTCGCCAAGGCTATGGGTATCGATGTGATCGAGCGGGCGGTGGACAAGAGCGAACTGTTCGTGGCCGAGGAAGTGTTCCTCAGTGGCACTGCCGCCAAGGTCACCCCGGTACGGCGTGTGGAAACCACCGAGTTGCCCACGGCCCGGCCAGTGATGGAACGGATCAGGGAGCGTCTCACGGCGATCACGGAAGGGCGCGATCCGGCCTATGACCACTGGGTATCGCGCGTACGCATCGACGGCTGATGGTGGTGACAAGCTCCGGGATCGATCACACCACCCCCGCCACGGCGCGCATGGGCTTTCTCGAGCGTCTGCACGCCCCGGATCGACCGGTGCTGGTGTTCGACGGCGCCACCGGCACCTCGCTGCAGCAGATGGATCTCGCCGCCGACGACTTCGGTGGGGCGGCCCTGGAGGGCTGTAACGAATACTTGGTGTTCACCCGCCCCGATGCGGTGCAGGCGGTGCACCGCCAGTTTCTGGAGGTGGGCGCTGATGTGATCGAGACCGACACCTTCGGCGCCACCTCGCTGGTGCTGGCGGAATACGACATCGCTGACCAGGCCTTCGCCATCAACAGGCGCGCCGCCGAGCTGGCCCGCGAGATGGCGGATGCCTATTCGACTCCGGAGAAGCCGCGCTTCGTGGCCGGTTCGATGGGGCCTACCACCAAGCTGCCCACCCTCGGGCACGTGGACTTCGACACGATGAAGGCCTCCTTCGCCGAGCAGGCGGATGGCCTGATCGCCGGCGATG
Organism: Prochlorococcaceae cyanobacterium; assembly: GCA_040399285.1. Classification (GTDB taxonomy): domain Bacteria; phylum Cyanobacteriota; class Cyanobacteriia; order PCC-6307; family Cyanobiaceae; genus NIES-981. The sequence continues at coordinate 169,430 of JBBASM010000008.1, forward strand.
TGGATCTGTTCATCGTTGAGACCTGCCAGGACGTGCTGCAGATCAAGGCGGCCCTGCAGGGGATTGAGGCGGCCTTCCGCAAGACCGGCCAGCGCCGGCCGCTGATGGTGAGCATCACCATGGAAACCACCGGCACCATGCTGGTCGGGTCCGACATCGCCGCCGCCCTGGCGATCCTGGAGCCGTTCCCGATTGATGTGCTCGGCCTCAACTGCGCCACCGGCCCGGAGCAGATGAAGGAGCACATGCGCTACCTCAGCGAGCACAGCCCGTTCGTGGTGAGCTGCATCCCCAATGCCGGCCTGCCGGAGAATATCGGCGGCGTGGCCCACTACCGGCTCACGCCGGTCGAGATGAAGATGCAGCTGCTGCACTTCGTGGAAGACCTCGGCGTGCAGGTGATCGGCGGCTGCTGCGGCACCACACCGGCCCACATCGGCGCCCTGGCAGAACTGGCGGCGGAGATGAAGCCCGCACCCCGTCCCGTGCGGGGCGCTGCAGCCACTCTCGCGCTCACAGACACCGCCGAGCTGGCTGATCCGCGCCCCAGCCTGAACATGGAGCCGGCGGCGGCCTCGATCTACGGCACCACGCCCTATCTGCAGGACAATTCCTTCCTGATCATCGGCGAGCGGCTCAATGCCAGCGGCAGCAAGAAGGTGCGCGAACTGCTGGCGGAAGAAGACTGGGACGGCCTGGTGGCTGTTGCCCGAGGCCAGGTGAAGGAGAACGCCCATGTGCTCGATGTCAACGTCGATTACGTGGGCCGTGATGGCGAGCGCGACATGCACGAACTGGTGAGCCGCCTGGTCACCAATGTGAACCTGCCGCTGATGCTCGATTCCACCGAGTGGCAGAAGATGGAGGCCGGCCTGAAGGTGGCCGGCGGCAAGTGTCTGCTCAATTCCACCAACTACGAGGACGGCCCGGAGCGGTTCTTCAAGGTGCTGGAACTGGCCCGCGATTACGGAGCCGGCGTTGTGATCGGCACCATCGACGAAGAGGGCATGGCCCGCACCGCCGAGAAGAAATTTGCTATTGCCCAGCGCGCCTACCGCGACGCCCTCGAGTTCGGCATTCCGGCCCGCGAACTGTTCTACGACTCCCTCGCCCTGCCGATCTCCACCGGCATTGAAGAAGACCGGCTCAACGGCGCCGCCACGGTGGAGTCGATCCGGATGATCCGCGAGCGTCTGCCCGGCGTGCATGTGGTGCTGGGGGTGAGCAATGTGAGCTTCGGACTATCGCCTGCGGCCCGGATCGTGCTCAATTCGGTGTTCCTGCACGAGTGCTGCCAGGCCGGTATGGACGCGGCAATTGTGAGCCCGGCCAAGATCCTGCCCCTGGCCAAGATCAGTGAAGAACATCAGCAGGTGTGCCTGGATCTGATCTACGACCGGCGACGGTTTGAAAGTGATCAACCGGGTGCGATCTGCACCTACGATCCGCTCACCGCCCTCACCACCCTCTTCGAGGGGGTGAGCGCCAAGGAGGCCCGCGCCTCCGGGCCATCCCTGGCCGATCTGCCGATCGAAGAGCGGCTCAAGCAGCACATCATCGATGGCGAGCGCATCGGCCTGGAGCCAGCCCTCGATGAGGCACTGAAGAGCTATCCGCCTCTGCAAGTCATCAACACCTTTCTGCTCGATGGCATGAAGGTGGTTGGCGAGCTGTTCGGCAGCGGCCAGATGCAGCTGCCGTTTGTGTTGCAGAGCGCCGAAACCATGAAATCGGCCGTGGCCCACCTCGAGCCGCACATGGAGAAGGAGGAGGCTCCGGAAGGAAGCAACAAGAGCTCGGCCAAGGGCAAATTCCTGATCGCCACGGTGAAGGGCGATGTGCACGACATCGGCAAGAACCTGGTGGACATCATCCTCACCAACAACGGCTACGAGGTGATCAATCTGGGCATCAAGCAGAGCTGCGAAGCCATCATCGAAGCCCAGCAACAACACCAGGCCGACTGCATCGCCATGAGCGGCCTGCTGGTGAAATCCACCGCCTTCATGAAGGACAATCTGGAGGCCTTCAACCAGGCGGGTATCAGCGTGCCGGTGATTCTCGGCGGCGCTGCCCTCACACCTCGGTTTGTGAATGGCGACTGCCGTGCCGCCTACAAGGGGCAGGTGATCTACGGCCGTGACGCCTTCGCCGACCTGCGCTTCATGGATGCGTTGATGGAGGCCAAGGCCGCCAAGGGCTGGGACGACCAGCTGGGCTTCCTCAACGGCACGCCCGAGGGCCTGGGGCTGGGTGAGCGGCCCAGCGAGGAGCAGACCCAGGAGCAGGGGGCTTCTGCCGCTGACCCGACTGCCCCTGCGCCCCAGTCCAGCCCAGAGGCAGCAGCTGCGCTGGTGCTTGATGACAGCCGCTCCGAAGCCGTGCCCGAGCAGCCGGCGCTCGCACCCCCCTTCTGGGGCAGCCAGGTGCTCAGCGAGGACCACATCGACCTGCAGGAGGTGTTCGCCTATCTGGACCGCAACGCCCTGTTCGCTGGCCAGTGGCAGCTGCGCAAGAGCCAGCAGCAATCGCGGGCCGACTACGAGGCGATGCTGGCCGAGAAGGCCGAGCCCGTGCTGCAGCAGTGGATCGCCCGCTGCCTGCAGGACGGGTTGCTCAAGCCCCGGGTGGCCTATGGCTACTTCCCTTGCGGCCGCTGCGGCAACGCCGTGGTGCTGTTCGACCCCACGAGGATGGCCGATGGCTCCGCCGCGGGGGGCGCCGGCGCTGAGCTGGGCCGCTTTGAACTGCCCCGCCAGCGTTCCGGCAACCGCTACTGCATCGCCGACTTCTACCGCGACCTGGAGCAGGCCCCCGATGGCGCCAGCAGACCAACGGACGTGCTGCCGATGCAGGCGGTGACCATGGGCGAACAGGCCTCAACCTTCGCCCAGCAGCTCTTCGCCGCCGATCAATACAGCGACTACCTCTATTTCCACGGCCTGGCGGTGCAGATGGCCGAGGCCCTGGCGGAGTGGACCCATGCGCGCATTCGCCGGGAGCTGGGCCATCCCGACCCCGCGGAGATCCCCCTGCGCGACGTGCTGGCCCAGCGCTACCGCGGCAGCCGCTACTCCTTCGGCTACCCCGCCTGTCCCAACGTGGGCGATTCTCGCCAGCAGCTCGCCTGGCTGGGTGCCGGGCGCATCGGCCTGAGCATGGACGAGAGCGAGCAGTTGCACCCCGAACAGAGCACCACCGCCCTGGTGGCCCTGCATAGTCAGGCCCGCTACTTCAGCGCCTGACCCGCCCAGGTTTCAGCTGCCCCACCCCTAGCCTGGGCGAGCCCCCCAACCCAGACCCCATGGCGATTGCAGGCCCCGACGGCGTGGATGCGGCGATCCACGCCGGCCTCGACCTCGACGGCACCCCGATCCCAGCCGAGATGCTCGCCCTCTACAACGAGGTGATGGAGCTGGAGAGCCAGCGGGCCCGCAGCGGCGTGAAGAAGTCGATGCGCAACCGGATCGTCAAGACCGGCTCCAAGCACTTCGACCAGGCTTCCCTTGACGCTCGCCTCAAGGCCGCCGGCTGGGATGGGCTCAAGGAGAAGGAGATCGCCTTCTTCTACGGCTGAACGCCCTCAGCTGCACATCTCCTCGAGGGCATCGATCACCTCCTGCTGGAACTCCTCCAGATCGGAGGAATCGCTCAGGTCGATGCCTTCGCCGGCGGCGTTCTGGCTGAGCTCCTGGAAGTGGAAGGCGCCCTCCCCGTGGGCCAGGAATTCCATGGCAGAGGGTTCGCCGCTCTCCTTGTAGGCGTCGCAGAGGGCCAGAAAGGCCGCATCTTCGGTGAATTCCCAGCTCATGAAGGGGGTGCGCACAACGACGGACGAACCGCCTGAACGACCTTTAACGCCTCACCCCCGCAGTCCGTCAACCACCTGGGCCAGGTTTTCGCCTGGATCCCGCTCCCGGCTGCAGCTCATTCCCGCTCCAGTCCTCGCTTCCCGTCGACCGCACCATGACCGCCACTCCCGACTCCCAGGCCAGCGCCGGCCCGGCAGCCCTGAATGTGCTGGGGGAACCCCTGGATCTCTGCAGCTGCGAACCGCTCACCGGCTGGTTCCGCGACGGCAGCTGCCGCACCAATGACGCCGATCACGGCCGCCACACCGTGTGCTGCGTGGTCACCGAGGCTTTCCTGAGCTACAGCCGGGCCCAGGGCAACGACCTCAGCGCCCCCGCTCCTGCCTACGGCTTCCCCGGCCTCAAGCCCGGCGATCACTGGTGCGTCTGCGCACCCCGCTGGCTGGAGGCCTACGAGGACGGCATGGCCCCGCCGGTGCGGCTGGCAGCCACCGAACAGGGCACCCTGGAGGTGATCCCCCTGGAGCTGCTGCAGCGGCACGCCGCCTGATCCGCTGCCCTCGTTCCCTCACCACCCTGTCCCTCACCAGGGGATGGGCTGGCCGTCCCAGGCCCAGAAGCCACCGCTCTGATCCGGCCCCAGTCCACAGAGCACGTCCAGCAGCTGGCTCGCTGACCGCTCGGGGCTGAACAGCTGGCCCGCAGGCACGTTGGCCTGAAACGGCTGGGAGAGGGGGGTGGCGGTGGTGCCCGGGTGCAGCAGGCTCACACACATCTGGGGCAGGCGCCGCCGCCACTCCAGGGCCAGGGTGCGCAGCAGCTGGTTCTGTGCGGCCTTGGCGGCCCGGTAGGCGTACCAGCCGCCGGAGCGGTTGTCAGCGATGCTGCCAACCCGTGCCGACAGGCTGGCGAAGTGGCAGGTGAGATCCTTCGGGATGAGGGGTTCGAGGGCCTGGGCCAGCAGCAGCGGGCCAAAGGCGTTGAGCTCGAAGCTGGTGCGCAGGGCGGCCCGGTTCACCTGGGCCAGGCGCTTCTCCGGGGCGATACCCTCCCCCTGCAGGAGCCCGGCGGTGTTGATCACCAGGCGCAACGGCGGACCGCCCGCCAGGTTGCCGCGCAGCTCCGCCAGGCTGTACTCACAGGTGAGATCCAGCCGCAGCAGCCGCGCCGGCAGCCCATCTGTGGCCCCGTCCGACCGCCGGGTTGCCAGCCGCTCCAGCCTCGGTGCCCGCTGCGCCAGGGCCCGCACCAGGGCCGCGCCGATGCCGCCGCAACCCACCACCAGGGCCCGCCCCTGCCACAGCTCCAGCGAGGTCCCCGTGTTCATGCCCCTGCCTTCAGGTGTGGCGCATGATGGCAAGCACAACCGGCGCCGGTGCCCCGATGTCCCTGCGGATCTCCCTGATCGGCCGTGGAGCCTGGGGCAGCACCCTGGAGGGGATCTGGCGAGCCCAGGGCCACGCGCTGCGCAGCTGGTCGCGGCGGGATGGCGGCGATCCGCTGCCGCTGCTGCAGGGCTGCGACCTGGTGGTGATGGCTGTGGCCATGGCCGCAGTGGATCCCCTCGCCCGGCATCTGGCGGATGCGATTCCACCCGAGCTGCCGTTGCTGAGTTGCAGCAAGGGCATCGACCTCGATCGCCTGCTCACCGCCACCGGCCTCTGGCGCAGCCATCTGGCCAATCCCCTCGCCGTGCTCAGCGGGCCCAACCTGGCGGCGGAGCTGGCCCAGGGGCTGCCGGCCGCCAGTGTGATCGCCAGCGACGAGCCGAGCCTGGCGGAGCGCCTGCAGGCCGAGCTCACCGCCCCCAACCTGCGCCTCTACACCAACTGCGACCGCCTGGGAACGGAATTGGCCGGCGCGCTCAAGAACGTGATGGCCCTGGCGGCCGGGCTCTGCGACGGCCTCCAGCTGGGCGCCAACGCCCGCGCCTCCCTGCTCACCCGCGGGCTGGCCGAGATGGGGGTGGTGGTGGAAGGGCTGGGGGGCAGCCGCAGCACCCTCTACGGGCTGGCCGGACTGGGTGACCTGCTGGCCACCGCCACCAGCAGCCTCAGCCGCAACTACCGCTGCGGCCTGCTGCTCGCCCAGGGCCAGGGCGGCGAGCAGGCTGCAGCGGCCATCGGCGCCACCGTGGAGGGATTGGTCACGGCCCGGGCAGCGGTGGCGCTGGGCCGGCGGGAGGGCTGGTCGCTGCCGATCTGTGAGCAGGTGGTGGCCGTGATCGAAGGCCAGGCCAGCGCCGAGGATGGGGCCCGGGCCCTGATGGGGCGCGGCCTCAGGCCCGAGGATGCCTCCACACCCGTGCAGGCCCAGCGATGACGTCGGCCCCTGGTCTGTGCTGCCCCGCCGTGCTGGTGGAGGCCTTCAGTGCCAGCGCCTGCGGTGGCAACGGGGCCGCGGTGGTGCTGCTGGAACAGCCCTTGGCGGCGGCGGCGATGCAGGCGATCGCCCGCAGCCTCAACCAGTCGGAAACGGCCTTTCTGCTGCGCCGCGGCACGGAGTGGCTGCTGCGCTGGTTCACGCCAACCTGTGAGGTGCCCCTCTGCGGCCACGCCACCCTGGCGGCCACCCTGGCCCTGGGCCACTGGGGCCTGCTCGGGCCAGGGGAAGCCACCAGGCTGCACAGCCGCAGCGGCCCCCTTGCCGTGGAACTCCTGCCAGAACCTGGCGCGGCTGCGATCGTGCTGCCCAGCAGCCCGCTGATCCCATCCACGGCCTCCCCCGAGCTGTTGGCCTACCTACAGCAGCAGCTGGGAGCAGCTCCCGAGGGCTGTTGGCAGTCCGCCCTGGGCTACCGGGTGGTGCTGCTGCCGCCCCGGGCCCCCCTCGAGGCCGCCCCCCTGCCGGCCCAGAGCCTGCCGGCGGAGGCCTGGCCCGGCCTGGTGCTGATGCAGCGGATCGGGGGCGATGGCGTTGCAGTCGAGCGGCGGCCCCTGGTGCTCGCTGAGCCCTGCGATTACCAGCTGCGATTCCTGGCTCCGGGCCTGGGCATCGACGAGGATCCCGTCACCGGCTCGGCCCATGCCCTGGTGGCTCCCTGGTGGCAGGAGCAGCTCGGCCGCTCCCAGGTGCGCGGCTGGCAATGTTCAGACCGTCCGGGGGGGATGGTGTGTGAAGCGGTTTCCTCAGGCATGATCCGCCTGATCGGAGCCGGTCATCTCCTGTGGGACGGAACCTTGCAACCTGGCTTCCCCGCGCTCTGCGCCTGGGACGACCTGTTGAGCACCGGCAGCTGATCCTGGCGATGCCGGTCGCCGGGCTGGCCCTGGGCATGGGTTTTGCCGCCCAGGGCCTGCTGCCGCGCCCCCACGCCATCAGCCACAGCGCCCTGCTGGACACCCTGCTGGAGGTGCCGCCCAGCAGCGCCATGGACACCGCCATGGCCAGCGACCAGTTGCGCCAGCTCCAGGCCCAGCGCGGCCAGGCCGTGCCGGAGGCCGCTGCCGCTGCCCCAGCCGGGCAGGCCACCGCCCTCGTGGAGCCGGCGGCGGCCGCACCGGTGGACCTGGAGATCCGGGTGGCCCTGCTCGCCGCCGGCGAGGCCCCCACCCTGTCGGCCAACGGACCCTGGCAACTGGTCAGCCAGCAGGGCGCGGTGCTGCAGCAGGGTGGCGCAGGTGAGCCGGTGCAGCTGCCAGGTCTCTGGGCCGCTGGGCCTGAGGCCTGGCTCCAGACCAGCGGCTCCGCCGTCCTGGTGAACGGCTCCCCCTACAGCGGCAGGTTGCGTCTGATCCGGGAGGGTGCAGGCCTGCGGGTGATCAACCACCTGAGTCTGGAGCGCTACATCACCTCGGTGGTGGGCGCCGAGATGCCCAGCAGCTGGTCGATCGAGGCCCTGCGCGCCCAGGCTGTGGCGGCCCGCTCCTATGCCCTGGCCCACATGGCCCGTCCCGCCAACCCCCACTGGCACCTGGGTGACACCACCCGCTGGCAGGCGTACCGCGGCCAGGCCAGTGTCAACGGGCGGACGGAGGAGGCGGTCGCCAGCACCGCCGGGCTGATCCTCAGCTATCAGGGCGCGATCGTGGAAAGCCTCTACGCCGCCACCACCCAGATCACGATTGAGGCCCATGGCCACCTGGGGGCCAGCATGAGCCAGCACGGGGCCCAGGAGCTGGCCCAGCGGGGCTACACCTACAACCAGATCCTCGGCCACTACTACCAGGGGGCATCCCTGGCCCGCCTGAAGGCCGGTGGGGCGGGCTGAACGCCTCTGGCAGGCCGGACTCCAGCGCTCCGAGCAGGCCCGTGCGGAGCGGGCGCTGGTGCCCCTGGCCACCGATCTCCTCAGCTTGCCAGGGTCCGAACCCTTTGAGGTGCGACGACTGCTGGGTGCCACCCCCAAGCACCTGCGCGCCAGCGGTCCCCGGCCGAACCCCTTCCTGCCCTGGGATCCTCGCCTGGAAGTGAGCCGGATGGGAGACACCCATGTGGTGCTGCTCAACAAATACCCGGTGCAGCCCGGCCATCTGCTGCTGATCAGCCAGCACTGGCAGCCCCAGGCCGGCTGGCTGGGAGCTGACGACTGGCGGGCAGTGGCTGAGATGGACAGCGACACCGGCGGCCTCTGGTTCTTCAACAGCTGTGCCGCCGCCGGAGCCAGCCAGCCCCACCGCCACCTGCAGCTGTTGCCCAGACCGGCTGTGTCCACCAGCTGTCCACTGGCGGCCCTGATCCTTGAGCAGCTGGACCAGCCTGGGGCCGCCTGGCCCTGGCAGTACGCCATCAGCCGGCGGGCCCAGCGGGCCGGGGCGCAGGAGAGCAGTTCCGCCGCGCTGGCCCGGGACCTGCAGGGGCTCTACCTCGACCATGCCCGCCAGCTGGGGCTGGGTGACCCCAGCCACGATCCCCGGCCCCGCCATCCCTACAACCTCCTGTTCACCGACCAGTGGTTTCTCAGCGTGCGCCGCCGCACTGAGCATTGCGCCGGTTTCAGTGTCAACGCCCTGGGGTTCGCCGGCTACCTGCTGGCCACTGAGACATCTGACCTCCACTGGCTGCAGCAGCAGGGTCCCTGGCGACTGCTGCACGCTGTGGCGGCCCCCCCCACGGACAGCTGAACTCCAGCCCGTTCCGTGTTTTCACGGTTGTGGAAGGCGGCGGCTCTGGAGCTGTTTGGAAGAGAAGGAGCACGGTTCCGCTCCTTGCCATCCGCTTCAGTCCCGTCATGTCCAGCTCCGTCCTCACCGCACCGGCCCCCCGGCCCAGCTGTCGCCGTCCCCGCCTGCCACGCCGCCTGCAGCAACGCAATGCCCGCATCGAGCAGTACCAGCAGCTGGTGCGGCCGATTGCCCTGCACTACCACCTGCGCTGCTCCGAGCCCCTCGAGGATCTCGTCCAGGTGGGACTGCTCGGGCTGCTGCGGGCCGCGGAGCTCTACAGCCGCCAGCGGCAGACACCCTTCGACGCCTTTGCCCGCCCCCATATCCGGGGGGCGATCCTCCACTACCTGCGGGACACCGCACCGGCGGTACGGCTCCCCCGCAGGCTGGAGGAGCAACACCAGCAGCTCGTCCAGCTGCGAGGCCAACTGGCCCAGTCGGCCTCGCCCGAACAACTCCGTGAGGCCATGGGCCTGAGCCCCGTGCAGTGGCAGCGGCTCGTGGACAGCAGGCTGCAGCGGCGTCTGCTGAGCCTGGAGCAACTGCTCACACACCCGGACGGGGCGGACAGCCTTGAGCTGGCAGGGGGCAGCTCCAGCCCAGCAGCAGGCGAAGGTGCTGGCGAGGTGCAGGATCTGCTCGGCCAGCTGGAGAGCAGCCAGCGGGCCGTGCTGGAGCGGGTGGTGCTGGCCGGCTGGAGCTACCGGCGCACCGGAGTGGCCCTGCAGATCAGTCCGATGACCGTGCAGCGACGGCTGCGCAGCGGCCTGGCCCGCCTGCACCAGTTGCTCAAGCCTGGGGTTCCTGGGCTGCCCGTTGCATCTGCTGCTCCAGGGTGCTGATTGAGGCGTCGAGAGCGGCGAGCTGGCGCTCTGCAGCGTCACGCCAGAAGCGCAGCATCCGCAGGCGGCGCTCCTGGTGACGGCGCATGGCCTGGTGGGGATCTGCGTCTGGTCCTGGGCAGCAGCCGAACAGGGGAATCATGGATCTATGCTCCGGAATGTTCTTTTTAGCCAGCCGTTTCACCGAACGAGAGGTTGGGTGGCCTGCAGACAGGCTGCTCCCAGCGCTCAGTCCAGGGTGCGGCTCCCAACAATCCGGTCCGCCCCAATCCATCAGCAGAACGGTTCCCTTCCCCAAACCTCCGCCACAGGCCCTAGCGCATGAGCCGGCTTTCCAGCCGTTCATCGATCAAATTCGCTTGCGTTCACTGCGTCCAGTCACCGTGTTTACTGCCCTTGCCGGTGTGGTGGTTGGCCTCGCCGCCTCTCTCCCCGCCCAGCCAGCCCATGCCTACGTGGCCCTGATGACCGGGCAGCGGGCCAGGCCCCTCGACGGCAGCTTCAATCGCGTACCTGTTCTCCACTCCAACCAGCCGGAGGAGGTGGAGGGGCCCGGCATCCTGATCTCCACAGTACCGGGGTTCAGCTACGCCGCAGAGAACGGTATGGCCCTGGCCAATGCTGAATACACCTTCAACGGTGAATTCGGCCTGCACATGCACCACAAATATTTCCCCTCCTATCGCAGTCAGATCAGAGCCGATCAACGCCGCACCGAACTCACCCTCGGGGTGATTCTGATCAACCCCGGCAACAGACCGGTGACGATTCAGTTCGAGCGGGGCGCCGTGCGCAACAGTTTTGAAGCTCCCTATCTGGCCAACAATCTGATGGGGGTGAAGCCCCTTGGCCCCCGCCCCTGGAACACCGGTCCGGGCGACGCCACCGCCGTGCAGATGCTGCGCAACCAGCTGGATCGCAACCTCCTCGATGAACTGGTACTCCCACCCCGCAGTCGCATGGTGCTGCTGAGCACCCGACTGCCAGCCCTCGGGATCGCCAATGGGCTGCTGCGCGGCCGCAGCAATGGGCCCTTTCAGATGGCCGTGGTGGCCGGCGGTAACGGCGCCAGTCAAACCGACCTGATCTCCGTGCTTGACAGCCGCCGTCTGGCACCGGGACGGGTGTATCTCAACCAGATCGCTGATATCCAGAACCGGCGCATCTTCTCCCGCGTGGGAGGCGTGGCCCTGGGCGACAGCTACCAGGCCCAGATCCGCCATGATCTCAGGTCTGAGGGGCCCCTGCATGTGCCGCTCACCAGCACCGGGCGCCATCACTTCGGCACCCGTGACGTGCAGGTGAATCCCCTTGCCGCGCGGATGGCCGATTCGGCCCTGGACAACGTGGGCACCTATGGGGTGCGCTTTGATGTGGATCTCAACCTCTATGGATCGGGACCCTATGAACTGGTGATGAGCCATCCCACCGCCTCCGGTGGCACCCGGCCGTTCACCGCCTTCCGGGGATCGCTCCAGGTACAGACCAGCGATGGACTGCAGGAGATGCATCTGGGCATGCGCTCGGGAGAGAGTCATGCCCTCACCACGCTCAACCTGCGCCCAGGCGTGACCAACCCCGTACGGGTGAGCCTGGTGTATCCCGCCGACGCGACCCCAGGCCACCTGCTCAGCGTGGTGCCCGCGAGCCAGCTGGCCATGGCGCAGCAGCAGCAGCGCAATACTGCAGCTGCTGCGCCCGCACCGTCGGCCACCGCCGTGCGGACCGCTCCCCGGCCGGTCCGCGCCGCGCCGAATCCCGCAGCCAGGACCGGGCCGGCAACTCCCAATCCCCTGCTGGGCCCTGCTCCCATCCGTCCACCCGCGGCATTGCCATCGCGGCGGCCCATTCAGAGTTCGGGTGTGAATGCCCAGCAGCTGGACCGCTACCAGAAGGCGATCGAAGCCCAGCAGGAGATGATGCGCCAGTTGATGGACCGTTGAGCAGCCAGCAGCAGACCTGTGGCCGAGGATGAACTGCAGCAGCGCCGCACGATCAATCTCAAGCTTCCCGCTGAGCTGATCAGTCGCCTTGATGCACTCAAGGGGGAGTTCGGCCTGCGCAGCCGTGGCGCCATCGTGGAGCGGCTTCTCAATGAGCTGTTCAAGCCTGAGGACTCCCCAGACAGCGACAACCAATCCGGTGCTGACGATCCTGCGTCCGAGCCGATCCATCACCCCGGGGCCTTCGACGAGCAGGGCGCCCTGGTGCTCGTGAGCCGGGGCGGCGGTGCCGATTCCCAGCTGGAACTGGCCCTGCGCCGTGACCCGGCTGATGCCCAGGAGAGCGAAGGGTTCCGCCCTGCAACCCGGCAGCGCGGGATTGACCTGCCGGGATTCGTGCGTCGCCAATCGGAACAGGTGCGCCGCAGCCTCCAGCCCAGACCGCGCCCTGCCGGTGAATCCCTCGATCTGCTCCCCCAGATTCCAATCGAGCTGCTGGATCAGGCGCTGGAGCGGGTGAAGGAGCATTGGTTTGAGCTCTATGGCCAGTCGGCCAATGAGGCCGTACTGGAAGCCGCGATGGTGTGGCTTGCACAGGACATCTGGCCCCAGAGCGACCAGAGTGAGGGGAGGCCCTTCAGCTGGACCCTGGTCACGGAGGTGATGACCGGTCTGGCGCCCTGCTGGCAGCCGGCACCTCCCTGCTTCGAGCGGGTGATGGTGGCAGGCGGTCTGCTGGAAGATCCCTTCAGCGGCTCCACCCTGGTGGTGCGCCTACCCACCCTGATTCGCCGCTTCGTGCACCGTTTCCGCCGCCGGCGGGGGACCTCCTTCCAGACCCTTGAGCACACGATGACCCTGCATGGGGCCCTCAAGTTGCTCAACCTGCCCACCACACCAGGCCACAGGCTCACCCTGCCCCAGATCCGCGATGCCTATCGGGAGCTGGCCCTGGCCCACCACCCTGATTCGGGCGGCAGCGACGAGGACATGCGCCGACTCAACGAGGCGTACCAGTTGCTCAAGGAGCTGTACCGCACCCCAAACAGCTGAACCAATAATCTCGGTCCAGACCCCTGATGAGACTATTGGCGAGTCTCATCTGAGCAGCCCGAGAGCCGAATCCCATTTGTCTCAGACGAGAGCAATTCCAAGTCCCGTCAAGAGAATATCCTGTGATAGGTGGACAGCATTTTGGCTCACTGGTCTCGTCAGAGACTTGCAAAAATCATCGATTTTGCTTGCCTGAGGAGAAGTTGCTGCTGCTGCTGCTGCTGTTTTCTGCTGCCTTGTCCAGGAGCATCGTCATCACCACCGCCCCAAGCAGCACTCAGGCATCGGATTGAACTGTCCAAACGGCTTGGTCGTTGTTGTCCATCGTTGAGAAGCAGTGAATGATTAGTCCTGCTGCCAATGGTTTTCGGCGTGGGAAATTCTCTGCGTATCTGCGTTTGACACAGGTACGCAGGATGCCAGGAGTCGCTTCGGCCTGCCAAGCCGCCAGCAAGCTCCAGGCTTGGGGCGCAGGTAAATCAGACGCTCCAGTTCATCCCATATCAATCTCTTGATGGGTCCCACCTATGGTCCAATCGCCCGCGTCCCAGGAACTGGTGTAAATCCCTGGGTCTCAGCCCCGGCTACGCCGG
>JBBASM010000009.1:0-168934 GCA_040399285.1 Prochlorococcaceae cyanobacterium
CGGCTACGCCGGGGCTGAGACCCAGGGATTTACACCAGTTCCTGGGACGCGGGCGGCATTCGCCGCGTCAGAAGGGCTGCTGCTCTATCGGCAACAAACTCCTAGCCGAAGTCTTCTCCGAAGGAGTAGGCCAATGCCTCCAAACACAAGGCCATGAGCCACGAGCGGATGCTCAAAACCGAGGCCCAGCTGGAAGCGGAGATCGCAGCGCTGCTGCGCAAGGCCGAGCTGATCGATGCCCAGGAGGATGCGCGCTACGGCAAGGGCAAGCGTGGCGATGAGCTGCCCAAGGAGCTGCAGCTCCGCCAGGATCGACTCGACGCCCTGCGCAAAGCCAGAGCAGAGCTGGAGGCGGAGGCCGCTGCTGACCACGCCCGCCGCCGCGAGCAGCAGGCCCGCGCTGCAGAGGAGCATTCCGCCGAGGCGGCCGCAGCAGTGGCTGAGGAGAACGACAAGAGTGATGCCGGGAGCGAGGCTGCTGCTCAGGCCCTTGCCAAAGAAGCGCAGCAGTCGGAGCGCCGAGCCAAGGCTGCCCGCGGGCGGGCGGAGCTGGCCCGCAGGCTGGCGATCGAAAAGGCCCAGGCCGCAGACCTCACAACCCAGGACCCACGGATCGACATTGATCCTCTGGCGATGCCCAGCCGCAACCTTCCCACCACTGCCGCCGGCGAGCCCAAAGCCAACGCCCAGCGCAATTTCACCGACCCAGACAGCCACATCCTCAAAGGTGGGGACGGGTGGATCCAGGGCTACAACTGCCAGGCGGCGGTCGATGGTGACCACCAGATCATCGTGGCGGTGGGGGTCAGCAACCAGGCCTCGGACCAGCAGCACTTCGTTCCCATGCTGGAGCGGATCGTGGCCAACACCGGCCAGCTGCCCGGAAAGATGATCGCCGACGCGGGCTACTGCAGCACAAGCAATATCGAGGCCAGCGAGCAGCGCGGGCTGGATGCCTACCTCTCCACCAGCCGGCAGTCGCACGGCAAGCGGCCACGGCCATCGCGGGGTCCAGCACCAAGAGATCTGGATGCACGGGGCCGGATGGACCGCAAACTCCGATCCAAGGCCGGCCAGGCGATCTACGCCCTGCGCAAAATCATCGCCGAACCGGTCTTTGGTCAGATCAAAGGGGCACGGGGCCTGGATCGGTTCCTATTGCGAGGGCTGGAGAAGGTCGACGGGGAATGGACCCTGATGGCCATCACCCACAACATCGGCAAGCTGCACAGAGCAGCGCTGGCAGCAAGCTGAGGGAGGGAGGGAGAACCGCTCAGGGCCGCTCAGACCCGAGGCTGAGAGCAGCGCCCAGAACTCCCAACGGGGAGCGGGGGCGAGGAGGCTGTGCCTGCGGAAATGTGAGACAAACTCCTAGGTTGGGGGGTCCTCCTGTTTCCAGCGGAGCGGGCCCGCCATGCGCAGTCCTGTCGCCCTGCTGGCTAGCGGCTCCCGGGTGGAGACGATGCTGGTCTGGCTCGCCAAGCATCACGCCGTGTTGGCGGGATTGCCGTTGCTGAGCACGGCCGACTTCGCAGAGCATCTGCGGGCCGACCCTCGCATCCGCGACCTGGAGGTGAGCGAGCTCAACGCCCTGGCCGACTGCGGCGACATCCAACTGGCGGAGCGGGTGCTGGCAGGCGAAGTGTCCGCGGTGTTGTTTTTCGTGGATGAGGCGGCAGCGCCCACCACGACGCCGGATCTGCGCCTGCTGCTGCGCGCCTGCAACAAGGCTAACATCCCGTTGGCGCTCAATGCAGCCAGCGCCGATCTGGCGCTGCGCGGCTTTGCCCATGGCCGCATGGCCCACCTGATCTTCAATCCGGTGGCGGGCCAGGGGGATCCGAATGCGGATCTGGCCCTCATCCTGTCGCTGCTGGAGCCCCAGCTACTGGTGAACGTGGTGCTGACGCGTGCGGATCTGGATCCCGCCGAGCAGACCCGCGACCTGATCGCGATGATCCACACGCGTCACGCCTCTGCAATGGGCAGCGTGATGATCGTGGCCAGTGGTGGTGACGGCACCGTGTCGGCCGTGGCCGGGGCCGTGATCGGCACCGGCATCCCACTGGCGGTCATCCCGCGGGGCACGGCCAATGCTTTCAGCTCCGCCCTCGGCATACCCACCGATGTGGTGGGGGCCTGCGCCACGATCCTGGCGGGCCACACCCTGGAGGTGGATGCGGCCCGTTGCAATGAGACGCCGATGATCCTGCTGGCGGGGTTGGGCTTTGAAGCGGGCATGGTGAACCGGGCCACCCGGCAGCTGAAGAACCGGCTGGGGCCCCTGGCCTATGTGCTGGCGGGGGCGCAGCAGCTGGTGAGCCAGGAGTTGTTCCATGCCCGATTGGAGCTGGATGGGCAGAGCCTCGAACTTGAGGCGGCGGCGATCACGATCGCCAACGTGGCGCCGGCCACTTCGGTGCTGGCCCAGGGTTTCGGCCAGGTGATTCCCGATGACGGCCTGCTGGAGATCACCATCGCCACCTCCCTGTCCCAGCTCCAGGGCCTGCAGGCGCTGGCGTCGTTGACGGCCTCGGCCGTGGTGGGGAGCGCCACCCAGCGCGACGACCTGCTCTGCATGCGGGCCCGCCAGGTCGTGGTGAGCACCGATCCGCCCCAGACGCTGGTGATCGACGGCGAGATCCTTGAGGCCAATCCGCTCAACTTCACCTGTCTGCCCCGTGCCCTCACCCTGGTGACGCCCCTGACGTCCTCCGAGGCCGGCCGATGAACCTGGCCAGCGAGGCGTCGATCGCCACCAAGGTGGCGCGCATGCGGGAGCGTGTGCGCTGGGGCCACCCGGAGCTGGCGCGCCGCGGCATCGACCAGCGGCGACTGGTGATCGACGGTGCCCCTGGCGATGGGGAACCGTTCACCTTTCTCGTGCTGGGGGACAGCGGCACGGGTCGCCATCGCCGCAGCAGCCCCCAGCGGCAGGTGGCGGAGCGGCTGTTGGCCCAGGGGGATGCGGCCCGCTTTGTGTTGCATACCGGCGATGTGGTGTATCTGGTGGGTTCCAGCGAGCAGTACCGCGAGAACTTCATCAAGCCCTATCGCGAGTGGCTGGTGAATGGCGACGGCTACCGCAAGATCGCCTACGACCGGATGACGTTCACGCTGCCCTTTCTGCCGGTGCCCGGCAACCACGACTATTACGACCTGCCCCTGCCTCTGGGTTTGCTGGCCGGGATCACCAGCCCGCTGCGCCGGCTGCTGCGCAATGTGATCGATCTGGATGTGGGTTGGCATGGCTCGGATGTGGGCGACGCCTACGCGCGTGCCTTCCTGGACGTGCTGGCTGATCGGCACGACGCCGCGCTGGGAGAGCATCTCGATCGCCATTACACCGCCACGGTGGACGGGGTGCGCTGTCTGCGCCATCAGCCCGGTCGCTTCACCCGCCTGCCGAATCGCTACTACTGCGTGCGCATCGGCGGCATCGACATCTTCGCGCTGGATTCCAACACCTTCAACCAGCCCCTGCCCCTGGAGGCCAGCCCGGCCGGGGAAGAGCGCCGCGAGCGGCTGGGCGGGCTGCGCGAGGAGCTGGAGGAGCGCAGGCGGCAGTTGCTCGATCGCCTCGGCGCAGCGGTGCTGGATCGCAGCGACGATCCGGAGGCCCGCGAGGATCTCACTGAAACGCTTGAGCAGACCGACGAGCAGCTGCGCGACATCGCCAAGCAGCTGGCCGCGCCGACGGATGGCCTGGAGCTGGATCAGGAGCAGCTGGATTGGCTGTGGGAGGGCTTGGTGGCCTCCTGGGCCACCCCGGAGGTGCGCGGGCGGATCCTGGTGTTGCACCATCCCCCCTATGTCACCGAGGCCAGCAAGTGGGACCAGGGCCAGACCCTGGCGGTGCGCCATCAGCTGCGGCGGGTGCTGAACCAGGTGGCCGCGCGGGTGGGCCCACCGGCCAGGGGGAGGCCGCTGGTGGATCTGGGCCTCAGCGGCCATGCCCACTGCCTCGAGTACATCGAAACGGCCGACACCGGCCACGGCGATGCCTGGATGCCGTGGCTGATCTGCGGCGGTAGCGGCTACAGCCTGCGCCGCCAACGCCCGGAGGGGCCGATCCTGCGGGAGAGCAGCGAGCTGGGAGAACGCACGATTGCACGTTCGCAGCTGTTCGTGGGCCGCTCGGGCCGGGGTTCCCGCCTGCGCCGCCCCTATTCAGGCCTGCGGGTGGATGTGGTCGCCGGCCGCCCCCTGCGCTTGCGTATCACCCCCCTGGTGGCGGAGAAGGTGGAGGGCAGCTGGCGGCATGAC
Source organism: Prochlorococcaceae cyanobacterium (assembly GCA_040399285.1). Lineage (GTDB taxonomy): Bacteria > Cyanobacteriota > Cyanobacteriia > PCC-6307 > Cyanobiaceae > NIES-981. Next base: position 4,267 of record JBBASM010000009.1, read on the forward strand.
GACCTGGAGACGATTCAGGTGGGGGAGTAGGAGCGGGGGTTGATCCAGGGTTCAGAGCTTCTCACCGCCTCAGGCCACATCGGCGCATCGATCGTTGCAGCGATGCCGCTTCTCCGTCTGGCTGCGGATCAGCTGTACGCCCAACCTTGCTCAGGCTCAGCGGTTTCTCCAGTGCCCGAGAGTTCGAGCCTCCAACTGCGTCCGTCACTCGCCAACTGAGAATGGCGGTGGAAGAGACAGTCCGGACTGGTTTACACAGCGTCCGATAGCTGTCGATTCCCCTCCGCTGCGCACGGACGGCGTCTCCGTTGTTCAGGACCCATCCGCCGGCCCGGCTCCGTCATTTGAGACTAATCATTTGAGACCAATCACCCGCAGGGCGATCAGTCGCGGGCGACCGGCTGCACAGCGGCCCCGCCGTCGCGCTGGAACAGGCCGTCGAGGTAGTGGCGGCTCACGGCCCGGTCGCTGCAGCCGTGCTGGAAGAGGAAGCCGGCCACCGCCGCCTGCAGCAGACGGTACTGATCCCAGTTCGGGCGGCTGCTGATGAAGTCCCGCATCGCCGCATACAGGTCCTCCGGGAACTCGTTGACGATGCTCACGTGGGCCGGGAGATGGTCGGGGATCTGGCTCATGCACGGCTCGCGTTGACCACCCCATCAATCCACAGCCAGGGGGCCTCCGTCAAAGCGGCAAACCCACTCCGGGAAGGTCCGGTCTCCTGGCAAGACTGCAGCACTGATGCCGTTTTTCCCCGGTTGCCGGGCCTCTCGCGTCTGTGGCGAAAGGCTGGAGAGGGGCCGTCAAGGGGACGGCCGTTTTCCCCATCCAGCAGCCCGAAACGGCGGTGCCTTGAAGGGTCTTGCGCGCCAGGTCTGGGGAAAACCCTGCCGTTTCGGGGGGAAAGCGCTGACAACTGGGGAAAACTCCATGCTTCAGCAGGGCTGATGGTTCGGCCACCGCACTGCAGAAGCGGCAATCAGGCGCTGCCAGGCGACGCAGAACTGCCGAACGGTCGTGTCAGCGCCGCTCGCTCACCGGAGCCCACCGGGCCTTCAGGCCGATATCCGGGCCTCCCGATTCCCGGTTGGGGCGCTCCACCCACTCCGTGCTCACCATCCGGTGGCCCCTGCGCAGCTGGCGCATGCCGGCGGGGGCCTGGGCTGCAGCGCAGTTGGCTGTGCCATCCCTGCAGGCCCCGTCCGCCCACCTCCTCCCCTGCCCGCTGCAGCCGGCCAGCACCACCAGGATCAAGGGCAGCAGCAGATTCACGCCAGGGGCCCTGGATTGCATGCCCGCACCTCCCTTCAGCGGCCTGGCTGATCCTGCTGCCAGAGCCGCTCCAGCCGCTGGCGGGCCTGGGCGGTGCTGAGGGAGGCCCTGGCGCGCAGCTGGCGGCGAAACAGGGCGCCGAAGCGCCAGGCCTTCACGCCCAGGGCCAGGGTAAACACCACCCAGGGCACCAGCATCCAGAGGGGGTGGTCCATGGGGCGGTGGCGGGCTGCGGCGCCCCGGCGTCAACGTTCCCCAGCCTGGCAGCGGGGCCTCTCCAGCGGGCAGGGCCCCACCCGGATCGAGCGGTAGGCCGGCCGCTGCCAGGTGATGCCCGGCTTGCTCCGGCTCAGCACCAGCTGCCACAGCTGCCCCTGGCGGGAGCGGAAGAAGCCGGCGCAGCAGAGCAGGTAGTAGCGCCAGAAGCGCCGGAACCGCTCTGCCCTGGCCCTGCCCCCGCAGGCGGCTGCCAGCTCCGCCGCCAGCGCGGGCCAGGCCGCGTCCACGTTGGCGTGCCAGGCCATCAGCGTGTGGTCGTAGTCGGCGCCGAAGTTCTGCCAGTCCTCGATCAGCCAGCCCCCCTCCACCGCCGTGGCCAGCTCGCCCGGGGCCGGCAGTCGGCCATTGGGGAACACGTGGGTGTCGATCCAGGCGTCGCAGTGGGGGGTCTGGTGGCGGTAGCCGATCGTGTGCAGCAGCAACAGCCCGTCGTCCTTGATGGCGTTGCCGGCAGCCGTGAAGAAGGCGGCGGCGTTGCGCGGCCCTACGTGCTCGTACATCCCCACCGACACCACCCGGTCGAAGGGGGCACAGCCCAGCCGCTCCAGCTGCCGGTAGTCGCAGCGCTCGAAGCGCAGCGGCAGGTCGCGCCAGCGGCTGCGGGCCAGGCGCAGCTGCTCGCCCGAGAGGGTGATGCCCACCACCTCCACGCCGTAGTGGCGGGCGGCGTAGGCCGCCAGGCCGCCCCAGCCGCAGCCGATGTCCAGCAGGCGCTGGCCGGGGCCCAGCTCCAGCTTTTCGCAGATCAGCCGCAGCTTGTGCTCCTGGGCCTGCTCCAGCCCATCGGCCCGCTGCCAGGTGCCGCAGCTGTACTGCAGCCAGGGATCGAGCATGGCCGCGTACACGGCGGGGGCGATGTCGTAATGGCGGCGGGCCACCAGCGTGGAGCGGGACGGTGACTGCAGATTGAGCAGCCGCTCGCGCAGCAGCCAGAGGGTGCTGCGCAGCCGGCTGCCCTGGGCCAGCCGGCTCCCGCCCTGGGCGAGCAACAGCCGGGTGAACAGCTGATCGAGGGCGGTGCACTCCCACAGCCCATCCACATAGCTGTCCCCCAGCCCCAGGGAGCCCCGTTGCAGCACCGCCGTGATCAGGCGGCGGATCGCTGTTCCGTCCTCCAGTTGCAGGTCCCAGGGGCGATCGCCACCCAGGCGCACATCGGCGGCGCTGAGCACCGCCGCCAGCGCCGGCGGAACGGACGGCGTGGCCATGGCCGCTTGCCCTCAGACAGTCGCTTAAACGCTATTGATGGTCTGTGATGCCATCTGCTGCATCGGCGCGGCGCATCGGCCCGGCTGCTGCGCAATTGCCCCCGTTTGGGGGGCTCAGCGGGGCCGCCCGGCCCCTGAAGATGGAGGTCGATCCAGCGGTGTCCGGGATGAAGCGCGCAACCAGCCACCAGCCCGGCAGTTCTCTGGGCAGCTCTCTGGCCAGTTCACCGGGCAGTTCTCCTGCCAGTTGTCTGGGGCGCACCTGCCTGCAGTGGGGCCGCGACGGTGAACTGGCCAGCGTGGACCTCGAGCTGGTGCTGGAGCGCCTCGCCCAGGTGGACCAGGATATGGCCGCCGAGCGCCAGCGCACCCTGAGCCCCTGCCCATGTCCCTCGATCAGCTGAAGGCGTTCCTCACCCGCATGCAGCAGGAGGAGGGCCTGCGCCAGGCCGTGCTGGCGGCCGCCACGGCCGACGACGTGGCCCAGATCGGTGCCTCCCTCGGGTACGAGTTTTCCGGCGATGAGCTGCTGCGCTTGTCCGGCCAGAAGGTGGGCCGGGTCACCGTCACCAAGCAGGACATCCCCGGCGAATACAACTGACGCACTGCCCCCCCCCCCCGGCAACCCGTGCCGATCCCGCCAGCCCGGGATCAGGGCCAGCTGGGGAAGGACACCGGCTCGTACTTGGCGAAATGAATGCGCCAGCCGCGCTGCACCAGGGTCTTCAGTCCGTCGAGCAGCGCCGCCGTATCCCCCGTGGCGATCCAGTTGGCCTTGAGCACCGGCAGCTGCTCGCTCATCACCTCCAGCGGCAGTTCCACCAGCAGCAGGCTGTCCGGGCCCGCCGCCCGCCGCAGGGGGCCGTCGTCGCTGCGCTGCCAGATCCGCAGCAACAGCTCCAGCGCCAGGCCGCGGCCGGTCTCGCCCGGGTCGCTGGCAGCCGCGGCCGCGGCGGACTGGGATTTGCCGGTGAGCGGCAGGCTGAGGCGGCCGTCCTGTTCGATCAGGGCCAGGGCCACGAGATAGGGAGAGTCAGCCATCGATGCCCTTGCCATGCAACCTCACCATGCTGCATCTTCAGCCTGTTTCGTGACCATCAACGGCTCGGAAATGCCCCCAAAAGGGGGCATCGCCCCCTGCCGATTCAGGCCGAATCTGGAACGCATCACCAGCGGCGTTCCATGACGCAGCCCACCTTCACCACGGCCCTCACCCTCGAGGAACTGGAGGCCAATCACGAGATCTATTGCAAGGCGCTGCGGATCCTGATCCGGGAGGACACCCCGATCGAGCGGATTCAGCGCAGCGTCTGCTGGCGCCGGCTGGACACGCTGCACCGCTCGCTGCCCCAGCGCTACAGCAGCCCCCAGCGGCTGGTGCTGCAGATCAGGGGCAGCCTGGGCCGCCTCCAGCACGCCACCCCCGGGCGGGGCTGAGGCAACCAGGCCGGTTCCCCGTATCTGAAAGCACCCGCTACACGGCCCCCCCGGGCCAATGATGCAGGCAAAGCGAGAGCCATACCGCCATGCAAGAGGTTGTGTTCCGGGTGCTGGCCGAACGGCCGGGCCAGCTGGAGGCCAGGGCCGAAGTCCTGCCCCTGTCCATCAGCGCCGCTTCCCTGGAGGAGCTGCAGCACGAGGCCCGCGAAGCCCTGATCGATCATTTCGGGCCGGCCCACTGCGCCTACCGCGTGCGCATTCGCCGCTATCCCCAGCCCGTGGCTGCTCAGCCCCTGCCCGCGTCAGCCGCCTGCCGCTGAGCTCGCCATAACGGCTTCAGCACCCTGAGCCGAGGCATGGCCGATCGCCTCCCGTCCCCCGCCGGCATCCAGCGCCATCACCAGCGCACGCTGGCAGCCCTGTTTGCCCACCCCCTGCGCCGCGACCTGCGCACCTCCAAGGTGGAGGCCCTGTTGCGCAGCCTCGGTGCCTCGGTGACGCCCCTGGATGGCGGGCGCCTGCGCATCCAGATGCCCGGCGGCGAGGAAACCTGGATTCACACCAGCTGCGGCCTGGGCCGGCCCTTTCTCGATGCCGACGCCCTGATGCGCGTGCGCCACCTGCTGCAGGCCGCCGGCGTGGGCCCGGATCACCCCCTGGCCGGGGCCCGGGGCCCCCGGGGCGACCAGGCCATCCGGCTGGTGCTCTCTCTCACGCACACCCACACCGATGCCTTCCGGCTGGAGGGCCCCAGCGTGGAGCACGCCCAGCTGCGCCCCCACGGCCTCTGGGGCAGCGGCGAGAACCTCAGCCACCGCCACGACCGCGACATCGCCGGCCAGCGGGCCCCCCTGGATCACGCCTATCTGCGTTGCCTCGTTGGGGCGATCGAGCAGGCCGACGCGGTGCTGCTGCTGGGGCACGGCACCGGCGAGAGCGACATGCGCTGCTGCTCAACCACCTGCACAGCCACCACCGCCCCTTGCTGGAGCGGATCGTGGGTGTGGTCACCCTGGATCAGGCCCACCCCAGCGAGGGCGAGCTGCTGGCCCTGTCGCGGGACCATTTCGGCAACCTGCCGGAGCGGCGCCAGCGGCCCGGTGCCGCCCCGCCGCTCAGCAGGGTGCAGCGCTGAGCGCGATGCGCTCGCCCCGTTGCTGCCGTGGCGCCGCCAGGCCTCCGCGCCGCTGAGCAGGGCCGAGCCGATCAGCAGCAGGGAGAAGCCCTGGCGCAGGCGCTGGTTGTTGAGGTGGGGGGCGAGGCGCTGGCCGGCCGCGGCGCCGATGGCACCGCCGATCAGCAGCGGCAGCAGCAGCGGCAGACTGGTGGCGGGCCAGTGGCCCAGGGCGGCCAAGGCCACCAGGGCATTGACGGCGATCAGCAGCAGGCTGGTGCCGCTGGCGATGGCCATCGGCAGGCCGGCCAGCAGCACCAGGGCCGGCACGATCGCGAAGCCGCCGCCCACCCCGGCGATGCCGGTGAGCAGGCCCACCAGCAGCCCCTGGCCCGCCAGCAGCAGGGGCCGGCCGCGGCGGCTGGCGGTGGCGGCCCCCGTGCTCAGATTGCTGCCTCGGCTGAGCAGCCAGGAGGCCAGCAGCGCGGCGGCGGCGAACACCCCCAGCTGCAGGGGCTCGGGCACCAGGCCGGCCTTCACCCAGCCGCCGCCGATCCAGCTGCCCGCCAGGGCCGGCAGGCCCAGGACCAGTGCGGGGCGCAGAGCGAACTGGCCGCGGCGCAGGTAGGGCCCCAGGTTGGCCAGGGCCAGCAGCATCACCACCAGCAGCGACAATGGCACCGCCTCGCGGGTGGGCAGGGCAGCGCCGCTCACCAGCAGCGGCAGCAGCAGGATGGAGCCACCGGCGCCCAGCACCGAGAGCAGGAAGCCGATCAGGGCGCCACCACCCGTGAGCAGTGCGAAACCGGCGCCATCCATCAGATCCGCACCCGGTTCCAGGGCATCACCGCCAGCAGGCGGGCCATGCCGCAGAAGCCGCTCACCCCGGCGAACACCAGGCCGGCCCCCACGAACCCGCTGATGGCGATCCAGCCCGGCGCCACCCAGGTGCCCAGGATCAGCCCCAGCAGCACCAGCGAGCCGGCGGCGATCTGCACCTGGCGCATCAGCGGCAACGGAGCATTGTTGAGCTTGCGCACCGGCAGGCCGGCCTCCTGCCAGGCGGGGATGCCGCCCTCCAGGTCGGCCAGGGGGTGGGGGTGGCCGTGCTGCAGCAGGCGGCTGAGGGCCTGGCTGCTGCGGTTGCCGCTGTGGCACACCAGCACCAGGGGGCCGCCGGGCAGGTCGGCCCCACTGATCCGGGCCAGGGGCACGTTGAGGCTGCCGGCGATGTGGCCGGCGGCGTATTCCATCGGTTCGCGCACGTCGATCACGCGCACGCGCTGGTCGGCCAACTGGTCGGCCAGGTCGTGGGCGCTGATGCGCCTGGGGAGGGTGGAGGTCATGGCAGGCGTGGGGATGGACGACAGGAGGGGGATGTCAGGGATCTGGGCAGGGTGAAAGGAGGTGGGGGTGACAGGACGCTGCTCAGTTCGCGGCCACGCCATCGAGCGGGTAGCCCTCGGCGGCCCAGCGGCTCAGGCCGCCGTGCAGGTTGGCCACCTGCTGGTGCCCGGCCTTGAGCAGCTGCTGGGTGGCCAGGGCCGAGCGGCTGCCGGAATGGCACACCACCACCACCGGCCGGCCATCGGGGAGCTCGCCGCTGCGGGCTTCCAGCTCGGGCAGGGGGATCAGCAGGCTGCCGGCCACCCGGCCATCGGGGCCGGCGTACTCCTCGCTGGAACGCACGTCCAGCACGGTGAGTTGATCGCGGTGGGCGGCCACCCAGGCCGGCAGCAGTTCCGGCAATCCGGCGTAGCTGCGCTGCAGCGGCGCCCAGCTGGGGGCTGGGGGGGCGGCCTCGGGCTGGCTGCGCGGCTTGCCCGAGCGCAGGTTGCCGGGCAGGGCCTCGGCGATGCGGTGGGGGTGGGGCAGCTTCATGTTCTCCATGTGGCCCACGAAGTCGCGCTCGGTGGCCGCCCCGCCCAGGCGGGCGTTGAAGGCCTTCTCCTCGGCCACCGACGTGACAGTGCGGCCGGTGTAGTCGTGGCCCGGATAGAGCAGGCAGGAGTCGGGCAGGCTGAAGAGTTGCCCGGTGATCGAGCTCCACAGGCTGTGGGCGTTGCCCTGCTGGAAGTCGCAGCGGCCGCAGCCCCGCACCAGCAGGGCATCACCGGTGAAGGCCATGCTCCGGTCGTCCAGCACGAAGCTGATGCAGCCGTCGGTGTGCCCGGGGGTGCTGCGCACCTCCAGGAAGCGGCCGCCGAAGGCCACGTGGTCGCCGTGCTGCAGCGGCAGGGTCACGTTCTCGGCCCGGGCAGCGGCCGCCAGGCCGATGGCACAGCCGGTGGCCTCGTGCATCAGCCAGCTGCCGGTCACGTGGTCGGCGTGGGCGTGGGTGTCGAGCGAGGCCACCAGCTCCACCCCCAGCTCGCGGATCAGGGAGAAGTCGCGGGCGTGCTGCTCGAACACCGGATCAATCAGCACGCCCTGGCGGCTGGGCACATCCACCAGCAGGTAGGTGAAGGTGCCGGTGTCGGCATCAAAGAACTGGCGGAACAGCAAGCTGCTGCCGCCGGCGGCGGCGGCCAGGGAGATCGGGGCCAGGGAGGGGGCGGCGCCGGGCGACGGTGCAGCGGCCATGGCGGTCGGGTCAAACACTGATATGACTATACACGCATAACCCGCTTAGGGCAATGGCGCGCTCTGCGGGCGCATGGTCGCGGGCTGTCCACTGAGCCGCTGGGGTTGCTCGCCCGATTCCAGTCGTGCAACGGATGAAGGCGGTACCGGGGGTGGTGGACGATGGCGGCGTCGGCTCCAGGGCTTGCAAGGTGATGGGCTGGGCCATGACCGCCCGTGCTGGGTGGAATGGCCTATGGCGTTCCGGGCCTGGCTGGGTACCGTCCCACTGCCCGGCCCCATCCCCGATGTCACGGTCCCTGCGACGGTCCGCCCCCTGCCTGGATCCGCTCCCCATGGCGCTGCTGGCCGCAGCCGGCTCCCTGGTGGTGCTGCTCGGCTGGGGAGTGGAGCAATGGCGCCTGAGTGATCAGGAGGTGCCGGTGCACACGGCCCGCCTCCATGCCTATCCCTGAGGCCAGGGCGCAGCCGATGCCCTGGTTCGTGAAGCTGGAGGAGGGGGTGGTGGACAAGGCCCGCTTTGATGCGGTGGTGCCGGCCCATCTGCGCTGGCTGGAGAGCCTGGAGCGGGCCGGGCATCGGCCCAGCAGTGGCTACTGGGGCGAGCGGGCAGGTCAGGAGGGGGCCGGCGGCATGCTGGTGTTCCAGGCCGCCGACCGGGCAGAGGCCGAAGCCCTCGTGCGCCGCGATCCGCTGATCGCCGAGGGCTGTGTGCGCTGGACCCTGCACGACTGGCGCCTGGTGTTCGCCGATCCGGCCTTCAGGAATGGAACAGCAGCACCAGGCCCGATGTGAGCTGGTGAAACTCCCGTTCCTCGCGGCTCAGGTCGAGGCCCACCTGCAGGGCCTCCTGCAGCGCCGCGTCATAGGGCGGGGAGGTGGGCGGCGAGCCGGCGTTCCAGAGGGCGGCGATGCCCACCGGTGTGGCGTGCCAGCGGAACTGCGGGGTGGTTCCGATCTCCGGTTCGCACAGGGCGCTTTCAAGGAGTTCGCGAATCGCCATGGTTCCCAGGAGATGCCCGCAGCTTCGTCAGCCCCGCACTCCGCGGCAATCAGCTGAGAGGTTTCGTGACGAACACCCAGGCGCCCGGAAGCGCTGCGCCAGCAAGCCACAGCCAGCTCAGCCGGGCGCTGCAGCGCAACATCCGGCGCACCGCTGCCGCATCCGGCGCCGGGTTGCCGGCCGCCAGCAGGGGCTTGCTGCGCAGCTGGCCGCCGTAGCGGTTCACCCCCCCCAGCTGCACGCCCACCACCCCGGCGTAGATCGCCTGGGAGAGGCCGGCGTTGGGGGAGGGATCGGGCCGGCCATCCCGCAGGGCCCGGCCCACCAGGGCCGGCCAGCGGCCTGGAGGCACCCCTGCGGCCAGGGGCAGGCTGAGGGTCACCAGCCGGCAGGGCAGCCACACCAGCAGGTCGTCCAGGCGGGCGCCGGCGGTGCCCAGCCAGCGCAGCCGGCCGCGCCGGTAGCCGAGCATCGAATCGAGGGTGCTGGCGGCCTTGAACCCCCAGGCCAGGGCCAGCGGGCCGGGCCCGGCCCACCCGCCTGCGCTCCACAGGCCGGCGCCCACCAGCATCCAGAACAGGGGAGCGAACAGGCCGTCCACCGCGTTTTCACTGGCGGTTTCGGCCAGGGCCCGCAGGATCTGGGGTCGGTTGAGCCCGGCGGTGTCGCGGCCCACGATCCAGTCGAGCTGCTGGCGGGCCGGCTCCAGGGCTGCGGCGGGCGCCCCCGGATCGGCGGGCAAGGCTGCCAGCACCGCCTCCACCGCCAGGGCCAGGCTGCGACCGGCCAGGGCGCTGGCGAGGGCCAGCAGCACCACCAGCAGGCCCAGCTCCCGGCAGCCCTGGCTGAGCGCCAGCCGCTCCAGCAGCCAGCCGGCCATGACGCTTGCCCCCACCAGCAGCAGGGTGATCAGGCCGCCGCCCAGGCGCAGGGCCCAGGGGCGCTCACCGGCCCAGCCTTCTGCCAGGTCGCGCAGGCGTGTGATGGCCCAGCCCATCACCTCCACCGGGTGGGGACACCAGCGCGGGTCCCCCACCAGGCGGTCGAGCCCCAGGGCCAGGGCCACCAGCAGCAGGGGCTGGATCAGGCGGCCTTCAGCCAGGAGAACATCGAGCGCAGGCCCTTGCCCACCTGCTCGATCGGATGGGCCGCATCGCGCTCGCGGATCTTCGCCATCTCGGGCTTGCCGGCCTCGCACTCGGCCACGAAGTTGCGGGCGAAGGTGCCGTCCTGGATGTCGGCCAGGATGCGCTTCATCTCGGCCTTGGTGTCGGCGGTGATCAGGCGCGGGCCGCTCACGTAGTCGCCGTATTCGGCGGTGTTGGAGATCGAATCGCGCATGGCGGTGAGGCCGCCCTTCACCATCAGATCCACGATCAGCTTCACCTCGTGCAGGCACTCGAAGTAGGCCAGCTCGGGCTGATAACCGGCTTCCACCAGGGTTTCGAAGCCGGCCTTCACCAGCTCGCTGAGGCCGCCGCAGAGCACGGCCTGCTCGCCGAACAGGTCGGTTTCGGTTTCTTCCTTGAAGTTGGTCTCCAGGATGCCGGCGCGGGTGCCGCCGATGCCCTTGGCGTAGGCCATGGCCAGGCCGCGGGCGTTACCGGAGGCGTCCTGCTGGATGGCGAACAGGGCGGGCACGCCCTGGCCGTTCTGGTATTCCCAACGCACGGTGTGGCCGGGGCCCTTGGGGGCGATCATCACCACGTCCACGTCGGCGGGGGGCTGGATCAGGCCGAAGCGGATGTTGAAGCCGTGGGCGAAGCTCAGCACCTTGCCGGCGCTCAGGTGGGGGGCGATTTCCTTTTCATACACCGCCTTCTGCGCCTCATCCGGCAACAGCACCATGATCCAGTCGGCCTTGGCGCAGGCGTCGGCCACGCTCAGCACCTCCAGACCGTCGGCCTTGGCCTTCTCCGCCGAGCGGCTGCCCTCGTAGAGGCCCACCACCACGTCGATGCCGCTGTCCTTGAGGTTGAGGGCATGGGCATGGCCCTGGGAGCCGTAGCCGATGATCGCCACGGTCTTGCCGCTCAGCAGGGAGAGGTCGGCGTCGGAGTCGTAGAAGAGCTGGGCCATCCGGGCTGGCACTGGGGCAAGGGGCAAGAGCCGAGCTTACGCAGCCGCCCCTCAGGCCTCGCTGGGGTGGGCGATCACCCGGTCGATCAGGCCATAGTCCTTGGCTTCGGCGGCGCTGAGGAAGTAGTCGCGGTCGGTGTCCTTCTCGATCTTCGCGAAGGGCTGGCCGGTCATCTCCGCCATCGAGTGGTTGAGCATGTCCTTGATCCGCAGGATCTCCTTGGCCTCGATCTCGATATCGGAGGCCTGGCGCTGGCTGGTGCCGCCCAGGGGCTGGTGGATCATGATCCGGCTGTGGGGCAGGGCCAGGCGCTTGCCCTTGCTGCCGGCCGCCAGCAGGAAGGCGCCCATCGAGGCCGCCAGGCCCACGCAGATCGTCACCACGTCGCTCTTGACGTACTGCATGGTGTCGTAGATCGCCAGGCCGGCGGTCACCGATCCCCCCGGGGAGTTGATGTAGAGGTAGATCGGCTTGGAGCTGTCCTCCGAATCGAGGTAGAGCATCTGGGCCACCAGGGCGTTGGCCACGGCGTCGTTCACTTCCGAACCCAGGAACAGGATCCGCTCCACGCCCAGGCGCGTGTAGATGTCCACCCAGCGCTCGTACTGGCTGCCGGGCAGGCGGTAGGGAACGCTGGGGGTGCCGATGGGCATGGCTCAGGGGTGAGGGGGTGGTGGAGTGCGGAACGGTGTGGCGAGGAAGCAGGCGCGGTGGGCCTGGGGGGCCGGGCCGATCGCTCAGCCGATGCCGGCCGGGCTGCGGTCGGCGCTGGGCAGATCGGCGCCGCTGCCGGGCAGGTCCTTGCGGCTGCTCAGCACCCGGTCGATCAGGCCGTAGTCCAGGGCCTCCTGGGCGGTGAGATAGGTCATGCGGTCGGAATCGCGTGACAGTTGCTCCACGCTCTTGCCGGTGTTCTCGGCCAGCATCTCCAGCATGGTGCGCTTGTTGTGCAGCACCTCCTGGGCGCGGATCTGGATGTCGCTGGCCTGGCCGCGGGCGCCGCTGCGGGGCTGGTGCAGCACGATCGAGGCGTGGGGCAGGGCCGCCCGCTGGCCCTTGGTGCCGGCGCTGAGGATCATCGCCGCGGTGCCCATGGCCTGGCCGATGCAGATCGTGTGCACCGGTGGCTTCACGTAGCGGATGGTGTCGGCGATGGCGAAGGCCTCGGTCTCGAAGCCGATGGCGTCGCCGGTGAACCAGGAGGTGCCGGTGGAGTTGATATAGAAGAAGATCGGCTTCTCCGCGTTGTCGAACTCCAGATAGAGCAGCTGGGCGATGATCAGCTCGGTCACGTCGATGCCCATCTGGCGCTTGGCGTCGTCGTCGCTGAACAGCGGCAGGCCCAGGTACACGATCCGCTCCTTGAGCAGCAGGGAGGGCAGATCGGGCGGCGGCGTGCGCATCACGGCGGAATCGCCGTAATAGGGGGCTGACACCGACATCCGCAGACCTTTGGCTGGCACTGCGATCGAGCCTAGCGGGAGCGCCCCTTGGGACGCTCGGTGCGAGCCGTCCCCATCTTCTCCTGGCTGCCTTTCTCCTGGCCGCCTTTCTCGCCGCCGGCATGGGCCCCCTCCAGCCGGGCGAACACGATCCGGCCGGTGGGGTTCTGCAGGGCGCCGGTGACCACCACCGCCAGGCGCTCCCCCTGGCGGCCGCGGGCTCCCTCCACCACCACCATCGTGCCGTCGTCCAGGTAGCCCACCCCCTGCTCGGCCTCCTTGCCGTCGCGCACCACCTTCAGCTGCAGCTCGTCGCCCGGCTGCACCTCCGGCCGCAGGGCGATCACCAGCTCGCTGAGGTTGAGCACCTTGAGTTCCTTCACCTCGGCCACCTTGGCCAGGTTGTAGTCGGCGGTGAGCAGGGTGCCGCCGGTGTCGGCGGTGAGGGCCTGCAGCTTGTCGTCCACCCCGTTGCCCTCGTAGCGGGTGCTGTTCACCACCAGCCGGCGGCCGTACTGCTCGCGCAGCTCGCTGAGCAGCTTGAGGCCGCGGCGGCCCCGGCCCCGCTTGTCGGCGTTGGCCGAGTCGGCCAGGGCCTGCAGTTCATCGATCACGCACTGGGCCACGATCACCTGGCCCTCCAGCAGGCCCGAATCGAGCAGGCCGCGGATGCGGCCGTCGATGATCACGCTGGTGTCGAGGATCTTGGCGCTGGCGGGCTGGAGCACCCCCTCGGCCACCAGCAGCGCCTCGGCATTGCTGGGGGAGAACAACCTCAGCAGCGTGCGCCCATGCACCTCGGCCAGGTTGTAGCCCGACACGCCGAAGAACACATTGCTGAGCACCGCCGCCAGCGGCTTCACGAACACCACCTCCCAGGGCAGCGGCAGCAGCAGGATCGGCGCCAGCAGCAGGTTGGCCACCAGCAGGCCCAGGATCAGGCCCACCGCCCGGCTGATCAGCAGGTCGGTGGGCATCGAGCGCACCTGGCTCATCAGCCGCTTGCGCAGCTGGCCGAAGAAGAAGCCCGCCAGCAGCCCGAAGAAGGCGCCGAAACCGCCCAGCACCGTGCGCAGGCCCTCCGGCCTGTCCACCTGCACCAGCAGCGATTCCGGCAGCAGATCCACGCCCAGCCAGCCGGCCGCGGCGCCGGACACCAGGAACAGCACCAGGATGAGGGAGTCCACCATTCCCGTTGCCCCTGGACCTGGCCACACGCACGCAGGCAGCATGCCTGAAACCGGCGCGGCTGGCCTGCCGGGGTAACCGCCCTTGACCGTGTCCCCGCCCTGGCCGCCCCGCAGCGCCTACCTGCACATCCCTTTCTGCCACCGGCGCTGCTTCTACTGCGACTTCGCCGTGGTGCCCCTGGGGGATCGGGCGGGGGCTGAGGCGGGCGCGCCGGGATCGGCCTCGATCGCGGCCTATCTGGAGCTGCTGCACCACGAGATCGCCACCGCCCCAGGCGGCCCTCCCCTGAGCACGGTGTATCTCGGCGGCGGTACCCCCTCCCTGCTCAGCCCGGAGCAGGTGGGGGACCTGCTGGCGTCCCTGGGCCGCCGCTATGGCCTGGCGCCGGCAGCTGAGATCAGCCTGGAGCTGGATCCGGCCAGCTTCGATCAACGGCGCCTGGCGGGCTACCTGGCCGCCGGGGTGACCAGGGTGAGTCTGGGGGGCCAGAGCTTCGACGACGGCGTGCTGCAGGCCCTGGGCCGGCGCCACAGCGGCGACGACCTGCGCCAGGCCGCCGCCTGGCTGGCCCAGGCCCGGGCCGAGGGCGCCCTGGCCAGCTGGAGCCTCGATCTGATCCAGGCGGTGCCGGGCCAGACCCGCGAGGGCTGGCGGCGGCAGCTGCGCCAGGCGGTGGCCTGCGGCCCGCCCCATCTCTCGGTGTACGACCTCACGATCGAGCCCGGCACCGTGTTCGGCCGCCGGGCCGAGCGGGGCCAGCTCCAGCTCCCCGACGACGACCTGGCGGCCGATCTGATGGAGCTCACCTGGGCCGAGCTGTGCGCCGCCGGCTACGGCCACTACGAGATCTCCAATTACACCCTGCCCGGCCACGCCTCCCGTCACAACCGGGTGTATTGGAGCGGCGCCGGCTGGTGGGGCTTCGGCCTGGGGGCCACCGCAGCCCCCTGGGGCGAGCGCCAGGCCCGCCCGCGCACCCGCCAGACCTATGCCGCCTGGTTGGCCAGCTCCTGGCCGCCGGCTGCGGGCGATCCGCTGGCGCCGGCTGGGGGCCTGCCCCTCGATGAGCGGCTGCTGGTGGGCCTGCGCCGGCGCGAGGGGGTGCGGCTGGCGCAGCTGTTGGCGGGCGAGGGGCTGGATGGCGCCGCCGTGGCCGCCGCCCTGGCCGAGCTGCGCCAGGAGCTGGCCCCCTGGCTGGAGCGGGGGCTGCTGCTGGAAGAGGGCGCACGCTGGCGGCTGAGTGATCCGGCCGGCCTGGCCCTCAGCAATGGGGTGCTGGCCCAGCTCCTGCAGTGGTGGCAGACGCGGCTGGCTGCTGCTGGGCAATCCAGCGGCGCAGCGCCTCCACCCCCAGTTGGCGTCCCTGCAGCAGCGGCGGGCTGAAGGGGGGCTGGCGGGGGGTGAGGCCGAGCAGGTCGGCGGTGACCCGCACCTGGCCGTCGCAGGCCGGGCCGGCGCCGATGCCGATCACGGGAATGGCCAGCTGGGCGGTGATGGTGGCGGCCAGGTCGGGCGGCACGTGCTCCAGCACCAGGGCGAAGCAGCCCGCCTTCTGCAGGGCCAGGGCGTCGCGCTCCAGCCGCAGTCGGCTGGCGGCGTCGTTGCCCTGGCGGCGGTAGCCGAGCTGGTGCACCGACTGGGGCGTCAGGCCCACGTGCCCCATCACCGGAATGCCGGAGCGCACCAGCCGGTCGATCACCGTGAGGGTTTCCGCTTCGGCCCCCTCCAGTTTCACGGCGGCGGCCGGACTCTCCTTGAGCGCCCGACCGGCGGCGGCCACGGCGTCATCGGCAGCGCACTGATAGCTGAGGAAAGGCAGGTCCACAATCAGCAGCGGCTCCTGGCCCAGGGCGCAGACACTGGCCATCCCCCGGGCGGTGGCCCGGCAGTGATGGAGCATCTCCTCCAGGGTCACCGGCAGGGTGGTGGGATGGCCGAGCACCACCATGGCCAGCGAGTCGCCCACCAGCACGGCATCCGCGCCGGCCTCGGCCACCAGGGCCCCGGAGAGGGCATCCCAGGCGGTGAGCACCGTGATCGGCAGCCCGGCCTGCTTGCGGCGGGCCAGATCGGCGGGGCGCAGGGGCACGACTGAGGGGGAAGGGAGAGGCATTGCTAGCATCGCCCTGACTCGGACCCACGCGGCCCTGACGCCTAAACCTGGTCAGGACCGGAAGGGAGCAGCCACACGGGATGCTCAAGGCAGGCGTGGATTCCGGGTCACCCTCTTCCCATGAAAACGGGGTGCGGTGCTATCCGCGCTGATGCCACCCACCTGTGTCCCACTCAGCTGGGCTCAACTTGAACAGATGTTTGGCTGAACGGATTTCAGCTGAACCGGATTCCAGCCCCACTGGGTTCCAGCCCCAGTGAATCGATGGCCTGCGGTGCCGGGGCACAGTTGAAGGCAGTGCCTGTGGAGGGAGTGCCTGTGGAGGGAGTGCCTGTGGAGGGAGTGGCAGTGATGCCAGTGGCCGGACGGTCGTCGGACCAGCCCATGGGCTGGGTCAGATCTCCTCGTTGCGGGCGTGGCGGTTGAGCAGGAAGGGGGGGATCTTGGCGCCGCGATCGTCGCCGCTGCCGTTGCTGGCTGGCTGGGGCGGCTCAGGATTGAAGGCCGTACCGGAGGCGAAGCTCACGGCCGGACGCTCCTGGCGGTAGGCGGCGCCGCTCTCGAAGCCCGTGGCGATCACGGTCACGTGGATCTCACCCTCCAGCCGCTCGTCCACCACGGCACCCACGATGATGTTGGCGTCGGGGTCGACCACGTCGTAGATGGCCTCGGAGGCGGTGGTCATGTCCTCCAGGGTCATGTCCTTGCCGCCGCTGATGTTGATCACCACGCCCTTGGCCCCGTCGATGCGGGCCGACTCCAGCAGCGGACTGGACATCGCCGCCTGGGCGGCCTCGGTGGCCCGGCTGCGGCCGGAACCCACACCGATGCCAAGAAGGGCTGTGCCGGCATCGGCCATCACCGAGCGCACGTCGGCAAAGTCCACGTTCACCAGGCCTGGCCTGGTGATGATGTCGGTGATGCCCTTCACGCCCATGCGCAGCACGTCGTCGGCGGCGCGGAAGGCCTCGTTGAGCGGGGCTCCGGCGATGGCGTCCCGCAGCCGGTCGTTGGGAATCACGATCAAGGTGTCCACGTGTTCGGCCAGGCGGGCGATTCCCTCCTCGGCCTGACGCAGGCGCTTGCGGCCCTCGAAGCCGAAAGGCTTGGTGACGATGCCCACGGTGAGGGCACCCACTTCCTTGGCCACCTCGGCCAGGATCGGCGCCGCCCCAGTGCCGGTGCCGCCACCCATGCCGGCGGCGATGAACACCAGGTCGGCGCCCTGCAGGGATTCCTGCAGCTCATTGCGGGATTCCTCGGCAGCCTTCTGGCCGATCACCGGGTTGCCACCGGCCCCGAGACCCCGGGTGAGCTTCTGGCCCAGCTGGGTGCGGTTCTGGGCGGCCGACTGGAGCAGGGCCTGGGCGTCAGTGTTGAGCACCCGGTAGCCCACGCCCTGCAGGTCGGAGGAAATCATCCGATTGACGGCGTTGCTGCCGCCACCGCCAACACCGATCACTTCGATCCGGGCTGACTGGCTGGGGACGATGCCGCTGCTGAGGCTCTGGCTCATGGGGAAGGTGTTCGCTGAGGCACCGTTGGCAGTTGGGCCGTCACTGCCCATGGCGCGATCTCCGCTGATCTGGGGGGCATTATGTAGGCCCGGGAGCACGTGTATCTTCCGATCCTCACACGTTTGCGGGTTTGAGCACACCAGCCATGGTGTCTTGGGCCGGAATCCCAGGCCGGTGTCTCAGGGATTGGTGGGCGTCGGGCTGGCGGGGGCCGGTCCGGCCACCAGGGCCAGCTCGGGCTGGTTGGGATCGGTGAGATCGATGCTCTGCAGGCGCTTGCCCTTGAGCTGGGCGGGCAAGGTGGCCACCAGGTGTTTCAGCACCTGCAGCCGTTGCGGGAGCTGTCCATCCCCCGGGCCCAGCCGCACCGCTCCGAGGCTGGCACTGTCGACCCAGATGCTGCCGGCCGGATCAAAGCGCAGGGTGCGCATGTCCTCGATCAGTCCGTCCCGCTGGCGGAGCAGGTCGGTGAGGGCCCGGCGGTGCCTCGGTTGCCAGCCCTTCACCAGCAGCCTGTCGGTGGTCTCGGTGCGCAGCCCCTGACCCTGGCGGGCGGTCATCCAGTTGCCCAACCGGTCCACATAGCCCTGTTCCAGGCCCTGGGGACCCAGGCGTTCGGCCCTGGCCACCGGTTGGCGATCCACCACCACCACCCGCAGCCGGGCAGGGGCCATCAGCCGGCTCACCCGCACCTCCTCCACCGGCAGGGTGCCGGCCAGGCCGCTGGCGATGCGGCGGGGGTCGAGGGTGAGCAGGGGCTGGGGGAAGCGGATATCGGCGGCACTGATCACCTCCGTGGTGGTGACCTGACGGCTGCCGATCACCTCCACCTGCTCCGGTCCGCTGAGGGTCCAGCCCAGGCGGAGCAGGCCGTAGCCCAGGCCGCCGGCCAAACCGAGGAACACCAGCACCCGCCAGGCATTGCGCAGGCGCTCCTGGCGCTGCTGGAGGCGCAGTTGCCGGCGCCGTTCAGCGCCGGGCGAGAGGGGACGGGCCTGGCTCACAGCTCGCAACGGGAGCGGGCCATCAGCTCGCCGATCCAGCGGCGGGCCCGCTCGGCGTCGGCGAAGGGCAGGTCCTTCTGCACGCCACCACCCACCAGGCGCAGGCGGCAGGCCCCCTGGGCCTCCTCGGTGAGGGGGGCCTCGCCGGAGCGCAGGGCCAGCAGCTCCACCAGTTCCAGTTGCTTGATCACGAAGTCCCCCTCGGGCTTGAGCTGGCCCGCTTCAAAGCTGCTCCAGCTCAGCACTCCGTCCACAAGGCGGGCCGCGCCGCAGCTGTCGAGCTTGGCCAGTTCCGCGCCCTTGGCCCACTCGCGGAACAGGTGCTGCCTGCGCCGCTCCAGCCAGCCGAGGGCCGTGAGCAGCACGAACACCAGCAGCAGTGGCAACCACAGCAGGCCCTGACTCATGCCGATGGCCCCCCCGGGGGAATCTGGGAGTGGCATTGTGTCGCCCCTTCCACCAGTTCGGCTACCAGTTGCTCAAGATCCACACCGGAAGCCGCCCAGAGCATCGGGTACATGCTCTGGCTGGTGAAGCCCGGCAGGGTGTTGATCTCATTGAGCCAGAGATCACCGCTGGCCTCGGCGTAGAAGAAGTCCACCCGGGCCAGTCCCTGGGCGTGCACGGCCCGGCAGGCCTCGATCGCCATCGCCCGCGCCCGCTCACTGATCCCATCCGGCACCTGGGCCGGAATCACGGTGTGGCTCTTGCCGTCGCTGTATTTGGTGTCGTAGTCGTACCAGTCGGCATCGAAGCAGATCTCGCCCAGCACGGAGGCCTGCAGGGGTGCGGCGCCGCCCCCCTTCACCGCACATTCCAGCTCGCGGGCCGTGACGCCCTGTTCCACCACGATGCGGGGATCGAGGGCGGCGGCGTCCCGCAACCCAGCCAGCAGGTCGTCGCGGTTGCGGGCCTTGCTGATCCCCACCGAGGAGCCCAGGTTGGCGG
Source organism: Prochlorococcaceae cyanobacterium (assembly GCA_040399285.1). Taxonomy (GTDB): domain Bacteria; phylum Cyanobacteriota; class Cyanobacteriia; order PCC-6307; family Cyanobiaceae; genus NIES-981. The sequence goes on from JBBASM010000009.1 coordinate 23,461, forward strand.
GCTTCACGAAGCAGGGGTACCCCAGCTGCTGTTCCAGCCGTTCCAGCAGCGGCTCGGGATCGCCGCAGAGCTCGGCCGCATTCACGCAGGCGTAGGAAACCTGGGGCAGGCCGGCGGCCGCGAAAGCGGCCTTCATCGCCTGCTTGTCCATGCCCACGGCCGAACCGAGCACGCCCGAGCCCACATAGGGCACCTGCATCAGCGTGAACAGTCCCTGGATCGTGCCGTCCTCGCCATTGGGGCCGTGCAGCACCGGAAACCACACCTCCATCTCATCGGCCCCGGCAGGCAAGCTGCCGAGACCCCGGCTGTGGGTTGGCAGCCCCGCCTCCTGCAGGGCGGCGGCGAGCTGCTCGGGGCTGGCCGGCGTGCCCTGGGCCAGCACCGCGGCGGCCAGCTCGGGGCCCCACCAGCGCCCCTGCGGGTCGATGTAGAAGCAGGTCAGCCCATAGCGGCTGGCGTTGGCACCGGCCTGCAGGCCGCGCAGCACCGTGGCAGCCGAGCGGATCGACACCGGGTGCTCCCCCGAGGCCCCGCCGAACACCAGCCCCACGCGGACTGGACCAGGGCTGGAGGGGGCGTGGGGGGAAACCTCAGGCATCGGGCCGCTCGAAGACCGCCGTGGGCGGTCCAGGCAAAACTCAGGCCAGTTTGCCGCTCAGCGAGAAGGGGCGCACCTCCTCGATCAGCACGTTCACAAGAGCGCCCGGATCGATGGGCGACCCATCGGCACGCTGGCCGGGGAAGAAGGTGAGCCGGTTGGTGCGGGTGCGGCCCATCACCTGGGCCGGATCCTTGGGATTGATCCCCTCCACCAGGATCTGCTCGATGCGGCCGGCGTAGCGGGCGCTGCGTTCTTTCGCTTTCCTCTCCACCAGCGCGTTGAGCTCGCGCAGGCGCTCCACCTTCACCGCTTCGCTGAGCTGGTTCGGCCAGTCGGCGGCAGGGGTGTTGGGCCGCGGCGAGTAAGCGGCGGTGTTCACCTGGTCGAAGCCGATCTCCTCGATCAGCGCCAGGGTGCGGCGGTACTGGGCCTCGGTTTCACCAGGGAAGGCCACGATCACATCGGCGCTGATCGCGGCATCGGGCATGCGCTGGCGGATGCGCTCGATGATGCGGCGGTAGCGATCCACGGTGTAGCCGCGGGCCATCGCCTTGAGCACCTCGTCGTCGCCGCTCTGGAAGGGGATGTGAAAGTGTTCGCACACCTTGGGCAGGTCGGCGCAGGCGTCGATCAGCCGCTCGGTGAAGTAGCGCGGGTGGCTGGTGGCGAAGCGGATCCGCTCCAGGCCCGGCACGTCGTGCACGAACTGCAGCAGATCGGTGAGGGTGTGCTGGCGGCGGCCCTCCGGGGTGATGCCGGGCAGGTCGCGGCCGTAGGCATCGATGTTCTGGCCGAGCAGGGTGATCTCCTTGAAGCCGCGCTCCGCCAGGCCCTCCATCTCCAGCCTGATGGCGTCGGGCAGGCGTGATTGCTCCTGGCCCCGTACCGAGGGCACCACGCAGTAGGTGCAGCGCTCGTTGCAGCCGTAGATCACGTTCACCCAGGCGCACACGCTCGAATCGCGACGGGCGGTGGTGATGTCTTCGAGGATGTGGTGCTCCTCGGTGGCCACCACCTGCTGGCCCTGCTCCACCTGGGCCAGCAGCACATCCAGGCGGTTGGCGTGCTGGGGCCCCATCACCAGATCGAGCTCGGGCACCCGCCGCAGCAGCGATTCCCCCTCCTGCTGGGCCACGCAGCCGGCCACCACCAGGGTGAGATGGGGGTTGGTGCGCTTGCGCTGGGCCTGGCGGCCCAGGTAGCTGTACACCTTCTGCTCGGCGTTGTCGCGGATCGTGCAGGTGTTGTAGAGCACCAGATCGGCGCTGTGCTCGTCCTCGCCGGGTCGGTAGCCCATGGACTCCAGAATTCCGGCCATGCGCTCGGAATCCGCCTTGTTCATCTGGCAGCCGAAGGTGGTGATCCAGTAGCTGCCGCGCCCCGCCTGGGGGGCCTGGGGGGCCGGAGTGGTGGCCTGGGAGAGAGTCGCCGTCATGGATTCAGTTTCGGCCATGGGCAGCCCGGGCTGACGCGGGCCCGGGGCCGTGCCAGCTTGAAGACAGCGCCCCAGCTTCGATGCGCCTTCGCCTGCGCCGCTTCCCGCTCACCAAGGCCGTGCCCCTGGCCATCAGCCGCGGCACCACCAGCGCCGTGGAGCACCTGCTGGTGACGGTTGAGCACGGCGGCCTCACGGGCTACGGAGAGACCGGCGGCTTTGACACCGGCCATCGCGCCTACGCCACCGACGTGATTGCCGCCGAACTGGAGGCCGTGGCCCCGCAGCTGGAGCCCCTGGCGCCGGAGCCCCTGCAGGCACTCGAGCCCCTGCTGGCCACCCTCAGCCCACCGGCGCGCTGCGGCCTGGATCTGGCGCTGCACGACTGGTGGGGCCAGCGGTTGGGGCAACCGCTGCACCGGCTCTGGGGGCTGGATCCAGGAGCCTGTGTCGCCACCAGCGTCACCCTCGGGCTGGGGGAGCCCGCGGCGGTGCTGGCGCGGCTCGAGCGCTGGTGGCAGCAGCTGCCCGCCACCCGCATCAAGCTCAAGCTGGGCAGCCCCGACGGCCTCGCCCACGACCTGGCCCTGCTGGAGGTGGTAGCGGCGGCTCTGGAGCAGCGGCGCCAGAGCACCGGCGTGGCCTGCGAGCTGCAGGTGGATGCCAACGGCGGCTGGGATCTCGATGCTGCCCAGGCGATGCTGGAGCCGCTGGCCCGCGCCGGGGTGGTGCTGCTGGAGCAGCCCCTGGCGCCCCAGGCCGAGGCCGCCGCGGACACCGCCGGATTCGCCGCCCTCCATCCCCACTGCCCGTTGCCGCTGGTGGCTGACGAGAGCTGCTGGAACCTGGCCGATCTGCTGCGCCTCGCCCCCCACGTGGATGGCATCAACATCAAGCTGCTCAAGAGCGGCGGCCTCGGCGAGGCCCTGTTGATGGCCCGCACGGCGCGGCGGCTGGGGCTGGGGGTGATGCTCGGCTGCTACTCCGATGGTTCGCTGCTCAATGGCGCGGCGGCCCAGCTGCTGCCGCTGGTGCGCTGGCCGGACCTCGACAGCCACCTCAATCTGATCGACGATCCGTTTGTGGGGCTGGAGCGGCGCGGCGATGTGGTGCTGCCGCCGGCGGCAGCCGGGATCGGCGTGGCGCCATGCTGAAAGCCGAACACCGGGTGGTGCTGCTGCAGCATGGCGGGCTGGCCGACCTCTCCGGCAAGACCGGCCTCACCCTGCTGCGCTACCGGCGCGGGCCGGTGGTGGCGGTGGTGGATCCAACCCAGGCCGGCCGCAGCCTGCGGGAGGTGAGCGGCATCGACCGCGATGTGCCGGTGGTGGCATCCCTGGCGGAGGCCCTGGCCTACGGACCCGAGGTGGCCGTGGTGGGTCTGGCGCCTTCGGGTGGGCGGCTGCCGGAGCCGGTGCGGGCGGATCTGGCGGCGGCGCTGCGGGCGGGGCTGAGCGTGGCCAGCGGGCTGCACAGCCGCATCGGCGACGACCCCGAGCTGGCGCCGCTGCGCCAGGATCCAGCCTGGATCTGGGACCTGCGCCGCGAGCCCGAGGGTCTGGCGGTGGCGGCGGCGCGGGCGGCGGCCCTGCCCTGCCGGCGCCTGCTGGCGGTGGGCTCCGACATGGCCGTGGGCAAGATGAGCGCCTGCCTGGAGCTGGCCGCTGCCGCGGAAACCCTGGGCATCCCGGCGCGCTTCGTGGGCACGGGCCAGGCCGGCATCCTGATCAGCGGCCAGGGGGTGGCCCTCGATGCGGTACGGGTGGATTACGCCGCCGGGGCCGTGGAGGCGGCCGTGCTGGAGGCTGGCGCCGATCTGGGACCCGAGGGCCTGCTGCTGGTGGAGGGCCAGGGATCGCTGGCCCATCCTGGCTCCACCGCCACCCTGCCCCTGATCCGCGGCAGCCAGCCCACCGCGCTGCTGCTGGTGCACCGTGCCGGCCAGCGCCACATCAAGGGCCTGCCGGAGTTGCCGATTCCGCCGCTGCCGGAGCTGATCGCGGCGGTGGAAGCCGTGGCGGCCCTGGGGCGGCCCGATCGCCAGCGGCCGCGGGTGAAGGCGGTGGCGCTCAACACCGGTCACCTGGATGCCGATGCTGCTGCCCGGGCAATCAGCGCAGTGTCTGCAGACACCGACCTGCCCTGCGCAGATGCCGTGCGGGGCGGCGCGGGCCAGCTGCTGCTGAATCTTCTGACCTGATCCGCTGGCGTGCCAGAGGTCTAAGCCGAACGTCAAACCAGCCTGACTTCTGGCCCGAGCGATCCCCAATGAGTGGACTGGACCAGCCAGAGTTTAACACTCCCAGTTGAACTGATCCGACCTCCATGGCAACGCAACAATCCCAGCAAAAGCCTGAGGTGGTTGTCTTGAACTGGAAAACTGCCAGCAACTCCGTACTGAACGGGAAGGGTAACTGGTTCAACGGAGGTCGGCTCACCCAGCTGGTGATTCAATCCAAATTCGTCAATGGTCAATGGAAGCGGCCCCAGAATTTCACGTTTAAAAACTGGAAGATCAATGGCTCTATTCGCGTTCTCGGAGTCGGCTCGAGCGCTTCCAATGCTGTTAAGCAGTCGTCGTTCAGCCTGGGACATACACGACGGATGCAGGCAGCTGCACCTACCGGAATCACCTTCTCAGGCTTGAAAATCAAAGCGAATGAGAAGATCCCGCTGATCGTGGGCCCTGGGGCCACAGGGGTCACATTGAGCAATTCCCAAATTTCGGGAACAAGCCAGAGCGTGGCCATATATCTTGATGCAGAGAGCGCCAATCATTCAATCGTCGGCAATACCTTTCGGCTCAAGGCGGATCGGGAGTTGATTGCGGTAGACGGATCCAAGGGCAATCTCATTGCCGATAACAAATTTAATCGACTTCCTTGGGGAGGAGTATATGTATATAGGAACTGTGGCGAGCGCGGCGTCGTTCGCCATCAAGAGCCTACCAATAATAAAATTATTAACAATACCTTCAACCTCGATACCTTAAAGAGTTACTGGGAGAAGAATCCCAAGAATGGTCGGCAATTTGAATATCGCTACGGGGTTTGGCTGGGCTCAAGGGATGGTTCGCGAGCTCCAAGCTATTGCGGAGCAGACAAAGGCTACCCCTTTGGCAGCAGTGTCAACAATGGAGACTTTGCTAACGATAATATTGTGAGCGGTAACAGGCGAATGGGTTCGGGTATGGGTTATTTGCTGGAGTTTGACGAGAGTCTTGGGATTGGGGGTTATAATAAATTTATCCAGAACGATGGCAAAAACAATAAAATCATATCCAATGGCGCTCACGATCCCAAAGCCCGGCGGCAATCGCAATCCTCCCGCCGAGAAGCCTTCTCCAGCGATGCCCGATTGCAGGAGGCCGCTGTTGCCGTACCCGGATCCGGCAGTCAGAAGCTGCTGCCCAGGCCATTCGTCAGCGCAGATGGTTCCTGCGGCTGCTCGACCCCGGCCGGCTTTGCCGGGGATGAACTGTTGCCGGGTGTCGCCTGAAAAAGCCCCTCCTCGGCATGCCAAGGGCGGGGCCAACAGAGAGCAAAGGGCGAGCGAGGGGACTCGAACCCCCGAATAGCGGCGCCACAAGCCGCTGCCTTAACCACTTGGCGACGCCCGCCGTGGTGCCCTGCCAATGTACCAATCCAACCTGCCCCGGCGTCCGTTTGGCCCCTGCTCCTCGAACTGGCTGGCTGGGTGGGGCGGCGGCGGCGGCGGCACTGGGCGGTGTCCTGGTGTTCAGCAATCCCCGCCCGAGCGACTTCGACGGCTTCGCTGCCGAGCAGCTGGTGGATGTGATCGAGGCGGAGGTGTGCCGGGGTGAGGTGCTGCCCACGTTGCTGCGCCTGGCCCTGCGCGACTGTCCCCGCCTGATCCGGGCCCAGCGCGGGGCGATCGGGGCCTACGTGGGACGCCACACCCGCCGCACCAATCTGGGGCTGTTGAGTATCTATCGCACCGAGTTCGGCGGCACGGTCCTGCTGGGCTGGAGCCTGCCCCGGTTTTCCGCCACGGTGCTGGGGGCCGCCGGCCAGCTGGTGATCGTGCAGGCCGGCCTCGACGCGGAGGGCAGCTGACGCCCATCCTGGGGCGATGGCCAACCCTTCAGCTGACGCATCCAGCCTGTCCGGGGAGTGGCCGGCCGGACGGCTGAGGCTGCGCCTGCCCCGCTGCCTGCTCGATCCCGGCCTGGCGCGGCTGGCGGTGGGCGAACAGGACGGACTGGTGGCCCTGGAGCTCGTGCAGCGCGAGGGGCGGGTCGTGGGCCTGCGCCCCCTGGCCGGGGAGGGGGATCCCGCTGCCCTGCCCCTGGCTCTCACGCCCCTGGTGGAGCCCCACGCTCACCTCGACAAGTGTTTCACCGCCGAGGCTTTCCCCAATCCCGGCGGCACCCTTGCCGCTGCCCTCAGGCAGAACCAGCGAGAGGCTGAAGGGCGCAGCGTGGAGCTGGTGATGGAGCGGGCGGAGCAGGCCCTTGAGCGCGCCTGGCGCCAGGGTCTGCGGGCGGTGCGCAGCCATATCGACAGCGCCGGTCCCTGCGCACACCCCAGCTGGGAGGCCCTGCTCCACCTGCGCCAGCGCTGGGCCGGCAGGGTGGATCTGCAGCTGGTGGCCCTGGTTCCGCTCAACCACTGGAGCACTCCGGAGGGCGAGGACCTCGCCCGCTGGGTAGCGGCTCGGGGTGGGTTGCTCGGTGGTGTGCTGGGCCCGCCCTATGGCCATGACGGCAAGGACCGGCAGGCGTTGGAGGCTCTCCTGGACCAGGCTGAACGCCTGGGAACGGCCGTGGACCTGCATGTCGATGAGGACGACAGCCAGCCCGGCCGCGGTGTGCAGCTGCTGCTCTCGGTGCAGCGGCAGCTGCGCACCGCCGTGCCGCTCACCTGCAGCCATGCGGCCAGCCTGGCCCTGCTGGGCGAACGCCGGCTGCAGCGGCTCGCCGAACAACTGGCCGACGCCGAGGTGGTGGTGGTGGCCCTGCCGCTCACCAATCTCTGGCTGCTCGGCCGCCGGCCCGAGCGCACGCCGCTGCTGCGGGTGCAGGCACCGATCCCCTGCCTCCAGCGGGCCGGGGTCACTGTCGCCCTCGGCGGCGACAACGTGCAGGATCCCTGGTATCCAGGGGGTGATTTCGACCCGATCGAGCTGCTGCGGCTCGCACCGCTCACCAGCCATCTCTGGCCGGCTGAGCGCCAGGGGCTGGCGCCCTTCACCACCGCGCCGGCCCGATTGCTGGGCCTGGAGTGGGATGGCCTGGTGCGGGAAGGGGCGCCGGCCGATCTGGTGCTGCTGGCCGCCGGCAGCTGGAGCGAGCTGCTGGCCCGCACGCCCCAGCGGCGGGTGCTGCGCGGCGGCCGCTGGCTGCCCCCACCGCAGCAGCAGCTCCCCTCCCCCCTGCTGGAGGCCAGCATGGGCTGAGCTGCCGAGAGAGCCCCGTGTCGTCCCTGCCGCCGCGTCCCAGCCAGGCCACGATCGATCAGCTGGCCGCCGACCTGGGCCGGCAGGACGACCAGCTGAGACTGGTCACCGCGGCCGAGCCGGCCGAGCTGGAGCGGCTCTCGCGCGACTACTTCGACTACTCCCCGCTGCTGGTGCCCCTGTTCAGGGGCCAGAGGGCCCAGCTGGCGGTGCGGGCCACCAGTGTGGAGCAGGTGCGGCTGGTGGCCGGAGCCTGTGCCCGGGCCGGCGTGCCCCTCACCCTGCGCGGTGCCGGCACCGGCAACTACGGCCAGTGCGTGCCCCTGGCCGGCGGCGTGGTGCTGGACCTCACCGGTTTGAACCGCCTGCGCGATCTCGACGCCGGAACCGGAGTGATCGAGGTGGAGGCCGGCGCCCTGATGGCGGTGGTGGATCAACAGCTGGCCGCCCGCGGCCGGGCCCTGCGGCTGCTGCCCAGCACCTACCGCAGCGCCAGCATCGGCGGCTTCATCGCCGGCGGCTCCGGCGGCATCGGTTCGCTGCGCTGGGGCTTTCTGCGCGATCCCGGCAACCTGCTCGGGCTGGAGGTGGTCACGGTGGAGCCGGAAGCCCGGCTGCTGCGGCTGGATGCCTCCGCCAGTGAGCCGCTCAACCACGCCTACGGCTGCAATGGCATCATCACCGCCCTGCGGCTGCCCACCTGCGAGGCCGTGGCCTGGCAGCAGCTGGTGGTGGGATTCGCCAGCTGGGGCGAGGCGGTGGAGGCCGGCCGGGCCCTGGCGGCCACGGCCCTGCAGCTCAATGGGCTCACGCTGCTGGAGGCTCCGATCGCCGCCCGCTCCCCCTGGCCCCAGGGCTGTGCGGCGCCAGGGCGGGGGGAGCACCGCCTGTTGCTGCTGGCTGCCCCGGACGCCCTTGAGGTGCTGGCGGCCTGGCTGGCGGCCCGGGGCGGCACCCTGGTGTGGCAGGCCCCTCAAGGTGAGAGCCGGGGCCTGCCCCTGCGGGAGCTCTGCTGGAACCACACCACCCTGCACTGGCGGGCCCAGATGCCAGGCTGGACCTACCTGCAGTTGCTGCTGCCCCAGCCGGAGCTGCCCCTGCTGCAGGAGCTCAGCCGCCAGTGGGGTGATGCCCTGCACTGGCATCTGGAGGCCGTGCGCCACCAGGGGGCAGCCCGTCTTGCGGCCCTGCCGCTGCTGCGCTGGCAGGGGGAGGCGCCGTTGCAGCAGCTGATGGCCCAGCTGCGCCAGGCCGGGGCGGTGATCTTCAATCCCCATGTGATCACCGTCGAGGACGGCGGCCTGGGGGTGATCGACGCCGACCAGGTGGCGGCCAAGGCCGCCTACGACCCGGCTGGCCTGCTCAACCCGGGCAAACTGCGGGGCTGGCTGGAGCGCTGAGCTGGGCGGGGCCAGCTGTTCCCAGGCGCCACACCCAGCCGTTCAGATCAACAGCCCAGACTCAGGCGGGTCTCCACCCCGGTGACGGGATTGGTGCCCTCGGCATCGCGGCAGAGGGCCCGCTGGTCGACCCGGTCGATCAGGGCGTCGCTGAAATCGGCGCCTGTCACCGTGGCGCCGCTGAAGTTGCTGCCCGCAGCGATCACCCCACTGAGCAGGGCATTGGTGAAGTCGGCGCCGCTGAAATCCACCTTGTCCATCAGCACGCCGCTGAGGTCGGCCCCCCGGAAGCTGGCCTCCGGGAAGGCGGCCTGGGTGAGGATCGCTCCGTGCAGGTTGGCGCCGCTGAAGTCGGCATGCCGGCCCGACGCCCCGGCAAACGAGGTGTTGGCCAGGTCCTGGCCGCTGAAATCAGCCTCGTTCTGGTTGGTGAGGGTGTAATCCACGCCCGTGAACTCCGCCCATGCCGCACCCACCGGCAGCAGCAGTGCCAGCAGGCTGAACAGCAGCCCCAGCAGCAGGGGCCGCAGCGGGCGGCAGAGCAACCGCTGCGGCCTGGACGGGGGAACCGGGGGCATGGACGACAGCGCCGGGCGGGACCCGTTCACTCTGCCGCGGCGGCCACACCGAGGTGGGTGCGGATGCGCTCCAGTGCTGCCCGCTCCTCGGCGGACACCTTCTCACCGGAGCCGAACAGGCCCTTGCCGGCTGCCTCCGCCACGGCCACGCAGCCGTCCACGATCAGCTGGCAGTACTGCTGCACGGTGGCCGCATCGGCTTTCTGGCGTGCCAGCTCCAGGGCGGCGTCCACTTCCTCGAGGGCCCGGTCGAGCACGCGGCCACCGCGCACGTCCTCCGGGTTGATCTGCAGCTTCTCGGGGCGGATGCCCTCCTTGAGGGCCTCCGGGCTGAACAGGCCGGCGATCAGGGGGTTGTCGGCGTAGCGCTGGGCCGCGGCGGCCAGCTCCCGCCCCAGGGCCAGGGCTTCCTGGGCACTGGAGATCACCCCCATGTCCACGGTCATCACGGCCAGGGCTGCCGCCAGGGGGGCGCCCATCAGTTTGCTGCGCTCGTCTTTGCTGAGGTCCAGGGTCATGGGATTGGCAGGGCAAGGGAGCTGCGGCGGCCAGGCAGGCTTGCCGCAGGAACGCCCTTCACTCTGGCCAGGCTGCCCCGATCCGTCAGCCGTCAGCTCGAGCCGTCAGCTCCAGCCAGCAGATCGCCGATCAGGTAGAGCGAGCCGGCCACGATCAGCCGCTCGCCACCGGCGCGGTGCTGCGCCAGCTGGATGGCCTGTTCCAGATCCGCCGCCGCCTCCAGCTGCTGGGCCAGTTGCGGCGCAGCGGCGGCCAGGGCGTCACGACTCCAGCTGGCATGGCCCGGCACCGGCACGATCCAGGCCCGGTCGGTTGGGGCCAGGAGCTGGGTCACCAGCTCTGCTCCCTGCTTGTTGGCCAGGATCCCCAGCAGCCAGAGGCGCGGCCCCTGCCCCAGCCCGTGGCGGGCGGGATGGCGGTCGAGCTCAGCCCGCAGGGCAGCGGCGGCAGGCGGGTTGTGGGCCCCGTCCAGCAACAGGGGAACGCCGCACCAGTGCAGCTGCTGCATCCGGCCGGGCCAGCGGGCCTGGGCAAAGCCCTGGCGGATGGCGGCGACGCCCACGGGCCAGCCCCGTTCGGCCAGGGCCTCGAGCATGCCCAGCGCCACGGCACCATTGGCCGCCTGCACGCTCCCGGCCAGGCCGCAGGCAGAGAATTCGCCCTGGATCTCCAGGCTGCCATCGGCCGCCTGGGCCAGGGGTTCCCGCCAGCGCAGCTGGGCTCCCATGGTCTCGGCCTGGCGCTCAAGCACCGCCGTCACCGCGGCTGCCTGGGGCCCGCTCACCGCCACGGCCCCGGGTTGCAGCACGCCGGCCTTCTCGGCGGCGATGCTGGCCAGGTCGGGCCCGAGAAACTCGCGGTGGTCGAGTCCGACCGTGGCGAAGCCGATCACGCCGCGATCGGGATGGCAGCTGGTGGCATCGAGCCGGCCGCCCAGACCCACCTCCAGCACCACCAGCGGCAACTGGGCTTCGGCGAAGGCCAGAAAGGCGGCGGCCGTCACCAGCTCGAACGGCGTGAGCTGGTGGCGCTCGACCACCTCGCGGGCGCTGCGCAGATGGCGGCGCAGAACGGCGGCCGGGATCGGCTCGGGCCCCAGCAGGATGCGCTCGGTCCAGCTCACCAGGTGGGGCGAGGTGTACAGGCCTGCGCGGATGCCCGCCGCCAGCAGGCTGCGGTGCACCAGGGTGCAGATCGAGCCCTTGCCGTTGGTGCCGGCCACCTGCACGGCGGCAAAGCGACGCTCGGGATGGCCCAGCTCGGCCAGGGCCCCCTGCAGACGGCCCAGGCCCAGATCCACGCCGCGATGGCTGAAGGCCTCGATCAGGTCGGCGAAGGAATCCAGCACCGTTTCAGCGTCTGGGAGGGGTCGGGATGGCTCAGACCAGACTGAGCAGGGCCCGTTCCAGCAACTGCACGGCCTGGCGGATCTGGCGGGTTTTGATCGTGAGGGGTGGTACGAAACGCACCACGGTGGGGCCGGCCGGTACCACCAGCAGACCCTGGGCGAGGGCGGCCTTCACCACCGCCGGGGCAGCCGGAGCTTCGGCCCGCAGCACCAGACCCTGCAGCAGCCCCCAGCCGCGGCTGCCGGCCAGCAGCTGGGGGTGGCGCTGCACCAGGGCGCCCAGTTCCTGTTCGAGCACGGCCCCCACGCGGCGCACCTGGGTGAGCAGGTCGCGGCGTTCCAGTTCGGCCAGCACGGTGAGGCCGGCGCGGCAGGCGAAGGGATTGCCGCCGAAGGTGCTGGCGTGGTCGCCGGGACGGAAGAGGTCGCAGTGGTGTTTCACGGCCAGGGCACCGATGGGGATGCCGCCGCCCAGTCCCTTGGCCAGGGTGAAGGCGTCCGGTTCCACCCCCAGCTTCTGGTAGCCCCACAGCTCGCCGCTGCGGCCCACGCCGACCTGCACCTCGTCGAAGATCAGCAGGATGTGGTGGGCATCGCAGAGCTCGCGCACCCGGCTGAAGAAGGCCAGCTCGCCGGGATGCACGCCCCCTTCGCCCTGCAGGGGCTCAAGCAGCACGGCGGCCACCCGGGGACCGCTGGCCTCGCACTCCGCCAGCAGACTTTCAAATGCGGCCGTGTCGTTGTAGGGGAAGTAGCGGAAGCCCTGCACCATCGGCTCGAAGCCCTGGTGGTACTTGGGCTGGCCGGTGGCGGTGACCGCGGCCAGGGTGCGGCCGTGGAAGCTGGCCTCGGCGGTGAGGATCAGGGGCCCCTGCTCCGGGCTGATGCCGCGCACCAGCTGGCCATGCTTGCGGGCCAGCTTGATGGCCGCCTCATTGGCCTCAGCGCCGGAATTGCAGAAGAACACCCGGTCGAAGCAGCTGCGGGCCGTGATCGCCTCCGCCAGCTGCTGCTGTTCCGGGATCCGGTACAGATTGGACACGTGCTGCAGCCGGCCCAGCTGGCGGTTGAGGGCCTTGCGCAGACGCGGGTCGCTGTGGCCCAGGGTGCACACGGCGATGCCGGCCACGCAGTCGAGGTAGCGGCGGCCGTTCTGATCCCACACCCACACACCCTTTCCTCTCACCAGCTCCACAGGGAAGCGGGCATAGGTGTCCATCACCGGGTTGGTGGGGTCCGGGGCTGGCGGGATGGGAGCGGTGGGACTCGAACCCACATGCCCGAGGGCGCTCGATTTTGAGTCGAGTCCGTCTACCAATTCCGGCACGCTCCCGATTGCTGGAGCTTAGGCGGCCAGGTGGGGGCTGGACTGCTGGCTGTGGAGGAGGCTGGCGGGATCAATCCGCTGGATGGAGGCCCCCACCGCATTCAATTTGTGCTCGATGCCGGCGTAACCCCGATCGAGGTATTCCAGGCCGTACACCTCGCTCACCCCTTCCGCCGCCAGGCCGGCCAGCACCATGGCCGCGGATGCCCTGAGATCGCTGCCCTTCACAGGGGCAGCGCTCAGCCGGGCCACACCGTCCACGAAGGCGGTGTTGCCATCGGTACGGATCGAGGCGCCCATGCGCTGCAGTTCAGCCACATGCTGCAGGCGATTCTCGAAGATCTTTTCGCACACCATGCTGGAGCCTTCGGCCGTGGCCAGCAGGCTCATGAACGGCGCCTGCAGGTCGGTGGGGAAACCGGGGAAGGGCTGGGTGCGCAGATCCACGGCCCGGATCCGTTCCGCCTGGATGGTGAGGCCGTCGCCATCGCGCGCGATCCGGCAACCGGCTTCCTCCAATTTGGTGAGAACAGCGCCGAGGTGCTCGGGAATCACGGGTGCCACGCGCAGGGCGGAGCGGGTGATTGCGGCGGCCAGCAGGAAGGTGCCGGCCTCGATACGGTCGGGGATCACGCTGTAGTCGGCACCGTGCAGCCGTTCCATGCCGGCGATGGTGATGGTGGGCGTGCCTGCGCCCCGGATGCGGGCGCCCATGCCCAGCAGCAGATCTGCCAGATCCACCACCTCAGGTTCCTGGGCGGCGTTCTCGATCACGGTTTCGCCGTCGGCCAGGGCGGCAGCCATCATCAGGGTTTCAGTGGCACCCACGCTGGGGCAATCCATGTGGATGTGGGCGCCACGCAGACGACGGTTGGGCCCGGGAACGACTGCAGTCACCACACCGTGCTCGATCGTCACCTGGGCGCCCATGGCCTTGAGGCCCTTGACGTGCTCCACCACAGGACGGGTACCGATCTGGCAGCCACCCGGCAGGGGCACCTTGGCCATGCCCATCCGGGCCAGCAGGGGGCCGATGCAGAAGAAGCTGGCCCGGAGGCTGTTCACGAGCTCGTAGGGAGCGGCTGAACAATTGATCTCCGACCCGTCCAGCTCGAGGGTGTCGGCGGAGCGGCGCACCTTGCCGCCCAGGCTCACCAACATCTCACCCATGCCCACGATGTCAGTGAGGGGAGGGACGTTGCGCAGGAGAATCTGATCTCGGGTCAGCAGGCAGGCGGCCATCAGCACCAGGGCTGAATTCTTGGCGCCACTCACGCGCAGTTCGCCGCTCAGGTGGCGTCCACCACTCACCAGGAGATGGGGACGCTGCAGGTCGGGGGACATGGAGGGCACGGCAGCTGCTGTCGCCGCTTCGCCGCTGGGGACAGAGCCGGAGGGCGATGTCGCGGGAATAGAAGCGGGGACAGCAGAGAGCGTCACGTAAGGCTGTCCATCGGAATTGCCCAGGAATAATGACAACAAATCCCCCCAATCGTCTAGAAGGCCGCTGTCAGAACTGGCTGACGTGCCTCCGCACCACAGCGTGCCGGTGGGGCTGCGCCCGCTGGAGGGGGTCCGCCATGTCGTAAGGTTCAGGGGTCACTGCGGTGACGGCCACGCGGATGTGGCGGAATTGGTAGACGCGCTAGTTTCAGGTACTAGTGGCAGCAATGTCGTGGGAGTTCAAGTCTCCCCATCCGCACTGAAACCTTATGATTCTCTTAAAGATCTCCAACGCATCCGAGCTGGTTGCATCGAAGATCGGCAAGTTTCTGGAGAGTCTCACGCCCGACACTCTGGACCAGACCACCGTGGAGGATGCGGTGATCGGCAAGCTCATCGAGAACCTCCGCGCCGAGGGCATCAAGGGCGAGGTGGCTGCCGTGCGGGGTGTCGACCTCGACAGCAGGCAGCTGGTGCTCGATGGAACCGCCAAGGTGCGCCGCCACGACCAGTTCTGATCTGGAGGCGCTGATCAGCAGTCGCCGTAACCCCCTGGTTCGCCAGCTGAGACGGCTCCACGAGGGGCGGGGCCGTCGGGAGCAGGAGCTGATCCTGCTTGAGGGCACCCATCTTCTGCAGGAGGCGATCCGCCTGGGACAGGCGCCCCGCCATCTGCTGGCCACGGAGGCCTGGATGGCGGCCCATCCGCCCCTGCTGGCCGCCCTGCCGCCCGGCTGCCGCCTGCACAGGGTGAGTGAGGAGGTGCTGCAGGCCGTGGCCAGCACCCAGCATCCCGATGGGGTGGTGGCCACCGTGGTGCCGCCGCCGGTCGCTTCCGGGCCAGACGACGGCCAGGCAGCAGCGACCAGCGCCGCAGGGTTCTGGCTGGTGCTCGACACGATCCAGGACCCCGGCAACCTCGGCACGCTGATGCGCACCGCGCTGGCGGCCGGGGTGCGCAGCCTGTGGCTGGCCGATGGGGCGGATCCCTTCCAGCCCAAGGTGTTGCGCGCTTCCGCCGGGGCTGCCCTGGCCCTGCCGCTCTGGCGCGGCAGCCGGGCTGAGCTGGCGCAGCGCCTGCTGCTGTTGCGGGATCGGCATGGCGTGCAGCTGCTCGCCACCGTGCCGCCGGAGCAGGGCGGGCAGCCCTACTGGCAGCTCGACTGGACAGCGCCCACGGCCCTGATGCTGGGCAGTGAGGGGGCGGGCCTGGCCGGAGAGCTGCAGGCTCTGGCCAGCCAGCGGGTCACGGTTCCCCACAGTGCGGCGGTTGAGTCGCTGAATGTGGCGGTGGCGGCGGCCCCGCTGCTGCTGGAGCGCCTCCGGCAGGAGAGAATGCCGGCCAGCTGAACAGTGGCCCCCGGTGAGCGCTGCCCCCTCCATGTCTTCCGGCTCCGCAACCGGGTTTGATTTCGATGTGATCGTGATCGGCGCCGGCTACGGCGGCTTCGACGCCGCCAAGCATGCGGCGGAGCACGGCCTCAGCGTGGCGATCGTGGAATCGCGCGACATGGGTGGCACCTGTGTGAACCGTGGCTGCGTGCCCTCCAAGGCCCTGCTGGCCGCCAGCGGCCGGGTGCGGGAGCTGGCTGACGCCGAGCACCTGGCCGGCTTCGGTATCCATGCCGCGCCGGTGCGCTTCGAGCGCCAGAAGATCGCCAACCACGCCAACCAGCTGGTGGCCACGATCCGCGCCAACCTCACCAGGACCCTGGAGCGCGCCGGCGCCACGATCCTGCGAGGCAAGGGCCGCCTGGCAGGCCACCAGCGGGTGACGGTGCGCGAGAGCGGCAGCGGCGTGGAGCGCACCTATTCCGCCCGCGACGTGATCCTTGCCACCGGCTCGGAGCCCTTTGTGCCCCGCGGCATCGAGACCGACGGCCGCACCGTGTTCACCAGCGATGAAGCGGTGAGCCTGGAGTGGCTGCCCCGCTGGCTGGCGATCATCGGCAGTGGCTACATCGGCCTGGAATTCGCCGATGTGTACACGGCCCTGGGCTGCGAGGTCACGATGATCGAGGCGCTCGACCGGGTGATGCCCACCTTTGATCCCGACATCGCCAAGATCGCCGCCCGCAACCTGATCGACGGTCGCGACATCGACGCCCGCGCCGGCCTGCTGGCCCGCAAGGTGACTCCCGGCTGCCCTGTGCAGATCGAGCTGGCCGACATGCAGACCAAGGAGCTGGTGGAAACCCTGGAGGTGGATGCGGTGCTGGTGGCCACCGGCCGGGTGCCGAGCAGCGCCGAGCTCAACCTGGCGGCGGTGGGGGTGGAAACCGAGCGGGGCTTCGTGCCGGTGGACGACCACATGCGCGTGCTGGTGGGCGGTGAACCGGTGCCCCACCTGTGGGCCGTGGGGGATGTGACCGGCAAGATGATGCTGGCCCACACCGCCGCCGCCCAGGGCACCGTGGCGATCGACAACATCCTGGGCCACGCCCGCCGCATCGACTACCGCTCGATTCCGGCCGCCACCTTCACCCACCCGGAGATCAGTTCGGTGGGCCTGAGCGAGGCCGATGCCAAGGCGCTGGCGGCCCAGGAGGGCTTCGAGCTGGGATCGGTGCGCAGCTACTTCAAGGCCAACTCCAAGGCCCTGGCCGAGCTGGAGAGCGATGGCCTGATGAAGCTGCTGTTCAACAAGGCCACCGGTGAGGTGCTCGGCGCCCACATCTACGGTCTGCATGCCGCCGACCTGATCCAGGAGATCGCCAACGCCGTGGCCCGCCGCCAGAGCGTGAAGCAGCTGGTCAACGAGGTGCACACCCACCCCACCCTCAGCGAGGTGGTGGAAGTGGCCTACAAGCAGGCCGCCATGGCTGTTGGCTAGCGCCATCAGCTGTGGGCTGGCTCTGTCCATAGTTTCCTGAAGAGTGAGGCGTCGCTTGGGGGGCAGCCTGTTCATCGGCCAGCAATTGCCCGACCGACCCTTTGCTGGCCCTTAACAGGCTGCTCCTGGCCCACTTCTGCAAGGAGCGGTCACTGGAAGCCCCTGTGTTTGGTGAACCAGAGCATGACGGATGTCATTCGTGCCGCTCACCTGTCAGTTCCGGAAGGATTTGGTGGGTCAGTCCTCGGAATCCAATTCGCAGCTTTGCGCGAGTGTCGCAGGCCACAGCGAAACGGCATGCTCTGGCACGGCTGGCTGATCACGTGTTGACGCACAGCGCAGCTCTGCACACATTTGGCTGGGATTGTGATTCCTCTCATGTCTTCCCCTTTGCTGCTTCAGGCCCTGCCTGATGCCCCTCTGACCGGATTCCCTGCCGATGTGCTGCCGCTGGTGGCCCATCTGATCGGAGCACTGGCCATTCTTCTCATTGGCTGGATTGTGGGCGGTCTGCTGGCGCGCCTGGTGCGCTCGCTGCTGCGTCGCTTCTCCCTCGACTCCCGGCTCACCGCCGCGGTGCCCACTGGTGCCCTGCCGCCATCCGGCATCCGTCTTGATCGGTTGCTGGCGGCCGTTGTGTTCTGGGTGGTGATGGTGCTGGCTGTGGTGGCGGCACTGAATGTGCTGAATCTCACCACCGTTTCCGAGCCGCTCAATCAGTTTCTCAACCAGATCTTCGCGTTCCTGCCCAAGCTCGGAGCCGCCCTGTTGCTGGCGGCGGTGGGCTGGGTCGTGGCGATCCTGGCGCGCACGGCCCTGCTGGCAGCTACCCAGAAACTCAACCTGGACCAGCGCCTGTTCGATGGCGAGGCTGGGGCTGGATCCACACCGGCTCTAGCGGTGAGCGGGGCCCTGGGGGATGTGGTGTTCTGGCTGGTGTTGCTGTTCTTCCTGCCGCTCGTGCTCAATGCCCTGAATCTGGGCGCCCAGGTCACCCCGGTGGTGAACCTGTTCGATACCTTTCTTTCCGCTGTGCCGCGGCTGTTCAAGGCTGGTTTGATCGCGGCGGTGGGCTGGTTCCTGGCCCGCATCGTGCGCACGATTGTGGCGAACCTGCTTGCCTCCACTGGTATCGACCGGGTGGGGGCGGAGTTTGGCCTCAATCCCGAAAGGGGTGCCCAGTCGCTGTCATGGCTGGTGGGCACCCTGGTGTTCGTGCTGATCCTGATCCCCACGACCACGGCCAGCCTCGATGCACTGGCCATCCCGGCGGTGTCCGGTCCCGCCACGGCAATGCTCGACCGTATCCTCACGGCGCTGCCCCAGATCTTCACCGCCGCTTTGATCCTGGTGGCAGGCTTCGTGCTGGGTCGCTTCACAGGCCAGCTGGTGGCCAGGCTGCTGGCGGGCATCGGTTTCGATGGGATCTTCCGCTGGCTTGGCATGCCGGATCTGGGTGGAGAGGCAGCAGCCCAATCCGGCGCTGCCCAGCGCTCACCTTCGGACGTGCTCGGAGTGGTCACCCTGGTAGGCATCCTGCTCTTCGCTTCGGTGGCGGCCACCAACGTGCTCGCCCTGCCGGCCCTCACGGATGTGATGCAGGGTCTGCTGCGGCTGTTTGGCCAGATCCTGGCCGGCTTGGTGGTGTTTGCAGCTGGCCTCTACCTTTCCAACCTTGCGTCCCAGCTGGTGCGCAGCTCGGGTGGTAGCCAGGCCCTGCTGCTGGCCCGCACAAGTCGGGTGGCAATCGTGATCTTCACCGGTGCGATGGCCCTGCAGCAGATCGGCGTAGCGCCGAGCATCGTCAACCTGGCCTTTGGTCTACTGCTTGGCTCGGTGGCCGTGGCCGCAGCCGTGGCTTTCGGGCTCGGCGGGCGGGATGTGGCGGCGGAGCAGCTTCGGGAATGGATCCGAGCCACCAAGGAGCTGGATTCCTGATTCAGCCCAATCAGCTGCGGGTCTGGGAGGGCTTCTCGGCGAAGCGTTCCTGGTAGTGACGGGCCGTGGTGCCATTGCCGGGCAGCCCGCACTGGCGTAGGGCCTCGACCATCCCTGGCCGGCGCCCCCCCTGCAGCAGCAGCTGGCGCAGCCGGGCAAGACGCAGCTCGCGCAGGCTCTGGAGGGGCCGTTTCTGCAGGTGGCGCCGGAACGCCATCTGCAGGGCCCTGGGCGACACGCCCGTTTCCCTGGAGAGGTCGGCCAGGCTGAGATCGTCCGCCAGCCAGCGGTCCATGGCGCGCAACGTCTCGATCACGTGCCGCCATCCCCGGTCCTGGCGGGCATTGGCGGAGCTGGGAACGGCGATCAGCGCATCCACCAGCAGGTCGAGCAGCTGGGGTTCCAGCACCAGCCACTCCTGGCTCAGGCCCTGGTCGGCCAGGGAGCGCAACCGGCGGATTGCCAGGCCCAGGCCGATGCAGGCTGGATTGCTGCCCTCCAGGGAGCCGACGTCATCCAGAACCAGAAACGCCGTGAGTTGCCGGCGGTAGGCTGCCAGCAGCAGCTGTTCCAGGGGGATCTGCAGGGTCCAGCAGAGGGATCCCGGTGCGTGCTGCCGGCCGGGAAGATGGCCGTGCAGGTTCCAGGGCGTGCCATCCGGCTGTTCCTGCCAGGTCAGCTCCAGCTGATCGGGTTGGCCCTCGGGCCATGGCGCGGGGGAGCGCAGGCTGAGGATGGGACCGTGGACGCAGGCGCCCGGAGCTGGGGGGCGCTCACCGAGCTGCAGGCTGGCAGGGCTGTGCAGAGCGACACGGGGACGGCCCTTGAGCTGCATGGAGATGGGCAGGTAGGTGCCCAGGAGATCGTAAAAAAAATTAGGTCCGGCCTTCGCGAATTGGGGCATGGGCCAGCACCGCTCTGGTCGGCACCGCTCGGGCAGCGCGGTCAACAGCTTTACGATCAGGCCAGCCCCCGTTTCCCGCCAACCCGTTGGAGATCCGCCGCCGGCCCCCGAATCCATCCGTGAAGGTGGCGCACCTGGAATACGCCATCCCGCATCAGCAGGGCGAGCCGCGCTCCATCCTCGAGCGGATCGTGTGGGAGAAGGACCGGGAGGTGGCCGCCTCCCGGGAGCGCCTGAGCCTCCAGAAGCTGCAGCAACAGGTGGCCGAGCTGCCCGCCACCCGCGATTTCCTCGCGGCCCTGCGCGCCAGCTGCCGCAAGCCGGCGGTGATCGCCGAGGTGAAGAAGGCCAGCCCCAGCAAGGGGGTGATCCGGGAGGACTTCGACCCGGAGGCCATCGCCCGCGCCTACGGCGCCGGTGGCGCCAGCTGTCTGTCGGTGCTCACCGACAAGGCGTTTTTCCAGGGCGGCTTCGAGGTGCTGGTGCAGGTGCGCCAGGTGGTGGACCTGCCCCTGCTCTGCAAGGACTTCATCCTCAGCCCCTACCAGCTCTACCAGGCCCGGGCGGCCGGGGCCGACGCCGCCCTGCTGATCGCGGCGATCCTCAGCGACCAGGACATGGCCTACCTGCTCAAGGTGGCCCGCGGTCTTGGACTGGCCGCCCTGGTGGAAGTGCATGACGCGGCGGAGCTCGACCGGGTTCTGGCCCTGGACGGTGTGGAGCTGATCGGCATCAACAACCGCAACCTGGCCACGTTCCACACCGATCTGGCCGTCACCGAGCAGCTCACCGCCAGCCATGGCGAGCGCATCCGCGCCAAGGGCTGCCTGCTGGTGAGTGAGTCGGGTCTGTTCAGCCGCGACGATCTCGACCGGGTGCAGGGCGCGGGCGCCGACGCCGTGCTGGTGGGGGAATCCCTGATGCGTCAGGCGGATGTCACCGCCGCGCTGGAAACGCTGATCGGTGGCTGAGCGTCCGACCAAGCTGGTGGATCTGCTGGTGGTGGGCGCAGGCCCCGCCGGGGCCATGGCGGCCGCCACCGCTGCCCGGGGCGGCCTGGGCGTGTGGCTGGTGGACAAGCGGCAGCTGCCGCGGCACAAGCCCTGTGGTGGCGGCATGCCCTTGCCGGTGCAGGAGGAATTGCGCGATCTGGTGCCCGAGGCGGTGGTGGATACCCGGGTGCGCTGGATGCGGCACAGCTGGCGCTTCCAGCAGGCGGCGGAGGCTTCCGTGGATCCGCCGGGAACGCCGCCGGAGCAGGCGCGGGCACTGTGGATGGTGCAGCGACCCCGCTTCGACCACGCCCTGGTGCAGGCGGCGGCAGCGGCCGGGGCCCGGGTGCTGGAGGGGCACGCCTTTCAGGCGTTGGAGCGGGGTGGCGATGGGGTCACGGTCACGTTGCGCTGCCCGGGCGCCAGCGGTGAGCCGCGCTGCCTGCAGGTGCGGGCCCGCCACGTGATCGGCGCCGATGGGGCCGCCGGTGGGGTTGCCGCCTGTGTGGGGTTGCGGCCCGATCCGCGGGTCGCCCTGGCGATCGAGCTGGAGGTGCCCCACCAGTGGGATCCCGCCGACCCCCTGCTGCGCCCCGATCTGCTCCACCTCGACTACGGGGTGCTGCGCCGCGGCTACGCCTGGCTGTTCCCCAAGGCCGACCACCTCAACATCGGTGCGGGCCTGTTCCATGGCCGCGAGCGTGATGTGCGCCGCGACCCCAGGGCGCGCCAGCGCATCCGCGCCGCAATCGACGCCACCGCCGCCGCGCTCGGGGTGGGTCCCGAGCGCCTGCGGGGGCTGCGCAGCTACGCCCATCCCCTGCCCTTCTGGGATGGCCCCGAGCCCCTGCACACCCCGGACGGCCGGGTGCTGCTGGTGGGGGATGCGGCGGGCCTGATCAATCCCCTGTTCGGGGACGGCCTGTTCCATGCCATCCGCAGTGGCCGACTGGCGGCCGAGGCCCTGCTGGAGGGGCGGCCCGACAGCCATACGGAGCGGGTGCATGGGCTGCTGGCCGACGATTTCGAAGCGGCCCGCCGCCTGGCCTGGATCTTCTACGGCCTGCCCGGGCTCAGCTTCCGCTATGCCATCTCCCAGCCCCGGGCCACACCCCTGGCCGTCCGTCTGCTGGGGGGTGAGCTGTCGTTCCAGGGGCTGGGCCGGCGGGCCCTGCGTCGGATTGCCGGCGGCCTGCTCGGTGAGCTGGGCCTGCGGCCGGCTGTTGGCGGCCAGGGGCAGCAACCCCAGCCATAACAAAGCCTGTCACCGAAGACGGTGACAGGCTTCTGGCCTCGGCCTGAACCGAGGCAGCAACGGCTGGACTCGCTCAGACCTTGCGGGAGTAGAACTCCACCACCAGCAGTTCGTTGATCTCGAGGGCGACCCACTCGCGCTCGCACTTGCCGATCACCTTGGCGGAGAGCTTGGCCTTGTCGAACTCCAGGTGAGGGGGAATGTTGGCCAGACCGGGGAATTCCAGGTTGCCTTCGGCCAGCTTCCTGCTCTGCTTGCGCTCGCGGACGGCGATCACGTCGCCGGCCTTGCACTGGTAGCTGGGAATGTCCACCACCCTGCCGTTCACCGTGACGTGGCCGTGGTTCACCAGCTGGCGGGCGCCGGGCACGGTGGGGCCGAAGCCGAGGCGGAAACACATGTTGTCGAGACGGTTCTCGAGCAGCTTGAGCAGGTTGGTTCCGGTGGAACCCTCCTGGGCGCGCGCTTTCTTCACGTAGCGCACGAGCTGACGCTCGGAGATGCCGTAGTTGAAGCGAAGCTTCTGCTTTTCTTCCAGACGGATGGCGTATTCGGAGCGCTTGCGACGGGCTTGGCCGTGCTGACCGGGGGGATAGGAGCGTTTGGCTGCCTTCCGGGTGAGACCGGGGAGGTCTCCCAAGCGCCGCGTGATCCTCAGACGAGGGCCGCGGTAACGAGACATGCTGACGATTCAGGGGACAGGGACGCCGCCGGGTGGGCCATGCTGGACTTCGATCCAGCGGACCAACAGTGCAGCGCCAACGATCCATCCTATCCGTTGGCCCCGGGGCGCTTGGGTTCCCCTCCTTCAGTGCCCGCCCGCCCGATTCGGGGGGTTCCGCCCTCCCCGGTGGACCGCTCGCCCGGGCGGTGGCCGGGCTGCTGTTGCTGTTGATCGGCGCCTACCGCCGCTGGCTCTCGCCGCTGCTGGGGCCGCGCTGCCGCTTCATCCCCAGCTGCAGTGCCTATGGGCTGGAGGCGATTCAGCGCCACGGCCCCTGGCGAGGGGGCTGGCTCACCCTCCGCCGTCTGCTGCGCTGCCATCCCTTCACCCCCTGTGGCTGCGACCCGGTGCCCCACTAGATGGCCGAACTGCTGCTCTACACGCGCCAGGGCTGCTGCCTGTGTGAGGGGCTGGCGGAGAAGCTGCTGGCCCTGCAGCCTCCGCCGCGGCTGCGGCTGATCGACGTGGACAGCGACCCGGCCCTGCAGGGGCGCTTCGGCCTGGAGGTGCCGCTGCTGGCCCAGAACCTGCCAGCCGGAGAACGGCTGCTGCCGCGGGTGCCGCCCCGGCTGGCGGGGGAGCAGCTGCAGCGCTGGCTGGAGCAGCAGGGCGTGCAGCTGGAGTGAGCGCCACTGGCCTGACCATGGCCCACTCCACGCTTTGGTTGCCGGCGAGCGGCCCTGGCTGGGATCCCATTTAGAACGGTGCGCATCCGCAGCATCCAGCGATGACTTGCCTGCTCCATGCCCTTCTGCGCGAGGTGGGTCTGCAGGTGCCGCCGGGCCTGGCCAACCCGGATGTGCGGCTGGTGAGCTGTGATTCCCGCCGCCTGGGTGCCGGCAGTGTGTTCGTGGGCCTGCCCGGCACCCAGGCCGATGGCGGGCGCTTCTGGCGCCAGGCCCTGCAGTCCGGCGCGGTGGCGGCCCTGATCGGCGCCGAGGCCGCGGCTGCTGAGCCCCCTGGCGCCGACGATCCGGTGCTGGTGGTGCCCGATCCGGTGGCCCAGTGGGCAGGCCTGCTGGCCGCGGCCTTCTGGGGGCAGCCCAGCCAGCGCATGGCCCTGATCGGCGTCACCGGCACCAACGGCAAGACCACCACCACCCACCTGATCGAGCATCTGGCCGACCATGCCTGCCGGCCTTCGGCGCTGTTCGGCACCCTGGTGAACCGCTGGCCCGGCCACAGCGTCACCGCCCAGCACACCACCGCCTTCGCCGACCTGCTGCAGGGCCAGCTCGCCCAGGCCGCCGAGGCCGGTGCCCTGATCGCCGCCATGGAGGTGAGCTCCCATGCCCTCGATCAGCAGCGGGTGGCGGGCTGCCGCTTCGCCGGGGCGGTGTTCACCAACCTCACCCAGGACCACCTCGACTACCACCCCTCGATGGAGGCCTACTTCGAGGCCAAGGCCCTGCTGTTCGCCGAGCCCCTGCTGGCGGGGGGCTCAGTGGTGAATGTGGATGACCCCTGGGGTGAACGTCTCGCCGAGCGGCTCGCCCTCATCGGGGCCTCCCCGTGCTGGCGGAGTTCGCTGGAGAACCCCGCGGTGGAGCTCACGATCACCCACCTGGAATTGGGCGGTGACGGTGTCCGCGGTCAGCTGGTCAGTCCAGCCGGAACCGGCGCTTTCCACACACCGCTTGTGGGTCGCTTCAATCTGATGAACCTGTTGGAGGCAGTAGGGGTGCTGCTTCAGCAGGGCATTCCCTTGGCCCCCCTGTTGGAGGGTCTGGCGAGCTTCAGGGGTGTTCCGGGACGGATGGAACGGGTGCGGGTGGGGGACGGCTCCGGTCTGCCCGCGGTACTGGTGGACTATGCCCACACCCCCGACGGACTCGACAATGCCCTGGCGGCTTGTCGGCCGTTCACCGCGGGCCGGCTCATCTGCGTGTTCGGCTGCGGCGGTGACCGTGACCGCAGTAAGCGCCCCCAGATGGGAGCGATCGCCGCCAGGTTGGCCGATCAGGTGGTGGTGACATCTGACAATCCGCGCACCGAAGATCCAACTCGCATCCTCGAAGATGTTGTGGCGGGTATCCCAACTGGCACGGACCTGCGGGTCGAAGGTGATCGGGCCATTGCGATCGCTGCCGCCGTGGCGGCAGCACGCCCTGAGGACTTGGTGCTGATTGCCGGAAAGGGTCACGAGGATTACCAGATCCTCGGCACCACCAAGGTGCATTTCGACGACCGGGAGGAGGCTGAAAAGGCACTGCGGATGCGCCTTGTGGGCTGATCCGCAGTCATCCTGCAGGGGAGTTAAGCCAATGGCCAGGCCGCCAGGGTTTGCATCTAGGAATGGTTACTGCGGCGAGGAGCAATATTGTCCTCCTCACTGCCGCGTAGAGCCGCCCAGCTCAGCCCAGCCAGGGCAACCGGCAGCAGCAACCACCAGGCTCGCGACCGGTTGACTGCCTGCGCTTCGTTGGCGGCCGTTGCCACGGATCGGCTGAAATCTTTTCCGAAATCCTTCCGTTCAACGTTGTCGCCGGTGATGGAGCCGAGCTTGCCAAGCACACCTTGCTTGGCGCTGTAGGGACAGGTGAGCCTGGCGATGTTCACCCCATCCTTGGTGAGGTCGAACACGATTTCGACGCGATCGGGATCAATTGCCTTGCTGGAGATCACCTTGGCGGAATTGGTCTGCCAGCCCTGGCTGGCGGCTGATTCCAGACAGGCCTTGCGGGCCGTTTCCAGCATTGCATCGGAGTTGGCGGCATGGACTGCATCGGCCCCAAAGCCCATGGCAAGGCCTGTGACGGCTGCAATCAGAGCGCGACGCAGGCCAGAGTTGTTCACCTGGTTCATGGTTCGCAATTCAGCAAGAGGTAACAAGAAGGAAATCGAGTCCTGTGAGCCCTGGGGCAGCCAGGGCGCGAGTAGGGGGGACCCAGCACCCACAACGTATGCATGGCAGCAGAAATGGCAAGGACAATTTTCGAAGAGCAACTCATTGCGCTGAGAACGGCCCCCCATTCCGTCAGTCGTCGCGCCGAGCGAAGCGCAAGCCATGGTTTTGATTCCAACCCTGCGCGTGGGTTCGCATGCCCCGACCTTGCGCGTGCGCTCCTCTGGGGTCGGTCATGGAATGGCAATTCCTGCGTTTTCGATCAATTTGGCGATCGCTCGCCAAGGGCGGTTCGACTGGTGATGGACCGCCCTGCTTCAATTTGCTCGTAACTGCTGGCCGAAATTGATTCAGCCGGCACAATGGGCTTGATTTCTACTGCTGTGAATGGCTTCGAGTCCTTCCTTGGCCAGGAAATTCCTGGCCGAGCTTTTCGGAACGTTTTGGCTTGTCTTCGGGGGCTGTGGTAGCGCGGTTCTGGCTGCTGCCTTCCCCTACAACGAGGCGGCAACCAACCCATTTGGACTTGGATTCCTGGGTGTTTCCCTGGCTTTCGGCCTCACCCTGCTCACGATGGCCTATGCGATTGGTCACATCTCTGGCTGCCACATCAACCCGGCCGTGAGCTTCGGCCTCTGGGCTGGAGGACGGTTCCCCGGTTCCCAGATGGTTACGTACATCGTCGCCCAGGTGCTGGGAGCGATCATCGCCGGCGGGTTTATCTACCTGGTGGCCAGTGGTCGCCAAGGGTTCGCCCTCGCCGGCAGCAACCCCCTGGCAACAAATGGCTGGGGGGCCCATTCTCCAGGTGGCTACGGCTTTTTTGCGGCCCTGGTGATCGAAGTTCTGCTCACATTCTTCTTCCTGCTGGTGATCCTCGGCGCCACTGACCGGTTGGCACCTGGCGGCTTCGCCGGTGTTCCGATCGGCCTTGCCCTCACCCTGATTCATCTGATCAGCATTCCGGTCACCAACACTTCGGTTAATCCGGCGCGCAGCACTGGAGTTGCCGTTTGGGCCAGCCCAGAAGCAATGGGTCAGCTGTGGTTGTTCTGGGTTGCACCGATCGCCGGCGCCCTGCTGGCTGGCTGGGTGTACCGCAACCTGCTCAGCCACAGGTCTGAGGTGAACGGGGTGATCCCCTCGGATCCGATTTGAGCCGTTATTCCTTTAATCTCATTGATTTGATTGGTGAGGTTAAACGAGTGACCGGGGAGTTCGCTCCCCGGGTTTTTTCAACTGCGTTGCAGCCCCCGCAGGGCATGCAGCAACCGCTCCAGGTCCGCCGCAGTGGTGGTGATGTGGGTGCAGGCGCGCAGGCAGGCTGGCTCGGGCAGTGAGCGTAGCCAGATGGCCTGCTCTCCCAGGGCGGCCACGATCGCCTCGGGCTTGATTGCCCTGCCAGCGCCGTCAGCGAGGGTGAAGCTCACAAGCCCTGCCGGAGGGGGCTCCTCCAGCAGAGGTTCCACGCCGGGCAGCTGCTGGAGTTCCTGCCAGAGCCGGTTGGCTGTGCTGCGGAGGCTCTCCAGGCGCTGCTCCGCCGACCCTTCAGCCTCCAGCAGCTGCAGGGAGCAGTCCAGGCCGGCGAACAGGGGAATGCAGGAGGTGGCCACCTCAAAGCGCCGCCCGTCGCTGTGGAAGGGGGAGCCTCCAGGGGCGGCCTCGGGCCCGCTGACCTGCTCCGACAGCAGACTGCGCCAGCCGATCAGGGTGGGCTGGGCTTCGGCCAGCAGCCGCTCCGACAACGCCACCACCCCCAGGCCCTCCGGACCGCAGCACCACTTGTGGCCGGTGCAGGCGTAGATGTCGGCGGCAACGGCGGCGGCGGCAACCGGCACCGAACCCAGGCTCTGGGCGCCATCCACCAGCAGCCAGGGCCGTCTGGGGTGTGAGCTGAGCCGCTCGGCCACCCGTGCCATCGGCAGCAACTGCCCGGTGTTCCACAGCAGGTGGGAGAGCACCACCAGCCGGGTCTGGGGGGCCAGGGCCTGCTCCAGCCGCTCCAGCAATACCGTTTCCGTGTGCTCTGGGCTGCCGCGCAGGTCGCCCACCCTGAACTGCCGCACCTCCAGACCATGGCGCCGTGCCAGCTCCTGGCAAGCGGCCACCACGCCGGGATGCTCGCAGTCACTGAGCAACAGGGCTTCTCCCTGCTGCCAGGGCAGGCCCCACAGGGGCAGCACGCAGCCTGAGGTGACGTTCTCGGTGAACGCCAGCCGTGCGGGGGGCACCCCCAGCCACCGGCCGAGTCGTTCCCGCAGGCGGGTCGTGGTGGCGTTCACCAGGGGCCACACCGCCGTGGTGAACGGGCCAAGATCCTGAATGCTCTGCCAGCAGCTGAGGATTGCCTGCAGGGAAGGGTCCGGCAGGGGACCCTGGCCGCCATAGTTGAAGTAGGTCTTGTTGGCCAGGGCGGGCATCGCCGCCCGGAGTTGCTCGCCCATCCCCATCTCGGGTGATTTCCGCGATCTGATGCCGGCCGGGGCAGCAGCTGCTACCCCAAGCCGATTGTTCAACGTCTGGGTTCTCTGGTGGACCGGCTGCTCAGATTGTGCCGAAGGCCACCTGGCAGGCCGTGTTCACCAGTTCGGCCTCGGCCAGGGAAGTGGGCACCTCGCCATTGAGCAGGCCGTCCTCGCAATCGGCCTCCATCTCATAGGTGTAGTTGCCGTTGGCAGCCACGAAAGTGACCTCGGTTTGATCCCTGGCTTCCACTGATCCGTAGTACAGCTTCATTGAGCTGTTGGGAACCACAACGGTGGTCTGGCGGTCACGGATTGCATTGTTCACGGCGTTGTTCACGATCAGGGCCGTGGTGAGAGCGTTGATGCCCCAGCCGAGGGCCTGGCCACCCCACCAGCTCCAGTTGGAATATCCAGAGTTGTACCAGCCGCCACCCCAGGGACGGTTGTACCCCCAGTTGGGGCTTTGAGCCCAGCCTGGATAGCCACCCCAGGGCCGGTTGTATTGAACGGGTGTGATCCAGATGTTGCGACGGGATTTGTTGTATTGCTTCCACTGGTTGCTGTTCCAGGAGTTCCACTCCTTGCGTTGAGCCTGGCGATAGCCCTTGTCCTTGCCTTTCTGTTTGCCGGCATCAAAGCCCTTGTCAAAGCCCTTGTCCTTGCCCTTCTGCTTGCCGGCGTCGAATCCCTTGTCATATCCCTTTTCGAGCCCTTTTTCGCGGCCCTTTTCGCGGCCCTTTTTCAGGCCGTCCTGGCGACCTTCCTCGTAGATCTTTTCGCGTTGCTTGTCGGAGACCTTGTTCTTGTTCTGCTGCTTGTCCTTGCTTGTGCTGTCAGTGTGCTTTTTGTTCTGGGGTTGGGATTGATGGGTTTGCTGCTTGTTCTGGGGCTGGCTGGCTGGCTGGCCTTGTTTTTGTTTCTTTTTTTTCTTCTTGTCGTTGCTGTCGCTTTCCGCCAGCAACAGCTGTCCTTCAGGGGAGACCATCGCAGAGGTCCGTCCCTGCTGGATGCCAGGCAGGGCTGCCAGCGCTGGCAGGGTGCTAGTGCTGGTGAGCAGGAGGGCGGCCGCCAGGGCGCCCAGGGATTGTCCGCTCGCTTGGAACCTTGCCATGTGTTGGATGAAAGGGGCCAGTCAGGCCAAATCTGTTTCAGGTTAAGGGGGCAGGAAACGGCGGGAAACCGTCCCTTCCCATCCTGTTGCAGTGCCTCAGAGGAGCTGGCCGGCCATCACGGCCGCCACAGCTGAGAACAGGGTGATGCCCAGGGCGGTGAGGGGGTTCTGCCCCTGGGCCACGGCCAGGCTGGTGACCACACCGGCACCGATGCAGGCCACGGCCAGCTGGTTCACCAGGTCGCCATGGTCGCGGGGGCTGGGGCTTGGGGTCACGGCGGGGCCTGCAGTTGACAAGGACCGTAGGGGTGGTTGGCGAAGGGGCCACCGCCAGGGAGTTCCCTTGTTACGCCCCGTCGGAGTTCGTCATACCCCGCAATCTCGAGGCCGGCCTTGCCCGGCCGCCCCGGGCCCAGGCCTGCAACTGCTCCAGCTGCTCCCGGGCGGTGCGCGAGAGCGGCACCACCTGGCTGGCGGCGGCCACCAGGTCGGCTTCGCTGAAGTCGCGATCCTCGGCGAAGGCGAGATGCATGGCCTCGATCACCGTCTGCTCCAGTTCGGCGCCGGAGAAGCCCGCGGTGCGGCCCACCAGCACATCCAGGGGGAGCTGGTGCTCGGGCCGCCGCCGGCGGAGCTGCAGGTCGAGGATGGCGCGGCGCTCGTCGGCGCTGGGCAGGTCGAGCAGGAAGATCTCGTCGAAGCGGCCCTTGCGCAGCAACTCGCCCGGCAGCCGTTCCACCGCGTTGGCCGTGGCCACCACGAACACCGCGCTGGTCTTCTCCGCCATCCAGGTGAGCACCGTGCCCAGCACCCGCTGGCTGGTGCCGCCGTCACTGCGGGAATCACCGCCAAAGCCCTTGTCGATCTCGTCGATCCAGAGCACACAGGGGGCCATCGCTTCCGCCCGCTGGATCATCTCGCGCGTGCGCGCCTCGGAAGCCCCCACCAGACCGGCGAACAGCCGGCCCACGTCCAGACGCAGCAGCGGCATGCCCCAGCTGTGGGCGATCGCCTTGGCCGTGAGCGACTTGCCCGTGCCCTGGGGGCCCACCAGCAGCACCCCCCTGGGCAACGGCAGCCCGTAGCGGCGGGCTTCCTCGCTGAAGGCCAGGCGCCGCTGTTCCAGCCAGTGCTTGAGCGCGTCCAGACCGCCGATGTCCGCGGGAGTGGCCTCCGTGGGGCAGTACTCCAGCAGCTCGGTCTTGGCGATGGCCTGGCGTTTCTCCTCCAGCACCTCGGCCAGGTCGTCCGCGCTCAGCCTGCCGCGACGGGCCAGGGCGCGGGCGGCCAGCTGGCGCACCCGCTGGGCGCTGAGGCCATGGCAGGCGTCGCTGAGCTGATCGAGCACGGCGGGTTCCAGGGGCTCGCCGCAGGCCTGGGCGATGGAGCTCAACAATTGGCTGATCTCCTGGGCATCCGGCAGGGGTAGCTCCAGCACGGTGACGCTGTCGTCCAGCTCCGCGGGCAACTGCCAGTTGGGGGCGGTGATCACCAGGGTGCGGGCGCTCTGGCGCAGGGTGCCGGCCAGATTGCGCAGGCGCCTGCAGACGCCGGCGTCCTCGCAGTAGCGGTGAAAGTCACGCAGCAGCAGGATGGCTTCCTGCCCCGTCGGCAGGGGGTCGAGGGCGGCCAGGGCCGCCATCGGGTTGCGGGCCGCTTCCCCCTCACGGTTGGGGGCACCGCGCAGGCCGTCCACGAAATCCCAGCGCAGCAGGGGGCGGTTGCCCAGCCGCCGGGCAGCCTGCTCCAGCAAGCTCTCCACCCGCTCCTCCTCGAGGCTGCGGATCCAGAGAATCGGCGTGCGCGATCGGATCAGCAGATCGAGCTGATCGGCCCAGTCGCCGGCGGCGCTCATCGGGCTTCGGGATCCCCGTGCTGCAGGGCCTGCAGGGCGGCCCAGCGCGGATCGATGCCGCTGGTGGCGCTCCCCCAGCTGGCCGGACCCGGGCAGTCCGGGCCGCAGCGGTTCACCACCGGCAGCTGCAGGCTGAGCTGCTCGAAGGTCCAGTGGGCTGGATCGAAGCTGCCCCGGGGATCGAGGCTTTCGCTGAGGGCGTCGGGGTCGAGATCGAGCACCGCCTCGCCCTGCTCGATCAGGCTGGTTTCCAGGCCCTGCTGACGGGCCTCCTCCCCCAGCCAGAGCAGCTCATGGCTGTGAAAGCTGAGGGGGTGGTTGAAGTGCTGCAGACAGCGGTCGCAGCAGAGGGTCACGATCGTGTTGGCCTCCCCTTGCACCTCCAGCACGTTGCCGCGGTGGATGGCCTGCACGTGGCCGCGCACCGGCGTGAGGCTGGCGAGTTGAGGCAGGGGCTGGTCGAGCTCCCAGCGGCGGCCTTCAGCCAGGCCGCTGAGCTCCTGGATGGCAACCGGCCGCAGGTCGTTCACTTCTTTCCCTTCGGTTCGAAGGGCAGGCGCTCCCCGGGGCCATTGGCCGTGACGGTCACGGCCTGCTGGGCCATCTGCTGGTCGAGGATCTTCTGGAGGTTGTCGGGCAGGGCCTCCCGGCTGAGCAGGAAGGTCTGCAGTGCCTGGAAGATGTTGGCCACCACCATGTAGAGCAGTACCCCGGCGGGCAGGGGGAAGAACAGGAACATCGCCGTGATCATCACCGGCGTGATCTTGTTGGCGGTGGACTGCTGGGGGTTGGCCGGCATGCCCATCCCCGAGAGGATCTGGGAGATGAACAGGCTGGCGCCGAAGGCCGCCACCAGCACGGCGATGTCCCAGTTCACGCCGCCGTCACCCATGAAGCCCACCTGGCCGAGGGCCTGGATGAACAGGAAGCCGGTGCGGGCGGCCAGGCCGGGCACCTTGGCCTCCACCGTGGCGTCGCCCGGGGCCAGGGCGGTGATGGTGCCGGTCTGGTCCACGCTCACAACCCCGTCGCCCTTGGTGACGCTCCAGCTGGGGGCGAAGCGACTGCCGTTCTCAGCCTCAGAGAGAACACTGGCGAAGCTGGTGCCCACCCTGGTGTGCAGGTTCACCGTGGTGGTGTCGCCCACGCCCAGCTTGGTGCCCTTCTCCAGGGTGCCGATCACCGGCACGTGATTGCTGCTGCTCAGGAAGATCGAATGGCTGGGGCTGTTGAAGGGCTTGGGCTCCACGGTGGCGATCTGGTCCGCGGGCAGCACCTTCACGTTGAAGGTGTAGGGAACGTCGGCAAAGGGTGAGCCGCGCAGGGTGGCGAACAGGGCGAACAGGATCGGCATCTGCACCAGCAGGGGCAGACAGCCGGCCAGCGGGCTGCCGAATTCCTTCATCAGCTTGCCCAGTTCCTCCTGTTGCTTCTGGGGGTTGTTGGCGTGCTTGCTGCGGATCTCGGCCTGGCGTTGCTGCATCACCGGCTGGGCGATGCGCATGCGGCGGGCATTGCGGATCGAGCCGGCGCTGAGGGGGAAGAGCGCCAGTCGGATCACCACCGTGAGGGCGACGATCGCCAGGCCATAGCTGGGCACCAATCCGTAGAAGAAATCGAGGATCGGAATCAGCAGGTTGTCGGAGATGTAGCCGATCACAGCGCAGGGGGTGCTGGGGTGAAGGGGTCAGCGTGGCTCAGTGTGCCTGAGCGGGGGGGTGGGTTGAGGGCGACCTCAGGCGGCGATCCCCTTGGCTTTGGCGGGCTGGCCGGCCTGGCGACGCTCTTCGATGTAGGTCTCGAGTTCGCGGAATCGGGGCACCGAGCGCATCTCCAGCTTGGCGCCGTCGTTGAGCACCAGCACCATGTCGCCCCAGGCGCCGAAGCCGCGGGGCACGCTGCGCACCTCGCGGATCTGGCTGTACACCACCTGGCTGCGGTCCCGGCCCAGCCAGCCGCCGTTCACTTCGATCCGGCGGCTGGTGATCCTGAAGCGCAACCACAGGGCGCGCACGATCGCCCCAACGGCGAAGGGGATGCCGATCAGGGTGAGGCCGAAGAGCAGATTGACCAGCAGGTCGCCCCGGGCCGGCCCCCCCTCGTAGAACACGGTTTCCTGGATCTGGGCGCCCGGGGAAGCGGGGGAGGACTTGCTCATCGACTCAGGCCTGCGCGCAGCAGAAGCTGATTGCATTCTCCCAGCAGGCTGGCTGGATCGCGCTCGGCGCTACCGGGCTTGCAGCTCAGCAGCAGCCACACCGGCCCCTCCGGGCGGCCGATCGGCAGCTGCTGCAGATGGGCGTGCAGCAGGCGCCGCAGGCGGTTGCGCCGAACGGCCCGCTTGTGCACCTTGCTGCTCACCACCACCCCGCAGCGCCAGGGACTGGGGCTGCGGCGGCGCTGGTCCGGGGGGAGCAGCTGGGGATCGGCGGGGAGCCAGCGCAGCATCAAAAAGGGGCCGTGACTGGCACGACCCCTGCGATAGAGCTGATCAAAGACCCGCTTGCCCTTGAGGCGATGCCGCTGGGGCAGGGCCATGGGGGCAGAACTCAGACAGCCAGCCGGGAACGGCCGCGGCGACGGCGCGCTCGGATCACGCGCCTGCCGGTGTGGGTGCGCATGCGCACGCGAAAACCGGAAACGCGCTTGCGCTTGCGGCTGGTTCCTTCAAGAGTGCGCTTGGTCATGGCCGGATGCTCGCTCCCCTCTGCTCGTCAGAATTGGACTGAAGAACCAACTTATCAGGCAGCGGGGAGGCAAGCCAGCGCCGGGTTGCAATGCTGCGGTCAGTTGTTGGGTGGTTCGATCTGGATCAGCCAGCTGCCCAGATAGCCGGAAATCGGCACGTCGCCGGGGGCCTGGGCCAGGGCGTTGAACTGGTACATCCCGGTGTTGAAGGGATTGAACAGCCGCATGTACACCCCGATCGTGCCGGTGTCCGGCACCGGCGTCTCCGGGAAGATCTCCAGGGCACCGCCATTTTCCGCCAGTTCAATCGTGGCTGGAATCTCCTCCACGCAGCGGGTGCGGGCCAGCATGCCGCCCTCACTCATCTTGCAGAGCTTCACCCGTTTCGGATCGATCTTGGCGTCGAACGAGGGGGGAATGGTGACGCTGAGCTTGAGGATCGCGGTCTTGCGGTCCCGCGGTTTCAGCAGCAGGAAATACTCCGCTCGGCGCAGACGCTGGGTGTTGGTGATATAGAAATAGAGCTTGCGGTAGTCGCGGTTGTTGTCCCAGCGGAACTCCATCACGCTCGGGGTTCCCTGGGCCGCCGCTGGCTGAACCAGGCGACCGGGCCCCGCGTCGCTGAGGCCGAGCAGGCCAGCGGAGCCCAGGCCTGCTGCAGCGGCGAGGCCTGCCAGGGGGCGGCCCAGCCGCGCCAGGAAGGGGTGGGCCATCGGACGTCGGTGTCTCATCCCTCGATTCTCAGCAGCCCGTGCCCAGGCCTGGTGAGATCAGTGGTCGGCCCGCTAGCTGGCGCGGTCGGGGCGCAGCCGGCTGGCCTCGCGCAGGTAGGGATGGCAGGGCAGGCGCTGACCTTCCAGCCAGGCGTGGGCCAGCAGGCGGATGCAGCGCGGCAGGTCGCCCGCCACCGCCATCTGCTGGCAGTCGAGCAGGGCCACGTGCTCCCAGCCGTTGCGGCGCCGGGCGATTGCGGCAGGAAACACCGCATCCAGATCAGCCGTGACCGAGAAAGTCACCGATACCACCCGCTCCCCCGCCAGCCCATTGCGGGCCACCAGGGCATCCACCAGTTCGGCCACGGCGCTGGCGATGGCCTCGGCGGTGTTGGCCTCGGCGGTGGTGGCCCCGCGCAGGGCCCGCAGTTGCAGGCCTTCGCTCATGGTCGCCAGAGCCAGAGGGGCTGGCCGGCCCAGGCCAGTTCCAGGCTGAGGACCTGGCAGAGCGCCCGCAGGGCCGAGCGGCCCGGCAGCAGGCCGGCGAAGCGGCGGGGGGCGGCCCCGAACTCCGTGGGTCTGGTCTTGCCGGGATCGAGACCCGCCAGGCTGCAGGCCAGTTCCCGGGCACGCTCCTCATCGCCCAGTTCGTCCACCAGCCCCAGGTCCAGGGCCTGGGCGCCGCTGAACACCCGCCCATCGGCAAAGCTGCGCACCTGCTCCTCCGCCAGCCCCCGGCCCTCGGCCACCGCCGCCACGAACTGGCCGTAGCTGGAGTCGATCAGGCTCTGCAGCAGCGCCCTCTCCTCATCGGTGAGGGCGCGGTCCGGCGAGAGGATGTCCTTGTACAGGCCGCTCTTCACCGTCTCGAAACTGATTCCCACGCGCTCCAGCAGCTTGGAGAGGTTGTTGCCCCGCAGGATCACGCCGATCGAGCCGGTGATCGTGCCGGGATTGGCCACGATCGTCTCGGCGGCCACCCCCACATACACGCCACCGGAAGCGGAGATGTTGCCGAAGCTGGCCACCACCCGGCAGCCTTTCTGGCGCAGCCGCCGCAGGGCGGCGTGAATCTCCTGGCTGTCACCCACGGTGCCGCCGGGACTGTCGATCCGCAGCAGCAGAGCGGGGCACTCCCGTTGCTCCACCTGGCGCAGCGCCTTCAGCACCCGTTTGCGCGTGCCACCGGCGATCGGGCCTTCCAGCGCAATCCGGGCCAGGGTGCGACGGGACTTGCGGCGCCAGGGCCAGATCATGCGGCAACGGTGGAGATGGCTGGATCTTAAAAAGAAGCTCCGATCCGGCCCAGGCCCCATGGTTCAGGCCCCGCGCTGGTCCGCCTTGCGCCTGTTGGCGATGCTCCTGCCCTTTGCCCTCTGGGGCACGGCGATGGCGGCGATGAGGCCCCTGCTGGAGGGGGGAACCCCCCTGCAGGTGGCCTGCCTGCGGCTGCTGCCCGCCGGGCTGGTGCTGCTGGTGGCGGCCCTCGGCCTGGGGCGGCCCCTCGGCGTGGATCGCCGCGACTGGCCCTGGCTGCTGGCCTTCGCCCTGGTGGATGGCAGCCTGTTCCAGGGTCTGCTGGCCCGTGGTCTGGGCCAGACGGGTGCCGGACTCGGCTCGGTGCTGATCGACTCCCAGCCCCTGCTGGTGGCCCTGCTGGCCCGCAGCCTCTTCGGCGAGGCGATCAATCCCGTGGGCTGGCTGGGCCTGATGCTCGGCCTGCTCGGCATCCTCTGCCTGGGCTTGCCCCCCTCCCTGCTGCAGCACTGGTGGCTGGACGGTCCTGCGGCCATCGGCGTCCGCGCCTGGAGCCACGGGGAACTGTGGATGCTGGCAGCCGCGGCGGCGATGGCCGTGGGCACGGTGCTCTGCCGCTATGCCAGCCGCCACAGTGATCCCGTGGCGGTGACCGCCTGGCACATGCTGATCGGTGGGCTGCCCCTGGCCCTGCTGACCGCCCTGCCGGTGCGGCAGGGGGCGGCCTGGCTGCCCGCCTGGGGGGGGCTGGAGTGGGGCCTGATGGCCTATGCCACCCTGTTTGGCAGTGCCCTGGCCTATGGCCTGTTCTTCTCGTTTGCCAGCCGGGGTGACCTCACCGGGTTCACCGCCCTCACCTTCCTCACGCCGGTGTTCGCCCTGGTCTGCGGCGTGCTGTGGCTGGGGGAGCAGCTGCGGCCCCTGCAGTGGCTGGGTGCCGGGCTGGCCCTGCTCTCGGTGCTGCTGATCAACCGCCGCGCCCAGCTCTGGCAGGGTGGCGCGGCCGGGGCCCTGGGGGTTGCCGAGGAGGCGCCCTGATGCGGATTCTGGTGGTGAGCACCCCGGTGGGACGACTCGGCAGTGGCCGGGGCGGCGGCGTGGAGCTCACGGCCACCGCCCTGGTGGCCGGGCTGTTGCGCCGGGGCCATGCCCTCACGGTGCTGGCGGCGGAGGGGTCAGAGCTGCCGCCAGCCTGTGCCGGCGCCGAACTCTGGCTGGAGGCCGGCCAGGACCAGCCCAGCTGGCAGCACCAGCCCCGCCAGGCCGCGGTGCAGATTCCTCCCCGCTCGCTGCTGGGGGCCCTCTGGGCCCGGGCTCTGGCCCAGCAGGCCTGCTTCGACGTGATTCTGAACCTCGCCTACGACTGGCTGCCCCTGTGGCTCACGCCCCACACCACCACGCCCCTGGCCCACCTGGTGAGCATGGGGTCGGTGGCCGAAGCGATGGATCAGGTGATCGCCGCGATCGGCCGCAGCCACCCGCTGCATCTGGCTTTTCACACCGCCGCCCAGGCCGCCGATTTCCAGCTGGCGGGGCCGCCGCGGCTGGTGGGCAACGGTTTCGATCTCGACCGCTATCGCCTCAGCGAGCAGCCCCAGGCCCTGCTGGGCTGGGCCGGCCGGGTGGCGCCCGAGAAGGGACTGGAGGACGGGGCCCTTGTGGCGGCACGCCTGGGCCTGCCCCTGGCGGTGTGGGGGTTGCGGGAGGACGCCGACTACGCCCGCCGGGTGGAGGCGATGGTGCCGCCAGGAACGCTGCAGTGGCGGGGCTTTCTGCCCACTGATCAGCTGCAGGCGCAGCTGGGGCGCTGTGCCGTGCTGCTCAACACCCCCAAGTGGAACGAGGCCTTCGGCAATGTGGTGGTGGAGGCGATGGCCTGCGGTGTGCCGGTGGCGGCCTATGCCCGCGGCGGTCCGGCGGAGCTGGTGCAGGAGGGGATCAATGGGGCCCTGGCCCCGGCGGATGACCTGGACGGTCTGCTGGCGGCCGTGCAGCGGGCGCAGCGGGTGCCACGCCAGTCCTGCCGCCGCTGGGTGGAGCGCCACTGTTCCCGTGAGGCCTTCGCCGCTCGCTTGGAGCAGTGGCTGCAGGCGGTGTGCGAGAGCTGGACCCGGGGCCGATAGGGTTCCCGCAGGGGTCGTTGTCCATAGGCCCCTCGTCCATTGGGTCGTCTGTGAAGTCCACAACCCCCGCCCCGGTGCCCGCGGTTGGGGCTGGCCCAGCCCGCTGGCTGTGGCTGGCCAGCCTGGGGCTGGGTGTGCTGCTGTTCGTGTGGCAACTGGGCGATACGGGCCTGGTCGATGAGACGCCGCCCCTGTTCGCCGCCTCGGCGCGGGCGATGGCTGAAAGCGGCGACTGGCTGATCCCCTGGGTGAACGGCCTGCCCCGGTACGACAAGCCGCCGCTTGTGTACTGGGCGATGGGGATGCTGTACAGCCTGCCCGGCC
This sequence comes from Prochlorococcaceae cyanobacterium, assembly GCA_040399285.1. GTDB lineage: Bacteria > Cyanobacteriota > Cyanobacteriia > PCC-6307 > Cyanobiaceae > NIES-981. The sequence continues at coordinate 61,560 of JBBASM010000009.1, forward strand.
AGATGGCCTGGGACCCTCTGGGCACATGGGCCGCCCGCCTGCCCTCGGCCCTGGCCACGGTGGCGGTGATGCAGACCCTGGTGGTCACCTTGCTGCGCTGGCCCCAGGCCCGGCGTCGGCCCGGCCTCACCGCCCTCAGCGCCGCCCTGGCCTTCGCCCTTTCGCCCCTGGTGCTCATCTGGGGGAGGATTGCTGTGAGCGACGCCCTGTTCAGCGGCTGCCTGGCGATCAGCCTGTTGCTGTGCTGGCGCAGCTACGCCACGGGCGGTTGCCGCTGGTGGGCCGCCTGGCTCCTGCTGGGGCTGGCCGTGCTGGCCAAGGGGCCGGTGGCCGTGGTGCTGCTCGGTCTCACCCTGCTGGGCTTCGGCTGGTTGCAGCGGGATCTTGCTGGCCTCAGCCGGAGCCTGCATCCCCTGCGAGGGGGGCTGATCACCCTGGTTGTGGCAGGGCCCTGGTATGGCCTGGCCCTGCTGCGGGAGGGGGAGCCCTTCTGGAGGAGCTTCTTCGGTTACCACAACCTGCAGCGCTTCAGCAGCGTGGTGAACAACCACCAGGCCCCCTGGTGGTTCTTCGGCCTGATCCTGGTGCTCGCCAGCCTGCCCGCCACACCCCTGCTGGTGCTCGGCCTGGTGCGCGCGCTGCGCGGTCCGGTGCCGCCGCCGGCACAGTCGTTGCAGCGCTTTGCCGCCTGCTGGCTGCTGGCGGTGCTGCTGTTCTTCACGGCGGCGGCCACCAAGCTGCCCAGCTACTGGCTGCCCGCCACCCCGGCGGCGGGCCTGCTGATCGCCCTGGCTGCCCAGCGCGGGGCCTGGCTGGCCTGGCGGCTGGTGCTGCTGCTGGCGGGCCTGCTGGCCCTGGTGCTGGCCCTCGCGCCGCGCTGGGTGCCGGCGATCGTCACCCCCGAGATGCCCACGCTTCCCCAGGAGCTGCTGGCCAGCGGCCGCCTGCCCCTGGCTGCAGCCTGTTTCGCCCTGGCCGCCCTGCTCGGCCTGGTGGCGGGCTGGCGGCGCGGCAATCCCGCTGCTCTGCTGGCCGTGCAGCTGCCCCTGGTGGCTTTCGTGCTGGCGGTGCTGCTGCCGCTGGCCCAGCTGGGCGACCGGCTGCGGGCCGAGCCGGTGCGTCGCCTGGCGGTCAACGCCCAGCGCCAGAGCTCGATGGCTGCGCCCTCCCACCTGGCAATGGTGGGCATGCTGAAGCCCTCCCTCCACTTCTACGGCCGCCGGGTGGTGGTGTACGAGGAGGCCGGGCCCCGGGGTCTGGTGAATCTCAGCGACCGCCTGGCCCGCGAGAGCCGCCGGGGGCAGACCCCAAGCCCCGCCGATGGCCGCGCAGACCTGCTGCTGGTGATCGACGCCGACACGGCCGCCCAGCCCCACTGGCAGGGGCTGGACCCTGAGCGGCTTGACCAGGCGGGCATCTACCGGCTGTGGCGGCTCGACCGGCGCCTGCTGGAGCAGCGGGCTGCGGCCCTGCGCCGCCAGGGCTGGCAGCCGAACTGGCGCGAGCCCAGGCCCGAGCGTTACTGAGCCGCGGGGGCAGGGGCCTTGCTGCCCAGGTCCTGGCGGAGGCAGAAGCTGCAGTGGCCCCAGCGGGCCATTTCGCCCGCGGGGGCCGGGCTGGCGCAGCGGGGGCAGATTCCCATGCCATGCACGTCCGCCCGGCTGGGATGGCGGGCCCAGGTGGCCCGCTCCTCCTCCATCCCTGGCGGGGGCAGGGCACCGGCATGGTGCTGTTCCACGCGCAGCTCCCGCACCGGGAAACCCGCCGCCCGCAGGGCCCCCAGCAGCTGGTGGCGGTTGTACTGAAGGGCCTGCAGCCAGGGCCCCGGGGCCGCGCCCACCGTGAGCCGGCTGCCCTGCAGGCGCAGGGGGCGGCAGTGGGGGGCGAGCTGGGGGCCGGCCAGGCTGGGCCAGCGCTGCCAGAGGGCCGCCAGATGGCCCTGGCGCTGCCATTCCTGCTCAATGGTCTTCAGGCACTGCTGCAGTGCCGCAGCAGGGGGCCGCGGTGGCGGCACTAGCACGGACAGGTTGCCGATGCGGCGGCTGGTGAGCTCAGAGCGGCGGGGTTTGGCGGGCATCCAGGACCAGCCGTTCTGGTGGCTGCGGCCGGTTGTGGTTAGCCTCCCAGCATCGCCCCAGTTTTCGCCACCTTTCACACACGATGGGCTTCTTCGAACGCCTGAGCCGTCTGTTCCGCGCCAATGCCAACGCGGTGATCAGCAGCATGGAGGATCCTGGAAAGATCCTTGACCAGTCGGTGGAGGACATGCAGCGGGATCTGGTGAAACTGCGCCAGGCCGTGGCCACCGCCATCGCCAGCCAGAAGCGGATCCAGAACCAGGCCGAACAGGCCGAGAGCCAGTCGAAAACCTGGTATGAGCGCGCGGAACTGGCTCTCAAGAAAGGCGAGGAGGATCTGGCCCGCGAGGCCCTGTCCCGGCGCAAGACGTACCAGGACACGGCCACAGCCCTGAACACCCAGCTGCAGACCCAGTCGGCCCAGGTGGAGCAGCTCAAGAAGAGCCTCTTGCAGTTGGAGAGCAAGATCTCCGAGGCCAAGACCAAGAAGGACATGCTCAAGGCCCGCGCCCAGGCGGCCCAGGCCCAGGAGCAGCTGCAGAGTGCCGTGACCGGCCTGGGCACCGACAACGCCATGGCGGCCTTCGAGCGCATGGAGGAGAAGGTGCAGTCGCTTGAGGCCCGCAGCCAGGCCGCCGCCGAGCTGGCCGGTGCCGACCTGGAGAGCCAGTTTGCGGCTCTGCAGAGCAGCGATGTGGACGAGGAACTGGCCGCCCTGCGCAGCAAGCTGGAGAACAACCAGCTGGAGCCCAACCAGGAGCCGATCGCCCTGCCGGCAGAGAACGGGCCGGCCCCCCAGCTGGAACCGGTGAAGGTGGCTGAGGTGGATGCGGAACTGGAGGAGCTGAAGCGCTCGATCGACCAGCTCTGAACCCGGAGGGCCCGGCGGCCTCCATACAATCCTCCTTTGCCACTCCGCCGCCGTGTCCGTCGTCCAGCTCACCGACGCCAACTTCGAGAGCGAAGTGCTGGGGGCATCCACGCCGGTGCTGGTGGATGTATGGGCCGCCTGGTGCGGCCCCTGCCGGCTGATGGCCCCGTTGATGGACTGGGCGGCCAGCGCCTACACCGGTCGGCTGGCGGTGGGCAAGCTGGAGGCCGATCCCAATCCCATCAGCCGCGACCTGCTGAAGGTGCAGGGCCTGCCCGCCCTGGTGCTGTTCCGCGACGGCGCTGAGGTGGCCCGCCACGAGGGGGCCCTGGCCCAGGCCCAGTTGCAGGCGTTCCTGGATGCCCATCTCTGATCGGCTGGCCCAGCTGGGCAGTGGCGTTTTTGCCCGCAATGACCGGCGCAAGGCCGCCTACCTGAGCCGTGGCGGCGACCCCGCCAGCGGGCTGCCGCCCCTGCTGGACCTCTCCCTCGGCTCCACCGATCTGCAGCCCCCGGCCGTGGCGATCGAGGCGATGGCGGCCCAGCTGGGACGACCCGAGAGTGCGTCCTACTGCTTGCATGCCGCCACAGCTCCCCTGCGCCAGGCCGTGGCCGCCTGGGCCCTGCGGCGCTTCGCCGTGGAGGTGGACGCCGAGCGGGAGGTGCTGCTGCTGGTGGGCTCCCAGGAGGGCACCGCCCACCTGCCCCTGGCCGTGCTCAACCCGGGCGATGGGGCCCTGCTGCTCGACCCCTACTACCCCTCCCACATGGGCGGCCTGCGGCTGGCCTCGGCCCGGCCCCGCCTGCTGCGCCTCGATCCGGCGGCAGGCTTTCGTCCGGACTTCGAGCAACTCAGCGCAGACGAGTGGCAGCAGCTGGGGCTGATGGTGCTGGGGTTTCCCCACAACCCCACGGCCACCACCGGGGAGCAGTCCTGGCTGGATGGGGCGGTGGCCAAGGCCCTGCAGCACGACATCGTGCTGGCCCACGACAACCCCTACGTGGATCTGGCCCTGGATGGGGAGGCACCGGCCCTGCTGCGCAACCCCGCCTGGCGGCAGTGCGGCATCGAGTTCTTCTCTTTCTCCAAGAGCTGGTGTCTGGGGGGGTTCCGGCTGGCCTTCGCGATCGGTGCGGAGTGGCTGATCACCGCCCTGCGCCAGCTCAAGGGGGTGGTGGATTTCAACCAGTCGCTGGCGCTGCAGGCCGGGGCGATCGCCGCCCTGGAGCAGGCCCCCGACTGGCCCGCCCGCCTGCGCCAGGTGTACCGCGGACGCCGCGACACGATGGCGGCGGCGCTGAGCGCCCAGGGCTGGCCGGTGCGGCTGCCTTCAATGGCCCTTTACCTCTGGCTGCAGCTGCCCCCGCCCGCCCGGGCGATGGAGTCCGAGAGCTTCTGCGCGGCCTTGCTGGAGGCCACCGGCGTGGCGCTCACCCCGGGCAACGGCTTCGGCCCCGGCGGTGAGGGCTGGTTGCGCCTGGCGCTGGTCCATCCAGAGGCCCAGCTGGAGGCGGGTGCCGCCCGGATCGGCCGGTGGCTGTCCAGCCTCTGACGCCCCAGCTCCCGCCGGTTCCGGCCCTGCGCTGGCAACGGCGGCATCTGCCGGTGTGTGCCAGCACGGAGATCGAACTGGCCCGCTGGCTGGCTGAGCGGGAGGCGGCTGGCCGTCCCTTGCCGGCGGACGGCACCGCCCTGCTGGTGCGGTCCCACCGCCAGCGGTTCGGCAGGGGGCAGCAGGGCCGCTTTTGGCACTCTCCCGCGCAGGGGCTCTGGGTGAGTGCCGCCATCCCCTGGCCCTCCCAGCCCGGCACTGCCGCCCTGGGGCTGGCGGTGGCCGTGGGCCTCGCCCTGCAACTGGAATCGCTTGGCCTGAGGCCCCAGCTCAAGTGGCCCAACGACCTGCTGCTGGAGGGACGCAAGCTGGCGGGCCTGCTGCCGCGCCTGCGCCATCGCGGCGGCGAGGTGCGCTGGGCCCAGGTGGGCATCGGCCTGAATGGACGCAACCGGGTGCCCCAGGGGGCGATCAGCCTGGCCAGGGCCCTGGCCGCCGGCCGGCCGGGGCACCCCCAGGCGGCGCCCCGGCGGCTGGAGCCCCTCCTGCTGGCCGCCCTGGAATGGGCTGTTGCCTCGGCTTCAGCCGCTGAAGACGTCCGCGCCCTGGCCGAGGAGCGGCTGTGGCGACCGGCTGGAGGCGTGGAACATGGCGGCCGGCACTGGCAGGTGGAGGGGCTGGAGCGCGATGGCCGCCTGTTGCTGCGCAGCGGTCCGTTGCTGACCCGTCTGCAGCGCTGCATCTGAGTGCCGCGAAGGTCCACGCGCCTGCAAGGTTTTTATACTTTCCCCACGCAAGGCAGGTCGGCTTTCAAGCACTGCCCCGTGCCGCTTCAGGGTTCTGTCGATCATCGTGATCAACCCACCCCAGGGGCTCACAGATACCAGGCGTCCTCCAGCCCGGTTCCCCGTCTCCCGTCCTTCCCTCCGCCCAGGTTTGCCAGTGGCCCGCCGTCCTGCCCGTTCCTCCATGCGCGGAGCGCCCCTGCTGCTGGCCGCTTCCCTGCTGGCGGCCCTCCCCGGTCTGGCGGGCCTGGAAACGATCGAACAGCCCCAGGCCCCCGTGGCCTTGCCACCACCGCCACCGGTTCAGGAGGCGACGCCCCTCAGGCCCGCCCCAGCGGCCAGCCAACCCCAGGCCCAACCCCAACTGGCTCGTCCAGCCCAGCCCATCGCGCCCCAACCCCTGCGCTTCGACCAGTCCCTGGATGAGCTGGTGCGCCAGGGGGTGGTGAGCCCGGCCGAACGGCAGCGCATCCGCACGGGAGCCACGGCCACCCCCCAGCAATCTCCTGCCCACCAGAAGGCCTGCAGCAGTGGTGCCCTTTCCGAGCAGGAGTGCACCAGCGGTGTGGTGGTGCGCTGGCGCGGCAAGAACGGCAGCGAGGCTCCAGCCCTGCAGGGGCCTGGCGATCCCCAGGCCCCCTTGCCCTCCGCAGGTGAACTGGCGGCGATCGGTTTCAGCGAGGGTGGTGGTCCCCAGCCCCTGAGCACACCCCTCACCGTGCCGGTGTCGGCGCTCATGGCCGGCGCCGATGGCAACTTCAGCCTCTCGAGCGTGTTTGCCATCACCCCCCGGCCCTCACCCGTGGCCGGCAATGGCAACCGCCGGCTCCTGCTCCCGCTGATCGGGCCGGCCGCGATCAGCAGCGGCTTCGGTTTCCGCCTGCATCCGGTGCTGGGCAGCTGGCTGATGCATGCCGGCAAGGACTTCGCTGCCCCTGAGGGCACGCCGGTGGTTGCCGCCCTTGGGGGCCGGGTGGTGAGCAGCGGCATGGCCGGTGGCTACGGCCTCACCGTGGAGGTCGAGCACGACAACCCCAGGCGCCGCACCCTCTACGCCCATCTCAGTGAACTGTTCGTGAAGACGGGCGACCGGGTGCGCCAGGGCGAGGTGATCGGTCGGGTGGGCAGCACCGGCATGAGCACGGGTCCCCACCTCCACTTCGAGCTGCGCCTGCCCCAGGATGGCGGCTGGGTGGCGGTGGATCCAGGCGATCTCGATCCCGGCCCGGCCGGCATCGGTGTGGGCAACGACGCCGTGGCCCTGTTGATGGGTCAGCTGCTGCAACGGCTGGAGCGCCCCCAGGTGCAGGCCCAGGCTCCGCTTCAGCCTCAGCTGCAGCAACTCGCCCCTCAGGCACCCGGCGGTGCCAGGGCCGGCACCCAGTTGCCGCGCAGCCTCATGACTGACTGACCGACTGATCGACTGATTCAATCAAGCGGCCGTCGCGGAACTGCACCACCTGCTCGGCCCGGGCGGCCACATCATCCTCGTGGGTCACCAGCACCAGGGTGATGCCGCTGCGGTGTAGTTCATCGAAGATCGCCAGCACCTCCTCGGTGGTGCGGGAATCAAGGGCGCCGGTGGGCTCATCGGCCAGCAGCATCGCCGGATTGTTGATGATTGCCCTGGCGATGGCCACCCGCTGTTGTTGCCCGCCTGAGAGCTGGTTGGGCTTGTTGTTGAGGCGCTGGCCAAGCCCCACCCGCTCGAGGGCCTCCTGGGCCCGCCTGCGTCGTTCGCCGGCCGGCACGCCCGCATACACCATCGGCAGCATCACGTTCTCCATCGCCGTGAGCTGGGGCAGCAGGTGAAACTGCTGGAACACAAAGCCCAGCTGGTGGTTGCGCAGGTCGGCCAGGGCGTCGTCGTCGAGGGATTCCACGGGCACGCCATTGAGGCGATAGCTGCCGCCACTGGGGCGATCCAGGCAGCCGAGGATGTTCATTGCCGTGCTCTTGCCGGAGCCTGAGGCACCCATCACCGCCAGATAGTCGCCCGCCTGCACCGTGAGATCGAGGCCGTCCAGGGCCCGCACCTCCGCGTCCCCACTGCCGTACACCTTCTGCACGCCGATCAGTTCGGCAACCGGAGGTGCTGCGCCGGCCATCAGCCCAGCGCTGCCTGCAACATGGGCGTGCCCACCACGGCCTGGCTGGCCCAGGTGAACAGGGGGCTGGAGAGGATGCCACCGACGGCGGTCACGATCACGCAGCCCACCAGGCCGGCCCGCAGGGCCGGCAGGCCGGGCAGGCTCCAGCTGATGGTGGGGTAGGCCTTCACCACCTCAGAGGCCTCCTGGGGCTCCTTCACCACCATCATCTTGATCACCGAGATGTAGTAGTAGATCGACACCACCGAGGTGATCAGGCCCACCACCACCAGCAGGTACTGGCCGTCGGCCCAGCCGGCGAAGAACAGGTAGATCTTGCCGAAGAAGCCCAGCATTGGCGGGATGCCGCCCAGCGAGAGCAGGCAAAGGCTCAGCCCCAGGGTGATCAGCGGATCCTTCTGGTAGAGACCGGCGTAATCACTGATGCGGTCTGAGCCGGTGCGCAGGGAGAAGAGAATGATGCAGGCGAAGGCGCCCAGGTTCATGAACAGGTAGGCCGCCATGTAGAGCACCATGGCGGCGTAGCCGTCCTCGGTGCCGCACACCAGGCCGATCATCACGAAGCCCGCCTGGCCGATCGAGCTGTAGGCCAGCATCCGCTTCATCGAGGTCTGGGCCAGGGCCACCACATTGCCCAGCACCATGCTCAGCACGGCCAGCACGGTGAACAGCAGCTTCCACTGGGTGTCGAAGCTGCCGAAACAGCCCACCAGGATGCGCAGGGCCAGGGCGAAGCCGGCTGCCTTGGAGCCCACCGAGAGGAAGGCCACCACCGGCGTGGGCGAACCCTCGTACACGTCTGGGGTCCACTGGTGGAAGGGCACGGCGGCAATCTTGAACGCCACGGTGGCCAGCACGAACACCAGGGCCAGGGCGGCAATCGGCGATGCGCTGGTCTGAAGGGCAATGCCCACGGTATCCAGGCTGGTGGATCCGCCCGTGAGGCCATAGAGCAGGGAGGCGCCGTAGAGGAACACGGCCGCGGCGGCCGAGCCCACCAGCAGGTATTTGAGCGCTGCCTCGGAGCTGCGGGCGTCCCGCTTCATGTAGCCCGAGAGCAGGTAGCTGGCCACCGAGAGGGTTTCCAGCGACACGAAGATGCTCACCAGGTCGGTGGAGCCGCACAGGAACATGGCGCCGAGGGTGGCGGCCAGCAGGATCGCCGCGTATTCGCCCACCGGCGTGCCGCTCTGCTCCACGTAGCGCCAGCTGAGCATCAGCGTGATCAGGGTGGAGGCGGCCACCACGGCCCGGAAGGCGATCGCCAGGTTGTCGGCCAGGAAGCTGCCCAGAAACGAGGGGGCCAGGGCCGGATCGTTCCACTGCAGGGCCAGCAGCACCAGGGCCCCGCCCAGGCCCGCATAGCTGAAGGGGGGCACCCAGCGGCTGGCGGCCTTCTCACCGGCCAGATCCACGAGCAGGCAGGCCACCAGGGCCACCAGTACCGCCGCTTCCGGTGCGATCGTGCCGGCATTGAGCTGGCTGGCCAGGTTGGCCACACCTGCCCCACTGCCAATGGCCTCGACCGCGGGATTGACCGCGGTGAGCAGGGCGCCGGGCAGGGACATCACAGCGGCTCGAGCCAGGTTTGCTGGGGGTGACTGTAGCCGTGCTGTTTCCACCCACTGGACAGGTGGTGCGATAAAGAGGGAAGCGGTCGTCCACCTGCCTGTGGGTCACACCCTGGTCATCGTCGAGAGCCCCACCAAGGCCCGCACCATCCGCGGCTTCCTGCCCAAGGACTTCCGGGTGGAAGCCTCGATGGGGCACGTGCGCGATCTGCCCAACAACGCCAGCGAGATCCCGGCGGCCCACAAGGGCGAGAAGTGGGCCAACCTCGGCGTGAACACCGCCAACAACTTCGAGCCCCTCTACGTGGTGCCGAAGGACAAGAAGAAGGTGGTGAAGGAACTGAAGGACGCCCTCAAGGGCGCCGACCAGCTGCTGCTGGCCACGGACGAAGACCGGGAAGGGGAATCGATCAGCTGGCACCTGCTGCAGCTGCTGGGCCCCAAGGTGCCGGTGAAGCGGATGGTGTTCCACGAGATCACCAAGGAGGCGATCGGCCGCGCCCTGGAGCAGACCCGCGAGCTCGACATGGAACTGGTGCACGCCCAGGAAACCCGCCGCATCCTCGACCGATTGGTGGGCTACACCCTCTCGCCGCTGCTGTGGAAGAAGGTGGCGTGGGGGCTGAGCGCCGGCCGCGTGCAGTCGGTGGCGGTGCGCCTGCTCGTGCAGCGCGAGCGGGCCCGCCGGGCCTTCCGCAGCGGCAGCTACTGGGACCTCAAGGCCCGGCTGGAGCAGGCCGGCAGCGCCTTTGAGGCCAAGCTGAGCCAGCTGGGCGGCGTGAAGATCGCCGGCGGCTCCGACTTCGACGAGAGCACCGGTGGCCTCAAGGCCGGCAGCAAGGTGCGCCTGCTGGCCGAGGCCGAAGCCCGCCAGCTGCGCGAGGCGGTGCTCGCCGCCCCCTGGACCGTGGCGGCGGTGGAGGAGAAGCCCACGGTGCGCAAGCCGGTGGCGCCCTTCACCACCAGCACCCTGCAGCAGGAGGCCAACCGCAAGCTGCGGCTCTCGGCCCGCGAAACCATGCGCACGGCCCAGGGCCTCTACGAGCGCGGCTTCATCACCTACATGCGCACCGACTCGGTGCACCTGAGCGAGCAGGCGATCAGCGCCGCCCGCAGCTGTGTGGGCGCGAAATACGGCCAGGAGTACCTCAGCCCCAGCCCGCGCCAGTTCTCCACCAAGGCCCGCAATGCACAGGAGGCCCACGAGGCGATCCGCCCGGCCGGCGAGAGCTTCCGCGATCCCAGCGCCACCGGCCTTGATGGCCGTGATCTGGCGCTGTACGAGCTGATCTGGAAGCGCACGGTGGCCTCCCAGATGGCCGACGCCAAGCTCACCATGCTCAGCGTGGACATGGAGGTGGATGGCGGCGCGCTGGGGCTGGCCAGCTTCCGCGCCAGCGGCAAGCGCATCGATTTTCCCGGTTTCTTCCGCGCCTATGTGGAGGGCTCCGACGACCCCGATGCCGCGCTGGAGGGCCAGGAGGTATTGCTGCCGGTCCTCAAGAGCGGCGACCAGCCCGGCTGCCAGGAGGTGGAGGCCCTCGGCCACCAGACCCAGCCGCCGGCCCGCTACAGCGAGGCCGCCCTGGTGAAGATGCTGGAGAAGGAGGGCATCGGCCGCCCCTCCACCTACGCCTCGATCATCGGCACGATCGTGGATCGGGGCTACGCCACCCTGGCCGGCAACGCCCTCACCCCCAGCTTCACGGCCTTTGCGGTGACGGCCCTGCTGGAGGAGCACTTCCCGGACCTGGTGGACACCAGCTTCACCGCCCGGATGGAGAACACCCTCGATGAGATCTCCCACGGTCAGGTGCAGTGGCTGCCCTACCTGGAGAGCTTCTACAAGGGCGAGAAAGGCCTGGAAACCCAGGTGGCCCAGCGGGAGGGCGACATCGACCCCGGCGCCTCGCGCACGGTGGAGCTTGAGGGGTTGCCCTGCGTGGTGCGCATCGGCCGCTTCGGCGCCTACCTGGAGACCAAGCGGGTGGCCGACGACGGCAGCGAGGAGCTGCTCAAGGCCACCCTGCCCCAGGAGATCACCCCGGGCGACCTCGACGCCGAGAAGGCCGAGCTGATTCTCAAGCAGAAGGCCGAGGGGCCCGAGGCGCTGGGGGGAGACCCGGAAACCGGCGAGGCGGTGTATCTGCTGTTCGGCCAGTACGGCCCCTATGTGCAGCGGGGCCAGGTGAGCGACGACAACCCCAAGCCCAAGCGCGCCTCGCTGCCCAAGGGCGTCAAGCCCGAGGATCTCAAGCTCGAGGATGCCCTCGGGCTGCTGCAGTTGCCGCGCCAGTTGGGCGAACACCCCGATGGCGGCCGCATCGATGCCGGCCTGGGCCGCTTCGGGCCCTATGTGGTGCACCACAAGGGCAAGGGCGAGAAGGACTACCGCTCCCTCAAGGCAGACGACGACGTGCTCGCGGTGGGCCTGGAGCGGGCCCTGGAGCTGCTGGCCATGCCCAAGAAGGGCCGCGGTGGCCGCACTGCCCTCAAGGATCTGGGCATTCCCGAGGGGGGCGAAGAGGCGATCCAGCTCTTTGATGGCCCCTACGGCCTCTACGTGAAGCAGGGCAAGGTGAATGCCTCCCTGCCGGAGGGCACCACGGCCGACACGATCACCCTGGACCAGGCCGTGGAGCTGCTGGCTGCCAAGGCGGCGAGCGGCAAGACCAAGGGCCGAAAGACCCCCGCCAAAGCGGGCACGACCGCCCGCAAACCGGCGGCCAAGACACCCGCTGCCCGCAAGGCTCCCGCCACCACCAAGACCGGTCGCCTGCGCGCCAGTGCCGTGCGGGTGATCAAGGCTGCCGACAGCTGATGGCCTCCCCCCGCCCGCCGCTGCCCTGTCTGGCCCTGCTGCTGGCCCTGCCCCTGGCGGCCTGCAGTGGCACCCCCTTCGGCCAGCAACTGAGCGACAGCTTCTCCGGCCCCGGTGTTCCCCCCCCTGCCCAGCAACCTCAGGCCAACAGCACCCCCGGCCCCAGCGCTCCAACGGCTCCCCCCGGCACGTCGTCCTCCGCCACGCCTGCCGCCAGGCCTGCGCCTCCCCGACCGGCAGCCCTGCCCCCGGCGCCCTACCTCTTGATCCTGCGCCTGCCCGCCGCCGATCCGGCGGCCCCCGCCGAAGCGGTAACGGAGGCCCTGCGGGAGGCTGGGGTGAGCTTTGAAGTGGAAACGATCGAGCGGGTTCCCGCCGCCACCCCCCCCAGCGAGCCGGTCCCCGCTCCGCAGCCCCCCGCTCCGCAGCCCCCGTCTCCGGCTCCGGCCCCCTTGCCTGCCCCCGCAGCGCGGCCGGCCCCAGCCCCCCGCTGATGGCCGCGCCCCTCAGCCCCCGGCAGACGCGCCAGCTGATGGACACCGCCTACCTGGCGGCGGCCACCGGCCTGCTCTGGGTCGCCCTCTACTACCTGCCGGTGGGCAGTCCCCTGTTCCGGCTGGCCCTGCCCCTGCCGCTGGCCCTGCTGCAGTTGCGCCACGGCTGGCGCTGCGCCTGGGAGGGGATGGTGGTCACCGCCCTGCTGCTGGTGGTGCTGATGGGGCCGATCCGGGGGCCGCTGGTGGTGTTTCCCTACGGGCTGCTTGCCCTGTGGCTGGGTTGGTGCTGGCGTCGGCGCTGCAGCTGGTGGCTGAGCTGGGGGGTCGGCAGCATCATCGGCACCCTGGGTTTTCTGGTGCGGGTGGCCGTGCTCTCTCTGATGGTGGGAGAGAACCTCTGGGTGGTGATCACCTCCGCCGCGGCCGGGCTGCTGGAGCGGCTGGCCGGGCTGCTGGGCCTGGCGGCGGGCGTGGAGCTGGCCCAGGTGCAGGTGGCGGCCGTTCTGCTGGTGTGGGTGCAGAACCTGATCGTGGTGCTGGCCCTGCACGCCGTGGCCTACTGGATCTTTCCCCGCCTGAAGGCGCCGATCAGCGAGCCGCCTGCGGCGCTGCGGGCCCTGGTGGCGGTGGATCCGCTCTGAGGTGAGGGTCGGGGCGATGGCTGCAGCGGCCGTTGCCGATCCCGTGCCCTGGCCGCGCAGCCGCCTGCTGCTGCTGCTGGCTGCCACCGGGACGGCGGCCGTGCCAGGTATCTCGGCGGCCGGAGCCACGCCCGCCTCGCGCCGGGGAACGGCGGCGGCCGATGCCGAGCTCTTGCTGGTCGGGCCCGGAGCTCCCCGGCCCCATGCCCTGCCGCCGCTGCCGGCGGGGGTGAGCCCGGCCCTGATCAGCCATGTGGTGCTGCGGGAGCTGGGCTGGCTGGAGCGCTCCCTGGTGGTGGATCTGGGCTGTGCGGTGGCGCCGGCGGTGCCCCATCTGCGCCTGCCCGCCGCTGAGAGTGCCGGGCCGGCGCGCTGCCTCAGTTCCGGGCGGGCCATGGACCCCGCGCGGGTGGAGGCCCTGCTGCGCCGTGGCCAGGCCTGGGGGAGGCGGCTCACGCCCGCCGAACCGCTGGTGCTGGCCGAGTGCGTGCCGGGAGGGACCACCACAGCCCTGGCCGTGCTGCGGGGGCTCGGGCTGCCTGCCGACGGCCTGGTGAGCGGCAGCCTGCGCACCAGTGCCCACGGGCTGAAGGCCGAGCTGGTGCGACGCGGGCTGGCGGCCGCAAACCTGCCCACCGCCGCCAGTCCCCAGCGGGTGCTGGCGGCGGTGGGCGATCCGATGCAGGCCCTGGCCACCGGCCTGCTGCTGGGGGCGGCGGCGCGGGGGGTGCCGCTGCTGCTGGCGGGGGGCAGCCAGATGGCGGCGGTGCTGGCCCTGGCCCTGGCCCTGGCCCCGCCCGCGGCCCGGGCCCGGCTGGCCGCCGCGGCGCCGATCGCCACCACGGCCTGGGTGGCCGAGGAGCCCGACAGCGACCTGGAGCGCCTGCTGGCCCTGATCGGCGGGCACTGGCAGGTGCGACCCCGGCTGGAGGTGGCCGGCCTGCGCTTTCACCACTGCAGCAGCCCAGCCCTGCTGGACTACGAGCGTGGTTACGTCAAGGAGGGGGTGGGTGCTGGAGGGCTGGCCTGGCTGTGGCAGCGGCTGGGCCGGGACCCCCTGGCCCTGGCCCAGGCCTGTGACCGGGCCTGCGCGCTGCTGCTGGCCGGGCAGCGGTCCGTTCCGGGGTCGGTGCCTAGGGTCTCGGAATGATCGCCTCCCCCCCGTCCCTGGGCCGCCGCCGCTTGCTGCAGCTGGGCCTGGGTGCCAGTGCTCTGCTGGCCCTGCCGGCGGGGCTGACGGGCTGCCGCCAGGGCCAGGCGGAGGACCTGCTGATGGTGGCGGGCGAGCTGCCGCAGGCCTGGTGGCGCCGGCTGCCAGCCCCCTGGCGGGGCCGCTCCCTGGATTCGCCCGACGCTGTGCTGGAGCAGCTGCAGACCAGCTCCAGGGCCCCAGGGGCGCCTGGGCTGGTGAGCCTCGCCGACGGCTGGGCCACCAGCGTGCCCAGCAGCCGCTGGCAGCCGCTGCAGGCCCCCGACCTGCTGGGGCGGCTGGCCAACTGGGCGGAGCCGATCAGCCGCCTGTTCCGCCCTGCGGATGGGCCGGCCCTCGCCTTTCCCTGGGCCTTCAGCCCCTGGGTGCTGGTGCTGCGCTCCCGCCCCTCCCTGGCTGCCCGGGCCCAGGAGGGTTGGGACCTGCTGCTCGATCCCAGCCTCACCGGCAAGCTGGTGCTGCCCTCCAGTCCCCGGCTGTGCATCGAGCTGATGGGCCGGGATTTCGACCGCATCGCAGCCCTGCGGCGCCAGGCCCTGGCCTATGACGACCGCGATGGCCTCAGCCTGCTGCTCAGTGGCGAGGCCGAGGCGGCGGTGCTGCCGCTGCGGCGGCTGATTCCCCTGCTGCGCCGTGATCAGCGCCTGCAGGTGGTGCTGCCGGCCAGCGGCGCCCCCCTCAGCTGGCAGCTGCTGCTGCGTCCCATGGGCGCCTCGGCGCCCCTCCCCCTCGACTGGATCGCGGCCGCCCTGGAGCCGCCCCTGCTGGCAGCGCTGCTGCAGGCAGGTTGGGTGCCGCCCCTGCCTCGCGCCGTGCTGGAGCCCCAGGTGCGCCGCTTTCCCGACCCGCTGGCCGCGCTGCTGCTGCCCGACCAGCAGGTGCTGGAGCGCTGCTGGAGCCTGCCGCCGCTCACGGTGCCCCAGCGCCTGGCCCTGCAGACCGTCTGGGATGCCAGCGGCCTGCAGGACTAGCCAGAGCGAGCTTCCCGCTCAGCCCCAGAGCCGTCGGCGCGGCGCGGCAGCCAGCCGGCGGTGGGTGTCGGCCAACAGGTGGGGGATCGGCAGCTGGTGGGGGCAGCGGGGCAGGCAGGCGCCGCAGTGGCCGCAGGCCTCGGCATTCAGCTCCTCCCACCAGTGGCCTGCCCGGCCGATCAGGTTGTAGCGCTCCTCGGCAAAGGTGTGCATGCCATGGCCGATGGCCAGGTTGCGCAGGTGCAGCAGCTCGGGGATCGGCACGCCGTTGGGACAGGGCAGGCAGGCCCGGCACTGGCCGCAGCGCTCGGCCCCCAGGCGCTCCTGCCCGGCAGTCGTGAGCCGCTTCAGGGCCTGGTGCTGCTCAGGGCTGAGCCAGGAGAGCTGGGCTTCGGGAGCGGCGAGGGCGGCGGCCCAGGCCAGATCGCCCGGCTGCTCGGCCCCCAGGCTGAGGGTGGAGATCCCCTGATCGAGCAGGAAGCGGTAGGCCAGCTCCAGGGGGTGGAACGGGGCGCAGTCGGCCAGCAGCTCGGGTGGTGGGTCGTAGAGGCGGCCGCCCTTGTCGGCCGGGGAGATGGCCAGCACGCCGATGCCCTCCCCGAGGGCGGCGCGCGCCAGGGGCAGGCGCGTCTGGTCGAACAGGTGCAGATGCAGGCTGCACACCTGGAAATGGCCCGAGGCCAGGGCGGCCTCGATCAGCTCCGTGCTGCCGTGGCTGGAGAAGCCCACCTGGCCCACCAGGCCCTCGCCAGAGGCCCAGGCCAGCAGCTCGGCCCCGGGGCCCTGGGTGGCCCACTCCAGGTGTTCGGGGCGATTGAGGCCGTGCACCGCCAGGGTGGTGAGCTGGGCCACACCCAGGCGCCGCAGGATGGCGCGCAACTGGGCCTGGCCGTTCTGCAGTTCGGCGCCGGGCAGCAGTTTGCTGGTGATCCGCCAGCCGCCCTCGGGGCCCAGGCTCTCGGCAGCAAGGGCGGCGAGGGCCTGGCCGAGGAAGCTCTCGGCAGGGCCGTAGGCCGGCGCGGTTTCCAGGTGGTTGATGCCGGCGGCCAGGGCCGCCCGCAGCACCGCCTCCATCTGGGCGGCGCTACCCAGGGCCCGCATCGTGCCCAGGGTGAACATCGACACCGGCGGGCCGGCGCCGTAATCGCGCTCAGCCAGCGGGGGCACGGGGGGGCTCGCCCGGCTCGCTCTCGCCTGGCCCCTCCTCCCCGACGTCGCCGTTGCCGGGCTCGGGCTCGGGCTTGGCCTTGCTGAGGTGGCGCACCAGCTCGGCCGGGCTCACCGAGTCCAGAAAGCGGCGGAAGTCGGCCGCGTCCTCGGCGTCGGCTTCGGCATCCACCGGCATCGAGGCATCGGCCACCACCTCCTCCAGCATCCAGATCGAGCTGCCGGTGCGCACGGCCAGAGCGATGGCGTCGCTGGGGCGGGCATCGAGTTCCAGGCCGGGCTTGCCCTCGCTCCGGCTGAGTTTGAGCACGGCCCGGAAGGTGCTCTCCTCGATGGCGTGGATGATCACCCGCTCCAGCTGCAGGTCGCCCGCCTCCAGCAGGGCCACCATCAGGTCGTGGCTGAGGGGCCGCGGCGGCTTGTCGTCACCAAGGCCCGCCAGGATGTTCTGGGCCTGGGCCTGGTCGATCCAGATCGGCACCTGGCGCCGGCTGCCCGGGTCGCGCAGCAGCACGATCGGGCTGCGGCTGGCCGCATCGAGGGCAATACCGGCAACGCGCATTTCCACCATGGTGTTGGCGAAGCCCCTTGCCCGATTATGGCCAGGGCATTGGGCTGCTGAGCCTAAACGGAGGGGCGAATGTTCACCGGTCTGGTGCGGGCCACCGGCACGATTGAACCGGCCGAGGGCGGAGTGCGGCTGCGCTGGAGCAGTTCCGGCTGGCCACCGGCGGAGCTGGCCCTGGGGGACAGCGTGGCTGTGGATGGGGTCTGTCTCACCGTGGCCGAGCGGCTGGCCGATGGCTTCCGGGCCGACGTGAGTGCCGAGACCCTCGACCGCAGCACCCTGGCGGCCAAGGCCCGCGGACGCGCCGCCGTGAACCTGGAGCCGGCCCTGCGCCTGGCCGACCGGCTCGGTGGCCACCTGGTGAGTGGCCATGTGGATGGGCTCGGAGAGGTGCGCGTCGCCGAGCTCCAGGGCGGCGAGAGCTGGCGGCTGGAGCTGGCCTGGCGCGATCCGGCCTATGGGCGCTATGTGTGCGAGAAGGCCAGCGTGGCCGTGGATGGCATCAGCCTCACGGTGGCGGGCTGCAGCGCCGACGGCAGCCAGTTCTGGATCGCCGTGATTCCCCACACCTGGGCTGGGACCACCCTGCACCGCCTGCGGCCCGGGGATGCGGTGAATCTGGAGGCCGACCTGCTGGCCAAGTACACCGAGCGGCTGCTGGCCAGCCGAGGGGGCGAGCCGACCCAGCCAGCCGCTTCTGGCCAGCCCATCGATCGCGCCTGGCTGGCGGAGCACGGCTGGTCCTGAGGCAGGGCTACAAGGACGACACCGTAACGCTTGCCTGCCGGGCGCTGGCCTGCTGGAACACCCTGCCTAGGGTGCGAGCAGCTGCCTTTCACGCCCTTGGCCAGCACGTCGAGTCTGCGCGCGTTCACCCTGTTTGAAGGGGTGTTGATGCTGGTACTCGGCGTGCTGGCGCTGATCTTCCCCGTGGTGGCATCGGTGTGGGCCACCGCCGTGGTGGCCCTCGGCTTCCTGGTGGGAGGGATCGTGGGCTGGATCAACAACCTGATGCGGGCCCGGCTGCTGGGTCGCTGGCTCGTGTTCTGGCGGCTCGTGGTCTCCACCCTCTTCCTGGTGGCGGGCGCCAGCATGATTCAGCAACTCGGCGCCGGGCTGGCCACTGCCGCCCTGCCCGTGGCCAGCCTGGCCCTGGCCATCGGCCTGGTGTTCGTGCTGGAGGGCCTTGTGGCGCTGGGGGTATCGCTCAGCCACCGCCAGATCCGGGGCTGGGGCTGGGGCCTGCTCAACGGAATCGTGACCCTCGTGCTGGGGGTGCTGATCCTGAGCATGGGCAAAGGCGGCCTGCTCAGTGTGATCGGCATCCTGGTGGGGGTGAGTTTTCTGTTCAGCGGGATCGACCTGCTCAGCTTCAGTGCCAGCTTCCACGACGACTGAGATCCAGGACTCAGATCTGGCTGCAGCGCAGCCCTGCCTGGCCGGATCCTGCAGATCACGCCTCGGGGTATTGAGCAGGGCTGGCATCGAGAGGCATCAGCCAGATGGAACGGGTGTCCCGGTGGATCTCGATCCGGAATTCCTGCCCGGGCTGCAGTCCCAGGCGGCGGGTGTAGGCACTGCCGATCAACAGGTTGCCGTTGCCGTG
The DNA here is from genome assembly GCA_040399285.1 of Prochlorococcaceae cyanobacterium. Taxonomy (GTDB): domain Bacteria; phylum Cyanobacteriota; class Cyanobacteriia; order PCC-6307; family Cyanobiaceae; genus NIES-981. The sequence continues at coordinate 80,010 of JBBASM010000009.1, forward strand.
CACGCGGGTGCGGAAGTCTGCCTGGCGTCCTTTCGGGCCGCCATGACCTGGTGGGGAGGCAGCTGAGGGCAGGGCATAGCCCTTGGCGGCAACCAGGGCCCTATAAAAGCTCTTGCGTAAAACCCGGCCACTGGGACCGACGTAGCCACAGGCCCTGGCGATTTCGTCCTCAGGCCTGTTGCTCAGAGCCCTGGCCCGATCCAGCAGGGCTTTGCCTTCCAGCATCTCGGTCTGTCCCGGGCCGTTGCCTGAGGCCATGGTGATGACTCTTGCGCGAGTGCCTGATCAGATTGTGCCCATCGGTTCACGCGAACGGCAAGGGTCTGGATGGGGCAGAAGGCTTGGGAACGTTGACCGGATCGGGCCTGGATTGTGTTGAGGGTCCTCCGGTTTTCAAAGCAGGTAGATGATCCCGTAGAGCACTACCCAGATGCCATCCACAAAGTGCCAGTAGAGCTCCGCCGCCTCCAGCCCGAAGTGGTTCTCGGCGGTGATCGTTCCTCCCGGTCGGGTCTGCAGGGCCACGATGGCGATGCAGATCGCCCCGAGGGTGACGTGCAGACCGTGGAAGCCTGTGAGGGCGTAGAAGGTGCTGGCGAAGAGGTTGTCAGTGAGCCCGAAGGGCAGCGTGAAGTACTCCACCATCTGGCCCGCGAGGAATGCCAGGCCCAGGGCGCCGGTGAGCAGCAGCCAGTTGCGGGCGGCGGTGAGCCTGTTGGCCCTGCACTCCTTGCCTGCCCGGTGGAAAGTGAAGCTGCTCACCAGCAGCAGCACGGTGTTGATCGTGGGCAGCAGCAACTCCAGCTCGTAGCTGCTGCCCTCAGGCAGGGGATTCACCGCCCGGAAGGTGAGGTAGGCAGCGAAGAAACCGGCGAAGGTCATGCCATCGGCCACCAGGAAGGTGGCCAGTCCGAACAGACGCAGATCGGGGTGCTCGTGTTGGTGACCCTCACCGCCGGTGGTGGCGGCGGTGAGGAGCTCGGCCGCAGTCGCGGGAGTGGTGCTGGTCATCGGGCCGGCTCCAGGGTGGGTTCGCTGGTCTCGGGGGCTCGCCCATAGCCATAGGGCTCGGTGACCAGGGGGGCTTCGCCCTTCCAGTTCTCCACCGGCGGCGGTGAACTGGTGAGCCATTCGGGGGTGAGGGCGTTCCAGGGGTTATCGCCGGCCAGCTTGCCGCTCCTAGCCGTCACCACCACGTTGACCAGCAGCGGAATGGTGCTGATCGCCATCAGCAGGGCACCGACGCTGCTCAACTGGTTGAGCAGGGTGAAGGTGGGGTCGTATTCGGCCACCCGCCGCGGCATTCCATTGAGGCCTAGCCAGTGCTGGGGCGCGAAGCAGAGGTTGAAGCCGATGAAGGTTAGGGCGAAATGGAGCCGGCCAAGGTCTTCATTGAGCAGGCGGCCGGTGAACTTGGGATACCAGTGATAGAGCGAGGCGAAGATCACAAACACTGTGCCGCCATAGACGATGTAGTGGAAATGGCCCACCACGAAGTAGGTGTCGTGCACGTGGATGTCGAAGGGCACCTGGGCCAGGGCAATGCCGGTGATACCGCCGAACACGAAGTTGAGGATGAAACCACAGGAAAACAGCATGGCTGAATTCAGTGCGATCTTGCCGCCCCAGAGGGTTGCCAGCCAGTTGAAGAACTTGATGCCCGTGGGAACGGCGATGAAGGAGGTGGCGATCGTGAAGAACAGGCGCATCCAGGGCGGTGTGCCGCTGGTGAACATGTGGTGGGCCCATACGATCAGACCCAGAAACACGATGCCCATGATCGAGTACACCATTGTGGTGTAGCCGAAAAGGGGTTTGCGGGCATGAACCGGGAGGATCTCGCTCACCAGACCGAATGCCGGCAGCACCATGATGTAGACGGCGGGGTGGGAATAGAACCAGAACAGGTGCTGGTACACCACCACATTGCCGCCCAGGGCAGGGTTGAAGAAGCCGGTGTGGGCAATAATGTCGAAGCTCAGCAGAATCAGCACCCCTGCCAGCACCGGAGTGGAGAGCACCACCAGCAGGCTGGTGCCGAGCATCGCCCAGCAGTACATCGGCAGCTGCATCATCTTCAGGCCCGGCCGGCGCAGCTTGAGCACGGTGGCGATGAAATTGATGGCCCCGAAGATCGAGCTGCCGCCCAGCAGCAGCACGCTCAGAATCCACACCACCTGGCCGGCTGCCGGGGTGGTGAGGCTCAGGGGTGGGTAGGCAGTCCAGCCCGATTGGGCGGCGGCATCGGCAAGGAAATAGCTGCTGATCAGCAGCAGTCCCGCGGGGGGAATCATCCAGAAAGCCACCGCGTTGAGCCTGGGGAAGGCCATGTCGCGGGCCCCCACGTAGAACGGGATCAGATAGTTGCCGAAAGCCCCGTTCACCACCGGCACAATCCAGAGGAAGATCATCACCGTGCCGTGCAGGGTGAGCACCTCGTTGTAGGTCTCACGCGGCATGAAGTCCGAGAGGGGTGTGGCCAGCTCGGTGCGGATGGCGCCTGCCAGCAGCCCGCCCACCAGATAGAAGAGAAAGCCACATACCAGGTATTGCAGGCCGATCACCTTGTGATCAACGCTGAAGCTGAAGTAGCGCAACCAACCCCTGGGCTGGAGGGGTTCCTGCAGCTGGGGTTCCAGATCCCGGGGGGTGGCGACGGTCATGGCTGGAGGGCGGGCGGATGCTGCATTGATGGGGGGAATCGCAGGTGGCGGCGGGGCTCAGGCTGATGTGGCTGGACTGTTCTGGGCCAACCAGGCCAAGTAGTCGTCCGGGTCGTGCACGACCACGTTGGAGCGCATGCCCCCGTGGTACGGCCCGCACAGTTCAGCGCAGATCAGGGGGTAGGTGCCTGGCCGGGTGGCGGTGAAGGACAGCACGGTGGGCTGGCCGGGGATCACGTCCTGTTTCAGCCGGAACTGGGGCACCCAGAAGGCATGGATCACATCCCGGGCCTCCATGCGCAGATCCACGGGTTGGCCGAGGGGCACATGCAGTTCGCCACTGGTGATGCCGGCATCCGGATACTGGAAGATGAAGGCAAACTGCATCGCCGTGAGGTCCACGGTGATGGGGGCTGCCGCGCTGGGCTGGGAGGTGTCATTCAGCACGGCCGCAGGACCGATTCCCCCCCAGATGCGCGGTCGGCGCTCCAGATCCGTTGCAACGGCATCACCGGTCATGGCTGCATGATCCATGGCGCCATGGTCCAGAGAGGCCATCCCGCCCATGCGCTCGTAGATGTCGTAGCTGTAGATGCCCACGAAGAGAATCACCACAGCAGGAATGGCTGTCCACACGATCTCGAGGGGCAGATTGCCTTCGATCGCCGGGCCATCGGCCAGTTCGCCCGGGCGTCGACGGAAGCGCACCAGGCTGTAGACCAGCACGATCAGGATGCCGAGAAACAGCATCGTGCCAATGCTGAAGAGAACCTGAAACAGGCTGTCGTAGGCGTAGGCGTTGGTGCTGGCGTCCTCCGGCAGGAGATTCACCCGGGTGCCGATCACCAAGCCTGTCACCACAAGGGCGGTTGCGGCTAGGCCGGTGGTGGCGGCAGTCCGGATTCGCACAGTTCATCGCGAGCGTTGTTCCACCCTATGGGGGGTGATGCAGTCCTGCGAACCTGGTTCAGCTTTGGATGTGAATCGGCTCACATTGGCCCGGCCGCTGCCGGACTGTCTCCATCTGGGGACATTGACAAGGGGGGCTGTGAGGCCTGATCGGCGCCATGTTCTCTGTCTTGATATCAAGATCGCCAAGCTGTTACGGGCGCTCTGACACCAGTCCGAACTGGCTACGGTGCAAACCGATTTGGGGGGTTCCGTGGCACGACCGGCGTTCGCCGTCCTCACCCCCCCCGCCGCTGGGGCCACGCCTCGGGCTGGTGATGCGTCATCGCCCGGATCGGAGCCGATCCAGCGGCATCTGGCCACCCTCACCGCCCATCTGGTGGTGGCGCTGGTGGCTCTGGTGGTGATCGGCGGTGCCACCCGGGTGATGCAGGCCGGACTGGCCTGTCCTGACTGGCCGCTCTGCTACGGCTCCCTGCTGCCTGGTGGCCGGTTCAACCTGCAGGTGTTCCTCGAGTGGTTCCACCGCCTTGATGCCTTCGTGGTGGGCGTGGCCCTGCTGGTGCTCAGCGCGGCCAGTGTCCTGGCCAGGCGCAGCCTGCCTGCCTGGTTGCCGCTGGCTTCGCTCGCATCCCTGGTGCTCGTGGCCGTGCAGGGCGGGCTGGGTGCCCTCACGGTGACCCGCCTGCTGGCCGCTCCCCTGGTCACAGCCCACCTGGCCACGGCGCTCACCCTGGTTGTGCTGCTCAGCGGTGTCCACCAGGGCCTGGTGCTTGCCGGGCCGGCCCCGGCCCCAGCTCCTGCCCTGCCCCGCTGGTGGCTACCTCTGCTTGCCCTGGCCCTCGCCCTGGTGTTCGGCCAGTGCCTCCTTGGCGGCTCCCTGGCCAGCACCTGGGCCGCAGAGCGTTGCCTCACGGACGGTGACGGCTGCCAGCTCCTCTGGCGCCATCGGCTGGTGGCCAGGCCTGCGGCGCTGGTGGTGCTGCTCCTGCTGCCGGCCAGCTGGGCCCTGCACTCCGGCCAGCGCTGGCTGCGCTGGGCCGCCCTGGCTGCAGCCCTGCTGGTGGCAGCTCAGGTGGCCCTGGGCGTCACCACCCTGCGTCTGGGGCTGACGGTGCCGGCGCTGACCATCGCCCACCAGGCGGTGGCGGCGTTGCTGGTCGCCTTGCTTGGCGCCAGCCTCGGCCGCTCTCTCGCCCTGTCGCCTGCTCCTGCCCCTCCGGTACTCCGTCATGGTTAGTGCTCCCTCCCAGGCCGGTGCCCTGCTGCTGGCCAGCCAGCCTCCGCCGGTGCGGCCCTCGGTGCGCCTGCCCGCCTGGCTGGAGGTGGCCAAGCCCCGGCTGATTCCCCTGTTGCTGGCCACCACCCTGGCCGGCATGGCCGTGAGTGACCCCTCGGGTGCGGGGCCCGTGCAGGCCGGCACCGTGCTGGCCACCCTGCTGGGCGGCAGCCTGGCGGCGGCGGCTGCCGGCGTTCTCAACTGCGTGTGGGAGCAGGACCTCGACGGTCGCATGCAGCGCACCAGCCGCCGGGCCCTGCCCTCTGGCCGGCTGGATCAGGGGCAGGCCCTTGGCCTGGCTGCCCTGCTCACCTCCGGGGCCGTGCTGGTGCTGGTGCTGGCGGTGAATGCCCTGGCTGCCAGCCTGGCCCTGCTGGGCCTGTGCAGCTACGTGCTGCTCTACACAGCCCTGCTCAAGCCGCGCACGTCCCAGAACATCGTGATCGGCGGAGTGGCCGGGGCCATCCCTCCCCTGGTTGGCGCCGCCGCCAGCACCGGCCAGCTGGGCTGGGGGGGCTGGTGGCTGTTCGCCCTGGTGATGGTGTGGACCCCCGCCCACTTCTGGGCCCTCGCCCTTTTGCTGCGGGACGACTACCGATCGGTGGGCATCCCGATGCTGCCGGTGGTCAAGGGGGTGGCCTTCACCGGCCGGGCCATCCACCACTACGCCTGGGCCACCGCGGTCCTCAGTCTCTTCGCTCCGTTGGTGCTGCCCGCCGGCGGCCTGCTCTACGGCCTGCTGGTGCTGCCCTTCAATGGCCGCCTGCTCCAGCTCAGTGGCGCCCTGGCCGGCGAACCCGAGAACCCCCAGCGGGCCAGGGCATTGTTCCGCTGGTCGATCCTCTACCTGTTCGGCATCTGCCTGCTGCTGCTGCTGGCACGGTTGCCTCTGGCCCAGGCCCTCTCCCTGCCGCCGGCTGCGCTGCCTACATTGGCCGCCTGAAACCTGGGGCCCCGGCTCTGATGGGTGAGCCATTGATCCAGATCCACCAACTGCGCAAGGCCTATGGCCGCGGTGAGGGCGCTGTTCAGGCCCTCGACGGCGTTCAGCTGAGCGTGCCTGAAGGCTGCCTCTACGGCCTGCTGGGACCCAACGGGGCCGGCAAGACCACCACTCTGCGCATCCTCTGCACCCTGCTGGCCCCCGATGGCGGCAGCGTGCGGGTGGCGGGGGTCGATGCCCTGCAGGATCCCCGCCGCGTGCGCTCCCTGCTGGGCTACGTGGCCCAGGAGGTGGCCATCGACAAGATTCTCACCGGCAGGGAGCTGCTCCAGCTCCAGGGAGATCTTTACCATCTCGATCGCGGCCTGCGGCAGCGTCGCATCGCCGAGCTGATCGAGCTGCTGGGCATGGACGACTGGATTGACCGCCGCTGCGGTGGCTACTCCGGCGGCATGCGCCGCCGCCTCGACCTGGCCTGCGGCCTGTTGCACAGCCCTCGCCTGCTGGTGCTGGACGAGCCCACCGTGGGGCTGGACATCGAGAGCCGGGCGGCCATCTGGCGGGTGTTGCGCCAGCTGTGCGAGGGCGGCACCACCGTGCTGCTCAGCAGCCACTACCTCGAGGAGGTGGACGCCCTGGCCGACCGGCTGGCAATCATTGACGCCGGTCGGGTGATCGCCGAGGGCAGTCCCGATGCTCTCAAGAATGAGCTCGGGGGCGACCGGGTGACCCTGCGGGTGCGCGAGTTCAGCGATGCCGAGGAGGCCCACCGGGTGCAGCGGCTCCTGCAGGACTGCCCGGGAGTGCGCCAGGTGGTGGTGAATCGGGCCCAGGGCTATTCCCTCAACCTGGTGGTGGAGGACGCCGGCGCAGTGGACCTGCTGCGCCGCCAGCTGGCCGGGGCCGACCTGCCGGTGTTTGCCCTCGCCCAGAGCCGCCCCAGCCTCGACGATGTGTATCTCCAGGCCACCGGCCGCACCTTGATGGATGCCGAACTGGCCGTGGCGGGCAGCCGCGACGCCAAGGCGGAGCGCAAGCAGAGCATGCGTTGACGCCCGCGCGCCGGCCTGCCCCTTGGTTGCGGTCCGCCGATTCCTCTGGTCTGCCCGCTCTCTTGCCCTGTTTGCCTTCCACCCCCTGCCGCCATGACATCCGCGTCCGCCGCCGCTGAGATCAGCCAGGAAACCCTGGCCCTCACCCGGCGCCTGTTCGTGCAACTGCAGCGCCGCCCCTCCACCCTGGTGGCCGGTGTGCTGCAGCCCCTGATCTGGCTGGTGCTGTTCGGTGCCCTGTTCGCCAATGCTCCGGAGGGCATGCTTCCCGGCGGCATGAGCTACGGCCGTTTCCTCGGTGCCGGCGTGATCGTGTTCACCGCCTTCAGCGGCGCCCTCAACGCCGGCCTGCCGGTGATGTTCGACCGGGAATTCGGCTTTCTCAACCGCCTGCTGGTGGCGCCGCTGCGCTCGCGCAGCTCGATCGTGCTGGCCTCGGTGCTCTACATCACCGCCATCAGCCTGATCCAGAGCCTGGCGATCATGGTCACCGCCGCCCTGCTGGGCTATGGCTGGCCCGGGGGGGCTGGCCTGCTGGTGGTGCTGGGCACCCTGCTGCTGCTGGTGTTCGCCGTCACTGCCCTGAGCCTGGGCCTGGCCTTCGCCCTGCCGGGCCATATCGAGCTGATCGCCGTGATCTTCGTGGCCAACCTGCCGCTGCTCTTCGCCAGCACGGCCCTGGCTCCCCTGTCGTTCATGCCCAGCTGGCTGGGCTGGCTGGCCGCCCTCAATCCGCTCACATTGGCAATCGAGCCGATCCGCGCCGCCTATGCAGGCCAGCTCTCCTTCAGTGCCGTCGTGCTGGAGGCCCCCTATGGAGAGCTCACTGCCGGTGTCTGCCTGCTGGTGCTGGCGGGGCTGGCCGCGGGACTGTTCCTGCTGATCCGCCCCCTGCTCAACCGCAAGCTCAGCTGAACCCCGCTTCGCTGCTTCCACCCACCAGGCCAGCACCCTCCAGCTTGAGCCTTCCTGTTCCTTCTGCCACTGCGTCCCCAGCCATGTCCCAGATCTGCCCCAGGGGCCTGATCGTGTCCGTGCAGGCCCCTGAGGGATCTCCCCTGCGCGATCCCGCGGTGATCGCCGCGATGGCGGAGGCCAGCCTGCGCAACGGTGCCAGTGGCGTGCGGCTGGAGAGCCCGGAGCACATCGGTGCGGTGCGCCGTCGCTGCCCGGAGGCCCTGATCGTGGGCCTGTGGAAGCGCAGCTTTGCCGACAGTCCGGTGTACATCACCCCGGGCTGGGAGGAGATCCGCGCCGTTTGGGCAGCGGGTGCCGACGTGGTGGCCCTCGATGCCACCGAGCGGCTGAGGCCCGGTGGGGCCGACCTGGCGGCGCTGATCGCCCGTGCCCGGGGGGAGCTGGGGGCTGTGCTGATGGCGGATGTGGACAGCCTGGCCAATGGGCTGCGGGCGGCGCAGCTGGGCTGCAGCTGGGTGGGCACCACGCTCTATGGCTACACCGAGGCCACGGCCCATGGGAAGCCGCCGGGGTGGCAGTTGCTGGAGGCGCTGCGCCGGGACCTGCCACCCGGGGTGGCCCTGATCTGCGAGGGCGGGGTGGCCTCGGCCGATCAGGCCCGCCAGGCCCTGGAGAGGGGCGCCGATGCCGTGGTGGTGGGCACTGCGATCACCGGCATCGACCTGCAGGTGGCCGCCTACAGCCGGGCCCTGGCCTGAGACGGCAGACGGCCCGGCCAGCGGCTGCGAAAATTTTTCAGAAGCCAGGCGCGTACCAGTTCAGGGAGCGCACACAGTGGTAAGTGTGTTGTGCTGGCAGGGAGGACCCATGGAACGCACCCGGTTGTGGGCAGGCCCAGGGATGGTGTTGATGAGCACCATGCTGCTGGGCATGCCTCTCTCCAGTTTTCACCTGGGTCAGATCCAGGCACTGAACCGGGAATTGGGGCGCCTGTGCGGTAACCCCCCCCGGGAGGCCCTCAGTGTCTGCCGTATTCACGCCGCCCTCGTGCGCTCCCTCTGAAGGAGGACAGACAGAGGACAGACATCAGGGGACCTGCGCATGTGGCGCTGTCCCCCAGGCCAGGGTTCACATCATCCCGGGCATGCCCATTCCGCCCATGCCACCCATTCCGCCCATGCCATCCATGTCGCCGCCCGGGGCAGGGGCTGGCGGTTCAGGCTTCTCGGCGATCACGGCCTCGGTGGTGATCAGCAGGGCCGCAATCGACACGGCGTCCTGGAGGGCCAGGCGGGTCACCTTGGCGGCATCGAGAATGCCGGCCGCCAGCAGGTCGTCGTACTGGCCGGTGAGGGCATTGAAGCCCTTCCCGTGCCGCAGGATCTCGGCACTCACCACGGCACCGTTGGCGCCGGCGTTGGCGGCGATCTGATGCAGGGGGGCCGCCAGGGCCCGCTGCACGATCTCCACGCCGGTGCGCTCATCGCCCTGGCAACCGGCCGCCAGCTCACTGAGCCCCTCGGCCAGTTCGAGCAGGGTGGTGCCACCGCCGGCCACGATGCCCTCCTCCACCGCTGCGCGGGTGGCGTTGAGGGCGTCCTCGATCCGCAGCTTGCGGTTCTTCAGTTCGGTTTCGGTGGGGGCACCCACCTTGATCACCGCCACGCCACCGGCCAGCTTGGCGATGCGCTCCTGCAGCTTCTCGCGGTCGTAGTCGGAGTCGGTGCGCTCCAGTTCGCGCCTGATCGAGGCCACCCGGTCGGCCACGGCCTGCTGGTGGTCGCCGCTGGCCACGATCGTGGTGTCGTCCTTGGTGATCGTGATGCGGCGGGCGGTGCCCAGGTCGGCCAGGGTCACCTTGTCCAGGGTCATCGCCTGGTCCTCGCTCACCACGGCGGCGCCGGTGAGGATGGCGATGTCCTGCAGGCTGGCCTTGCGGCGATCGCCGAAGCCAGGGGCCTTGACGGCGGCCACCTGCAGCACGCCGCGGTTCTTGTTCACCACCAGGGTCGCCAGGGCCTCGCCGTCCACGTCCTCGGCAATGGTCAACAGGGCCCGCCCCGCCTTGCTCACGGCCTCCAGCACGGGCACCAGGTCGGTGATCGCGCTGATCTTGCGGTCGGTGATCAGGATCAGGGCATTCTCAAAGACGCACTCGCGCCGCTCCTGGTCGGTGATGAAGTACGGCGACACGTAGCCGCGGTCGAAGGCCATTCCCTCGGTGATCTCCAGCTCAGTGGCCAGGGAGTTGGATTCCTCCACGGTGATCACCCCATCGGCGCTCACCCGCTCCATGGCCTCGGCGATCATCCGGCCGATCTCCTCCTCGTTGCCGGCGCTCACTGTGGCCACCTGGCGGATGGCATCGCCGCTCACGGCCTGGGCGCGGGCGGCGATGCCTGCCACCACCTGGGCGGCGGCCCGCTCCATGCCCCGGCGCAGCCCCACCGGGTTGGCACCGGCGGCCACGTTGCGCAGCCCCTCGTGCACCAGGGCCTGGGCCAGCACGGTTGCCGTGGTGGTGCCGTCGCCGGCGGTGTCCTTGGTCTTGCTGGCCACCTGCTGGATCAGCTTGGCGCCCACGTTCTCGAACGGATCCTCCAGTTCGATCTCCTTGGCGATGGTCACACCGTCGTTGACGATGTCGGGTGCGCCGAAGGAGCGCTCAAGGACCACGTTGCGGCCCTTGGGCCCGATGGTCACCTTCACGGCGTTGGCCAGGGCGTTCACGCCCCGTTCCAGGGCCGCGCGCGACTCATCGGAAAAGCTGACCAGCTTGGCCATTGGAAATGGGAGATCTCTGGCGTCCCAGGCTCCCATGGCGGCTGCAGGATGAGCGGTGGGGAAAGCCGAATCCCGCTCTCGTCGATAGGGTTCAGCGAACCGTGCAAGGCCCCCGGGCCGCCGATGGACGACCTGCTCAGCCAAGCCCTGGATGCGCCCAGCGAGGTGGTGCTGCTCGATCCCACCACCAGTGCCAACGCCATGGTGTTTGTGTTGATCACGCTGCTGGGCGTGGGGATGGCGCTGATCTACGTACCCCTGCGCCTGTTCCTCACCCTCACGGCCCGCAGCCGGCGGCTGCGGCTTTTGCAGCGCATCCGCCAGCTCCGCGAGGAGCTCGGCAAGCCGGTGGAGAGCCCGGGCAGCTCTTGACCAGTGGCTGGATCACTGGCTGGTTGAGCCAGTGGTCTGTTCAGCGCATCACCATGCCGCCATCCACCTGCAGCACCTGGCCGGTCATGTAGGCGGCGGCGGGGTCGGCGGCCAGGAAGCGCACGGCGCTGGCCACTTCCGCGGGTTGCCCCATGCGGCCCAGGGGGATGGCCTTGAGGATCGGCTCCTTGTCGAGCTCGGCGGTCATGTCGCTCTCGATGAAGCCGGGCGCCACGGCGTTCACGGTGACGCCGCGGCTGGCGAACTCGGCGGCGCTGCTGCGGGTGAGGCCGATCACGCCTGCCTTGGCGGCGCTGTAGTTGGCCTGTCCGGGGTTGCCCATCAGGCCCACCACCGAGGTGATGTTGATGATGCGGCCGGAGCGGGCCTTGAGCATCGATCGGCTCACCGCCCGGGTGCAGAGGAACACGCCGGTGAGGTTGAGGTCGATCACGCTCTGCCAGTCGGTGCTCTTCATGCGCATCAGCAGGCCGTCGCGGGTGATCCCGGCGTTGTTCACCAGCACATCGAGGCGGCCCTCCTTCTCCAGCACCGCCTTCACCATCGCCTCCACCTGCTGCTCATCGGCCACGTTGGCCTGGTGGGCCCAGGCCTGGCCGCCGGCTGCCTGGATCGCCGCCACCACGGCCTGGGCGGAGTCCGGGGAGCTGGCGTAGTTCACCACCACGGTGGCGCCGGCGCTGGCGAGTTCGGCGGCGATGGCCGCGCCGATGCCTCGGCTGGCCCCCGTGACGAGGGCGACCTGGCCGGCGAGGGGGGTGACTGGGGCCATCGATGCAGGAAGGTGGGGTGTGATCGTATGGCCCGCCCAGCCTCACCCCAGCCCGAGGGCCTGCAGCACGGCGTCGATGTCCAGGCCGGCCAGCTGATCGGGCCTGCCCACGCCACGCACACCCTCCCGGCTGGGCAGTTCCGAGGCGCTGCGGCCCAGGGCCACCAGCGGCAAGCCGAGCATCAGGGCCAGCTCGATGCAGCTGGCCTCGCTGGCCAGCACCACATCGGCCGAGGCCAGCCGGGCGGCCCAGGTCCGTGCGGGGCCCCCGCCCGCCGCCAGGGTGCGCAGGCCCGGGAGGCGCTGGCGGATGCGCTCGGGCAGGGCCTGCCACTGATCGGCTGGCCAGTCGGCCGGGTCGCCGGCCGGCGCCAGCAGCAGCAGGGGGCCGTCGCCGCTGGGCAGCGCGGCGGCGGCGGCATCCAGGTCGGCCCTGGCCAGGCTGAGGCGGAAGGCGTCGGCCTCGAGCCGAACGCCGATCGGCCGCAGAAAAGCCTCCCAGGCCTGGGCTTCCCAGCCCCCTGGCGCCGGCTGCACGGTGTCGGTGGCGGAGAAGCCGCCGGCGGCCACCCGGGTGGGGATGTGGCTCATCGACAGCATCAGGTCCACCTGGCGGCCGCTGGCCCGGTTGATGCAGAGCTGGAAGTCGGGCTCGCGCACCGAACCCAGCAGGTTGGCCCAGTCGGCCAGGGTGGCGGCATCGAAGGGGAAGGGGATGGTCCGTACGCCGGCTGGGTGCAGGCCCCAGAGCGCCATGACAGCCGGAGGGCAGACCACCTGCACCGCCGCCCCCAGCTGGTCGGCCACGGCGGCCACGGCTGCGAAGGCCTGGAGCTGGCGGCTGCTCTCGCCCGGAATCAGGAACAGGGCGCGCATCGCAAGGGATCGAGCTCGGCGGGCTGATTGTATGGAGCTTGTTCCAGCGCGCCCGCAGCGCGGCCCTGTTTGTGCATCTGCTGATCGCCGCCGCCGGCAGCGGCCGCCGCATGGGCGCTGCCGGCAACAAGCTGCTGCTGGAGGTGGCCGGCCGGCCCGTGCTGGCCTGGACTCTGGAGGCGGCCCTGGCCTGTGAGGCGATCCACTGGATCGGCATCGTGGGTCAGCCCGTGGACGCCGAGCCGATTGCCGCCCTGGTGGCCGCGGCGGCACCCGCCAAGCCCGTGCACTGGATCCTGGGCGGTGACACCCGCCAGGAGTCGGTGAGTCGGGGCCTGGCCGCCCTGCCCGCCGATGCGGCGGGCGTGTTGATTCATGACGGCGCCCGCTGCCTGGTGGATCCGGCCCTGCTCAGCCGCTGCGCCGAGGCCGTGCTGGCCGGCCGGGCCGTGATCGCGGCCACCCCCGTGACCGACACCATCAAGCAGGTCGACGGTTCGGGCACGATCACCGCCACCCCGGACCGCAGCGCGCTCTGGGCCGCCCAGACCCCCCAGGGGTTCCCGGTGGAGCGGCTGCGCCAGGCTCACGCCACCGCCAGCGCCGAGGGCTGGAGCGTCACCGACGATGCGGCCCTGTTCGAGCGGCTGGGCTGGCCAGTGCAGGTGCTGGAGGCGCCGCCCGCCAACATCAAGCTCACCACTCCCTTCGACCTCACCATCGCCGCGGCGGTGCTGGCCGCTCGCGGCTGAGGTCTGGCTTCAGAGCGAGGCTGAAGGTGGTGGCGGCGGCCAGGCCAGCAACTCCAGCCGGCCGGCGTCGGCATCCAGGCGGGCCCGGGCTCCCAGGGGCAGCGCGGCATTGCCGCAGCGGTGGCCCAGGGGCAGGCCGGCCAGCACGGGGATACCCAGATCCACAGTGCGCTCGCGCAGCACCTGCTCGAGACGGCGATGGGCGTCCCCAGCAGCGATGGCCTGATTGGCCTCCTGGCCGTCGTGTTCGTTCGCCGCCTCGTCGTCGTCATCGCAGCCACTGAAGGCGCCGAAGGCGATGCCCGCCAGCTGGCCGAGCGCGCCGCTCAGCCGCCAGTGGGTGAGCATGCGATCGATGCGGTAGGGCGCTTCACCCACGTCCTCCAGCACCAGGATCGCCCCCGTGAGGGAGGGAAGATGGGCCGTGCCCAGCAGGTGGGTGGCCACGGTGAGATTGGCCACCAGCAGCGGCCCCTCGGCAACCCCGCCCCGCCAGCTCTCGCCCTCCAGGGCCGGCGGCCTCTCGCCGAACAGCAGCTGGCGCAGGCGCTCCTGGCTCCAGGCCGGCTCGGCGGCCAGGGTGGTGAGCAGGGGGCCGTGCAGGCCGCCGCCATGGCCCTGGGCGAGCTGGGCCCAGAGCAGGGAGGTCACGTCGCTGAAGCCCAGCAGCCAGCGGGGCGGCAGGGCCAGGGGGCGCTCCAGCAGTCGGGCCGAACCCCAACCGCCGCGGACGCAGGCGATCAGAGCGGCCCCTTCCCGGTCGGCCCCCAGCAGATCGCCCCGTCGCTCCTCATCGCGCCCGGCCAGATAGCCCCAGCTGCGCTCGTGGATCGGGCGGCTGTCCAGCTCCAGCCCCCAGCGCACCAGCACGGTCCGGCCCGCCTCCAGCCTGGCGACGGCGCCGGGGTCGTCGAGGGCGGAGCTGGCGGCGGCCAGGCGCACCCGGTCGCCTGCCTGAAGCGGCTGGGGCCAGGCGAGCGGACTGCTCATGGCCAGCGCCCCAGCACCAGGGCCAGCAGCAGCAGCCCTCCCAGTTGCACCTGGCGGCTGAAGTGGCGTCCGTAGCTGCCGGAGGACGCCTGCCGGCTGCGCTCCAGCCCGCGCAGCAGCCAGCCCTGGCGCACCATGGCGACCGCCGCCACCAGCCCCAGCAGCCAGCCGAGGGGCTGCAGGCCCCGCAGGGCGGCGGCCAGGGCCAGGCAGATGGCGGTGCCGGCGTAGCAGAGTGTCACCACCAGGGGCGCCCGCGGACCCAGGCTGAGGGCGCTGCTGCGCACGCCGATGCGGCGGTCGTCGGTGCGGTCGGCCATGGCGTACACCGTGTCGAAACCGAAGGTCCAGAGCACGGTGGCCAGCCAGGTGAGCAGCAGGGGCCAGCCGCCGGCCAGGTTGCCCGCGGCGGCTGCCCAGGGAATCAGCACGGCGAAGCCCCAGCACAGGGCCAGCACCAGCTGGGGGTAGCCGAACCAGCGCTTGGCGGAGGGGTAGAGCAGCACCAGCGGCAGGCAGGCCAGGGCCAGCAGCAGGCAGAGCCCCCGCTGCGCCGCCGGCAGGCCGACCAGCACCACCGCCAGGGCCGCCAGCAGGCAGAGCAGCAGCAGGGCCAGGGCCTCTGCCACCCCCAGCCGACCGCTGGCCAGCGGCCGGCCGCTGGTGCGCTCCACCTGGGGGTCGATGCGCCGGTCCCAGAGGTCGTTGGCGATGCAGCCGGCCGCGCTCACCGACAGGCCGCCCAGCACGATCCAGCCCACCAGGGCCAGGGGCGGCGGGCTCTGGGGCAGCAGCCACAGGCTCCAGCCGGCCGGAATCAGCAGGATCAGCCGGCCGGAGGGTTTGTGCCAGCGCACCAGCTCCAGCCAGGCGCGCCAGCGGGCCGGTTGCGCTGCCCTGCGTGCTGTGCCCTGCATCGCTGCATCCCGTTGCGGCCCAGGCTAGGGGGCGCCAGGGGTGGCAAAGTGGCGCCGCCAGGCTCACCGCCGTTCCCATGGCCCAGGCCCCCACGCCCCTGCAGGCCGGCCGGCGGCGGGTGGCGGCCATCGACATCGGCACCAACTCGATCCACCTGCTGATCGCCGAGGTGGACGAGCAGCTGCGCAGTTTTGGCGTGCTCCTCGCTGAGAAGGCCACCACCCGGCTCGGGGAGCGCGACCCGTTGAGCGGCGACCTCAGCGCCGAGGCCATGGAACGGGCCTTCCGCACCCTCCGCCACGACCGCCAACTGGCGGAGAGCCACGGCGTGGAGCAGATCGTGACCGCCGCCACCAGCGCCGTTCGCGAGGCGCCCAACGGCGGCCAGTTCCTGCAGACCCTCCAGGAGCAGCTCGGCCTGGAGGTGGATCTGGTGAGCGGGCCGGAGGAGGCCCGGCTGATCTATCTGGGGGTGCTGTCCGGCATGGCCTTCGGCGAGCGCGCCCACGCCATCATCGACATCGGCGGTGGCTCCACCGAGCTCGTGCTGGCCGATGGCTCCGACGCCCGGGTGCTCACCAGCACCCGCATCGGCGCCGTGCGGCTGCAGCGGGAGTTTTGCCAGCCCGATCCCCTGCCGCCCGAGCGCCGCGGCTTCCTGCAGGCCTACATCCAGGGGGCCATGGACCCGGCGGTGGCTGAGCTGAAGAAGGCCCTCAGGCCAGCTGAAACCCTGCAGCTGGTGGGCACCAGCGGCACGGCCATGGCCCTGGCCGCCCTGGCCGCGGCGGAGGATCCCACCCCGCCGCTGAAGCTGCAGGGCTACCGCCTCAGCAAGGAGCGGATCGACCAGCTGGTGGCGCGGCTGTTGCTGATGACCCCGGAGCAGCGCCGCGGCCTGACGGCCATCAACGAGCGCCGCGCCGAGATCATCGTGCCCGGTGCCCTGATCCTGCAGACCACCATGGCCATGCTCGGCGCCCGCGATCTGCTGGTGTGCGATCGGGCCCTGCGCGAGGGGCTGATCGTGGACTGGATGCTGCGCAACCAGCTGCTCGGTGACCGCTTCTCCTTTCAGAGCTCGATCCGCGAGCGCACCGTGCTGCACCTGGCCCGCCAGTTCGGCGTGGATCTGGAGCGGGCGGACCGGGTGGCCGGCCATGCCCTCAGCCTCTACGACCAGACCCGGGGGATGCTCCACGACGACGACGGTGAGGGACGCCAGCTGCTCTGGGCTGCGGCCCAGCTGCACACCTGTGGCAAGAGCATCAACATCTCGGCCTATCACAAGCACACCTGGTACCTGATCCGCCACGGTGAGCTGCTCGGCTACTCCCAGACCGAACATCTGATGGTGGCGGCCATCGCCCGGTATCACCGCCGCAGCCTGCCCAAGAAGCGGCACGAGTCGTGGCAGCTGATCACCGGCCGGGAGCAGCGCCGCTGTGTGGCTGGCATGGCCCTGCTGCTGCGCCTGGCCGCCGCCCTCGACCGCCGCCCCGCCGCCGTGATCGAGACCATCGGCGTGCGGCCGGGGGGTGGCGCTGACGCCCAGGTGCTGGAGGTGGAGCTGCAGCCCCGCCTGCCGGCGAGCGGGGAGCCGGCTCCGGATCTGAGCCTGGAGCGCTGGAGCCTGCGCGCCTGCACCGCGGTGGTGCTGGAGGCCTGCGGCGTGGAACTCAGGGTTCCGGAGCCGGTTGCGCTGCAGGGCTCGGCTCCGGGCTGAAGCGGTACCAGGTCACGGCTTCGATCGGGCCCAGTGGCCTGGCCGGAGCTCCTCCGCTGGCGGCGCTCACCAGATCAGGGCGACCGGCCAGCACCCGCAGCTCGCCGCTGAGGGGGAAGCGCTGCTCGCCCTCCAGGGTGCCCCGCAGGAGCACCACGCCGCTGGCGGAGCGCACCTCCACCCAGCTGGGTTCGGCGCTGCGCAGCACCAGCTCGGCCTGGGGCTGCGCAGCCGGGCTGGGCTGTTCGGAGGCGGCGGGGGGCTGGCGCGGGGGGCTGGGCCGGCCGCCGCTGAGGCTGCGCTGCACACCCCAGGCCAGCCCCGCGGCGGCGACCAGGGCAGCACCAAGGCCGAGCAGCCGGAGCGGTGGTCGCGAGGGGGTGGAGACCGGAGCTGCATCGGCCTGCACGGCGGGACGCCGGGGCTGAGGGGCCGATGGAGCGGGACCGGGCTGGGGCGGGCGGGCCTGGAAGGCCTGATTGGCGCGCAGGGCGGCGATGTCGTCGTCGATGTTCACGCCAAGGCTTGCCGCCACCCGGCGGGCCTGGGCCACCACGAACACGGCCTCGGGCAGTTCCTCCCGGTTCCCCTCCTCCAGGGCCCGCAGTTGTTCAGGGCCCATGTGCAGGCGTTCGGCCTGCTGATCCAGACTGATGCCCTGGGCCTGGCGGGCCTGGGCCAGGCGCTGACCAAGGCGTTGCAACTGGGGAATCAGCTCGGCGCTCACGGGCAGGACTCAGACAAGTGGCACGGCAGGTGCGTTGTGCCGGCATTGTGCCCCTGTCGCGCAACGGTTGCAGGAATTCCTGCGCAACACAACAGTTGTGCCACGCCGCCAACGCGCCGTCAGCGATGGCGCTGTTTCTGGGGAGCCTGTCAATCCATGCAACCTGCCCGGACCCAGGTCCCAGGCCTGAACCTTCTAATGGCTCAACCGGAACAGCCAATGGCTCAACCGGAACAGCCAATGGCTCAATGAGAACAGCCAATGGAGCAAAGATCCAAGGACGGCGTAGCTGGATCGGATTGCTTCAATCGAGCGAGATCTTTCTGGCTGGCTCGATTGAAGCCAGCTAGGCCTGAATCAATCAATGGGCGATACTGGATTCGAACCAGTGACCCCTTCCGTGTGAAGGAAGTGCGCTACCGCTGTGCTAATCGCCCGAATCTGCTTTGCCCGTATGGAAGCCTGCAGCAAAGGACAGCGCAGTCTGATGGCCTTGAGTGAGCCGGTCGCTTGCGCTGTGGCTCGACTTTAAAACATCGCCGCCCTTCCCCAGGCGTGCCCTCCGGCGAAGCCTGGAGCTGGGGGAGGGGTGATCAGTCACCATGGCAGCCTCAGCCCTGTCGCTTCAGCGCCCACCCCGTGAGCATCGCCCAGTCCGCCGTCGATGGTTCGCCCCTGCTGCGGGGGGATCGGCCCGGGGATGGGCAGGCGCACGGCCAGGCCAGCCAGCAGGTGGACGTGCTGATCGTGGGGGGAGGCGTGTGTGGCACGGCACTGCTGTTCGAGCTGGCCCGCTACACGGATCTGGCCCGCCTTGCCCTGGTGGAGCGCTACGACGCGCTGGCGCGGGTGAACTCCAGGGCCACCAACAACAGCCAGACCATCCATTGCGGTGACATCGAGACCAACTACACCCTCGAGAAGGCCCTGAAGGTGAAGCGCACGGCCGAGATGATCGTGCACTACGCCGAACTGCTGGATCCGGCGGTGCGCGAGCGCTGTGTGTTCCGCACCCCCAAGATGGTGCTGGCCGTGGGCGAGCAGGAGTGCGCCTTCCTGCGGGAGCGCTTTGCACGCTTTTCTCCCCACTTTCCGGCCATGGAGCTGCTGGAGAAGGAGCAGATCGCCGCGTGGGAGCCGGCTGTGGCGCTGTTCGATGGCCAGCTGCGCCCCGAGCAACTGCTGGCCATCGGCATCCGCAGCACGTACACCGCCGTGGATTACGAGGCGCTCTCCCAGTCGTTTGTGGAGCAGGCCCGCGCGGCGATTGTCGCGAGCAACGCCACCACAGACGATGCTCACGGCGACTCAGGATGCCGCCGGCTGGACCTGCATCTGGGCACCACCGTGCGGGAGATCGTGCCGGAAGGCGACCTCTACCGCGTGATCCTGGCCCCCACCCCCGGCTGCAGCGCTGGCAGGACGGCCGACGGCATGGCACTGGCCCCCCAGGAGATCCTGGCCCGCCATGTGGTGGTGAACGCCGGCGCCCACAGCCTGCTGATGGCCCAGCGGTTGGGCTTCGGCCTGGAGTACTCCTGCCTGCCGGTGGCCGGCAGCTTCTACTTCACGCCCGATCTGCTCAAGGGCAAGGTGTACACGGTGCAGAACGACAAGCTGCCCTTCGCCGCCATCCACGGCGACCCCGACGTGCGCGCGCCGGGGAAGACCCGCTTCGGCCCCACGGCCCTGCTGCTGCCGCTGTTGGAGCGCTACAAGCCCGCCTCCTTCTGGGAGTTTCTCAAGGTGCTGCGGCTCGACTGGGCGGTGCTGACGGTGTTCTGGCAGCTCTTTCGCATCGCCGACATCCGCAACTACATCCTCAAGAACCTGCTGTTCGAGGTGCCCTGGCTACGGCGGCGTCTGTTTCTGGCCGATGCCCGCAAGATCGTGCCCGGCATGCAGCTGGGCGATCTTCGTTTTGCCGAGGGCTATGGCGGCGTGCGACCCCAGCTGATCGACAAGGCCAACCGCAGGCTGATGCTCGGTGAGGCCAGTATCCCCGCCCTGCCGGGCCTGGTGTTCAACGTGACGCCCTCGCCGGGCGGCACCTGCTGCCTGGGCAATGCTGCCCGGGATCTGGAGGCGATTGCCGATCGTCTCGGCTGTGGATTCGACCGGAAACGGTTGGCGCGGGAGCTCTACGGGGAGGTTGGCTGAGCCGGCACGTCGTCTTCCGGTACACCACCCCGGAACAGGTGGTTGTGGCTGGCGGAGTAGAGCTTGGAGCGGGCCTGCTCGGGGGCAGCCAGGGCCGGGCTCACCACATAGAGGGTGGTGCGGATCAGGTTGCGCTCGCGGCTCACCCAGGCCATCTGGCCCAGGGGCACCACCGTGATCCACTGGTCTGGCCAGCTCACCCGGTAGCCAATGGCCACGGGAGTGTCGGCGGGATAGTGGCGCAGCAGCTCGGCCTGCACCTCATCCACGTGGCGCGCGGAGAGATAGAGGCAGAGGGAGGCACGCAGGGCGGCCAGCCGCTCCAGCGATTCGGTCTCCGGCACGCCGGTGCGGCCGCCGGTGCGGCTGAGCACGATCGTCTGCACCAGCCCGGGGATGGTGAGCTCGGCGCCGAGGGCAGCGGCGGTGGCCTGGTAGGCACTGATGCCGGGCACCACCTCCACGCCGATGCCCGCATCGGCCAGGCGGCAGATCTGCTCGGCCAGGGCGCCGTAGAGGCAGGGGTCGCCATCGTGCAGGCGCACCACCCGTTTGCCGGCAGTGACGTGCTCCTGAACCACCGTCAGCACCTCCTCGAGGGTGAGGGTGCTGGTACGGATCCGCTCGCAGCCTTCGGGGGCCAGCGCGGCGATCTGGGGATTCACCAGGGAGTCGGTGTACACCAGCACCTCGGCCTGCTCAATCAAGCGGGCCGCCCTGAGGGTGAGCAGGTCCGGTGCACCGGGCCCGGCACCCACGATCCAGAGGCGGGGGGCGGTCAACGAACCACTCCAACCGGGTCGGGCAGGGCTTGGCGCCGTCCCAGCAGCCACCACAGCCCCAGGCCCCCAAGGGCGATCAGCAGCAGACTCACCAGCTGGGCCATGCGCAGGCCACCTTCACAGAAGGGCGGCTCGGCGAACAGGCAGAGGGGGTCGATGCGCAGGCCCTCGATCCACACCCGGCCGCTGCTGTAGGCCATCAGGTACACGCAGCTGAGGGCACCGGCCGGTAGCTGGATCCTGCCCCGGCTGGCCTGGCGGAACAACACCAGCAACAGCACACAGACCCCCACATTCCAGAGAGATTCGTAGAGAAAGGTTGGGTGGAAGTAGAGCTGCTCCAGAAATTCAGGCGGCCGGTTGGCGGCCGGAATCCTCAGTTTCCAGGGCAGATCGGTGGGCACACCGAAGGCCTCGGAGTTGAAGAAGTTGCCCCAGCGGCCGATGGCCTGGCCCAGGGCCACCGCCGGCACCAGCACATCGAGCAGGGGCCAGAAGGGCTGGCGCCGCCACCGGCAATAGAGAATCGTGGTGAGAACCCCACCGATCAGGGCGCCATGGATGGCGATGCCGCCGCGCCAGATCGCCAGCGCCTCGATCGGATTGGCGGCGTACTGGCGCCATGCCAGGGCCACGTAGTAGATCCGGGCACCGATCACGGCACCCAGCACCAGCAGGGGCAGCAGATCGGCGATCAAGGCAGGCTCGATGCCCCTGGCCTTCCCCAGCCGTGTGGCCAGAGTCAGGCCGGCGAGCACCGCCAAGGCGATCAGCAGCCCGTACCAGCGCAGTGCAAAGGGGCCCAGCTGGAAAACCAGGGGCCCCGGGGATGTGAAGGCGAACAGGAGAGTCAAATCGCTTGGATCAGGAGATCAGCCGCAGTGGCCCGGTCTGGGCCGTGATCAGACGATGCCTTCGGCGGCCTGCACTTTTTCCACCTGACGCTTCTTGAGCACCAGCATGATCTGGGCCAGGGCGATGGCGGCAAAGAAGGCGAGCAGACCGTAGATGCGAACCGGGTTCTGCAGCACGATCTCGGCGTCGATCTGGCCAAAGCCGCCCACATTGGGGTCGTTGGTGAGCGGTGCGCCGGCGGCGACGCTGTCGCCCACCGCCACGAGCAGGCTGGGACCAGCTGGAACGGTTTCGCTGACCGTGCTGCCATCTTCGGCGGTGATCTCCACCACCGTTGCACCGCCATCGCCGGCCGTGATGGCACTCACGCTGCCGGCCGCAGGGGAGTTGTACACGGTGTTGTTGCTCTTCTCACCGGTGGGGTACACCTGGCCACGGCCGCGGTTGCCGCCCACATGCAGCTGGTACTTGCCGAAGTGGATGCTGCTGTCGGTGCCGGGATCGGGCGAGAGCACAGGGAACACGATCTCCTGGTGGTCATCGCCCGGCAGGGGGCCCACCAGCAGAATGTTGGGCTGGTCGTCGGAGTACTGGGTGTAGTAGATGCCGGCGGTCTCCTCCTTGAGCTCCTCACTGAGGCGATCCTGGGGGGCGAGGGTGAAGCCGTCGGGCAGCATCACCACGGCGCCCACGTTCAGCCCGGTGGCGCTGCCGTCACCGGCAATCTGCTGCACGGAGGTGTCGTAGGGGATCTCCACCACGGCCTTGAACACCGTGTCGGGGAACACGGCCTGGGGCACCTCCACCCGGGTGGCCTTCTTGGCCAGGTGGCAGTTGGCGCAGACGATCTTGCCGGTGGCCTCGCGGGGGCTGGCGTAGTTCTGCTGGGCCCAGAACGGGTAGGCCCAGCTGGGGCTGGCGGCCCCAAGGATCACGGCCAGGGCTAGGCCGGTGCCGAGCAGGGAGGCGAGCAGGGAGGAGAGGGAGCGGCGCATCGGGGGTGGGAGCGGAACGACGGGAAGGGAGAGGTCTGTCGCGTCAGGCCCACCAGGGCTTGTCGCCGGTGCGGAAGTCGGTCTCGGTCCACTGGCTCACGAAGACGTTGTCGTTTTCCACGGACACGTGGGCCAGGGCCAGGGAGAGGGGCGCCGGGCCGCGCACCACCTTGCCGGTGGCGTCGTACTGGGAGCCGTGGCAGGGGCACATGAACTTGTTGGCGCCGCTGTTCCAGGGCACCACACAGCCCAGGTGGGTGCAGATGGCGTTGATGCCGTAGCTGCCGATGGCGTCCTCCCCCTCCACGATCAGGTAGGTGGGATCGCCCTTGAGGCCCTGCACCAGGCTGCGGTCGCCCTCCTTGTGGCTGCTCAGCCAGCCGCTGGCGGTCACGGCATTGCCAAGCTCGTCCTTGGCCGTCACGCCGCCTCCACTGCCAGCGGCCTTGGGGGGGATGAAGTAGTTCACCACCGGATAGAGGGCCCCGAGGGCCACCCCGGTGAGCGACCCGAAGGTGAGCAGATTCATGAACTGCCGACGACCCATTCCGGGCACATCACCACTCGCGCTGGCTGGGATCTGGGTCATGGACAACGTGCCGGTGTAGCCGGTGCAACGTGGCGGCCACATTAAGGCCTGCCCTTCCCGCACCGCAGCGCCAATGCGGTCGCTGCGGGCCACTGCAACAAGCTGTTGTGCGTGAGACTGCCGCTGTGCCGCGCCATCCGCCGTGCAGCCCGCCGTTCCCCCGTCGCTCCCCACACCGCCGCTCAGCGGATCTGAGCTGCTGGAGCTGCTGCGCCAGCGCTGGCAGGCCTCCTACGACCTGCAGCTGGTGCAGCGCCGAGGGCGGCTCTACCTGCAGGTGATGTGGGCGTATCTGGAGCAGCAGTCGTTCCCGCTTTCCCCGGAGGCCTACGCAGCCCGGCTGGAGGAGGTGGCCGGGATGGTCAATGGCATGGGCGTGGCGGGCCAGGTGCGCCACTGGCTGCTCACCACCACCGACAAGCCGCGGCTAGGGCGGGCGATGGGGCTGGCCCTCGAATTGCCCCCCGAGCGGCTGGGGGAATTCCTGGTGTAGTCCGCCTCGGTGGCTGATCTAGCCGGCCTCAGCGGGGGTGGCCGGGGAGGGCCGCAACCGCTCGCTGAGGGCCACCAGCCCCACGCCCACCAGGTAGAGGCCCGTGATCGCGCCGCCCAGCAGCAGCATCGTCACAGGGTCGGTGGAGGGGGTGAGCACGGCGCCGGCGACGGCGGCGGCCAGCAGCACCCAGCGCCAGGCCGCCAGCATCGTGCGGGCCCGGATCAGGCCGAGGGCCCCCAGGATCAGCTGCAGCACCGGCAGCTGGAAGGCCAGGGCCGTGGCCACCATCAGCAGCAGCACGAAGTCGAGGTAGCGCTCGATCGACCAGCTGGGTTCCACCACGTCGGCGCCGTAGCTCACCAGGAAGCGCAGGGCGGCCGGCACCAGGGCCCACCAGGCGAAGACCAGGCCGGCGGCGAACAGCACCGCCGACCCTGCCACGGCTGGGCCCACCAGGCGGCGCTCCCGCCGGGTGAGGCCGGGCAGCACGAAAGCCAGGATCTCGTAGAGCACCCATGGCAGGGCCAGGCAGAGGCCGGCGTAGCCCGCCACCTTCAACGACACGAACAGGAACTCGCCCGGCGCCAGCTGCAGGAAGCGGATGCCCTCGGCCGGCATCTCCAGCAGGCGCACCACCGGTTTGACGAACACCAGACAGCCGGCCGCCGCCAGCACCACCGCCAGCAGGCTGCGCAGGATGCGGCGCCGCAGTTCCTCGAGGTGGTCCACCAGGCTCATCTCCACCTCCCCGGGGAAGTCGTCGGGGGCGGAGTTGGCAGCGGGCGTCACCCGGATCGGTGCTGGCGGCGCACCGGGCTGGGCACCGCCCTGGGCAGGGGCCTGAGCAGCGGGGTCGGGGGGAGACGTGGTCATGGCTGCCGGGTTGCCAGCAGGCTAAGAGCCCGTTCCGGGACCCCCCAGATCACCTCCCCTCCCCGGTGGCGCACGGTGCCCGGGGCGGCGCCGGGGATGCGCTGCAGGGCATCCACCGGCACCATCAGCACCGGCACCCGGCCATTGGCCCGGCCGCGGCTGAAGTGGGCGGCCAGGTCGGCGGCCACCTGCACGTCGGCGGCGGCGGCCACCCCTGCTGAGCTCTTGAGCACCACGTGGCTGCCGGGCAGCTCCTGGGCATGGAACCAGAGGTCGCCGCGGCGGGCCTGGCGGAAGGAGATCCATTCGTTCTGGCGGTGGTTGCGGCCCACCTGCACCACCACCCCCGACCCCGTGCACAGCTCCAGGGGGCTTGGGGTGTCCCGTGCCGCTGCCAGGGCCCGCCGCTGACGCCGCCCGGGACGGGTGGAGCGGCCCAGCAGCTCCTCGAGTTCCTCGCGCAGGGCCTCCAGCTGGCTGACGCTCTCGGCCTGGTCGAGGTAAGTGAGGCTGGCCTCGATCGCCGCCAGGTGCTGGTGGTGCTGCTCCAGGCGCGGGCTGATCGCCGCCAGCGAGCGGCGCAGCTTGCGGGCCCGGCGGTAGAGCGTCTGGGCGTCGTCGATGCACTGGCGGCTGGGCTGGCGCTGGCTGAGCAGGGCATCGGCCTGGCGCTGGAGCTCCTCGCTGCCGGCCGCCGCCGCCAGCAGGGCCTCCTGGTCGGCCACCATGCGGGCCTGCTGGTCGGCGAGCTTCTCCAGCCTCTGCCGCAGTTGCTGGCGGTTGTCCTGCAGGGCTCGGGTTGCCAGCCGTTCGCCGTAGTAGGCGGCCAGGGCCTGGTTGATCGGCAGACCGCCGCGACGGGCTGCCTGGGCAGGATCCCCCGGGGCAGCACGGTGGCGGGAATCCTCGCTGAGCGGGGCCCAGCAGCGGTAGCCCGTGGGGGTGGGTTGCCAGCTGAACCGCTCTGCATCCAGCGCCTCCAGCCAGCTCCGCCAGGCCTGCCAGAGCTGGAGCCACTGCTCCTCCCCGAGGGTGTGCACCGGCTGCTCAAGCCAGGCCTCAGGCAGCAGCTGGCGGGCCAGGGCCGGACTGATGCCCTGGAAGGCATCACGCAGGGCGCGTTCCAGGGGCAGGGGCAGCAGCAGCAGGCGTTGCTGCCAGGCGGCGAAGCTGCTGGCGGCGCAGGGCGGTTCCCCGGCCGGCGGCGGCGGCAGCTGGTACCGATCCCCGGTGCCGATCGGCCGCAGCCGCGACTGGCCGGATTTCACCTGGCGGGCCAGGGCCACCACCCGCCCTTCGCCGTCCAGCAGGAAGAGGTTGCTGTGCCGCCCCATCAGTTCGATCACCAGCCGTTTCTCGAGGGGCCCGCCAGGACGGCGGGCGAAGCCGAGGTCCACGATCCGCTCCCAGCCGGGCTGCTCCAGGCTGGTGAGGGCCAGGCCGCGCAGGCCGTGCTGGAGCTGCTGGGCCAGGGTGCTGCCCTCCCCCTGGCGGGGGGGTGGGGCGATGGCGTGCACCCGGGCCGCCTCTGCCTGCCAGCAGAGCTCCAGCCACTGGATGCCGTGCAGATGGCGCAGACCCAGCTGCAGGCTGTGGCTGCCCCCCTGCTGGGCCTTCTCAAAACGGCTGGGCAACAGCAGGCCGCGCCACTCGCTCAGCGCAGCCCGCAGGCTGGTGAGGTCCATCGGTTGCAGCCTGGCCATCGCCATGGGAAGGGCGCCGGCGGGGTGCGCCATGGGGTGCCCCTACTCTGCAGTCCACCCCAGCTGCAGCAATGGCCCGTCTGAGTGTGATCACCGGCCCGAGCGGGGTGGGCAAGGGCACGCTGGTGAGCAGGCTGCTCGCCCGCCATCCGCGCATCTGGCTGTCGGTCTCCGCCACGACCCGCCCCCCCCGCCCCGGGGAGGTGGAGGGCGAGAGCTACTTCTTCCTCAGCCGCGAGCACTTCGAGCGGCAGGTTGCGGCCGGCGGTTTCCTGGAGTGGGCCGAGTTCGCCGGCAACCTCTACGGCACCCCGCGCGAGCCGGTGGAGCGCCAGCTGGCGGCGGGGCGGCCGGTGTTGCTGGAAATCGAGCTGGAGGGGGCCCGCCAGGTGCGCCGCAGTTTTCCGGCCGGCTTCCAGGTGATGCTCCAGCCCCCCAGCCTCGAGGAGCTGGAGCGGCGGATCCGCGGGCGGGGCACCGATGCGGAAGCGGCGATCCAGCGGCGCCTGGAGCGGGCCCGGGAGGAGCTGGCGGCCGCTGCCGAGTTCGACGCAACCCTGGTGAACGGCGACCTGGAGCTCGCCCTGGCAGAACTGGAGAAGCTGCTGGGCCTGGATCCGGGGGAGTAAGCAACAAAAAAGCGGCCCCTGAGAGCCGCTGCTGGTTACGGGCAGGCCGCGCTGCTCAGAGCGGGTGGAACAGCAGGTCGGGGAAGAAGCGGTTGAACTCGATCAGGATGCCGGCGGTGATGGTGAACCAGATCGCCGAGAACACCGGGGCGGTGGTGAGGAATTTCTTCATGGCTGGGAATGGCTGGGAAAGGGGTGGCAATGCTGAACAGGAATCCTCCCTGAGGAAACAGCTGGGGTTCAGCGCGGGGACACGGTGATCTTGTTGTCGTCCTCGGTGAGCTTCTTGCCGGTGAGCTCGCCGAAGGCGGCCAGGGGCCAGCTGGCGGCGGCCAGAGTGCTCTTGAACGCCAGGGGCACATCAATCTGGATTTCGCGCATGGTGGCGTCCTTGCTGCCGCGGATCGCCATCAGGTAAGTGCGGCCGGCCCAGCCGATGCAGCCGGCGATGTAGAGGAAGGCGATGCCGGGGATCAGGAAGTCACCAGCGTGGCTCCAACGGCCGTCCACGATCAGGTGGGGCAGGCCATCGGTGCCGCAGAGGGCCTGGCTGTACATCTGGAAGCGGGCCTTGGCCTGGTCGGTTTTGGCGGCGGCGGCGCGCTGCTGGAAGCGGGGGCTCTCGGCGCAGGGGGTGAGGCCGGCAACGGATGCGTCTGCCTTGGCGACGGGTGCAAAGCCGAACAGCAGGAAGGCGGAGAGCAGAACCGCGCACAGGCGGGGGAAAAGACGGCGCATCGCGGTGCAGGATGTCACTCGCGGACAGTAAGGGGGTGAAGGGGGCGGCATGGCAACGGTTCTGGCCCTCGAAACAAGTTGTGACGAGTCGGCGGCGGCGATCGTGCGCGACACCACCGTGCTGGCCAGCGCTGTGGCGTCCCAGGTGGAGGAGCACGCCCGCTGGGGCGGGGTGGTGCCGGAAATCGCCTCGCGCCGCCATGTGGAGGCTCTGCCCCAGCTGATCGAGCAGGTGTGCGTCGCGAGCGGGGTGCCGGTGGCGGCGGTGGACGCGGTGGCGGCCACCGTGGCGCCGGGGCTGGTGGGGGCCCTGCTGGTGGCGTCGGTGACCGGCCGCACCCTGGCCCGGCTGCACGCCAGGCCCTTCCTGGGCATTCACCACCTGGAAGGCCATCTCGCTTCCGTGCAGCTGGGCGATCCGTTGCCCGCCGGCCCCTACCTGGTGCTGCTGGTGAGTGGCGGCCATACCGAGCTGGTGCGGGTGGAGGGCCCGGGGGCCTACACACGGCTGGGCCGCAGCCACGACGACGCGGCTGGGGAGGCCTTCGACAAGGTGGCCCGGTTGCTGGGACTGGGCTACCCGGGCGGCCCGGCCATTCAGCTGGCCGCGGCGGCTGGGGATCCCGGGCGCTTTCCGTTGCCCAAGGGGCGGATCTCCCTGCCCCAGGGGGGCTTCCACCCCTACGACTTCAGCTTCAGCGGCCTCAAGACCGCCATGCTGCGCCAGGTGCGGGCCCTGGAGCAGGCCGCGGCAGCGGGGGGCGAACCCTTGCCGGTGGCTGATCTGGCGGCCAGCTTCGAGCAGGTGGTGGCCGAGGTGCTGGTGGAGCGCAGCTGCCGCTGTGCCAGCGACCATGGCCTGGGCACCCTGGTACTGGTGGGTGGGGTGGCGGCCAACCGGCGCCTGCGCGAGCTGCTGGAACGGCGCTGTCAGCACGAAGGGCTGCAGTGCCGATTCGCCCCCCTGGCTTACTGCACCGATAACGCCGCGATGATCGGAGTGGCGGCCTGCCAGCGTCTGCGGGCCGGTCAGGGCAGCAGTGGGGAACTGGGGGTGGCGGCGCGCCTGCCCCTGGAACAGGCCGATCGCCTTTACGAAACGCGGGCCCCCTTTTAATCGGCTTAATCTGAGCTATCGATTCGCCGATCGCCTGTCCGATCGTCCCGCCGCCATGGCTTCTGCGAACTCCTCCCAGGCAGAGCCAGCGGCTGCTGAACCGGTGAGTTCCAGCGAACTCAACGCCTGGCGCCGGGGCTTCACCCCCCAGGCCGAGATCTGGAACGGACGGCTGGCCATGCTGGGCCTCTCCCTCGGTCTGGCGGTGCTGGTGATCGCCCGGCTGAGCCTGCGCTGATCGATCCGCTGCGGATCAGGTGCGCCCCCGCAGCGCCTGGGCCAGTTCGTTGGGCCTGAGGCTCTGGGCCAGGGCGTCCTCGGCCTCCACCCGACCGTCCTCCACCAGCTTGAGCAGCGCCTGGTTGGAGGTCTGCATGCCATCGAAGGCACTGCGGCCCATGATGTCCTCGATCTCGTCGAGATCTCCCTTGAGGATGTAGTCCTTGCAGGCGTCGGTGTTGATGAGAATGTCGTGAAAGGCGCAGCGCTTGCCGTCGGTGGTCTTGAGCAGGCCCTGGGAAATCACGCCGAGCAGGGATTCGGACACGGCGCGGCGCACGCTGTCCTGTTCGTTGGGGGGGAACATCCCCAGCACCCGTTCCACGGTTTTTACGGCTGAATTGGTGTGCAACGTGCCGAACACCAGGTGGCCGGTCTGGGAGGCCTCCAGGGCGGTGGTGAGGGTCTCGCGGTCGCGGATCTCGCCGATCAGGATCACGTCCGGATCCTCGCGCAGGGCCGCCCGCAGGGCGTTGTGGAACAGCTTGGTGTGCTCGCCCACCCCCCGGTGCCGGATCAGTGACTGACGGCTCTCGTGCACGAATTCCACCGGGTCCTCGATCGTGAGGATGTGGCGGCTCATGTTGGAGTTGATCCAGTCGATCATCGCCGCCAGGGTGGTGCTCTTGCCGGAGCCCGTGGGGCCGGTGACCAGCACCAGGCCCTTGGGCCGGGCGGAGAGTTCCCGCAGCACCGGCGGCAGGTTGAGATCCTCCAGGCTGGCGATGGTCTGGGGAATGAGGCGCAGCACCATTGCCGGGCCGCGCAGGGTCACCATCAGATTGATCCGCACCCGCACGAACGGGAAGGCGTGGGAGCCGTCGAATTCCAGGTCGCGCAGAAAGCTGTCCAGTTCGGCGGCGCCGAGCATCTCCCGCACCCAGCCGATGAAGGCGGGCTGGTCGGTCGCTGGCCAGCCGGTGCGCACGATGTCGCCGCGATGGCGGTAGCGGGGCTCCTCCCCCACCCCCAGGTGAACGTCGGAAAAGTTGCGCTCGAAGGCGACCCGCACGATGCCCTCGAGGTTGTCGGGCTGGGGACCCAGGCCTGGGCTGCCCTGGACTGGAGCCGGGCCGGCCGGCCGGGGGCTGGCCGCAGGGGGTGGCGCTGCCGCTGGCGCCGGGCTGAAAGGGGAGGGGGGAAACGGGGACGGGGGGAAGGGGGAGCTGGTCATCGGCGGCCACCGGATCCGCCCCAGCTTCGCTGCTCGGGCTGACCCTGTCAGCTTCTGGCCACAGCAGGGAGCTCCGTAGGATCCGAGCACTTGCGCCCGGACACCGGTGTCCCTGCCCCTGGTCACGATCGTGCTCGGCACCCGGCCGGAGGCGATCAAGCTGGCCCCGGTGATCCTGGCCTTTCAGCAGGCTCCCCAATTCCGCACGCGAGTGGTGCTCACCGGCCAGCACCGCGAGATGGTGAGCCAGGTGATGGAGCTGTTCGGCCTGAGGGCCGACCACGATCTGGCGCTGATGGCGCCCAGGCAGACCCTCACCCACATCACCTGCGCGGCCCTCCAGGGCCTCAAGGAGGACTTCACGAACCACCGGCCCGATCTGGTGCTGGTGCAGGGCGACACCACCACTGCTTTCGCCTCTGCCCTGGCTGCCTTCTACGAACAGATCCCGGTGGGCCACGTGGAGGCCGGCCTGCGCACCGACAACCTGCTCGATCCCTTCCCGGAGGAGGCCAACCGGCGGCTGATCTCCCAGCTGGCCCAGCTGCACTTCGCCCCCACCGAGCGCTCGGCGGCCAACTGCCTTGCCTCCGGGGTGGTGGGGGAGGTGCTGGTCACGGGCAACACGGTGATCGACGCCCTGCTGCAGATGGCCAAGCAGGCCCCCAGGCTCGACCTGCCCGGCCTCGACTGGCAGGGGCAGCGGGTGCTGCTGGCCACCGTGCACCGGCGCGAGAACTGGGGCGAGCGCCTGGGCGAGATCGGCGCCGGCTTTCTGGAGCTGCTGGAGCGTTTCCCCGACACAGCCCTGCTGCTGCCGCTGCACCGCAACCCCACCGTGCGCGAGCCGTTGCAGGCCCTGCTGGGAGACCATCCGCGCGCCTTCCTCTGCGAGCCCCTCGATTACGACCAGCTGGTGGCGGCGATGGGCGGCTGCACCCTGGTGCTCACCGATTCGGGAGGCCTGCAGGAGGAAGCTCCCGCCCTGGGCAAGCCTGTGCTGGTGCTGCGCCGCACCACGGAGCGGCCGGAGGCGGTGGACGCCGGCACGGCTCGGCTGATCGGCACCGCCACGGCCGACATCGTGGCCGAGGCGAGCACCCTGCTCAGCGATTCCCAGGCCTATGAGGCCATGGCCCGGGCGGTCAATCCCTTCGGCGACGGACTGGCCTCCGGCCGGATCGTGGCGGCTGCCCGGTCGTTCCTGGGGATCTGATCAGTGGGATCGGTGCTCAGCGGGATCTGATCAGTCGCGCCGTTTGGCGCCCGGTGGGAGGTCGATGAAGATGCGCGTTCCCGGCTCCAGCCCGGACAGGATTTCCGTGTCCTTCCCGCCGCTGCTGCCCAGCTCCACCGGTTGGAAAGTGGGCTTGCGGTCCTTGCCCACCAGCAGCACGCCAGGCCGACCGTTCTCCGTGACGATCGCCACGGTGGGCACCAGGGTGCGGGACTGGAGAAGGCCGGTCTGGAAGCCCACATCGGCGGTCATGCCGATGCGCAGCCCGGGGGTTGGCTCGACGAACTGCAGGTACACGTCGAAGGAGGTGACGTTGTTCACCTTCACCGCCCGGGGGGTGATCCGCTTCACCCGGGCAGCGAAGCGGCGATCGGGGAAGGCGTCCACCCGCACGCTCGCCGCCTGGCCCTGGCGCACCCGGCCGATCTCGCTCTCGGGCACCTTGGCGACCACCTCCAGCCCCTGGGAGAGTTCCACGATCGAGGAACTGGTGGCGCCCTCCACGGCGGCGGCGGTGGTGGTGGGGGTGACGAAGGCGCCCGGATCGGCGAAGCGCTGGGTGACCACCCCGCTGAAGGGGGCGCGCACGACCAGGTCGGCCTGCTCCACCCGGCGGGCCTCCAGCCGCTGGCGGGCGGCGTTCACGGCCGCCTGCTCCACCAGGAAGGTGCTGCGCACGGTGTTGTAGTCGCTGAGGCTGATGGCGTTCTCGCGGAAGAGCCGCTCATTGCGCTGCAGCTCGCTGCGGCTGCGCTCCAGCTGGGCCTGGGCCGAAATCAGCTGGGCCTGGAGTTCCCGCAGCCGCTCCTGCAGATCACCGGCATCCATCCGGGCCAGGGGCTGGCCGGCCTCCACCCGGTCGCCCTCCTCCACGAACAGCTCCTCGAGGATCCCCTGTCGCTTCGGGCTCACATTCACCCGCTGTTCCGCCTCCAGTGCGGCGGCGGCATTCACCACGCCCGGCAGATCGCCGGAGCGGGCCACCACGGTGAACGGCTCGATGTCGGCCTGGGGGCTGGCCCGTTGACGCATCCACAGGCCAGCGCCACCCAGCAGCAGGCCGGCGGCCACAGCTCCGGCCCACAGCCGCCTGCGGCGCCACCAGCGGCGTTGCCGGGAGCCGGACGGCCCTACCTGTTCCCCATCAGGCCGGCCCGCACCGTTGGCCAGCGCCATGGGGGGACGATGTGGAGTGGGACTGGCGGGGGTGCGGCTGGGAATCGGCCTGGCGATCACTGGCCCCAGTTTCGCGCCCCGGCCCTTCGGCCGGCGGCCCCATAGATTTCAGCCATGCTCAAAGCCGGAATCGTCGGACTGCCCAACGTGGGCAAGTCGACTCTGTTCAATGCCCTGGTTGCCAACGCCCAGGCCGAGGCCGCCAACTATCCCTTCTGCACGATCGAGCCCAATTCGGGCATCGTGTCGGTGCCGGATCCGCGCCTGCAGCAGCTCTCGGATCTGAGTGGCAGCAAGGAGATCATCCCCACCAAGGTGGAATTTGTGGACATCGCCGGCCTGGTGAAAGGTGCCAGCCAGGGCGAGGGCCTGGGCAACAAGTTCCTGGCCAACATCCGCGAAGTGGACGCGATCGTGCACGTGGTGCGCTGCTTTGAGAACGACGACGTGATCCACGTGAGCGGCTCAGTGGGGCCGGCCCGGGATGCCGAGGTGATCAACCTGGAGCTGGGCCTGGCCGATCTGGCCCAGGTGGAGAAGCGGCGGGAGCGCCTCAAAAAGCAAGTGCGCACCAGCAAGGAGGCCCAGCTGGAGGATGCCGCCCTCGCGCGCATTCAGGCGGTGCTGGAGGCCGGCTGCGCCGCCCGCAGCGTGGCCCTGAGCGAGGAGGAAGCCGCGCTGGTGAAGCCCCTGGGCCTGCTCACGGCCAAGCCGATCATCTACGCCACCAATGTGAGCGAAGACGATCTGGCCAGCGGTAACGCCTACTGCGAGGAGGTGGCGGCCCTGGCGCAGAAGGAGGGTGCCGGCACCGTGCGCATCAGTGCCCAGGTGGAAGCCGAACTGATCGAGTTGCCCGAGGAGGACCGCGCCGAGTTCCTGGCCGGTCTGGGGGTGGAGGAGGGCGGCCTGCAGAGCCTGATCCGCGCCACCTACGCCCTGCTGGGGCTGCGCACTTACTTCACCACCGGTGAGAAGGAAACCCGCGCCTGGACGATCCAGGCCGGCATGACGGCCCCCCAGGCCGCTGGCGTGATCCACACCGACTTCGAGCGGGGCTTCATCCGCGCCCAGACGATCGGTACGGAGCAGCTGCTGGAGGCGGGGTCCCTCTCCGAAGCGCGCAACCGGGGCTGGCTGCGGGCGGAGGGCAAGGAGTATGTGGTGGCCGAAGGCGACGTGATGGAGTTCCTGTTCAACGTCTGAGCAGGTGCTTCAGAATCAGCCAGGAGCCTGAGCCCGAGCCGTGATGACCAGCAGCCACCAACCCGCCACCCCCGACCCGGGCGACCATCCCCACGACTTTGAGGTGCAGAAGGAACGCCACCAGCAGATCCGCAACGACCCCGACTACGACGACTGGGAGTACGGCACCGAGCCCCTGCCCCACGAGGCCTGGCTCAGCCAGCAGAAGCCTCCGGCCTGAGCCGCCTGGCCAGTTGGAGCCCCGGCAGGCAGAGCAGGGCGAACAGCAGCCAGAGGCCGCTGCCGTGGCCCTGGTGGTCGAGGGCCAGCCCCGCCAGCGGGGGAGCCACCAGGCTGCTGATGGCGAAGCACTGGGAGAACAGGGCCATGGCCACCCCCTGGTGCTCCGCCGGCGTGAGTTCGATCACCGCTTCGGTGGCCGTGGGCAGAAAGGCCGCCAGCCCCAGGGCGAGCGGCCCCTGGGCCAGGGCCACCAGCCAGAGGCCCTGGCTGAACAGGGCTGAGAGCGCCAGTGTCGCCGTGCCCAGGGCGAAACAGGCCAGGCTCAGGGCCAGCCCGGTGGCCACGGGACGGCGGGCCAGCCACTGGCCCAGCGGCCACTGCAGGAGCAGCAGCAGCCCCAGCTGCAGGCCGATCAGCAGCGCCCCCAGCCCGGCCGGCATGGCCGCCCGGCGCAGGCCGCCGCGCACCAGATCGAGGGGCAGGGCGCTCTGCATCAGCGCCGGTAGGGCCGTGGCCAGCAGGGTGATCAGCAGCACCGGCAGCAGCGGCGGCAGCCACTGCCGCCAGCGGGGGGCTGCGCCGTTGCCCGTGTTAACGGAGCGGGCCGGTGGGTCGGGCAGCCGGCGCAGCAGCAGCAGCAGCACCATCGTGCTCAGGCAGATCATGTCCAGCAGGTAGATGCCGCGCAGCTGGCCGCGGCTGGCCAGCAGGGCGCCGATCAGGGCCCCCAGGGCCACGCCGGCGGCATCGGCGCTGCGGGCCAGGGCGAAGCCCCGGGCCGAGGGGATCGGCCCGCTGCCGCTGGCGCAGCCCAGGGGCACCGCCAGCTCGATGGCGGGCCAGTACAGCCCCATGGCGATGCCCATCAGCACCTGCCCCTGGGCATAGGCCGGGAAGCTGCGGGCGGCGAACAGGTTGCTGTCGGCCGCGAGGGCCGCGAAGCAGGCCAGCAGCACCGGTACCCCGCAGTTCACCCCCCGATCGAGCAGCAGGCCGCTGAGGAAGCGGCCCAGGGTGCCCGCCAGGGCGGCGATGGCCAGGCCCAGGGTCACGCTGGAGGCGCTGAAGGCCTCCTGGTGAAACACCAGGGGTGTGAGGTAGAGCACGGCGCCGGCGCCGACCGATCCGATCAGCCGCAGGCTGGCCACCTCGCGCAGGGGCGCGGGAAACTGGAGCCACCAGGCCAGTGCCCCTGACCGGCTGCCTGCCATTCCCTGCCTTCCCGTTGCCAAACCGCCCCTTCCTGACCGCATTCGGCGCCAGTCTGCTGGTGCTGCTGCCCTGGAGCTGGTGGTGCCCGGCACGGGCTGCCGACGAACTGCTGGTGCAGATCGAGGGGCTGGAGATCCCGATCGATCTCAGGGAGCTGGAGGCCTGGAGCCGCGAGCCCGAGCAGGAGCGGGGCAGCCAGGTGGTGTGGCTCAATCTGCTCGATCCCCAGGCCCGGGAAGGCCTCAGCCGGTTGCTGCGGGCGCCCCTGCTGCTCGATCGCAGCTTCGGCCGGGAACTGCTGCAGAGCTGGACCGGCCAGCCCTTGCTGCGGGAGGCGGGCCAGTTGCTGCAGGGGGTGGACGGCGAGAACCTGGCGCCCCAGCTTCAGGCCACCCTGGAGCAGCTCTTCGACCGTCAGAGCGAGGTCTCCAGCCTTGATCTGCTGCGGGCTCTGCCCGCCGAGCGCCTGGTGCTGCGGGTGGACGGCCTGCTCGACCTGGCGGCCAGGCTGCGCGAGCAGTTACGCCTCCAGGCTCTGGCACTGGAGGCCGTGCGCCGCCAGCCCCTGCCGCTGCGCCGCTCCAGGCCCCTGTTGCCCCAGGGGCCGCTGCCGGCCAGGCCCCAGCTGCAGCTGCTGCCGGTGGTGCACCGGGCCTCGCCCCTGCCGCTCGAGCTGTGGCCGGCCCGGGGGGGTGCCGCCCAACGCCCCCTGCTGGTGCTGATGCCGGGGCTGGGGGGCAGCTCCAGCCAGCTGAGCTGGCTGGCCGCAGCCCTGGCCCAGCGCGGCTGGCCGGCGGTGGTGGTGGAGCATCCCGGCAGCGATGAAGAGGCGGTGAAGGCCGCCCTGGAAGGGGCGGCCCCCCCCCCGGGGGCCGAGTCCCTGCCGGCCCGGCTGGCCGACCTGCAGGCGGTGCTGGTGGCCCGGCGCGAGGGGCGTCTGGGGCTGGCGGGCGACTCCCGGCCCGACGACGGCGTGGTGCTGATCGGCCATTCCCTCGGCGGCCTGGCGGCCCTGATGGCCGCCGGTCTGGTGCCGGAGGCTGGCCTGGGCAGCCGCTGCGCCCAGGCCCTGGTGGCCCTGCCGCTCACCAATGTGTCGCGGCTGCTGCAGTGCCAGCTGCCCACGATCACCGGCGATGGCGCTCCTGAGGGCTGGGCGGCCGTGCCATCCGGCGCCGACGAGGTGCCGCAGCTGGAGGGTTCCCCCCTGCGCGGGGTGGTGACGTTCAACGGCTTCGGCAGCCTGCTCTGGCCCCGGCGCGGGCTGGCCGGCCTGCCGGTACCGGTGCTGATGGTGGGGGGGAGCCTCGACCTGATCACGCCGCCGGTGCCGGAGCAGCTCGGCCTGCTCGTGAGCAGCCGCCACCCCGGCAGCCGGCTGGTGCTGGTGGACGGCGCCAGTCACTTCTCGCCCGTGCGGCTCGCGGCGGAGGGGCGGCCCCTGTTCCAGCTGGGGCGGGAGCTGGTGGGGGAGGAGCCGGAGCGGGTGCAGGCACTGTTGCTGCAGCTCACCCTGGAATTTCTGGAATCCGGCCGCCAGCCGGCCCTGCTCAGTGCCCAGCAGCGCGACCACGCCGGCGTCAGCGCCTATGTGCTGGATGCCGCCGCCGCCCGTCGCTGGCAGGGGAGTCTGGGGGCATCCGGCGCCGGCCTGAAGCCGCTCAGAACCGCACCCGCGGGTCGAGCAGCGCCACCAGCAGGTCCACCGTGACCGTGACCAGCACCACCAGGGCCGCCACCACCACCACGATGCCCTGCACCAGCGGGTAGTCGCGCTGGGCGATCGCCTCCTGCAGGCGGAAGGCGATCCCGGGCCAGGAGAAGGTGACCTCGATCAGCAGGGCTCCACCGATCAGGGAGGCCACGGTGATGCCGGTGATCGTGAGCACCGGCAGCAGGGCATTGGGCAGGGCGTGGCGCAGCACCACCTGGCGCTCGCCGATGCCGCGGCTGCGGGCGGCCTCCACGTAGTCGGAGGCGAGGGCCCGGCGCAGGTTGAGGCGCAGGGCGTTGGTGAAGATGCCGCTGAGCAGCAGGGCCAGGGTGCAGGCGGGCAGGGTGAGGTGGCGCAGGCTGCCCACGAGGGACTGCCAGTCGCCGCTGCCCAGGCCCTGGCGCAGGCTGTCGAGCAGGTAGAAACCGCTGCCGCTCGGCGGCACCAGGGAGGGCGGAAAGCGACCACCCACCGGCAGCCAGCCAAGCCACACGGCGAACACCAGCTGCACCAGCATCGCCGCCCAGAAGGGGGGCAGGGCGTAGGTGCCCACGCCGTAGAGCCTGCCGGCCAGGTCGATCTTTCCCTCTGGCCTGGCGATGCCGGAGAAACCCACCGCCAGCCCCATCACGGCGGCCAGCAGCAGGGCCGTGATGCCCAGCTCCAGGCTGGCCGGCAGGCTCTGGCCGATGATCCGGGCCACCGGCTCCTGGCTGTTGAGCGACTCGCCCAGGTTGCCGCGCAGCAGGTTGCCCAGAAACTGTCCGTATTGCTCCAGCAGGCTGCGGTCGAGGCCCAGCTGGCTGCGCAGGGCGGCCCGGGCGGCCTCCGGGGCCCGGGTGCCGAGCACGGCATCCACCGGGTCGCCCGGCGCCACCCGCAGCAGTAGGAACACCAGGCTGGCGATCAGCCAGAGCATCACCGGCACCAGGGCCAGGCGGGCCGCCAGGTAGCGGAACAGGGCGCGGCGGCGACTCATGGCTGGCGCTCCAGCTCCTGCAGCAGCAGGCGGCCGTTGCCGTCAAAGCGGGGGGTGGCCAGGGCCGCCTGGGCCCAGGCCCGGGGGGTGACCAGCCAGAGCGGCAGGTAGGGGGCCGCCCTGGCGGTGCGCCGCTCGATCTCCAGCAGCAGCTGGCGCCGCTCGCGGCCCGCCAGGCCCTCGCTGCGCAGCAGTTGCTGCTGCAGGCCGGGTTCGGTCCAGAAGCTGCCGCTGAGGGCGCTCTCCCCCTTGAGACAGCGCCCGCCCTGGGCCTCGCTGCAGCTGATCAGGGGGAACAGGTAGGCCTCCGGGTCGGGCACGGCACCGCGCCAGTCGAGCATCACGGCGGCAAAGGCACCCTCGCCCAGCTGGCGGTACACGGTGGTGGATTCCATGCCGTTGGGCTGCAGCACGATGCAGTCGTCGAGATCCCGGGCCAGCTGGGCCTGCCAGGTGAGCACCATCAGGCGGTCGGAGGGGATGTTGGAGCGGAAGGTGAGCGGCAGTTCCAGCCGCCGGCCATCGCAGTAGCCGGCCTGGCGGAACAGCCACCGGGCCGTTTCTGGGGCATAGGCGGGCCAGAGGTCCTCGCCGCTGGTGCTCACCGCCGGCGGCACCAGGTTGCGCAGGGCCGGCCGCAGGCCCTGGCTCACCCGCTCGCTGATGCGGTCGCGATCCAGGCTGTGGGCCAGGGCCCGGCGCAGCCGGACGTCGTTGAACGGTGGCTGGTCGGTGTGCAGGGTGAGGTAGCCGATCTCCAGGGCCGGCCCCTCCCCCTGCCGCAGGCTCCCCCGCTCGGCCCGCTGCTGCAGGGCCTGCTGGTGGTCTTCGTGCAGGCCGGTGGAGAGCAGCACGTCCACTTCGCCGCTGCCCATGGCGCCGAACAGGGCGGTGGAGTTGCCCAGGCTGATCAGGTCGATGCCCCTGTTGCGGGGCCTGCGGCCCCAGTAGTCGGCGAAGGGCTCCAGCCGCTGCTGCTGGTCGCTGAAGGCGGTGAGCCGGTATGGACCCGTGCCCACGAAGCGGTCGATCAGCGCCTTGTCGGCATGCTCGCGGTAGGCGGTGGGCGAAACCGGCGTGAGGTTGATCGTGCTGAGCAGCTCGGGCAGCACGGTGGTGGGTCGCTTCAGGCGCAGTTCCAGCTCGTGGCTGCCGCTGGCCCGCACGCCGGCGATGCGGTCGTCGAGCAGGTAGCTGAGGGTGCCGATCGCCAGAAAGCGCTCCAGGCTGAACACCATCGCCGCCGCATCAAAGGGGGTGCCGTCGTGGAAGCGCACGCCCTGGCGCAGGGGAATGCGCACGGTGAGGCCGTCGCCGCTCACCTGGGGCAGGGCGGTGGCCAGGGCCGGCTCCAGCTGGCCATCGGGTCCGAGCCGGTAGAGGGGGTCGCCGAGGGCGCTGAGCAGCTGGGTGGCGCCGAAGGTGGAGGCACGCACGGGATCGACCGAACCCACCCGGGAGCTGGTGGCCACCACCAGGCGGTCGCTGCGGCGCTGGACCTGGCAGCCCTGCAGCGCCGGCAGAAGCAGGGTGGTGAAACCGATCAGGCCCGCGGCCAGCCTGGGGATCAGCCGCACAGACCTGAGCAAGGAAACGCGTTCGGGGATGTTATCCGGCCGCCATTCAAGGGCGGTGGGGACGCTCCGGCCGCACCTGTTGCAGGGAAATTTCAAACACCTGCGAGCCCTGGCGGGCCAGGGGCCAGCGGCGCACCCAGCAGCGGTTGTGGCGGTCATCCACGCCGATCACCTGATAGAGATGCTCATCAGCGAGGTCCAGCCGAACGCACTCGCCCTGGATGGGGAGGTGCTGGCTGGGGCAGGGGAAAGCTGTCATGCGGGAAATCGGCGGGAACAGGTTCGGTTCGCGTGAGGGGGGAGAACTGGAAGACTTGGCGGAATGGTGCAGGCCCTGGCCCAGGGCGAATGGTTTGCCCTGATACAGAAGCTGGGGCGGGTGCGGGGATGCCCACAGGGGAGGGCGAGCCGGAGAGGGCCCATCGCAGGCGGGAGGGCTTAAGAGTTTCTTCCGACTTGTTTCAGTGTGCCCCTTTCCCTGCCCCTGGCGCCAGTGCGTGCTGATTTAGCCATCTGATCACAGCCATCAGAGGGTGCGCAGGCAGGCGGCCACGCCGAGCACTTCCGGCAGGGCCTCGATCGCCGCCAGGGCGCGACGGAAGTCGGCCTCCAGCACTTCATGGGTGATCACCACGATCTCGGCCGCCTCGCTGTCGGCCTCGAACTGCACGATCGACTGGATCGACACGCCGGCCTCGCCGAAGCAGGTGCCGATCTGGCCGATCACGCCGGCCTGGTCGCTGGTACGCAGGCGCACGTAGTTGCGATGGGTGGTCTCGTTCCCGTCCACCAGGCGGCACTGGCGCCAGCTGCCCGCTGCCAGCAGGGGGTCAAGGCCCGCCCCCTCCAGCTGGTGGCAGGCCTCGCGGATGCCGGCGATGTTGAGGATGTCGGCCACCACGGCTGAAGCGGTGGGACCGGCCCCCGCCCCGGGCCCGAAGAACATCACCTGGCCCACCGGCTCACCCTCCACCAGGATGGCGTTGTTGACCCCGTTCACCCCGGCCAGGGGATGGCTGCGGGGTACCAGGGTGGGCTGCACGCGCACGTCCAGCCACTGGGTGTCGTTGCCATCAGGATCAGACCGGTCGATGCGCTGGGACACGGCCAGCAGCTTCACCACGAAGCCGAGCTTGTCGGCGTACGCCACATCGCGGGCGTCGAGCTGGTCGATGCCCTCGGTGGGGATGGCCTCACGGGACACCGAGCCGCCGTAGGCCAGTCCGGTGAGGATGGCGATCTTGTCGGCCGCGTCGCCACCCTGCACATCGGCGGCCGGGTCGGCCTCGGCGTAGCCCAGCCGCTGGGCATCGGCCAGCACGGCGCCGTAGTCGGCCCCCTCGCTCGCCATGCGGCTGAGGATGTAGTTGGTGGTGCCGTTGATGATGCCGCTCACCCGCTCGATGCGGTTGGCCCCGAGCGACTGCTTGAGCGGCTCGATGATCGGGATCCCCCCGCCCACGGCCGCCTCCAGCAGCACGTAGACCCCGCGGGCGGCGGCGGCGGCGGCGATCTCCTCGCCGTAGCGGGCGATCACCGCCTTGTTGGCTGTGACCACCGGCTTGCCGGCGGCGATGGCGCGCAGGATCAGGGAGCGGGCCGGCTCGAGGCCGCCCATCACTTCCACCACGATGTCCACCGCCGGGTCGTCCACCACCACTTCGGGGTCGGTGACGAGCAGCGCCGGGTCGAGCTGCACGGGCCTGGGCCGGTTCAGGTCACGCACGGCCACCCGGCGCAGGGCGAGCTTGCCCACCAGCGGATGGCGCCCCTGGGGGGTGGCCAGGATCTCGGCCACGCCCGCTCCCACCGTGCCGAGGCCGAGCAAGCCGATGCCGATGGTCATGCGCTGGGAAGTCCGCTGAACAGCGATCCTAGAAATCGGCCCGCTTGGCGGTCAGATCGCCAACAGATCAGGCCGCCAGAACCTTCGCCTGGCTCTGCATCATCCGCAGGATGTTGAGGAAGCCGTTGGCCCGCGAGGGGGTGAGGCTGGCCTGCAGGCCGGTGGCGGCGATGAAGCCGGGATCGATGGCGCAGACCTGCTCCGGGGTGAGCCCTTCCAGGCCCGCGATCAGCAGGGCCAGCAGTCCTTTGGTGATGGCGGCGTCGGAGTCGCCCTGCCAGTGGAGCTTGCCCTCCTGCAACTGGCCCACCACGAACACCTGCGACACGCAGCCCTTCACCTTGAACGCATCATTGCGGAACTCCTCAGCCAGGGGCTCGAGCTTCTTGGCCAGCCAGAGCACGTACTCATAGCGGCGCCTGGGGTCGGTGGTGCCGGCCAGGC
Source organism: Prochlorococcaceae cyanobacterium (assembly GCA_040399285.1). Taxonomy (GTDB): domain Bacteria; phylum Cyanobacteriota; class Cyanobacteriia; order PCC-6307; family Cyanobiaceae; genus NIES-981. The sequence continues at coordinate 121,715 of JBBASM010000009.1, forward strand.
GCTGCACGATCTGATCGAGGGCGGCACTGCCGGTGGCGGGGGCAGCCATTCAGCGCTGCCGGCGGCGGAGACGGAGCATGCCAGCCGCACCCAGCCCTACCCCGGTGAGACCCACCACCAGTTGGGTGCGCTGATCGAGCCAGCGCTGGGGTTGGTGGAGCCTGCGGGCCAGAGCGGTGCTGAGGGCTCCGGGATCCAGTTCCAGATAGTCACGGTGGCCGGGGCCGGCATCCACCTGCACTTCCCAGTCGGATCCCGCCTGGCGCGGCAGTTGGAACTTCAGCTGACCCTCCCCGTCGGTCTGGCCGACCTCGATCGCTTCTCCCTGGGGGGACACCACACGAACCGTGGCGCTCTGGGCCGGCTCGCCACTGCTGAAGCGGCTCTCGAGCTGGAAGGTGTCGGACTTCAGCAGGGACAACCGCTCGAGGCTGCTCTCGATGCCGTGGGCCCTGAGGGGAGCTGGCCAGGCCAGGGAGAGCAGGCCAGCACTGGTGAGCACAGCGGCAACGCAGGGCACGACCGGCAGACGGAGCTGACGCATGGCGAGGATCTGGGTTGTGCCGGGACCTTAGCGATCCTGCCAGCGGCTCTCGCGGGATTTGCCCGCCTGCACCATGTGCACCACGCTGCTCACCATCAGGGAGAGGGCGTCGTGGGCGTCGCCGCGGGCCTGCAATTCGGCGGCCAGCACCCGTTCGGCGGCTGTGGGGGCCTGGGCAGGCTCGGGAGCGGGCAGGTTCAAGACTGTCGCAGGGCTGCTTTCTGCGATCTTCGCAAATCCCGCCCGCCGCCGTGATTGCCGCAACGGTTGTTGATGGGCCTGGGCGCGCTTCAGGGCCTGGCCGCAAGCTGGCGCAAGCCCCGTTCGCTGATCCAGCCATCCAGGGGAACATCCCAGGGGTCGCGGGGCAGTTCGGCCACCACGCAGGCCTCGGGCAGCACCGCCAGGGCCGGCCGCCGCCGCCAGGCCGGATCCGCGCGCAGGCGGTCGTACCAGCCGCCGCCGTAGCCCAGGCGCACGCCGCGCTGATCGATGGCCAGGGCGGGGATCAGCAGCAGGGCCAGCTGGTGTGGATCGAGGTCGCCGGCAGTGGCCGGCGGCGCCGGAATGCCACAGGCATCGGCCACCAGGGACTGGCCCGGTCTCCAGGGGCGGTAGCGCAGGCGTTCCTCCGCCACCGCCGGCAGCGCCAGGGGCAGGCCGCTGGCCTGCAGCCAGCCGCGCAGGTCGGGTTCACCGGCCAGGGGCCAGGCCAGCCCCACTGCCCCCTCCCCGGGGGCGCCGGGCGAGCGGGGTTGCAGCAGGGGGTGATCCAGCCCCGGGGCACCGCGATCGAGCCACTGCTGCAGCGGGGGCAGGTGCCGGCTGCGCAGCTGGCGGAAGTGGCGGCGCAGGTCGGCCTTGCTGGGGCTGGAGGTCACCGGACTGCGGAGGTGGGGATTGGGCGTGGGCGGCGGTCAGCGCTGGAACCAGCCGGTGAGGGCTGCGGCCAGGGCGTCGGCCGCGTCGTCGGGGCGGGGGGGGTGCTCCAGATCCAGCTCGCGCATCACGGCCGCCAGCACATCGTCCTTGTCGGCGTGGCCGTTGCCGGTGAGGGCCTGTTTGATCTGCATCGGCGGAAACTCGGCGATCTCCACGCCGAAGCGGGCCAGGGTCATCAGCAGCACGCCGCGGGCCTGCACCACGGCGATCGTGGTGCTGGAGCGGTAGAAGAAGAACTTCTCCACCACCGCCAGCTGGGGCCGCCAGGTGCGAACCAGCACCCTCAGGTCGCGGGCGATCTCCACCATCCGCTCCCCCTCACTGCGGCCTGGGTCGGTGCGGATGATGCCGCAATCGAGCAGGCGTTGGGCCCGGCTGGCCGGCTCGATCTCGATCACGCCGTAGCCCACCCGGGCCAGGCCGGGGTCGATGCCGAGGATGCGCATCAGGGGAATCCCGCCCGTTCCCCCCGGCGCCCCATCAGGCCGCCAGGGCCAGCTCGAAGGCCGAGCGGTCGGCTGGTTCGCCCCGCTCGAACACCTTGCAGAACACCTTCACCACCCGATCGCCCGAGTCGATCTGCTCCAGCGGGTCCTTGCGCAGGCGGTGGCGCAGGCAGCAGGCGGCCACGCGGGCCACGTCGTCTTCGGTCACCTCGGTGCGGCCCTCGAAGGCTGCCAGGGCGCGGGCGGCGCGGTTGGTCACGATGTCGCCGCGCAGGCCGTCCACATCCAGCTCGCCACAGATGGCGGAAATGCGGATGCGCAGGTCGTCGTCGATCTGGACTTGAGGAAGGAGATTCTGCGCCGCGATCACGCGATCCTGCAGGGCGTCCTGGCTGGGCTGCACCGCGTTGTTGAAGCTGTCGGGGTCGTTGTCAAACGCCGTGCGCTGATCCACCACCTGCACGCGCAGCTCGGGGTCGCGCACGGTGCGCACCTCCACGCTCATGCCGAAGCGGTCGAGCAGCTGGGGGCGCAGCTCGCCCTCTTCCGGGTTGCCGGAGCCGATCAGCACGAAGCGGGCCGGGTGGCGCACGCTCACACCCTCGCGTTCCACGGTGTTCCAGCCGGAGGCGGCCGAATCCAGCAACACGTCCACCAGGTGGTCGTCGAGCAGGTTCACCTCATCCACATACAGCAGGCCGCGGTTGGCCTTGGCCAGCAGGCCGGGCTCAAACGCCCGCACCCCCTCACTGAGGGCCTTCTCGATGTCGATCGTGCCGCAGAGGCGGTCTTCGGTGGCGCCCAGGGGGAGGTCCACCATCGGCACCTGGCGCGGCTCCACCGGCAGCTGCTCACCCTGCGCGGCGCGCTGGCGGACCTCGGCGCTCTGCAGGTCGGGATCGGTGGGGGAGCTGTTGTAGGGGTCGCCGGCCACCACGTCGATCTCGGGCAGCAGGTCGGCGAGGGCCCGGATCGTGGTGGATTTGCCCGTGCCCCGATCACCCATGATCATCACGCCGCCGATGCGCGGATCGATCACGTTGAGCAGCAGGGCCAGCTTCATCTCCTCCTGGCCCACGATCGCGGTGAAGGGGTAGACCCTGCGCTGGCGGGCTGGCATCAGAGGGAGGGGGCTGGCTGGTCGGCCGATTGTTTCACAGGTGCCTGAACGGGCACGGGCAGCAGGCTGAGCACCTGGGGCGGACTGGCATCGGCCGGGTAGATCAGGCGCACGCGCACGTTGCGCATGGCCCCGGGAGCCAGGCTGATCGTGCCCAGGGCTGGGCTGCGGTCGCCTGCCCGCTGCACCAGGTGGAAACGCCGCCGGGCCGAGGGCCGGCCGCCGGGGCCATCGAGGCCACTCACCTCCACCGGGCCGCGGAACATCACCGCCCGCGATGGGGTGACGTTGAAGCGCAGCCCACCCTGGGCCTGGTCACCCTTGATCGGCGATTCCAGAGCCAGCGCCAGCCGCACGGGCTCGCTGCCGCTGTTGCGCAGGGGGATGGTGAGGTCGTACTCCACGCCATAGTTGCCGTGGGCGGCCCAGGCGGTGCCGGAATAGAAGGCCCTGAGCTCGGCGGTCTGCACCTGGCCCGTGCCCAGGGTGCCGCGCTCCAGGGAGGCGATCGGCCAGGAGATCGGCGCGGAGCCGGCGCTCAGCCAGCGCTCGCCCGGATCGGTGATCGTGGCGCCCCAGACGCTGCCCTCCTGCACGCCGCTCACCCGCGAGTAGATGATCCGGCCGCTGGCGCCGCGGGGGGTGGGCTGGTGCTCCTTGGGGCTGAGCGGGCCATCCAGCAGGCGGGCCCAGCTCTCCGGCGCCGGCGGAGTGGTGTTGCCGCCGAAGGCGGCCAGGGTGGCCAGGCTCACCGGGCCGTCGCTCTCCAGGCGCAGCTGCAGGTTGCGGCCATTGAGCAGGGGATCGAGACCCCGCACCGGCAGGGGCAGCACCAGCAGGGTGCTCGGCGTGCCGGCAGGGAGGGTCCAGCTGCTGGGGATCTCGCTGCTGGTGCTGCGCATCAGCAGTTCGGTGGCCACCCGGCTGCCCGGGCCCGCCCAGGCCGGCGTGGTGCTCTCGGCCAGCAGGGGCGGCAGGGGCAGGAAGGGGGCGCCGGCCATGGCCGGATCCAGCGACTGGGAGAGGGCCGTGGCCCCCCCCAGCAGCCGCAGGGTCACGGGCCGGTCGCCGCGGGGCTGGGCCACCACCGCCAGCCAGAGGGTGGAGTCGAGGGTTTCCGGCTTGCCGGCGAACACGTGGTGGCTGAACAGGTCGAAGCGGCCGTTGAGCACCACATCGAGGTGGGCTTCCGGCACCCCCCGGCCGGTCGCCGGGAAGGTGGAGAGCAGGATCCCCGGCCCGCTGATCAGCTCGGGGTTGTTGTCGTTCACCAGCAGCACCCGATCGAGGCTGCCGGGCAGGGGTGCGACGGTCTGGCGGCGCAGCACGGGTGGGGTGGGTGGGGCTGCGGGGCCTGGGGCGGCGTTGCGGGGCTGGCCCTTGACCTGGGCCTGGGCTGGGCCTGGGCCATGAGCCGCCAGCAGGGCCGCGCCGGCCAGCAGCAGGGAGAACATGGGGGCGACGCGCATCATTTCGTTCCCACCAGGGTTTTGCTGATTCCGCCGGCCATCGCCCGGATCAGTTCGCTGGAGCGGGGGTCGTTGAAGGGGCCCTTCACCATGAAGGCGGCCACGGCCCGCTGGCCGGTGGGCAGGTGAATCAGGGCCGCATCGGCGTAGGCCGTACCGATGTCGCCGGTTTTGTTGTACACGGTGATGCCTTCGCTGCGCAGTTCGGCATCGGGGTCGTTGCCGTCCTTGCCCAGGCCCTTGAGCAGGCCGGCGGGGATCAGCGTGTTGGTCTGGGAAGTGGCCATGATTTCGCGAAACAGATCGCGGGCGTGGGGGCTAAGCCTTTCGCCGATGTCCACAAGGGCGATGGTGCGGGCCAGATCGCGGCTGCTGGACGTGTTGGTGCCGTCCAGGTCGGGCAGCCAGTTGTTCAGCACCGTGGCCTGCAGGCCCTTGCCCTTGAAGCTGGCGTTCACCGAATCCTTGCCACCGAGTTGCTGAATCACCAGGTTGGTGGCGCTGTTGTCGCTCACCCGGATCATCTCGGTGGCGGCCTCATACAGCGGGAAGCGGGTGCCGATCGGCTTGCTGCCCATCCAGCCGGCGCCGCCGCCCACCAGCTCCTTGGTGAGCTGCAGGGGCTGGTTCCAGCGCAGCTTGCCCTTGTCCAGCGCGTCGAGGGCCACCAGCAGGATCGGCGTTTTGATCGAGCTGGCCGCCGGCATCGGCTGGTCCGCATTGAGCTGGGCGAAGCGGCCGTCGTCGAGCACCAGCAGGAAGCCGGTGGCCTGCAGGTCCTTCTGGGCCGCCGCCAGCTGCTGCCACTGCTGGCTGAGGGCGGTGAGTTCGCTGCGCGCATCGAAGCTGCCGGCCCTGAGGCCGCGGGGGGTGGCCGCGGCGGTGCTCAGGCCGGCGCTGGCCTTGCTGCCGGGCAGCCTGATCGGCCCATCGGCCAGGTGGGGGGCCAGCAGGCGCAGGCCCGTGCCGGTGATCACCCCCAGGCCAACCCCCATCACGATCAGGCGCAGCAACAGGCGCACGGGCTGGCCCCAGCTGTTGCGGGGCGGGCGGGCGGGTCGGCCGGTGGTCAAGGCACCAGGGGTGGAGGTGGACCGACGCTAAGGGGTCCGGCCAGGGCCAGGCCCTGGGGCACCCTGCCTGCTGGCCCAGCGCAGCTGGCGCACCATGCCCCGCAGCAGGGCCACCTCCTCACTGCCGGGCTGGGCCCGCTGCAACAGGGCGCGCAGCTTGGCCATGCGGGCGGCGGCGGTGTGGGGGTAGAGGAAGCCCACCTCCAGCAACAGGTTCTCGGCGTCGCGGAGCATGGCTTCCAGGGGGCCGCGGGCGCCGGGCTCCGGGGCCGCGGGCTCTTGCGGGCCGCTGGCACCGGGGGGCTGGGGCTGTTGGGGCTGGAACGAGGGGCTCTGGCGCAGCAGCTGCCACTGGTGCAGCACGATGGCCGCGGCCTGGGCCAGGTTGAGCGAGCCATAGCTGGCGCCGGTGTCGATGCAGAGCAGGCGTCCGGCCTGCAGCAGCTCGGCGTTGCTCAGGCCCCGGTCCTCCCGCCCGAACACCAGGGCCAGGGGGGCGGGGTCCGGGGCGGAGGACGGCTCGAGCAGCCAGGCCAGGGCCTGGGCCGGGGGCTGCAGGGGCAGGGGTTCGCCGCTGCGCCGGCCGCTGCTGGCCACCACCCGCCGGCAGTCGGCCAGGGCGGCGGCCAGGGTGGGGAACAGTCGGGCCCGCTCCAGCATGGCGGCGCCATGCACGGCCATCTGGCGGGCGTCCTCGCCGCGGTGATCGCAGCGGGGGGCCACCAGCCGCAGTTCGTGCACCTGGAAGTTGGCGCAGAGCCGGGCAACGCTGCCCACGTTGCGGGGGCCGGCTGGCTCCACCAGCACCACCACCAGTGCGGGCTCCGGGCCGGGACCCGGGGGAACGGCGCTCACACCAGCCCGTTGAGGTAGGCGAGCAGGTCGGCCATCGCCTGGGGTTCCGGCTGGAAGCGGGGCATGGGGGGCGTGCGGCCGCTCACCACCTGCTGGATCAACTGGCGCTGGTTCTTGCGCTCCGCCACCCCATGCAGGTCGGGCCCCACCAGCCCCTGGGCGGCAATGCCATGGCAGCCGGCGCAGTTGAGCCGGAACAGAAGGGCGCCGTGCTCAACCGACCCCTGCAGGGCCAGGGTCTGGCGGGTGTAGGGATCGGTGCGGGAGCCGGGCAGCACCAGCAGCACCACCACGATGCAGGCCACAGCCGCCGCCAGCACCAGGGCGGCGGCCAGGCCACGGGAGAGGGCAGGCGAGGCGATCGCGGCGCTGCTGGAGCTGGGGGGAACGGTCACGGGTGGAAACGAAGGCGTGCCGACTGGGCTGTGACGTGGAACAATTGTGCCTCGACCGACGTTTCGGGCCTCCCCATGATCGAACCCCTGCTCTGCGGCATCGTGCTCGGTCTGATTCCCGTGACCCTGATGGGCCTGTTCGTGGCTGCCTGGAATCAGTACCGCCGCGGCTCCCTGCTCGACGGTTGAAGCAGGAGCACGCTGGTGCTGCCGTAGCGGCGCTGATCCCGCAGGGTCCACTGGCCCGGCAACTCTGCCGGCACGGGAATGGCTGAACTGGAACACTCCAGCAACAGGGTGCCGTCGGGAGTGAGCCAGTTGCCGGCAGCCACCCCGGCGCAGAGCGTCGGGTAGAGCCCGGCGGCATAGGGAGGATCGGCATAGATCAGCTGAAAGTCCCGAGCTGCTGGTGGCTGGCCGGAGTCACTGTCTGCGCTCGGTGGCTGGCGGAGCCAGCGGCCCACCTCGGCGCAGTGGACGCTCACGCTGGCTTCGCGGACCAGCCCGGCCCGTACGGCTTCCAGGTTGGCCCGGGCCACGGCGGCATGGCGACGGTCCTGCTCCACGGCCGCCACCACGGCGGCGCCCCGCTGGAGGGCCTCGCAGGCCATCACGCCGCTGCCGCTGCAGAGATCGAGCCAGCGGCAGCCCGGCAGTTCGGCCGCCAGGATGTTCATCAGCGCCAGCCTCACCCGGGAGGGGGTGGGCCGGGCGGTGTCGCCGCTGGGGCTCTGCAGGCGCCGCCCGCCGCTCAGGCGCAGGCTCATGCGGGGCTGGCCGCGCCGGCCTGCAGCCACTGCAGCCAGCGGCGCAGGATGGCCTCGCCGTGGGGACCGGATTTTTCGGGGTGGAACTGGCAGGCGCCGATCGCCCCCTGCCACACGGCGGCGGTGACCGCTGTGCCGGCGAAATCCACCCGGGCGGCGGTGACGGCGGGATCGCTGGGCTCGGCGGCGAAGGAGTGCACGAAATACACCCAGGTGGGGGGAGCGTCCAGGGGAAGCAGCGGACTGGGGTTGGCGGCGATCAGCGGCTCCCAGCCCATGTGGGGGATCGGGTGGCCCGGCCGCCGCGGCAGGGCCCTCACCGTCCCGGCCAGCAGGCCGAGGCCCGCACTGCTGCCTTCGTCGCTGGCCTCGAACAGCAGCTGCAGGCCCAGGCAGATGCCCAGCAGCGGCTTGCCCGCCGCGCACCACTGGCCGAGCAGGCGGTCGAGCCCACTGCTGCGCAGCCGCTCCATCGCCGGGTCGAAGGCCCCCACACCCGGCAGGATCAGGGCATCGCAGGCGGGCAGCTCGCCGCGCACCGGCACCACACTGGCGCCGAGCCGCTCGAAGGCCCGCTGCACGGAGTGCAGGTTGCCCATGCCGTAGTCGATCAGGCCCAGCCGGCTCATGGCAGAACGCAGTGGCGCTGCCCAGGTTGCTCCAGGGCGCTGCAGGCGGGCAGCTCCAGGCCGTTGAGGGCCTCGATCAGCTGGTAGAGCCGGCCCATGCGGCGCCTGTTGAAGTGGAAGCGCAGGCAGGGCCGCAGCAGCCCCTCCTCATCGCTGGTCTCGCCGGCCACGATCACCCCCTGGTCCACCAGGTCGTCGAAGTCGCGGTTGAGCTGGCGCAGCTCGGCGTCGGGCACGGCCACGTTGAGTTGCAGTTCCACCCGGTCGCTGTGCAGTTCGGCCGCATGGAACACCCGGTAGAAGCGGCTCACATAGGCCATGGCGGCCTCGGCGCTGCCGGCCTGGAACACCAGGGAGCGGTCCTCCGCTGAGATCAGGCCGCGGCAGGTCATCTGGCGCTGCACCTCCACCTGCCAGCTTGCCCAGAAGCGATCGCCCTCTGGGGCCAGCAGCACCACGGGCACCGGCGGGGTGCGACCGGTCTGCACCAGGGTGAGCGACTCGAACAGCTCATCGAGGGTGCCGAAGCCGCCGGGCAGCACCACCACGGCGTCGCTCTCGCGCAGGAAGAACAGCTTGCGGGTGAAGAAGTAGCGGAAGTGCAGCAGGCGCCCCTCGCAGCTGCTCACCACCGGGTTGGGATGCTGCTCGAAGGGCAGATCCACGTTGAGGCCGTAGCTGGCGTCGCAGCCGGCACCCACGTTGGCGGCCTCCATGATGCCGCCGCCGGCGCCGGTGACCACCTCAAAGCCTGCAGCCACGGCCGTGGCGGCCAGCTCCCTGGCCAGGGCGTAGGTGGGCTGGTCGGCGGTGATGCGCGCCGAGCCGAACACAGCCACCTTGCGCACCGAGCGCGAGGGGCGGAACACCGTGAGAGCCTCGTGGATGTCGGCCAAGGTGCCCTGAATGATCCTCCAGGCCTCCGGCTCGGTTTCCTGCCGGCAGATCTCAAGGAGCGACACCACGGCACGCTCGATGCTGCGCCGCTGGGGATGGCCCTCGATGGCCAGGGCCAGGGCCTGCAGGGGACTGATCCCGACGCCGCTGCGGGGAATAGCAGACGGAACTGGCTGGGAGGGGAGGCTCAGAGGTACTTGCTGATGGTGCCGGAGAGGGTGGTCTTGGGCACCGCGCCCACCACGGTGTCCACCTTCTGGCCGCCCTTGAACACCATCAGGGTGGGAATGCTGCGGATGCCGTACTGGCTGGCCACGTTGGGGTTTTCGTCGGTGTTCAGTTTGAACACCTTGATCTGGCCTTCGAATTCCTTGGCGATCTCATCCACGATCGGCGCCACCATGCGGCAGGGACCGCACCAGGGGGCCCAGAAGTCCACCAGCACGGGCACATCACTCTTGAGCACGTCCTGCTCGAAAGAGGCGTCGGTGACAGCGGCTGCGCTGGACATCCTTGGGGTGGTCAGTGTCCGCAGAATCTAGCAACGGTTGCCTGTTTCGCCCCGTGGGCGGGGGAACCGTTGCAGGAACCCTCAGGCAGGAAGACTGAAAGCCCGGGCGCGCCGGGCCGTAGGTGTGAGGAGTGTGTGAGCCGTAAAGCCCCCACCTTGTCAAGATAGTCCGAGAGACGCAGCACGCCTGCGGCTCACTTGCCCATGCCCAGTTGCTGCGCCTTCTGGTAAACCTTGCCCTCTGTAAGGAGGGAGGGGGCCACGACCACCTCCACCTGCTGCATCTCCTTGAGGTTGCGGGCGCCGAGGGTGCCCATTGAGGTGCGGATGCAGCCCAGCAGGTTCTGGGTGCCGTCGTCCAGGGAGGCGGGGCCGCGCAGGATCTTCTCCAGGCTGCCGGTGGTGCCCACCTTGATGCGGGTGCCGCGGGGCAGCACCGGACTGGGGGTGGCCATGCCCCAGTGGAAGCCGCGGCCGGGGGCCTCGGCGGCGCGGGCGATCGGCGAGCCGATCATCACGGCGTCGGCGCCGCAGGCCAGGCACTTGCAGATGTCGCCGCCGGTGACGATGCCGCCATCGGCCACGATCGGCACAGTGCGGCCGCTCTCGTTGAAGTAGTCGTCGCGGGCGGCGGCGCAGTCGGCCACGGCGGTGGCCTGGGGGATGCCGATGCCGAGCACGCCGCGGCTGGTGCAGGCGGCGCCGGGGCCGATGCCCACCATCACGCCGGCGGCACCGGCGCGCATCAGCTTGAGGGCCACGTCGTAGGTCACGCAGTTGCCGATGATCACCGGCACGCCGAAGGTGCGGCAGAGGGCTTCGAGATCCAGGCTCTCCTGGCCCTCAGGGCCGATGTGCTCGGTGCTGACCACCGTGGCCTGCACGAAGAAGAGGTCGGCGCCGGCCTCGGCGATCGCCTTGCCGAACTTGAGGGCCGCCACGGGGGTGGCGCTCACCGCGGCGATGCCGCCCTTCTCCTTGATCTCGGCGATGCGCCTGCGGATCAGGTCTTCGCGCACCGGCTGGCTGTAGAGCTCCTGCATCAGCGGTACAAACTCCTCCTTGCCCACCGCGGCGATGCGATCGAGGGCGGGGTTGGGGTCGTCGTAGCGGCACTGCACCCCCTCCAGATTCAGCACGCCCAGGGCGCCCTGCTTGGTGAGCTCCACGCACATCCCCACATCCACCACGCCATCCATGGCGCTGGCGATGATCGGGATCTCGCGAGTCACCCCACCGAGGGTCCAGCTGCTGTCGGTGATGGCCGGATCCACCGTGCGGCCGCCAGGTACCAGGGCGATTTCGTCGATGCCGTAGGCGCGACGGACGGTACGGGAGCGGCCGAGCTGGATGTCCACCGGAAACAGACGGATATTCGGAGCACCGTATCAACCGGGCCGCCGGCCCAGCGGTGCTCCCGACTGCCCTCAGCCGCGCCCTCGGAAGCTCTCCCAGCGCTGCTGGATGTTGCTGATCAGCTCCTGGCGCTGGCTGCGTTGCACCAGCTTGGGCACGCCGAAGCGCACGGCCCAGATCACCCCCACGAGTTCCAGCAGGCCTGGGATCAGGGGCAGGCTGTCGATCGCTGCCAGCAGGGCGGAATACACGCGCAGCACCACCAGCAGGGCGGCGGCCGCCAGAATCAGGCTGATGGGGTTGCGGGCCTGGGCCCAGAGCGACTGCAACTTCCCCTGGCCCAGCCAGGCCTGCACCTTGCCGAGCAGCAGCTCCCACTCGCCGCCGCCTTCGCTGCCGCCTGTGGCCTCGGTGGCGGGGACGAGGGTGGTGCTCTCCAGTTCCGGCCCGCTGCTGGCCGCCTTGGTGACGGTCTCGACCACGTCCTCAACCACGTCACCCACGGCGTCAGCCACCTTGCTGGCCATGCTCTTGGCACTGTCGACCACCGCTTCAACCGTGCTGTCGGCGGCCGCCTGGACCACCTCCTTCAGGTTGTCCGCCGGCACTGGCTCAGGGCTGGTGGTCGGCGTCTCCGCAACGGGCGCCGGCGCTGGCTGAGGGGCAGCTTCAGGAGCGGGCGTTTGGGAGGCGTCGGACTGGACGTCGGCCATGGCTGGGCTCGGGCGCAGCGGTGTGGAGTGAGCTTAAGGGGCGTGCACGGGGCCGCCCCCGGGAGAGTTCAGGGGTCGAGGGGCAGCAGGTTGGGGCGCTCAGGCAGGGGCTGCAAGGGCAACTGCAGGGGGAAGCGGTTCTGCTTCAGCCGCTGCACCAGTTCCTCGCCGATCTCGGCCGCCAGCCGCGGGCTGTGGGCCGGCGCGCAGCGCAGTTGCTGGCCGCCCACCGTGAGATGGCCACTGGCCAGCTGGGCATAGCTCACCGTGCCCAGGGAGGGCTTCACCCGGCGGGGGATCGCCAGATCGAGCACGGGGGCCTGCAACTGCTCGGGGGTGGCGGCCGCCCGGCGGGCACTGCTGGCATCGAGCAGTTGCACGGGCACGGCGATGGCCACCAGCAGGGCACTGCCGTGACCCTCAAAGGCGCAGGCGCGCAGCCAGCGCCGTTCCAGATCGCCGAGGTCCACGGCCACCGCGGCCACAGCGCCCGGACTGGTGGCGTGGCCACTGGGCTGGCGGCGCACCCCGGGCTGGTGGCCGCTGCCGGCCCCCAGCACCCAGCCGGTGGCACCGGCCACCAGCACGGGCGACCCCGCCCCGAGCTGGGCCAGGCCGGGCATGGTGAGACCGATGCTGCCAGCGCCGCCGCAGCTGTAGAGCGCGGTGTGGTGGGGGCCGAGCAGGGGGCCCCAGGGGCTGGCGCAGAGGCCGGCTGCGCTGCTGCAGGCCACCACGCCGTTCTCCACGATCCCCCGCTGCAGCAGCAGCCGGGCCAGGCCGATGCGGCCGAGGTCCAGGTTGGTGTGCAACTCGCGGCGGGGGTGCAGGGGGGTGGCCTCGCCGCTGGCGGCCAGGGGCAGGGCTTCCCTGCCCAGCAGGGCCTCCAGCACCTGGGCACCGCCGCTGCCGATCGGCAGCACCAGTTCACCGGGGCCGCCGCTGGCCAGGGCCGACACTCCGCCGAGTTGCAGCTCGCGCAGGCGGATCGGCGGGTCCGTGGGACCGAGGCTGAGGTGCAGGCTGCCCTGGTCGCTGAAGCAGGCATCGGCCGCCACCACCACGTCGGTGACGGCATAGGCCTCGGCCAGCCCGAGCTCCTGCACCAGGGTTCGGTAGGCGGCGGCGGTGCGCACCCGCAAGGCGCCGCGCTCCTGGCGCTGGCACAGCTCCAGGCTGCTGCGGGGGGGCAGGGCCTCGCGCCGCTGGCCGCTCATCGCCCGGGCCGGCAGCGGATCTGTCTTCCCGAGCCACGGTCGATACAATGGTCAGGTTGAAGGCGGTCATGCATGGCGGATCCCACGGGACCGGTCAATCCCGGCGATTCCGGCTCTGACGGCGATTTGCGGATCATCCAGACCGACCTCCGCAACGAGATGTCGCGCTCCTATTTGGAGTATGCGATGAGTGTGATCGTGGGGAGGGCTTTGCCCGATGCCCGCGATGGCCTCAAGCCGGTGCATCGCCGCATCCTCTATGCGATGTATGAGCTGGGGCTCACCAGCGACCGGCCCTACAGAAAGTGCGCCCGTGTGGTGGGCGAGGTGCTCGGTAAGTTCCACCCCCACGGCGACACGGCGGTGTACGACGCCCTGGTGCGCATGGCCCAGGACTTCTCCCTGCGCATGCCCTTGATCGATGGGCACGGCAACTTCGGCTCGGTGGACAACGACCCACCGGCCGCCATGCGGTACACCGAGTCGCGGCTGCAGGCGCTCACCACCGATGCCCTGCTGGAGGATATTGAGAACGAAACCGTTGATTTCGCCGACAACTTCGACGGCAGCCAGCAGGAACCCACGGTGCTGCCGGCGCGGATTCCCCAGCTGCTGCTGAATGGCTCCTCCGGCATCGCCGTGGGGATGGCCACCAACATCCCGCCCCACAACCTGGGTGAGCTGTTGGATGGCATGCAGGCCCTGATCGCCAATCCCGAGATCAGCGACCGGGAGTTGCAGGCCCTGATCACCGGGCCCGACTTTCCCACCGGCGGCCAGATCCTCGGCCGCAGCGGCATCCGCGAGATTTACAGCACCGGTCGCGGCTCGGTGACGATGCGCGGCGTGGCGGCGATCGAAACCCTGGAGGTGCCAGGCCGTCCCGACCGCGATGCGGTGATCATCACCGAGTTGCCGTATCAGACCAACAAGGCGGCGCTGATCGAGCGCATCGCCGAGTTGGTGAACGACAAGAAGCTCGACGGCATCTCCGACATCCGCGACGAATCCGACCGCGACGGCATGCGGATCGTGATCGAGCTGCGCCGCGACGCCTATCCCCAGGTGGTGCTGAACAACCTGTTCAAGCTCACGCCGCTGCAGAGCAACTTCAACGCCTACATGCTGGCGCTGGTGGGCAGTGAGCCGGTGCTGCTCAACCTGCGGCGGATGCTGGAGGTGTTCCTCGACTTCCGCATCGACACGATCGAGCGGCGCACCCGCTACCTGCTGCGCAAGGCCGAGGAGCGCGACCACATCCTGCTGGGCCTGCTGATCGCCCTCGACAACCTCGACGCGATCATTGCCCTGATCCGCTCGGCCGCCGACACGGCCACGGCCCGCACCGGACTGATGGAGCAGTTCGGCCTGAGCGAGCTTCAGGCGGACGCCATCCTGCAGATGCAGCTGCGCCGGCTCACGGCCCTGGAGGCCGACAAGATCCGGCTGGAGCATGAGGACCTGCTCGCCAAGATCACCGACTACCAGGACATCCTCGCCCGCAGGGAGCGGGTGCTGGAGATCATCAGCGATGAGCTGGCCACGATCCGCAGCCGCTACCACTCCCCCCGCCGCACCGAGATCCTCGATGTGGAGGGCGGCCTCGATGACATCGACCTGATTGCCAACGAGCGCTCGGTGGTGCTGCTCACCGAGACCGGTTACCTCAAGCGCATGCCGGTGAGCGAATTCGAGGCCACCAGCCGCGGCACCCGCGGCAAGGCCGGCACCCGCAGCCAGGGCGAGGAGGCCGTGAAGCTGTTCATCAGCTGCAACGACCACGACAACCTGCTGCTGTTCTCCGACCGCGGCGTGGTGTACACGGTGCCGGCCTACCGGGTGCCGGTGGGCAGCCGGGCCGCCAAGGGCACGCCGATCGTGCAGCTGCTGCCGATCCCCCGCGAGGAGCAGATCACCTCGCTGCTTGCGGTGAGCGAATTCACCGACGACGGCGTGCTGGTGATGCTCACCAGCGGCGGCTTCATCAAGCGCACCCGGCTCTCGGCCTTTGCCAACATCCGCTCCAACGGCCTGATCGCCATCGACCTGGTGGAGGGCGACGCCCTCACCTGGGTGCGTCTGGCCCTGCCGGGCGACAGCGTGCTGATCGGCTCGCGCCAGGGCATGACCATCCACTTCCGCCTCAGCGATGAGGAGCTGCGGCCCCTGGGCCGCACGGCCCGCGGGGTGCGGGCGATGAACCTGCGCCCAGGCGACCGGCTGGTGAGCATGGACGTGCTGCCGGCCGAGCTGGCCGACCGGGTGGCCTCCAGCGGTGCCGCAGCAGGCGATGACGAGGGCGAGGAGCTGGACGGTGAGGACGCTGCCGCCAGCGAGGGGCCCTGGGTGCTGGTGGCCACCGCCGCTGGCCTTGGCAAGCGGGTGCCGGTGGATCAGTTCCGGCTGCAGAAGCGGGCCGGCATGGGCCTGCGGGCGATCAAGTTCC
Organism: Prochlorococcaceae cyanobacterium; assembly: GCA_040399285.1. Lineage (GTDB taxonomy): Bacteria > Cyanobacteriota > Cyanobacteriia > PCC-6307 > Cyanobiaceae > NIES-981. The sequence continues at coordinate 137,095 of JBBASM010000009.1, forward strand.
GCCAGCCCGACGACGTGCTGGTGGGGCTGAAGGTGCTCGGCGCCGGCGAAGAGCTGCTGCTGGTGAGCGAGAAGGGCGTGATCGTGCGCACCCAGGCCGACGCCGTGCCCCAGCAGTCGCGGGCGGCCACCGGCGTGCGCCTGCAGAAGCTCGATGCCCGCGACCGCCTGGCCGAGGTGGTGCTGGTGCCGCCAGCCCCCGAGGAGGAGGAGGGCGCCGAGACCACTGCCGCGACCCCCGCCGAGGCGCCAGTCGATCCGGATGCCGGCTGATCTCTGGATCGCCAACACGGTGAGCGACCTGATCCAGGGGGACGTGCGTGAGCACCTGCCCCTGGAGCGCATCCCCCTCAGCGGCGATGTGCTGGGCCTGGGCACCACCACCAGCCTCGACAACGGCGAGCTCACGTTTCTGCAGCAGGAGGGCGCCGCCAGCACCACCATCTGGAAGTGCGAGGCCAGCAGTGGCGGCATCCGGGCCCTGCGCCCGGGCGATGGCAGCGGCCACTTTCCCTACGTGTGCTTCAGCGGCGATGCCACCGCCCTGCGCACCCCCCTCTCCACCGCCGAGCTGGCGCACCTAATGACTCCTGCTGGCCAGCCGCTGCAGGAGCTGGTGGGGGAGGCGATCGCCCGCTTGCGCGGCGAGGGGCGGCTGGCCGAGGCGCCGATCTATGGCTTGCGGCTGCTGGCCCGCTGGCAGAGCCTGGTGATCACCGTGGCCTCCAAGCTGTGCATGGGCCAGCAGCGGCGCAACACGGCGATCGCCCGCAGCGCCTCCAGTGAGGCCACGGCGGCTCAGAGCATTTATCAGTTGTTGCAGCACTACCGGCTGGCGGCCCACGATCCCGGCGATCCGGCCGATCCGATCCGCTATCTGGGCGCCTCGCTGCAGTGGGAGTGCTGCGGCTTTTACGACACCGACCCCGAGCAGGGGCGGGTGACGGTGCCCCAGCGCGGCGCCCACCTGCATCTGCATGGCTGCAGCACCGATCTGCGCCATGGCGGCCACCTGCACCACGAACACCCCGGCTCGCAGCTGGCGGAGCTGGAGCGGCTGGTGCTCTATCCGCTGCAGCGCATCCACAGCCTGGCCAGCGATCTGGGGGTGGAGGAGCTGCGCTTCGAGGCGGGGGCGGCCCAGTTCCGGGTGGTGAACCGCGGTGCCCTCGACGTGAGCGATGTGGGCGTGGCGGTGGTGGTGGACGACCGCTACAGCAGCCACCGCTACCTGCGCTTGCCCTGGCTGGCGGCGGGGGACGCGGAGACCTTCACGGTGCCGCTGGAGCTGGTGCCTGGCCGCCACCGGCTGGAGGTGATCGCCGATCCCCATCTTGAGATTCTGGAGCGGCCGGAGCTGCAGGCCAACAACCGCCTGGCCCTGGAGGTGGAGGTGTGAGCTCCCCTGCCGCTTGCCACGATGTGCTGGTGCTGGGTGGCGGCCCCGCGGCCCTGTGCCTCGCCGCCGCCTGCGCGGGTGAAGGTGTGGGGGTGGCCCTGCTGGCTCCCCACGATCCCCGTGCCCCCTGGCCGAACACCTACGGCATCTGGGGGGAGGAGGTGGATGCCCTCGGCCTGGGGCACCTGCTGGAGCACCGCTGGAGCCACACGGTGAGCTACTTCGGCGCCGGCTCCGCCGATCCGGCCGATCCGGCCAATGCGCCCACGGTCCACGGCCGCGACTACGGCCTGTTCAACCGTGAGGCGCTGCAGGGCCACTGGCTCGCGGCGTGTGAGCGCGGCGGCGTGGTGATCCTGCAGGGCCAGGCCAGCGGCTTCGCGCTGGAGCCGGCGGCCGGCCGCCCACTCACCCTGCTGCACTGCGCCGATGGCAGCAGCCAGCGCACCCGGTTGCTGGTGGATGCCACCGGCCACCAGCCGGTGTTCGTGCAGCGGCCGGATGAGGGGCCGGTGGCCGGCCAGGCGGCCTACGGGATCGTGGGACGCTTCTCGGCGCCGCCGGTGGAGCCGGGCCAGTTCGTGCTGATGGACTACCGCAGCGACCACCTCAGCCCGCAGGAGCGGCGCGAGCCGCCCACCTTCCTCTATGCGATGGATCTGGGCGAGGGCCGCTTTTTCGTGGAGGAGACCTCCCTGGCCCTGGCGCCGCCGGTGCCCTATGCCACCCTGCAGGAGCGCCTGCAGCGACGCCTCGCCCACCGGGGCGTGCGGGTGGAGCAGGTGGAGCACGAGGAGTTCTGCCTGTTTCCGATGAATCTGCCGCTGCCACACCTGCAGCAGCCGGTGCTGGGCTTCGGCGGGGCGGCCTCGATGGTGCACCCCGCTTCGGGCTACATGGTGGGTTCGCTGCTGCGCCGGGCGCCGGCGGTGGGCGCGGCGGTGGCGTCGCTGCTGCGCAGCGATCCCCAGGTGGGTTCGGCCCAGCTGGCGCGTGCCGGCTGGCAGGCCCTCTGGCCCCTGGAGCTGCGCCGCAAGCACGCCCTGTATCAGTTCGGTCTGGAGAAGCTGATGCGCTTTTCCGAGCCCCAGCTGCGGGGCCATTTCGCCACCTTCTTTGCGATGCCCGCTGAGCAGTGGTACGGCTTTCTGGCTAACACCGCCAGCGTGCCGGAGCTGCTGGCGGCGATGCTGCGCCTGTTCGCCACGGCCCCCTGGAGCGTGAAGGCCGGGCTGATGGGCATGCGGGGGCGTGAACTCGCGCTGGGGCTGCGGCTGCTCAGGCCGGGGGCGGGGTGACCGGGCTGGGCAGGCTCACCCAGTCGGCGGCGTTGAGGCGGGGGAAGAGGCCGTCCTCGTGCTGCAGGGCCCGCAGCCACTCCGCCGGAGGGGTGGCGTTGGACTCGATGGCATCGATCAGGCGCCAGAAGCGGTCGAGGTGGCGCTGGATGCGCTCGCGGGCCAGCTCAGTGGTGGTGCCGGCGCGCAGGATGAAGCTCCAGTCGGAGCTCTGGGCCAGCAGCAGCTCGCGGCCGGCCTGGGTGAGCAGATCGCGCTGGGCGGGGTTGGCCACGCCGCGGTTCACCCGCCGCACCATCGCCCGGGCAGCCCGCTGCCACTCGGGGATCACCCACGCGTTGCTGTCGTTCAGCCAGTAGTCGTGGTAGCCGCCCTGGCCCCAGCTGCTGGGGGAGGGGCAGCACACCTGCAGGTTGGGCCGCTGCTGGAGTGCCTCACGCAGGGTGACCAGGCGCACGCCGGAGGCAGAGGCCTGCTGGAACAGGGCTGCCAGAAAGTGCGGGCCCTCAAACCACCAGTGGCCGAACAGCTCGGCGTCGAAGGGGGCCACCAGCAGGGGCCGCTGCTCCATGCTGGTCGCCAGCTTCTGCAACTCCCGGGCCCGCCCCTGCAGGTAGGCGGCACCGTGTTCGGCCGTGCGGGCGGCGGCGGCCTCGGGCTGGTAGGGCTGCTTCTGATCGAGGGGGCAGCCCTGGGCGGTGACCCGGTGCAGCTTGAGGCCCAGGGGGCGCCGGCTGCGGATGCCCAGTTGCTGCAGCTCCTCCTCCGGCAGATCCCAGCCCATGTCGCGGTGGAATTCCCGGTACAAGCCGTCGCCGGGGTAGCCCTCGCGGGCGCTCCACACCGGCAGGGTGGCGTTGCCGTCGCGGCCGAAGAAGGCCACGCCGGCCGGGGAGCAGATCGGCGCGAACACGCCGTAGCGGGGACGGGGCAGGGCGTGGAGCAGGCCGTGGCCGTCGAGCACCGAGTAGCGCAGGCCCACCTCCACCAGCTGCTGGTCGAGGCCCTCGTAGTAGGCGCACTCCGGCAGCCAGATGCCCAGCGGCCGCTCGCCCAGCTGGCGCTCGTGCTCGCGCACGGCGTTCAGCAGCTGGGCCCGCACGGCCTCCGGGACCTCGCGCAGCAGGGGCAGGTAGCCGTGGGTTGCGCCGCAGGTGATCAGGTCCACCACGCCCTGCTGCTGCAGCTGGCGGAAGCGGGGCACCAGCTGGCCCTCACAGGCCAGCCACTGCTGCTCCACCTGTTCCAGCTGCAGACCGAGGTGGGCGGCGGCCTCGGCGTGCTCGGCGGGGGCTCGCTCCAGCAGCTGCTGGCGCTGCACCAGCCAGGGCAGGAAGCGGGCGTTGAGGCGGCGGTCGGCCAGCAGGCTCAGCAGGGTGGGCGAGAGCCCCAGGGTGAGGCGGGCGTGCTGGCCGCTGTCGGCGGCGGCAGCGGCGGCCTCCAGCACGGCCAGCAGGGGCAGGTAGCACTCCTGCAGGGCCTGGAAGTACCAGTCTTCCTCCAGGGAGCCGGGCTCGCTGGAGCGCACATAGGGCAGGTGGGCGTGCAGCACCAGGGCCAGGTCACCGGCGCTGGTGAGGGGTTCGGGGCCGGGCTCCCGGGCGGCGGCTGGGGGTGGCTTGCTGCGCGGGGCCTGGGGGCGGACCATCAGCGGCCCCCGGGGCTGGGACTGTGGCGCGGCAGGTTGAGCAATCGGCCGGATCCACTGGAGTCCATTGTATGGCCACTGCTAGTTGGCCACTGCTTCATTGGCCCAGCACGGGCCGCCGGCCCACCCCGACGCTTACAATGGGGCTAACTCATAGCTATTCCGCATAAGGAGCCCTTCGATGGCCCGCGACCCCGGCCGGGTGTTGATCTTCGACACCACCTTGCGCGACGGCGAGCAGTCGCCCGGTGCCAGCCTCAACCTGGAGGAGAAGCAGGCGATCGCCCAGCAGCTGGCCCGCCTGGGGGTGGACATCATCGAGGCCGGCTTCCCCTTTGCCAGCCCGGGCGACTTCGCTGCCGTGCAGCGCATCGCCGAGAGCGTGGGCACGCCGGAGGGCCCCACCATCTGCGGCCTGGCCCGGGCGGCGGCCGGTGACATCAAGGCCTGTGCCGATGCGGTGGCGCCCGCGGCCCACAGGCGCATCCACACCTTCATCGCCACCAGCGACATCCACCTGGAGCACAAGCTGCGCAAGACCCGCGCCGAGGTGCTGGCGATCACCGCCGAGATGGTGGATTACGCCCGATCCCTGGTGGACGATGTGGAGTTCTCCTGTGAGGACGCCGGCCGCAGCGATCCGGAGTTCATGTACGAGGTGATCGAGGCGGCGATCAGGGCCGGTGCCACCACGATCAACATCCCCGACACGGTGGGCTACGCCACGCCGGCGGAGTTCGGTGAGCTGATCGCCGGCATCAATGCCCACGTGCCCAACATCGATCAGGCCGTGATCTCGGTGCACGGCCACAACGACCTGGGCCTGGCGGTGGCCAACTTCCTGGAGGCGGTGAAGAACGGCGCTCGCCAGCTGGAGTGCACGATCAACGGCATCGGTGAGCGAGCCGGCAACGCCTCGCTGGAGGAGCTGGTGATGGCGCTGCACGTGCGCCGCAGCTACTTCAACCCCTTCCTGGGCCGGCCGGCTGAGAGCGCCGAGCCGCTCACCGCTGTGCGCACCGAGGAGATCACCAAGACGTCGCGCTTGGTGAGCAACCTCACCGGCATGGCGGTGCAGCCCAACAAGGCGATCGTGGGTGCCAACGCCTTCGCCCATGAATCGGGCATCCACCAGGACGGCGTGCTTAAGCACCGCCTCACCTACGAGATCATCGACGCCCGCACCGTGGGTCTGGCCGACAACCGCATCTCCCTGGGCAAGCTGAGCGGCCGCAGCGCCTTCCGCGCCCGCCTGGAGGAGCTGGGCTACGAGCTCAGCCGCGACGACCTCGACGACGCCTTCGCCCGCTTCAAGGAGCTGGCCGACCGCAAGCGCGAGATCACCGACCGCGACCTGGAGGCGATCGTGAGCGAGCAGGTGCAGCAGCAGGGCGATGGCAGCTTTGCGCTCAAGAGCGTGCAGGTGAGTTGCGGCACCGGTCTGCAGCCCACCGCCACCGTGACCCTCACCGATGCCGATGGCGCCGAGCTCACCGAGGCGGCGATCGGCACCGGGCCGGTGGATGCGGTGTGTCAGGCGCTCAACCGCCTGGCCCAGGTGCCCAACGAGCTGGTGGAGTTCTCGGTGAAGTCCGTGACCGAGGGCATCGACGCCATGGGCGAGGTGACGATCCGCCTGCGCCAGAACGGCGTGCTCTATTCCGGCCACGCCGCCGACACCGACATCGTGGTGGCCGCTGCCCAGGCCTTCGTGAATGCCCTCAACCGGCTGATCGCCGGCCAGCGCAGCGTGCCCCTGCACCCCCAGAAGGCGCCGCTGCCGGTGGTGGGCGACCTGCCCCTGGCCGAGCGGCCGCGCGTGTGATGGCCCAGCCCACCTCCGGTCAACGGCGCTCACCCCTGGCGGCGGCCCTGCAGCTGGGGCTGCTGCTGCTGGCGGCCCTTGCGATGCTGTTGCCCCTGCTGTGGCTGGTGAGCACTTCGCTCAAGGGCCCGGCGGAGGACATCTTCACCAGTCCGCCGGCGCTGCTGCCGGCCCAGCCCAGCCTGGAGGCCTACGGCCGGCTGTTTGCCGACCAGCCGATGGGGCTCTACCTGCGCAACAGCGCCATCGTGAGCGGCCTGGCGGTGCTGGCCAACCTGCTGTTCTGCTCGCTGGCGGCCTACCCGCTGGCGCGGATGCGCTTTGCCGGCCGGGGGCTGGTGCTGGCCCTGGTGGTGGCCACGATCCTGATCCCCTTTCAGGTGGTGATGATCCCGCTCTACCTGCTGATGGTGCAGATCGGCCTGCGCAACACCCTCTGGGCCCTGATCATTCCCCAGGCCGCCACCGCCTTCGGCATCTTCCTGCTGCGCCAGAGCTTCCTGGGGGTGCCGGTGGAGCTGGAGGAGGCGGCCCGCAGCGACGGCTGCAGTCCCCTGGGGGAGTGGTGGAACGTGATGATCCCGGCGGCTCGGGCCGACCTGATCACCCTGGCGATGTTCGTGTTCATCGGTACCTGGAGCGACTTCCTCTGGCCGCTGGTGATCCTCGATGAACCGCAGCTCTACACCCTGCCGTTGGGGCTGCAGCAGCTGGCCAGCAGCTTCTCGCTCGACTGGCGCCTGGTGGCGGCCGGCTCGGTGATCTCGATCCTGCCGGTTCTGGCCCTGTTCATCGGCCTGCAGCGCTACATCCTGCCCAGTGCCGCTGGCGACGCGGTGAAGGGCTGAGCTGGTCCCTCGACTGCGCCCTGTTCAGGGAGCGGGAGGCTGGAGCGGGGCAGGAGGGGCAGGCACGGGAACCAGGGCCTCCGGCTGAGCAGGCGTGGGGCTGGAGCGCTCCCGGGGGGCGGCAGGATCGGGGCTGGCGGGCGCGCTCCGCCGCAGCTGGGAGAGTTCAGCCCGTAGCGCCTGGTTGTCAGCGCTGAGCACATCAATCCGGGCGGAGGCCCGCTCCACCGCCTGCAGCCGCTCCACGGTGGTGCGCAGCTGCTCCTCCAGACCGGTGGTGCGCTCCAGTGCCCGGGTGTTCTCCAGCCCCTGGATCCGGTCCTGCAGTTCCTGAATGCGGGCCCCCTGATGGCGGGCCTTGCTGAGCATCACCAGGAACAGCACGGCAAGCAGGGCACTCAGGCCAACCTGCAGCCAGGCCACCCAATCAGGCAGCTGGGGCAGGGAACCGGAGCCGGCTCCCGACCCGGAGGATTTCGGAGCCATGGCAAGAGGATCCATCGCGGGTGCGGCCACAGGGCTCATCCTGCCCGATCTCGCCACCCTTGTCCGGGTTGGGGGGTGGTTGAGTGTGTGGTCAGCGGCCAGGTAAGCGTGGCTGTCCCCCGCCCCGCTGATTCCGCTCGCCCGGGTCGGCCGCGCGCAGCCGCCCCACCACATAGCCCACCAGGCTTCCCAGCAGAAAGCCCTGCAGTTGCCAGATCTGGCGTCGATAGCGCCAGGGGATGCTGCCCAGCTGGATGCCCACCACAACGGCGATCACCAGGGCCCCAACTCCCAGGCCTGAGCTGAGACCACCCGAAGGGCTGCGCCGGGGAGAGCCGCCGGACTGACCGACGGGAATCGGATCATTCATGGGGTGTCACTCCACTGGGCCAGCCAGAGCCGCCGCCAGCAGCCCCTTGGATCACGGCGACGCCTGCGCTCGCTGAGGTACCAGAGCTGATTGAGCGGGTAGCTCACGCTGTTGTGCTTCTGATAATCGGGTTGGCTGTTGATGGTGGCACTGTGGTCCGGGTTGCAGGCCACCATGGCGGCGTGGGCGAAGCTGCCGTCCAGCTGTTCCACATGGGGGGCGTTGGCGAGGCGGTCCCGGTAGTCGAGATCCTCGCAGTAGGCCGGGTGAAAGCCTGGATCAAACAGCCCGAGCTGGTCCCAGCAGCGGCTGGTGATCAGGAAGCCAGCAAAGGCATGGGGTGCGGGCAGCAGAGCCAGAAACTGCGCCCGGCTCACATCGAGGCTGGCCATGGCCCTGGCCAGTACCCCTGGCGCCAGGCAGAGATCATTGTTGGCCAGCATGGCGCAAGGCAGCTGCGGGAAGCTGCTGAGAATCAGGTTCCAGCTGGCGGCAACGCCCATGTTGCTGAATGGGCTGGCGATACGGATCGTCTGAATCAACGGATGGCCCCGTTGCTGGAGCTCGGCAAGCTCCGCGGCAATCTCCTGGTGTCCAGGAGTGCCAACGCTGTTGTTCACGATGGCCAGGGTGTGCACGGGGTGGTCAAGGGTGGCCAGAAACCGTGCCAGCAGATCCACCCGATTCAGAATCGGAACCCCCAGCAGGGGCAGGGCGCCGTGGGGATCGGCGAGCGATTCCGGGGCGGGCAGGCGGTCAAACACCTGCCAGAGCCTCTCGATCAGCTCCAGATCGCCAGTTTGCGAGCCATAGAGGGCCAGGCTGCTCCAGAGCAGCGGCTGGCGCAGCTGGGTGCGTTCGGGGCAGGCCGGCAGGTTGCGCACCCAGGCGCTCAGCCAGGCCTGCAGTTCCTGTCTGGCCAGGGTGTGGTCTGCGTTAGCCAGGGCGACATGGACGCGGGCAGCGCGCTGTTCAGCCGGTTGACCGCAACAAAAAAGGTCGGCAATGCCGACCTTGGTGAACTCATTTTCCGAATCCGTTGGCAAGGAGTTCTTATAGCGATTGGACTCCATTAGCCATTGAAGGTTCTGACGTCAGTGCTGTCGTCAATGTTCTGCCAGTCGTTGCGTGCAGTCCGATATCTGTATTCCGAGCTGCCGATAAACAAGACATCGCTACTGTCGGCACCAGTGATTCGCAGGGTGTCGTAATTTCCGCTCGCTGTGAGATTAACTTCGTCCCGATCGGTATCACCACCGAGGTTTAGTACCGTACCAACGGCGTTCGCACGGAAACGAACGGTATCAGCGCCAGCACCAAGATTGACAGTAGAACCGCGCGTACTACCTCCAAAAACAAGGAGATCGTTTCCGTCGCCCATCTGCACTGTGGACTCAAGCAACACATTGCCGCCACCCTCAGCAAACCTGGATGCAGACGCATTGAAGCGAACTACGTCATCACCAGTGCCAGTATTAATTGAACTTCCTTCTCTGAATTGATCGTCGGTAGTGAAGTTGTCGTTGCCAGCCCCCATATTAATGGAAGACTGGCGAGTATTGCCAATAATTGTAAGTGCATCATCTCCTGCAAAAAATACTGCTTCGAGGCGATTAGCGGTAACGAATTCGTCTGCGCTGGTCAACTGCAGGCGATTGGAGGTATCGGTTCCTACAACTTGTAGACCAACAATGGTGGTTTTATCTGAATTTTCGCCTTGGAGTGTGCTGCCCGATTGGACAATCTCAAGCTTTTTCGTTCCAGGTCCTGGAGCGTTGGTGATGGTGAATCCACCTTCACCAAAAGTGAGGGTTTGTGCCACTGGTCTGCAGTCATGTGGTGCCATTGTGGCACATCCACCTCAGAATGGGCGGCGTGGATGACGGCAAAAGCCGCCCCTGTGCGCTTTTTCTGACAACCACTTTGCCAAGTGTCCTGTCTGTTTTCGCGGCCTGCTCAAATTGTCATCTTCACGTGGCTATCCGCCTGGCCAATTCGGTGAGTCGGCAACCATGAGGGACGGGGAGTCTGTGCAGCTCCTTGACCACCGCCTGCTTGGCAATCAGGGAAATGAGCTCTGGTTGGCCGACCGGCCCCATGAGGCCCTGCTCCCCTATCGCCAGGCTGTTCAGCTGGAGCCGAGGGAGCCTGTGCTCTACCGGGGTCTGGGCAACGTGCTCACCGACCTGGGGGATTTTGAGGCGGCAGACCGGGCCTATCTGCTGAGTCGCCGCCTGGAGGACAGTCCGATCACGGCCTGGAACCACAGCCAGTTGCTGGTTGGTCTGGAGCAATACGAGGAGGCCTATGCCCTGGCCGAGCGCCGCTGGGACATGGCCGAGGCAGAGGTCTGGCGCGATCAGCGCAGGGCCTGGCGTGGAGAGGGCGAAGGCTGGCGGGTCCCCTTGCTGGTGTGGAGTGAGCAGGGGCTGGGCGATACCCTCCAGCACCTGCGCTGGCTGGGTCCGCTGCAGCTGCGCCGCGGTGCCGAAGCGCCGCCGTTGCACGTGGAGGTGGAGCCCTGCCTGGTGGCGTTGTTGCGCCGTTGTCTGGGCCATCTGCCCTCACCCCTGCAGGTGCGGGCCAAGCCCTCATCTGGTGACCCGGCTCCATGGGATGGCTTCCATGTTTCCCTGCTCAGCCTGCCCTTTCTGCTTGGTGGTGCCCCCGTGCCGGATGCGGCAGCGTGGCTTCAGCGTCCCCACTGGCCCGAGCCAGCGGCGGCAGGCGCAGGGACTGCGCCCCGGGTGGGTGTGGTGTGGGCAGCCGGATACAAGCTCACCAATCGCGTCACGGTGCGCGAGTACCGGCGCCGCAGCCTCGATCCCGAGGCCCTGGCCCTGCTGCTCAATGGTTTACGGGGCCTCGGCTGGGACGTGGCGTTGCTGCAGTTCGGCAGGGACCGGGACCAGGCTGAACCCTGGCGGCGCGAGGGAATGGAGGCCCTGCCTGCCGACGCGGACTTTGCCCGCACCGCCGATCGGGTGGCGGATCTCGATCTGGTGATCACAGTGGACACGGCGATGGCCCATCTGGTGGGGGCCATGCGACGGCCAGCCTGGGTCTTGTTGCCCTTCAGCGCAGCCCCTCGCTGGCTCCGCCATCGCTCAGACTCTCCCTGGTATCCGAGTCTGCGTCTGTTCCGGCAGCCCCGCTCAGGGGATTGGCGGGCTGTGGTGGATGCGGTGCTCTGTGAAGCTGCACGTCACATGGGGCTCCATCCGCCAGGGGGAGATGCAAAGGATTGTCTTTTACGATGGCCGGGACCAAACCGAAGTTGATTGATACATGTCGATCTGGAGCCGCCTGCTCGGTCGCAGACGTTCCGGCTTCTCAGCCGACGATCTGCCGCCTCCGGTCGACACCCTGGTGCAGGATCCCCGCTTGTCTGCCACGCGTCTGGGAGCTTCACCCAACGTCACCCCCTGGTCAGCGACCCGTCTGATCGGGATCTTCCAGGCTCTGGACAGCATCCCAAGCCAGCAAGGCCTGACGGAAGCCCGACTGGCCCGTCAGTGTCTGTCGCAGTTCTGGCTGCTGGCTCCCGTTGATCAGCTGCATGTTCTCTACAGCTCACCCATTGGTGACTGTTACCGGGTGCTGCTGTCGGGCCGCCTGGCCCGGGAACCCCTCCTGCCGGAGGAGCAGAGCTGGAAGCATGCTCTGTCCCAACGCCTGATGACCTCGTTTGATCGGCCGGAAACCACCAACGTGCTGTTGGCGGCCATGCCCTACTTCGCACCCGGCAAAATGCGGGTGGCTGATCCGCTCGCCCAGGTGCCTTCCTGGCTGATTGAGGACTACGCCCGGTTGTTTGACCCCCAGTTGCTTCAGCAGGTCTGGCGGCCCGCAGGGCTGCTCGGCCCGGCAGGTCAGGCCAGTGGACGCAGCTATGGCCAGGCCCCCAGCCTTGGCATGCAGGACCTGGTCGGTTCCCCGCTGCGGGCCGGTTCCCCTTCACCTCAGCCTGCGGCTGTGGGGCGCGGTCCTTCCCGTCCTGTCTTTCCCCAGCTCGCCAATGAGCGCGGCAACCAGGCCCTTGCCATGGTGCAGGCTGAGGAGTTCAAGAGCCGGATGAACGGCCTGATCAATCTGCACGTGATCGACCCCGCCGATGCTGAGGTGGCCGGTCAGTTGGTGACGCTGCGGCGGCTGCTCGCCCAGATCTGGCTTGACGCCCCCGCCGAGCAACTCGAGGATCTGTACCGCAGCAGCTTCGGTGAGCTCTACCGCAACCTGCTGGCATCAGGATTCAGCCGTCGGGAGATGTCGGAACAAGACCGCCTGGTGCGTCAGCAGCTGGCCAGTTTCGTGGCTGACATGAGCAAATCTGGCGCAATCAATGCCCTGATGGCTGTTCTACCTTTTTATGCCCCTGGCAAGATTGCTTTCGGCGGTGGTGAACAGCACATGCCCGTGTGGCTCGTGCGCGAGATCAATTCGATCTACGGTTCCAATCCCAGCCCGAATCCCGGTGCCTCCTGAGGTGGGTGGTATCACTGGTGGTATTCAGTCCAGGTGAGCCACCAGGCCACTCCAGCCAGGGCAGGCAACAACAGCAGCGGTAGCAGGACTAGCAGGCTCACCGCTCCGGCTCCAGAGAGCGCAATCACAACGATGATTCCCAGGTAGACCCCCAGGATGAAAATCAACCGGGATGGTCTGCTGCTGACCAGCAGGAGAACCCGGTTTCGCTGTCGTCGCCAGAGGGCCTGGGGCTTTTGTTGCTTGGGCACGTGTTGCCACCATGGGTGTTCCCTCGGGTCGTCCGTCTGCTCTCCCATCAGCGGATGCGCTCAAGGTTGCGGCGCTGGTCTTCAAAGAAACCAGTGAAGATGTTGATGAAACGCCGTTCTCTCAGGGTGATGTCTGCAGTGAGCTTCATGCCCGCCTGCAGCGGCGCTTCCGACTTGCCAAGGGGGATGGTCTGCCGTTCCAGGCGCATCACAGCCGGATAGAAGAGACCGCTGGAATCGGTTCCCAGCACCTGTTTCTGCTCATCCGCCGGCAGCGCATCGGAGCCGATGCGCTCCACCACGGCTGGCACGGTGCCGAAATCGCTGGCGTCAAAGGCCTGGATCTGGAGATTGGCCCGCAGTCCCGGCCGCACGAAGCCGATGGCCTCGTTGGGGAGGTACACCCGAGCGCGCAGGGCGTCGTTGGGAACCACTTTCATCAGCGACTTGCCGGAGGCATTGGCGCTGGTGCCAGTGCCCTGGGCCACCACACTGCCGGGACTCACCTCGATGTCGAAGACAGTGCCATTGGCCGGCGCCGTGAGCAGGCCGAACTGGATCTGCTGGCGGGCCTGGCGGATGTCGCTGTCCAGTTGGGAGATCTGGCGCAGGTTCTCTTCCACCTTGCGTCGCAGCTCCACGTTGGTGGTGGCACTGGTGTTCACCAATGACGACTCAAGCCTGGCGATCTCCCGCTGCTCCTGGGCGATGGTGCTCTGACTCTTCTGAACATTTTGTCGGGCTTCCAGCAACTGCACCTCGCTGGCCGCACCCTGGGCCACCAATCCGGCGATCCGGGTGGCGATATTCTGGTAGGTGGCCAGGCTGGAGCGCTCGCCGGCGAGGCGTTCCTGGGCCTTGCGCAGTTCCTGCCGGGCCGCTTCCCGGCGGCTGGCGAACTCCTCGGCCTGGCTGGCCAGTTGCAGGCGTTGGTTGGCGCTGAGGGCGGCGGTGGCGGCGCCGTCACCAAGGGTCGCGGCCGCGATCTGGTTTTCGTTGAGCAGGCGCTGGCGGATGCTCTCGGCGGCCTCCAGCCGGCTGCGGGGCTCGCGCAGATCAAAGCGCACAAGGGGGTCTCCCTTGCGCACGCGCTGTCCTTCCTTGACCAGCACGTCTTCCACCACGCCCGGAACCGGAGCATCGATTCGCCGGGTGGGATTGCCTGGCTCCAGCTTGCCCTGCACGGCGATGGTCTCAGCCAGGGGGGCGGTGATGGCCCATAGTCCCAGAAAGGCCACGGTTCCGACCCCGGCCCACACCATCACACTGGAACCTCGGTTCTGCTTGCGGAGCAGTACGGTCTGGTTGAAGCTCCAGGGCGTGCCGGCAGTGCCAGGGTTGCTGGAGAGGCTGCTGGAGCCGAAACCAGTTCTGGTGAGAGCAGTCTCCCTGGCAGGCTTTGCCTCCGGCTTGTCGGCGGCTTGCCTGGAGGGAGCCCTGCCGAAGGTGGTGGGAGAGTTTTCGGCGTCGGGGGTGGACGGGGGTAGTCCCACCAGATCGATGGGCCTACGAAGGGATTGTGTGTTTGCGGGTCTGCGGGGGGTACGGATCCAGTCGATCCAGCGCTCATAGAGCCCCACGAGTCCGCCTGATGGAGGCAGCATCAGGAGAGACCCTCCTGGGTCTGGCTGCGATAGAGGGCGTAGTACCAGCCCTGCTGCTCCATCAGTTGCTGGTGGCTGCCCATTTCCATGATGGCTCCCCTTTCCATGAGCACAATCACATCAGCCGGTCTGACGGTGGTGAGACGGTGGGTGATGAAGAACACGGTGCGGCCCCTGAATGCCTCGAGCAAGTTGATGCACACCTGGCGTTCGGTGCTGGCATCCAGAGCACTGGTGGCCTCATCAAGAATCAGCATACGCGGGTTTTGCAGCACCGCCCGGGCCAGGGCCAGTCGCTGGCGCTGACCACCGGAGAGACCTGCGCCCCGCTCCCCCACATCGGTGTTGTAGCCGCGAGGGAGTTCCATGATGAAGTCATGGGCGCAGGCGATGCGTGCCGCGCGGATCATGTCGGCGGCACTGGCATCGGGTTTCACCAGCAGCAGATTCTCTCGGATCGTGCCGTCGAACAGCATCGATTCCTGGGGTACCACACCGATCTGTCGGCGCAGGGAGTAGAGCTCGATCTTGCTGATGTCCAGCCCATCCACCAATACGGAACCTTCCAGCGGGCTGTAAGAGCGGGGCAGGAGTTTGAGCAGGGTGGATTTGCCACTGCCCGAACCCCCAACCAGCCCCACGAAAGCGCCCGTCGGAATCGAGAGATTCACCCCCTCCAGGTTGAGGGGGCCCTGATCGCGGTAGCGGAAGTTCACGCCCCGGAACTCCACACTGCCCTGGAGTGGGGGCATGGGGATGTTCTGGCTTTCGGCGAGGGTCTGCTCCGTGGGGCGGTCAACCACGTCGGCCACGATTCCCAAGGCCTGGGTGCCGAGTTGGATCTGTTGCCACTGGCGCGGGAGCTGGGTGAGGGGGCCCACGATGTAACCGGCGAGGATGCGGGCCCCGAAAAGTTCGGCGATTCCGATCTTGTTCTGAATGATCAGGGCAACCGCAACCACAATGAAGATCAACTGGCTGAAGTTGTTGAGAAATTCCAGTAGATTGCTACTGGAATCAGAGAGAACACGCAGCTTGAAGTCCTCGCCCAGAAAGCGGCTGTAACGCTCTTCGAACTCCCAGCGGGTCTTCAGTTCAGCGTTCTGGGCTTTGATGGTCTGTACACCTGTGATGGCTTCAGTGAGAAAGCTGTAGGTGCGGATTGCTTCACCTTTTGTGCGTCTGAGCTGGCCCTTGATGGCGGGATTGGCGAGCAGGCCAACTCCGATGATCACAGGCACCATTGCCAGTTTCACCAGCGCCAGTATGGGACTGATCGCCAGGATCACGAGCAGATAGAGGGGCACAAATGCCAGGTCCACGAGGTAGAGCAGGGTGTTGCCCAGCAGGATGTCGCGCAGCCGATCGAGCTCGTTGAAATAGAACACCACCCGGCCCACCGGTCGACTGTCGAAGAAGCCCTGGGGCAGGCGAATCAGATGGTCAAGCACCGTGGTTTTGGCCGATTGATCGATGCGATTGGCGGTATCGGCAAAAATGAAGGTGCGCAGGCTCTTCAGCAGGGCCTCCAGCACGATGGCCAGCAGCATCACCGCAGCCACGCTGAACAGTGGACCCATCGAGCCGCTGGGACGCACATCCCTGATCAGCAGCAGCATGCCGAGGGGAAACACGAGCCTGAGGATGTTCAGCACGATCGAACTGATCAGCACTTCGATCAGGGCCCGGGAATGTTGTTTGAGATAGGGCCTGAACCATTTCCAGCCGAAGTTGGCGTTTTTGGCGTCGTCCTTCTTCTCGAACAGCAGCAGTTCGGTGACGCCACCGTCGTGGGTGCTCAGCTCGCTGCTCGGCACCCGCAGCGCCCCCAGTTCGGCCTCCAGCAGCCGGGCCATCCCATCGGGATCGACGCCATCGAGCAGGCCGATGCGGCCGTTCTGCATCAGGGCAGCCGGCACCGGCACGCGGGCCAGGCGATCGGTGGGTACCCGGCTGAGCACCACCTTGAGGCCCAGGGTGTCCATGATCTGGCCCAGGTTCACCAGGTTGAGGGCCTCCTGGCGCTGCAGGATCGCGTCCACCTGGAGGTGGAGGGAATCGCGGTTGAGGGGCAGGCCGAAGTAATCGGCCAGGGCGCTGCAGAGGGAAATGGCGATGGATCGGGGCCCACTGGCGGGCTGCAGGCGCAGTTCGCCGGGCTCAGCGCGGGGCGCCGGCGGTTCGGGAGAGGTGGTGTATTCATCGTCGGCCAGCACCTCGGCGGTGACCCTGGCCGCAGGGTCGGCGACTCCGGGGCGTGGATCCTCCGGTGCCGTGAGGCCCACCAGGCGCAGCCAGGCTTCACCGGGCTCGGGACTCGGCGTAGGGCTTCCTGAAGGGCTGGTCCAGGGCTCGGCCAGGGGGCGACCGCTGCTGGCGAACCAGCGGTAGGAGGGGGGCAGGGCGAGGTTGGTCTCCGCACCCGGGGGCAGGCTGCGAACGCTGCTGCTGGTAAGCGGTTCCGGCCAGCTCTCGAGCTGGTCCATCGCCCAGGGGTGCTGGGGGGCCAGGGCGAGCAGCAGGGCGTGGAGCTCGGCCGCCGCCAGGCGCTGCTGGAAGGCGGCGGCCAGGGAGGGGTGACCCTGGAGCAGGTCGTGAAAGTGGGAGGCGGGCAGCAGCAGGGCCTCCACGTCGGTGGTGGCCCGCAGATGTTCACAGGGTTGCTGGCGCAGCAGTCCAACCCAGCCGGCGATGGCACCGGCGCCGAGCCGCTCGATCGTGCGCAGCCCCTGGCCCCGGGGAGCCGGGGCCAGGCTGCGCAGCTGGCCGCTGCGGATCAGCAGCACCCCTTCGGGCAGCACATCCGGGAGCAGTACCGTCTGCCCCAGGCGGAACCTGCAGGGCTCCAGCAGGGGGTCGAGCAGCGGATACAGGTCGTTGGGCAGCCGGTCGAACGGCTCGAAGCGTGCGAGGAGCGGCTGGGCAGGGCTGGCGGTCATGGCTGCTGCGGAATCGGCAGGGCGGGCAGCGACTCACCGGCCAGGAGCATCTCAACCCTGGATTGCAGCCAGGCCTCGAAGAGCTCGTCCATCATGCGTGAACGGGTTTCCTCGTTCAAGCGGGCCGGGAGGTGCTCCTCCAGCCGCAGCAGCACCCAGAAGCGATCCACCGCAAATGGGGGCCACAGCTGGCCGGGTTGGCCCACCCGCAGCCTGGAGCTGATCTCGGGGTGGGCGGCGGTGATCGGCAGGGGACCGATCAGGCCGCGGCTGAGCCGTTCCCGGCCCTCGGCGTACTGCTGGGCCAGCGCGCCGAAATCGGCGCCGTCATCCCGCAGGCGGTGGTGCAGTTCCTCCGCCAGGGTCTGGTCACTCACCCGCAGCAGGGAGTACACCGCCTGGTCGAGATCCCCCTTGCGGCGCAGGAACTGGACTTCCACATCTTCGCCCCAGCGGTGCTGGCAGAACCGGGCCAGCCGCTCCTTCTGGGTGGCCAGGATGGGCAGATCACGGCGGAGCAGCCGCTGGCGTTCGAGCCAGCGATCCAGTTCCTCCTCGCTGTGCACATCCTGCCCTTCCACCCAGGCGCGGATCAGTTGCCGCTCCCGCTCCGGCTCGAGCGGGATGCTGCGCACCAGTTCGTCGATCACCCAGGCCCGGGCCAGGCGGGGAGCCAGCCCCTGCTGGCGCACCAGCCGGTTGAGTTCGCTGAGGGTGAGCCAGGGGTAGTGGGCGCCCAGTTCCACCACCGCTTGTTCCGGGACTCCGGAGAGCGGTTCCGGCAGGTTCTGACGGCTGGATGCTGCAGTCATGCGGGTGAGCGAACGGGCAGGTTGAGGCGCTGCAGGGCCTGAGCCATCAGCGCGAGGCCCCGCTCCCTGCTCCAGGTGGCCTTGGCATAGCGATGGGCCGCTGCGCTCATGGCGCGCCACTGGTCGTCGTCCCGGCAGAGATGTTCCACAGCCTGGATCCAATCCTCGGTGGTGTGGGCGATGTGGATTTCCTGCCCGTGGCGCAGGCCGGTGGCCTCGGCGGCCAGGGGGCTGAGCACCTGGGGGATCCCGTGCGCTGCCGCCGCGGCCACCTTGCCCTTGAGGCCGGCACCACTGCGCAGAGGGGCCACAAACACACGATGGCAGCCGTACACGCTGGCCGGGTCGGCCACCCAGCCCTCCAGGGCAACGCCTGGGATCGATCCCCAGCTGTCGTTCAGCTCAGCGGGCATGCCGCTGCCATACAGATGCAGCCCCAGCCAGGGGCAGCGCTCCCGCAGCGCCGGCCACACCTCGGCCAGGAACCAGGCCATGGCCTCGCGGTTGGGGGGGTGGCCGTAGCTGCCGAGGAAGGCCAGGCCTTCCCGCCCCTCCAGGGGAGCCGGCTGCCGGGGGCCAGCCACCACCCAGGGGCAGGTGGCCGTGGGGGCGGCGCCGAGGGTCTCGGCCTCGATCACCGCCTGCTCCACCTCGGAGTAGCTGAAGGTGAGGTGCACCTGGCGGATCACCTCCAGTTCCTGCCGCTGCACCTCGCGCACCTGCTCGAGGGCCCGCTCGGCGGCCTCGCCCTCCAGGCCCTGGGCGCGGGCGGCCCGCAGCTCGCGCAGGTGGTGGAGGTCGGCATTGCAGAACAGGATCCGGGCCTGGGGGGCGTGGCGGCTGATCAGGGGCAGGGCGGCGCCGGCCACGCTGTAGCGGGTGATGTAGATGAGGTCGAACTCACCCCCGCGCTCGCGCAGCAGCTGCTCCAGGGAGAGCACGAAGGGGGCATGCAGGGCTTCGATGCCCCGGCGCTGGAGGGCTTCGGTGTAGCTGCCCAGCCAGGCCAGGTTGGCCGGCAGGAAGCTGATCTTCCAGCCCAGGGCCTGCACCAGGTCCATCTCCACCAGGGCGGCATGGCTGCCCGCATCCCGATCGGGCCGGGGGGTGTCGTGATCGATGAACAGGGCCCGGCCCAGGATGCCGCGGTCCTTGACCTGCTCGGCTTCCCTGAGGTTGGGTTCTGTGGGTCCGTCAAAAGCGGCGGCCCACTTCTTTTCGAACAGTGGGGCGTTGATGGCCTGGTAGCGCTTGAGGCCCTCGGCCGCTTCGGTGTCGCTGCCATTGCTCACGCCTTCGTGGTGGATCACCCGGGCCAGGGGGGCGTAGCGCACCTGCAGTCCTGCCTCGCGCACCTTGAAGGCCAGGTCGGTGTCCTCGTAGTAGGCCGGCGAGAACTCCGGGCTGAAGCCGCCCACCTGCCGCCAGAGCTCGGCGCGGATGGCCAGGGCGGCCCCGCTGGCGTAATCCACCTGGCGGGCATAGGCAAAGCGGGGGTCGTAGGGGTTGCCGCCCCGGCCGTAGTTCCAGGGCTCGCCGTTGCCCCACACGATCCCACCTGCCTCCTGCAGGCGCCCGTCGGCCATCACCAGCTGGGCGCCCACCAGCCCGGTGTCGCTCCACTGATCGAAGGGGGCCAGCAGCTCCTCGAGCCAGCGGGCACAGGGCTCGGTGTCGTTGTTGAGCAGCACGATGTATTCGCCCTGGGCCTGGGCTGCGCCGCTGCAGCAGGCCTGGTTGAAGCCGCGGGCGAAGTCGTGGCGCACCACGCGCACCGCCGGCGCTTCCTCGGCCAGCCAGCGGGCGGAATCGTCCCTGGAGCCGTCGTCCACCACGATCAGCTCGTAGGGCACGGCGGTGGGGGCATAAGCGATGGCGGCCAGGCAGCGGCGGGTGCTCGCATACTGGCCGTGCATCGGGATCACGATCGACACCCGGGGTTGGTGACTCACCGGCAGCTGCAGGGATTGCCGCGGCTGGGGAGAACCATCGGCGCCAGGCTCCGTGCCGGGAGGCAGGGCCGTGCCCTCGCCGTCACGCCGCAGCGGCTGGCTGAGCAGCCGTTGCCAGAGGGGCAGCTGGGTCGGCAGCGGTTGGCCACTCTGATCGGCCTGGTGGAGCCAGGTGAGCAGGCTTTTCTGGCGCTCGCGGGCCAGGGGTGAGAGCTGGTCGGGGAAGGGGGCCTGGCCATGCTGGAGCAGGGCGGGCCAGGGGGTGAGCTGGAAGGGCAGCAGCTCCAGCCGTTCGTCAATCGCTTCCGCTTCCACGGTTTCCAGGGCCAGGTGATGCACGGCGCCGTCGCAGAGCACTGTGGGCAGATCGAGCTGGAAGGGCCATTCCCCCTCCGGCAGGGGGTCTGGCGCCACCACCGGCAGGAGCACGGTGTCGTCGATCCGCAGCTGCAGGGGGGTTCTGCCACTGGCCCAGCCCCGGATCTGGTGGCCAGCCACGCCTCCGAGCCTGGCCCTGCGCCCGAGGCCGAGGAGACAGAGATCCTTCAGGCGGGCGTGGCGTTCTGCGTCGAGGCGCAGGGGACTGCCGGGCAGCTCCACCCGTCGCTCGGCGTCGAAGAAGGCCCGCAGCACGAGCCCCCGACCATGGGGGGGGAGTTCCACACCGGAGTGACCGAGGAAGAGGAATCCGCAGTCCCGTTCCAGCACGTCGCCGGGCAGATCGGGCCTGGGTCGATGGGCCAGCACCTCGGCCAGCTTCCAGCAGCTGGAGGGATTGAGCAGATCCTCCAGCGTGAGGGTGACCTGGAGGGGGCCCCGGAACCCGCCAGGCCCCCATCGGCAGGCCCAGCCTCCGATCCCGCCGGAGCCCAGGAATCCCTCTAGCTCCCCGAGAAAAGCACCGCGCTGCAAGGGGGCCAGTTCACTGGGGAGAATGCTGGCCTGGATATCGGCCATGGAGGCGGGTGCATGGGCGGCTATGGCGCCATCATGCCCAGCCCGTGGAGCTCGTTCAGCATCCCCCTATCCATAATTGTCTGATTCGCCTCGGCCCCCTGGCTGCCCAGTCCCCCGCCGGATCCCCCGAGCAGGCCCCGTCCGCCGGGCCTGCAGTGCGCCTGCCCCTGGAGGTGCTGAAACAGCTCACCCTGGAATCGGCTGCCCGGCGGGAGCTCCTCCAGGAGTTGCTGGCCAGCGGCCAGTCGGGCGATGCGGCCCTGGCGCTGCAGGTGGAACTGGCGGATACGGTGCTGGGGGCCTGCCAGGAGGCCGTGGAACAGGCCGAGTGGCGGCAGGCAATCCTGCACCTCGATGAACTGATGCAGCTGGTAAGTCGCCTGGCTGCCAAGGCTCCCCAGCAGGCGCCGATGTACTGGCGCAGTTATGGGCAGATGTTGGCTGCACTCACCGCGGCGATCCATCCCCAGCTCTCCAGCCCGGAGCAACAGGCCAGTGCCGAACAGGCTGATCTGCTGTGGCTGATGGCCCGGCGCCTCTGCCTGGTGCACCAGCTGCCGTTGGAACCACCCCACTGGCTGGCGGTGCATGAGCGCCAGATTCTCCAGAAGGGGGGAATGCTCCATTTCAATCTGCGGCAGGCACCCCCCGATGGACTGGAGGGCATCGAATGCCGTGCCAGGGCTGCCCAGTTGCTGCTGCGGCTCGGACGGTTGATCGAGCCCTCGCCTCCCTGGGTGGAGAAGCAGGTGCGCGTGCTGCTTGGTGAGCAGGCCGAACTGCTGCTCTCTGCGCCTGAGATCGATCCCCCGGGGCTGGCTGGGCTGATCGCCGATCTGGCCCAGTTGCCCGTGGAGCCGTCGAGCAAGGACGCTGCTCTGTCGGCCCTGGCGAGGGCCAGGGCCAGCCTGGAACTGCTGGCCCCCGATCTGCCCCCATTACCCCTGCCAGTTCTGCCGCCTGGCGATCAGGCCGCTGCCCCAGGCGTTCAGCTGGCCCAGGCCACCGAGCAACCGGGTCTGGCCCGGCTGGTGCTTGCGGAGGACGATGGGCCCGGCACTCCCCTTGCGTTCAACCTCAGGCCCCTCCTGGCGGCAGGCTTTGAGGAGATCGATGCGGCCCTGGACGACTTCGTGTGGCATCTGCCGCGGGGGTGCCGGGCGATCGCTGTCGCCCCAGGGCTGCTGGCGGCACTCGAACCCTGCTGGCTTGCTGGGGAGCAACTGCCCCAGGCGGCGTTCGAACGCTTGGCCTACCTGGCCGCGGCCTGGCAACGGCGCCTGGCCGGCAAGCTGGAGCCTCTGCCCCAGCTTGATTGGCAGCAGTCGATGGTGGTGGAACCCGGGGCCACTGAACTCGCTGTGCTGCGGTTCCTGCTGGCCCAGCCCGGGGAGCTGGAGGCACCGTTGGCCCAGCTGCGCAGAGAGCATCACAATCCGCAGTTCTGGCAGCAGCGCCAGGAGCTGCCCTGGATGGAGGTGCCGCCTCCTTTGGAGTCCCTGCGCCGTCTGCACCTGGAGGAGGGGTTCTATGCCGGTAGCCACCAGCCCCTGCGGGATCTGCAGGAGTGGGGCCGGGATGCCGCCCGGGCCCTGCTCGATGCGGTGATCAGCATCGATGACGCAGGATGCCTTGGCCTCTGGTTGGTGGCTGCCCAGGAGCTGATTGCCCAGGGCATGGGTCCCCTGCCGCCGATTGGCCAGCCCCCTGGGCCAGACCAGTTCCTGGCGGAGTTGGCTGGTCTTGAGGTGCTCTACGTGGGCGATGGAGCCGAGCGGGTGCAGGCTGCCCATGGCGCAGGAACCTGCTTCCGCGGCCAGCCCTTCGGCCTGCGGGTGCTTCCCATGCCCGCCAGCCGCTGGCCGGGACGCCCTGCCGGCAGTTTTGCCGAGACCATGGCGCTCCTTCTGGAGACTGTGGACGGCCTCTACCGGCAGCGTCCGTTTGCGGTGGTGCTGGCCGATTGTGGTGCCTACCGCCTCCCCCTGCTGCGGGCCGTGCATCAGCGCTATGGCGCGGCGGCCTTGAGCGTGGCTCGACCACTCGCGGAATGGCTGGCCAGTCCGGTGAGCTGAGATGGAAGCTTTTGGCTGGATCTATCTTGGCTGAAATCAATATCTTCAGTTTCTTATTGTGATTGAAAAAAGGCCCTATTCCTGGTGGATTAAGCAAGATTCACTGTTGCGCATCCATGGTGGAGAGCCAGCGGATGTCTTGCTTGCCTACCTGGATGGTCTCGCTGGTTTGGGTGGTGATCAACTGCAGCATCTTGAAAGATTTGCCGACTTTCTTGTCGTCAATAGCTTTTTCTCGATTCTCGATTACTGGACTAGTCGCCAAATCAGTGCTGCGCTTGACAGGGATGGGTATCTCTTCTTTATGCGCCTCAAAATCATGGCAATGGTCGAGCGTGGTCGTTTTGAAGAGCTTGCCAAGCTGATAGCCAGTGGGGGTATGGGGGAGCGACGCAAGCAGTGGATTCATGCCACGATCTGTAGGCTCTACTCCGGAAAGTCTCCAGCACTGTTTGTGGAAGATGGTCAGTATCAGATGCCCTTTTCTGGCCATGGATCTGATCTGTCTTTCTGGGTACTCAGCTTGCCCTCGGATGTCTACAGACGCGAGAAGTTGGCGGGATTGTTTCGCTACAACTCCTGCTTTTATTCGTTTTTTGATGGCGTCAAGCCTTCTGAAATGCCCCTGGACAGTCCGATTTTCAATCTTGACAAGAAGATGGCTGCCCATCCGGAATTGTTGAAGGGTAACTTTGGCTGTGTTTACTCAACGTATCTGCTTTACAGTCACTTGTTCAGGTCTGCGCAAGATGACTATTATCTCATTGTGGAAGATGATATTGTAACATTGGCCCCGCTGCGGCTGGATGGGAGTTCCCCGTTGCGGGAAGCGCTTGATCGCTACGAGCTCATCTATCTGAACGACCGACTTCAGTGCTCGGGGCAGGCTCCCGAGCCTGTGCAAGACGCCCTGATGTGGATGGATTCCAGCGCGGCAATCAAGAAAAATGCCCCGGGTAATGATGGCTACATCATCAAGCGATCAGCTTTGCAAAAGATGCTTGACTATTTTGATGAAGTAAAGATCTCTGATTTTGGCGCAGATTGGATGTTGTTGATGAATTCACTCAGTCCAGCAGATCTTGAGCGCTTCAAGCCTGGCAGTCTTTACCGCCGAATGGCTGAGCGCTATCGCCCATTTTCGCAGCGACGCCCACCAATCTCGGCCTGTGTGCTCCCTGATCCAGTGGTGAAGCATGCACCTCGCTCCACCTGGAATTCCTGGCGTTAGCTGGTGAGCAACGTCCATTCGGCATAGGGGCGTAATCGAATGATTGAGGGCTGATCTCGCAGTTGCTGGCGGCGTTCTTGAAACCTCAGCAGGCGTTCAGCCAGATTGGGGATGGCTGCCAGCTGTTGCTCGAGCCTGGCGCCAGCTTGCCGGTGCAGTTGGACATCGAGGGCGGCTGCAGCCAGGAACTGTTGGCGCAGATCAGCATCTCCAGCCTCCAGATCCGCTGCTTTGCCACTGGCAACTGTGGTGTTCATGGCCCCGGGATAGGCGAGGTCGAGGGGCTGGCCCAGTAGCTCCAGTTGATACTCAAGGGCCACGATTGATTCGTCGTAACGTTCCACCAGCCCCAGAAAAAGATCCTGTCGTTGCAGATCGATCAGTTCGGGCCTGGGGATCCATCCCCGCCCGCCGGGGCGTGACTCCTGATCCGCATCCAGATCCTGTGGAGAGAGCTGAGATGTGTGGTAATTGCAGAGGGGGCCTTCACAGAACTTGGCGACGTAGTCGTTCAGGGAGCGACCATTGAGGGTTTTGTTCACATCCCGCTCAAAGCGGTAGGCCGAGAGGAGCCGTTTCCAGGGATCGCGCAGGAAGGCCACACACAGCTGGGCCAGGGCTCCGGCAGGGGGCAGGGTGATCAGGTGGGACGTGACGGCCAGGGGACGCTCACCGGTTTCCTCGAGATGGCTGCGCACCCGCTGCCAGGAGAGACGCTGATTGGCGGTGGGCGATTCCATGTAGGCGAGCTTGCCCCCGCTGGCTCTCTCCAGTGACCAGATCAGGGTGGAGCCAGCGCACTTGAAGCCGTGGAGATGCAGCAGGGTGACCAGGGGCTTGGGGCTGGGTTGGAGGCTGGTGGCCGAGGCTGGGGCAGCAGCGAGGTGATCGAGGCAGCGCTCGGCAGCCCGGAACTTGGGGTTCCTGAGATTGGCGGCAGCAATCCAGGGGTTCTGGCGGTAATAGCTCAGGGATTCCTCCAGCTGCTGCTGCACCGGCAGCGGCTTGCCCCGGCGCTGACCCCATCGGGCACTCCAGTCCCCGAGGTCGAGGGCTTGCCGCACCCAGGGATGCACGGGAATGGAGAGCTGGCCGAGGTGCTCGCGGTCGTCGAACAGCTCCGGGCCCAGGCTGTGGGGGAGATCCAGCTGCTGGAGCAGCCGCCGCAGCAGTTCATCCAGGCTGGCCTGGGTGGGATGGTTGATGGTGTGGCCGATGGGTTGGCTGCGGACCCTGGCCTCGATCCAGTCGCACACGCCCACGCTGCATTCCCTTTCCCGCTCGCGGAGGGCCTGCAGGGATTGCTGATGGGCGCTGCGCACCGCCTCCACAACAGCCGCGGGCGCCGGGACCCTGAGCAGGCTGTCCCTGGTCAGTCCTCGGGTTGCTGCCGCCATGGCGAGGAAATCGTGGTAGGCCCCGAGGGGGGAGTGCGGCTCCAGCTGTGCCAGCCGCCCATCGGGGTCGTGGGCATAGCCGATCCAGGGATAACAGCCCTCGAAGTGCAGGTTGGGCAGGATCAGCGCCCTGGCTCCGGCGGGCAGGAGGCTGCGCAGGGTGGGGGTGTCGAGACCGATGCCGTCGCGATAGCCGGGTTGAACCCGCTGGGCTACCAGCAGATCGGCACTGGTGAGGCGCCGATGCAGCCGGTCCACGTCCTCGCTGGTGGCCATGTGCACGGGCCGGCAGAAGTGGATGCGAGCCTCGGGCAGGGCCTGGCGCAGGCCGATGTAGAGGGGGTGGCTCTGGCAGTTTCCCACCACCACGATCTTGAGGTCCGCGTTGGTGGCAGCGGTTGGTGATGCGGTAGGCGAATCGGTTTCAGCCGCAGGATCAGACGTGGTGAGTGTAACCAGATCACGGCGGATCGTTTCAGCCCAGGGCACGGCACTCTGATGCAGTTCCTGCATCTTCTCGAGCAGGATCAGGGCCTCCTGAGGCCAGCCTGGCTCAAGGGCATGGCCCTCCCTGGCGAAGGCATGGATCCAGATCGCGCCATAGCGGCAGCACTGCTCTTCATGGCTGTCCACCCAGGTGGGCTGCTGCTCTCGACTGGGAAGTGCCCGGAACAACCGAGCACCGGCAAGGGCATGGCGACTGGCATTGCGTTGGTCGACTTCCGCCAGTTCCAACATCGCGGCGTGGCATTCCAGGGCCAGTTGAATCATCACGCTGGCGACCGCCTCCTGGGCCAGCACTGTTTCCACGCGGGCCAACAGTGGTGACAACTCAGCCATAGGTGTTGACAAGCGTGGTGGTGGTGGGCTCGAACAGCAATTGTGGTCTAGGTCGAAGCTTTGCTGGCTTAGTTTACCTTCGATGATCTGTAGTTGATCGAGTTGGTGAATGCGCTTGCTGCGGCCGGCCTTGCCTCACCTTGCCTGGCCTTGCCGATTAGGCTCGGCGTGCCATCCCCAGCAGCTGATGGCTTTGATCGATGGCCCGTGACCGTAACCCAGCAGGCGCCGGTGCTGCCCAGCTGAAGACCATCGGCGACCGGGAGCTGGCGCTGGCTGCCTCTGCGGCCCTTTCGCTCGGCCAGCTCGACCGGGCCGCCCAGCTGGCCCTGCAACTGGGCGGCCCGATGCTGGAAACCGGGCTGCGTGAGTATCTGCTCGGCAGCATCGAGGCCCGCAGGGGCAACCACGAAGCGGCTCTGCAGACCGCCATGGTGCTCTATGAACAGGATCTCAGCCGCGACAACGGTGAGCGTCTGCGTCGCGACGTGCTCGAGCTGATGCGCACCCATGGCGTGCTGGATCCGGTTCCGGCTGCCGATGCCCATCTGGCCGGGCCTGCCCTGCCGATCGACCCGCTGGAGCCTTTTCAAACCGTGCACGAGCTGGCACCCCTGCCGGCCTCCGCCGAGTGGCTCGATCTGTTCCGCCATTGGAGTGCCTGCATCGGCAGCGGCCGCCTCCATCGGCTCGGCGATCTCGGCAGCGCCCGGCTGGAGCGGGTGCTGGGGGCGGACGGAACCGGGGCGTCAGGTCTGCGGGCTGCCCAGGAGGCCATGGGCTATGACGAGGGCAGCGCCTTCAGCCTCTGCTACTACCTGATGGGCATGCGGGGGGTGGAGTCCCTGCCCGCCCCGACCGGGGTGATTCCCCCTGGAGATTCCCGCAGCCCGCAGGTGTCGGTGATCCTGCCGGCCTACAACAAGTGGCTGCTGAGTCTGAACTGTCTGCGCGGCCTGGTGGCCGCTCGCCATGGGCGCCCGGGGGAGGTGATCCACTTTGAGGTGATCCTGGCGGATGACGCCTCCAGCGACGACACGCCGCTGATCGCCGTGCGCTGCGGTTGGCTGGTGCATGCCAGGGCGGAGACCAATGGCGGGTTTGTGGACAACTGCAACCAGGCTGC
Organism: Prochlorococcaceae cyanobacterium; assembly: GCA_040399285.1. Lineage (GTDB taxonomy): Bacteria > Cyanobacteriota > Cyanobacteriia > PCC-6307 > Cyanobiaceae > NIES-981. The sequence continues at coordinate 164,637 of JBBASM010000009.1, forward strand.
CGCCCGGGCCCGGGGTGAGGTGCTGCTCTTTCTGAACAACGACACCCTGGTGGGAGACGGCTGGCTGGCGGCCCTGCTCGGCACCTTCCGCCGCCGGCCGGGGGTGGGAGTGGTGGGCAGCCAGGTGTATGCCAGCGATGGCGGCTTGCTGGAGAGCGGCGGGATCGTGTGGGCCAATGGCGATGTGTGGAACCATGGCCGGGGCTTTGGGCGGCAGCGCTGGTTCGAGCTCGACCACGAGCGGGAGGTGGACTATGTGAGCGGCTGTGCGCTGGCGATCCGCCGCGAGCTGTGGGAGGAGCTGGGCGGATTCGACGCCAGCTTCCGGCCCGCCTACTGCGAGGACGCCGATCTCTGCCTGCGCAGCCGTCATGTGGCCGGGCGTGCCGTGGCGGTGCAGCCGCAGTCGCGGATTCTGCACCTGGAGGGCCTGAGCAATGCTCGGGCCAGCGATGCCGGCCTGAAGCGCTATCAGGCCTTGAACCTGGAGAAGCTGCGCCAGCGCTGGCGGCGGCAACTGCTCACCGTGCAGCCGATCGACATGAGCCTGCAGCTGCAGGCCAGTGACCATGGCCTGCGGCGGGGGCCGGTGGCCCTGGTGGTGGACCACTACTTCCCCACGCCGGACAGGGACGCCGGCAGCCGCTGCACCCTCTCGCTGGTGGCCTCGCTGCTGGCGCTCGGTTTCAAGGTGGTGTTCCTGCCGGAGAACTTCGCGCCGATGGAGTGCTACCGCCAGCGGCTGGAGGAGTGGGGCGTGCTCTGCCTCTGGGGCGATGAGGTGAGCCTGAACTGGGCGGCCTGGCTGGCCAAGCAGGTGCAGCGCCTCGACCTGATCCTGTACAACCGCCCCCACATCACCAGCCGCTTTCTGCCGGAACTCAACCGGCTCTATCCGGGGGCCTTCCGTCTCTACAACACCCACGATCTGCATGGCCTGCGCAAGCGCCTGGAGGCCCGCCAGCCCAGCCAGCTGGAGCGGGACCTGCGCCCGCCGCCGCCCGCCCCCGCCGATCTGGAGCTGCTCTGCACGGAGGAGGAGCGGCGGATTCTGCAGTCGGTGGATGCGGTGCTGAGCATCTCCGCCAAGGAGACCGCCCTGCTGCAGCCCCTGCTGCGGGCACCGGTGCATACGGTGCCCGGCTACGTGACCCGCTGGAACGGGGAGCGGGCCGACCGACTGGAGGCGGACCGGGCCGTGCTGCTGGTGGGGGGCTTCGGCCATCGCCCCAACCAGCTGGCGGTGCGCTGGCTGCTGGACCATGTGTGGCCCCTGCTGGGCGAGCAGGTCACTCTGGTGGTGGTGGGATCGGGCTGTCCGGAGGATCTGCAGGTCCGGCTGGAGGCGACGCCAGGGGTGCGCTTCGAGGGGGCGGTATCCGATGAGCGGCTGGCCCAGCTGTACGGTTCGATGCGCCTGAGCCTGGCCCCGCTGCCCTACGGAGCCGGCCTGAAGGGCAAGGTGATCGAGGCCCTCAGCTGGGGCCACCGGGTGCTGGGCACGGGATTCGCCTTTGAAGGGCTGGACCAGCCCCCCCTGCTGGCCCCGGCTGAGGCGGTGCGCCAGTGCCACAGCCCGGAGGAGTATGTGGAGGCGATCCGCGAGGGCGTGGCGATCAGCCCGCAGGAAGCCGAGGCGCTCGAGCGAGCCTGCCGCCGATTCATCGAAGAAACCTTCAGTGCTTCAGCCCAGCAGGAGGCCCTTCGGGTGATTCTGCGGGAACGGCACCAGCCGGAGCGTGAGGGGCCTGCTGGGCTGCCATGGCCCGATGCCATGCAGGGTTCAGGCCCCGTGGCCTTCAGCCTGCTGCAGGGCAGCAAGGGGCTGTGCGCGGACGGTTGGCTGGAGGACGACAACCAGCTGCTGCTGGAGCCCCTGCAGCCCTGGGCCGCCGGCCCCGGGGGGCAGGAGCCAGAGCTGCAGCTGGGGCTCTATCTGCCCGAATCGGGGCAGGTGCAGGGGAAGGCGGAGGTGGAGATCGAGCTGGGCGATGGCCAGCAGTCCCACTGGCGCGGGGTGCTGCAGCTGCGGCCCGAGCTGAACAGCGTGAAGCTGCCCTGGCCGGCCCAGCTGGCAGCGGGGCTGCACGTGCGACTGAAGGCCGCGTATCGCTATGTGCCGGAGGGCGGTACCGATCAGCGCAATCTGCTGGCGGTGCTGGCACGCTTTGATCTCAACTCCTGATTGATTGCCTCATCATTGCGGGAAGCACCGGAATGGTTTCACTCACGCAGAGGAATCCCTTCATCATTGAGCTTCGTGAAGGGCTTCGTGGCTCTTGTAAACATAGTAGTTCCCAAAATTGCCGCTTCCCAATTCGAAGACTCTGGGCTATGATCTCCAAAAATTCAGATACTATGAAGAGCGAGCTCAAGAAAGTCGGGGATGTCTGGGACTCAAAGACGGGCGCTTCAGGAGCAAGGCGCCCCGCTGGAGGGGGGAATTGGTGGGGTAATTCGATCGTTCAGCGTCATGTGAACAGACTCATCTGCGGAAAGCCCTTGGCTGGAGGAGGAGCCGGAGTGAGGGAGCGGATGAAAAGCATTTTGAATGGGGCGCATGGGTTTGAGCGAGCGGTTTCCATTGGCTGCGGTACTGCCGAAAAGGAACTGCGCTTGATATCCGAAGGGATTGTTGGTCATTTTGATCTCTATGAGTTAAGTGAGAAAAGAGCATCTGTTGGTCTGGCAAAAGCCAAGGCTGCAGAAATTGAATCTCAGGTTACTTTCTGTGTGCAGGATGCTTTTCAGCAGCAGCAGTCGGAAAGGTATGATCTAGTGTACTGGGACAATTCTCTGCATCATATGATGGATGTAGACGAAGCCGTGGCCTGGAGTAAGGCTTGTCTCCGGCCAGGAGGATGGTTGGTAATGAATGATTTTGTGGGGCCTTCCCGCTTCCAGTGGGATGATTATAATATAGAAATATGTAACCGTATTAGGTCAATGCTGCCTGAGCATTACTTTAGGAGGCCTGGTGATGATTCCGCAATGTTTAAGCGTCTGATTTCCCGGCCTACGCCTGAAAAGATTATTGCGCTTGATCCCAGTGAGGCCGCAGATAGCACCCGTATCATTCCATCACTTAATAAGTATTTTCCCGGTGCAATTATTTCGCCGACTGGCGGTGCGATTTATCATATAGGATTTGCGGGGTTGTATGGCAATATGGATATGTCTGATCAGTACGATCGGGGAATTGTTGATTGGATGTTGCTTGTTGATGAGGTCCTAATGAGACAGGGCTTGACCCATTACGCCTTTGCTGTTTGCCAAGTCTGAGTATAAGTTAATCTAGGTTAGGTACCGCAATGCTCCGGCTATCCCGCTGATGTCCTCATTCAGCTCTGCTGGACTCCAGCTGGATGTGAGAGTTTTTAGCTTGCAGCGCAAAGCAAGTGCCTCTGCTTGGGTGAGAACCAATTGTTGTTCATCACTATATTCAGCGAAGCTTTCTAGTGCCTGAAGTCGTGCGCTGAGGTGCACCATCAGCCGAAGAGTGCTGGATTTGATTGATTCGAGTAGCACCAGTGATTTCGGGTTGGGCTTGTGATTGAGTGCTCGGCCTCTGAGTGGATAGCCAAAAGCCAAAAAGTCTTGAGCGTAGAACGTCTGGATTAGTTTCAAAGACTGCTGTGAGAGTGTGGCTTGTGCCAACTCGCTGGCATTGGCAAAGGTGCGCGAGTCCTTGAGGTGCTTCGCCCTGGAGGCCGAGTACTGATTGCTGCCGCTGAGATAGTAGCTGCAGATTGCATTAAGACTATGCTCGATCGGGAAGAGTTCGATCGGGATGTCGAGGTCGAAGAAGTTCGTCATGGGCCGAAAATGATTGTCCTGATAGGTCATATCTTCGGCCGCAATGGCAAGTTGTTCATGTAGCCATTCATTCACGTCTGGCAGGTCGCTGGGTTCTGTTTCGCGGTGGGTCCAGCGGTATTCCGAGAGCATGCGATTCACGGGGTTGCGAACCACGGCAAATACAGTCTGGATCTGGTCGAAGCGCACCAGGCTGCGCAGGTCGCTGCAGGTGAGGTGCTGGGGGGTGGTGCGCAGGAAGGAGCGAATCGGCTTTCCCCTGATTTCCAGCTCGGTTTCGTAGCCTGCAGCGCGGAATGTTTCCACCACTGAGGACCCCCCGCATTTGGGGATGTGGAGAAAGAGGATGGTGTGGCCATCCTTGCTGAGGATGGTCATCGGTTTAGGCCTTCGTTGGCCGGAATCCTATCGCCTTGCAGCAGTGCTCCCGTACCCGTTCAGGGGTCGGGACGGCTCACGGCGAACTTGAGCCCTGCTGAACC
>JBBASM010000010.1:0-70084 GCA_040399285.1 Prochlorococcaceae cyanobacterium
CTCTGACTAGGGCATTCGGGCCTCGGGTTTTACACCACGCAAAGGGACGCGGCCTCCTGGTTCAAGAAGCCTTCCACATTGTCCCAAGACCCCATGCCTAGACCTCGAGTCAGAGTCAAGCACCTGTCCCTGCCGCTGTCAGCAGTCATATCGATTTCCTATGGCCTGGTATCGGAGGCTGCCCCGCAAAATGCCACCACCTATCAAGCCCTCAACCGGTGTGGTGTTCCTGTCGTTCTACCCAGCGCACCTCCGGGTTTCCGCCAAACGTCTTTTAATGTAGAACTATGTAAGGAGTCATGCCGATTTCAACCGATCCCCTGCCGCCAAGCCTTCAGTTCCTACTCAGTTGTTTACAAAGGTCCTAATAGATGCAGAATAACATTCCAAGGGTTGGTTGGCGGGCTTTTCGGTGAGGGCCCCCCTCCGAGATCATGGACAACCAGAACACAACTTTTTGGTCCGATGGTAATTACTGAGTCTTATGACAAGAGTTCCCTTACTGGGCTTTCAACGAGGTGGGACAGGGAAGGCCATAACAGCAGCTGGAACCTGCAATACCATAGCAAATTCCCCCACGCGCAATTCACCTATGACTTCGAGTGTCTAGGGCGTTCCTTCGACCCAGATACAGCGCTGGCCTTCCTGCGCAGCCTTCGCGTCGTCGCTGCAAAATGAACAATCTTCAATTTATCCATGAGCATTATCTTTGTCAGCCACAGCAGCAAGGATAACGCCATCGCGGAGGCGCCAAAGGCCTGGCTGGAGGAGAATGGTTACACCTCACTCTTCCTCGACTTTGATCCTTCTGAGGGGATCCCGGCCGGCAAGAAATGGGAGCAAGAGCTGTACAACAAGCTCAGAGCCTGTCGCGCCTTGGTGGTGATCTGCAGTAGCCACAGCATGCGATCCTGCTGGTGTTTTGCTGAGATTGCCTTCGCCCGATCGGAGGGAAAACCCATCTTCCCGATCCGGGTCGATGCTGTGAAGCTTCCTCCCCAGCTTGCCGATGTGCAGGTGATCGATCTTCATGCAGGGGAGGAGGAATGGCATCGTCGGATGGCACGGGGTCTGAACTGCGCCGGACTTGATCCGAGTGTCATCCATTCCTGGGATCCCAAGCGCAGTCCCTTCCCAGGACTGACAAGCTTCGAGGAGCGCGATGCTGCCATCTTTTTTGGTAGAGAAAACCTGATTTGGGAAGGACTGGATCGGATGCGCGCCATGCGTGTGCACAGGGGGGCTTCGATGCTTCTGATTCTTGGTAACTCCGGCAGTGGCAAGTCGTCACTTCTGCGGGCCGGGCTTCTTCCAAGGCTGCGCAAGAACCAGGTGGATTGGTGTGTTCTGTCTGCCTTCCGTCCCGCGCCAGACCCAGTGAGTGGCCTTGCGCATTCGCTCTCGGAGGCGTTCACGGGCAGTCACTCCGGCGATGCCCGGCCTGAGTATTCCCCTGCTGGCTTGCGGCAGACCCTGGCCGCGGCCATGAACCCCGTATCCACGCTGAGCGACCTGCTGACGGACCTGCGCCGCAGCCTCGATCGAGAGGAGGCGACGGTGGTGGTGCCGATCGATCAACTTGAGGAACTACTCATCAGTGATGCACCCCTGGATGCCAGCAATGTGGCCTTCCTCCGGATCCTGAGGGGCCTGCTCCAGGGCGCAGCCGGGCCGGCGGTTCTGCTCGTGGCGACATTGCGGAGCGATCTGCTCGGCTTGCTGCAGGCACGGCCTGAGCTGGATGGTCTGAGCTTCGAGCAATTGTTAGTGAGCCCCATGGGCCCCGAAGGTTATGCCCAAGCGATCGAGGGGCCCGCCGCTCTGGCGGGTCTCCTGCTTGAGAATGGCTTGACCCAGCGCATCGTCGCCGACACCGGCACGGACGACGCTCTGCCCCTGCTGGCATTCACTCTCCAGCAACTGTGGGAGAGGTATGGACGCGATGATGGCGTCCTGACGATCGATGACTACCAAAAGGGGCTGGGCGGGCTGGCGGGCGCCGTGCAACGGGAAGCCGATTCCGTGCTTCGAGCAGCCGCGCTCGATGAATCGGGGATGGGACGCCTGCATCGGGCCTTCCTGGAGATGGCCCGCATCGATGACCAGGGCTGGATTGTGCGCCGTCCGGCGCGGTGGGCATCGCTTCCGCCGGATGTCCTTCCCGTGCTGAAGCGATTTGTGAAGGCTCGCCTCCTGGTCGAAGGGAGAGACGAGGGAAGCGTGGAAGTCGCCCATGAGGCCCTGCTCCGTCATTGGAACGTTCTCGCCAACTGGCTTGCGGAAGATCAGGACTTCATGTTCTGGAGGCGGCGTCTCGAGGCCGCCCTGGAGGAGTTTCAGCGCACGGGAGAGCCCCTCGGGTCAGCCTCCCTGGCGGAGGCGTTGCGGTGGAAAGGCAGGATCCCGCCCGCAACTCCGGAAGCTGCCCTCATCGCGCACAGCGAGGATGTCCAACGTCAGGCGAAGGAACGGGAACGCGAAGGGCTGCGGAAACAGGCGGCAGACGAGGCCCGACTGCGCATCAAGGAGGAGGAGATTGCCATCCTGGGCAGCGCCGTCGAGGAGGGGAACGTACAGAAATCACGTCTGATCCGTCAGGGGCGCAGAGTCTTGTGGGCTTTTCTCGCCCTGGCGGGGCTCAGCTTTGTGGGGGCGATCTGGGGAACCAACAGGCTGAACGTGGCCACCACAGCGACCAAGCTTGAAGAGGCCAGTGCCGTGTTGCGAGGTCAGCACGCCGATGATAAACTCACGGCCCTTCGTTCAGCACTCGACAATGGCTTCCAGCTTCGGAAGTTGGTGGGGGGACGTGGCGATCTGTCCTCCTATCCGACTCTGGCCCCGCTCAAAACCCTTGAAGACCTGCTAGGGGCCACATGGGAACGCCGCAGGCAATCGGCTCATCGCTACGGCGTCATTTCCGTGGTCAGCCTGGATGGGAAGGGGGGGAACGCCTCGATCGGAAAAGATGATCGTCTTCGCATCTGGGGACCGGCTGGCGAGCGGCATTCCGAGCGACCCCTCGCTGGCGGCACGGCCATCACGGCAAGCCAGGACGGCAGGGCAATCTTCGCGGGCACCGCTGATGGTGCGGTGGTGCGATTCGAGCCGAATGGCCGCGAAGTGGCCCGCTGGTCCGCCCATCCGATCGGGGGCGTTAACGCCCTGGCCATCGGCCCAGATCCTGACACCGTGGTCACTGCCGGTGGGGACGGCATGATTGCGGTCTGGTCATTCGATGGCCGTCGCCTGGCAGGTTGGCGCGCTGCCCCGCAAGAGGATGGCGTCCAGGATCTCGCGGTGGATCATTCTGGTCGCCGCATCCTGTCAGTGGGAGAAGGGAAAGCGCTGGTGAGGCAGTGGACAGTCGCTGGCTCACCCCTGCCCCCGCTGGCGGCACCCGGGAATGGCCCCCTTGTCAAGGTTGCTGTGGCTGAGGGAGGAAAGCTTTTGCTTGCTTCCGGGATCGGGAATGACCTTTGGCTGTGGCGAGGCAGGAACGTCAACTCCAACTCGGAACCCATCCGACTGAAGGGGCCCTCGCTGCCGGTGCGGAGCCTGGCCTTCCTACAGGATCCTGAGGGGCCCACCCTGGCTGCAGGGGATTCCGGAGGCACGATCCAGATCTGGAACTCCAGGGGCAAGCCTCTGACCACGCTGCGAGGCCATGACGGTGCCGTGTCCCACCTGGTCCCCACAGGGAACGGGGTGCTGAGCTCAGGGGATGACGGAACATTGCGGGCCTGGCATCGCCCCCCTTCAATCCATGCCCGTTCGGGAGGTTTCGGTAGTCCGATCCATGCCATCCGCATCCATCCCCGTGGCCGCGAGGCGGCTCTGGCCATGGCTGACGGTTCCATCAGGATCGTAGGGGTCGATGGCGCACCTGTTAGGGCTTGGAGCACCCGCCGTGGTTCACTTTCCAGCCTCGACCTGTCCCCGAGCGGCAGCCAGCTCGTGGTTGGAGGATCCACTGGGGATGTCCGCATGTGGTCCTGGATGGGTGAGCAGGGAGCGCTCAAACAGGCCAAAGCCCCATCGATCGTTTCGGTGCGTCTTGGGCCCCGGAAGGGAGAGTGGATCTTGGCCGGTTCATCGGATGGGGAACTCTGGCTGTGGCCCTCCGCGACCGATGAGGGACGCCATTGGATGGCCCATCCTGACGGCGCTGTGGCGATGGTCAGCTTCCATCCCGCGGAGCGCTCGATTGCCTCCGTCGGTACGGACGGCTGGGTTCGGACCTGGCGGCTCAATGGCCGGCAGCAGTCAGAAACCCAGGTGTCCAAGCTGGCTCTGCGTACCGTGAGCTTCACTCCTGATGGACATCAGCTTGCGGTAGCTGGTGAAGAAGGAAATGTGAGTTTCATCAGGGCATCAGGGGGCATCATCCGATCCTTCCCCACCTATCAGAGCTCTATCTCGGCGCTGACTTTTTCTCCAGACGGTGAGGTTCTTGCCACCGCCGGAGTCGATGGTTCCGTGAAGCTCTGGGATCTTTCTGGCAGACTTCGATCCAGCTTTGTGAGCAGACCAGGCCAGCCCATCTATGGGCTGGCCTTCGCTCCAACTGGCAGATTGTTACTCTCCGGAGGGGGTGAAGGGGCCTTAACGATCCATCAGGTGGAGACTCTGGATAGGCTGCTCCAACAGGGCTGTACAACACTTTCGATTCAGCTCGCGCAGGACCCAAGAGACGATGCCCTGCTGCGCTCGTGCGAGCGATTTGTTAGTGAAAATGTCAAGCGGCGAAACAGTCTGAACTAACGCCGTGAAGTGCTGACGGAAGCACTACCCTGCATCAGGGCCAACGCACCACAACCATTCGCCGAATCACTGTATCATTGTGCAGGTGGATCTATCCTTGCGATTCAACTATCAAACATCTTGATCCTTAATCGCCAAGTCTTGTCGCGAGAAGACCATCGCTTCATACAGCACTTAATCGGCATGCACGACATGCAAGCTCCTTATGATCTCAAGAGCTAGCGCCGGGTTGAACTGGCGCACTGAGCAACTAAAGCTTGTAAAGTATTGAACGGTTGGAAAACGAGAGCGATACTGTCGATTCCACAAGCTTGGCGTGTCAATTACAGGCAGGAATGCTGTACCCAAGGCCCCATCGGGCCAATCACGCAAGACAACACTCCCAAACAAATCGGTCTGTGTAGACCAAGTACGGTTGGGATCTCCTTCGCCAAGAGCCCTGCCAACTTCACCTTCAACCCTAATCTTGCACAGGCCTGGACCAACATACCGTGCTATATAATAGCTTACGGCCGAACCATCACCTCGGAACTCTGAACCGGGGCAGTTGGTTGAGGAGCCACAACGACCCACCTTCTTGCATAGCTTCGTTTCGATGCCATCCAGCCTAAATCCCTTCATTTCTTTAGGCAGAACAACTGCAACTCCACATTTGCTCAGAGCGCTATAAGCTTTTAAGTCTTTGCTGAGTGCATCTGGCGACATAAATGCATAATTCAACAACAAAGCACATATGAGCGACTCGACCTGCCTCACGTAGGATGAGAGCTGCATTGATGATTCTTACGGCCGTACAATTGCCATCATGGCTTCTTCTCGTGCTAATGGGAATTGTGGGAATCCTAAGTTTGAGTTTCTTCATAGGATCAACATCGTTCATGCTGTTTGTCAGCAGCTCTTTTGTACTAAAGGTATTAAAGATCCCCTAGGCTGACCAGTGCGGGTCGATGTCCGTAGTGGATTCATAGGCGTCTCTGACAAAGGTGGCAGCCAGATCAGAAAGCTCTGGTTGACTGGCCTAAGGAACCTCTGGGCAACGAGACCCGAATGAGGCCCCAGAGCTGCAATTTGCTCGAAATGACCAATTCACAGCGCTTTTGAAACTGGATTTGCCTGATTTCGTCTTTTTGAAGGCAGAGTCCTGCCTTTCTGAGGCATATTTCGCCCTCAGCGGAGACATTATTCCCCCAGTCACGTACTGCATAACAGCCTGCGGCGTGCCATGAATAGGTTCGAGAGCGCTGACAGCACATTCACTTTGCAACGGTTCTAGTGGCTCCGCCACGCTCGGCCGGCGGCCTCGGTAGGAGCATGCCCCGTAGCCTGGTCTTCTGAAAGCCGAACTGCCGCTATGGCCTCCGGCCGACTTCCTCTAGATCACCCGAAATGGGTGTTCCACCTTCGCGCGGATGTGAGCTTTGGCTGTTTCGACTAAATCATCCAGTCGTCCCTCCGGCGTGTCTGGCAGCACTCGCCGCTTTCCGGGGCGCATGGCGACGCGGAAGCCGATCCACCGGCCTTTACTGGCCTTCGCCAGGGAGGGAGAACTGAGGCGGCTCGCCTTGCCCGCCCTGGGACGTCCATTCGCTGGTGAGCCAGCGGTTGAGGCGTTGGAGCCACGCCTGGCAGTCATTCCAGCTGATGCTGTCCAGCGGCAGGGCCCCTGGCTGGGCATGGGTTTCCCAGAGCCCATCCGGCTTGTAACTGCCAGGGATGGGGTTCAGCTCCTTCTCCACCTGCGGCAGCCTCCCCCAGCACCCTTCACCGTGAGAGCCGTTGGGAGGGATTCCAGCGGGAGTGCACGAAGGGTCCAGACCCGCTCCGGTGATCACCGGCCCTGCTGGTGAATCCGCACAAGCCCCGCCCACTGCCCCAGGCCGGATGTCCTGGCTGGCTTGGTGGGCTTTTCATCTTTCTGACAGCCTTAACGATTGCCCAACAACATCATGCACCCGGCCCGATGCATGCAGGTCGTTGGTTGGCAATGGTGGCCGCGGGCAGGTGATGATGAGCGTTAGAGAGATGGAGGACAGGGTGCTGAGTCGTCAGGTGGTCTAGTCTGCGGATAACACCTCCTGGGGATGGCCCCCTATGGTCAGAAGATGGCAAAGCTGACTTGGCTCCCTTTCCAGCTTTCCGCAGATCGAAAACTGGATGTCGGCCTTGTGAACATCTGTGGCGGCAATTCCCATGATAGTTGGCGCAGCGAGCCCGAGAAGAAACATCCTGGTCCTATAAGCTTGGCTTTGAGTCTAGACCAGAAATCAAGGTTTGCAATCTGGGTAATGCCCCAAACTCCCCGTAAGGCCTGCGTTCACTGTATCTCCTATTTAGCTTTAAACGTAGCATTGACCTCAATCAACAACTGAAGGTCGACCGCCTCATTCATTCAAAACCATAATCAGTACTTCACATGTGATCCAATGAATTTCTTTTCGCGAATAGGAACCATGTTTTCCAGGATTCCCACCTCAATATGGGTTGTTGTGCTAGGTCCGCTAATTGCTATTGCTGGTAGCGAGATTCAGAAAGCAATTGATACTAGCATATACCCCGAAATTAACAAGGAGCGAATCAAGACACTAGAGGGTAAGTGGGAAGGATTTGGGATTCAGCCAATTGCCGATAATGATTCAAAGCGAAGACTTGAAGAGCAGGAGGTCATAGTCGTTACGACCATCGATGAGAATCTAGGAAAACTTCTTAAATCGTATAATGACTGCACGTTCAAAGCCTCTATGAAGGATAGTGCTGTGCCACTTGTTTGGTATCCAGCTCATCTATCTCTGCAGGTAGTAAGAACGTCATTCTTCTCAAGAAAATCCCTGCAAGGCATCTTAGAGATCACCCCTGTCATTAAAAATCTTTCGCACAAGACGAATACATACAAAGTAACGGGAAGGCTTGAACAAAGTGGTGACTACATCAGGCTTGATTATGCAAATACTGATGGAGGCAAGAAGGATTTCGGCACTCTGCTACTAGAGAATACAAGTGACGGCAAGCTGTGCGGTCAGTTTTTATCTTATGGACCGATAAGCCGTGGCATCGTCAATGGTCACTATATCTTTTCCGAGAAGACACGGTGACATCTGCTCAAATTTCTTAGAAAGAGACAAGCATGCTATTTCAACAAGCGACAGAGGTTATTCGATGCCCGTAAGACGACTGGTTCGCGTTGAAGGCTTTGACCATGTTATAGGTTTCAGGGAGATTCAACTTGAATATATATCATGGCTGGATTTGATGCTTAATCGAGAGCATGGCATCAGCCTAACGGCCGATAGCACAGATCAACTTATGGCTGAAATAACATCTAACTGGCCTCTCTATAGTGGGTGTCTTGGAAGTTTCTTCTTGGCTTATATTGGTGAGAACGTTGGCGGAATGGCTGGCATTAAGTATGTCTCTAAAGAAATATGTGAGCTAAAGAGACTGTACGTTTCACCCCACTATCGTCGAGTGGGAATTGGAAGTTCTTTGGTTGAGCGGTTACTTATTGTCGCACGCAAGCTTGGCTATAGCTGGGTCAGGCTAGAGACTCTTGACTTTATGGAGGCAGCAATTCGGCTTTATGAATCATATGGCTTTGTCAGGGCACCCGAATATGAAGGTACTGAGGGACGCGGCTATGGCATTCATGATCATGAGATTTACTTTAGCAAAGGTCTATAGCCATCCATCGTGTATTTTATTAAAACTTCGGGGAAGATGCTTTACGACTTTGTAGAGGGCTTTTTGCTGGCCCCATCAACAACAAGATCAATAACCCTGCTGATGCGGGCTAAAGATGTTGAATGACAGACAGCATTCACCATTTCGCATATCCCATCACTCAGAACGGTATCTAGCTGCCATGCGATCCGGCCTCTTCGACGTGAATCTGGTTGAGGGGCGACGCACCAATCAGGTTGTTGGCTTGGTAAAAGAGCCGTGACTGGCAGCCGAGGAAAGTGGAATTCATTGTGCAGTTTTTAAAAGATATGATAAAGGTGGTGGCTACGCATTTTGCCTTTCTTGAACCTCCCACTCCTGCCACTCTCTAACATTAAGATACAGAAGACGGGAAGATAGGCTTCTGTCTACCCCCGCCGTCAGGAAAGTTGTCGCCTGTGCTTTTGACCACGCGGGGACTTGAGGAGATGACCAGTGCGGCGTTACAGCGAGGCTGTCAAAGCTGACATCAGGAAGCGGATGAGTCCGCCTGCTCGGCAGAGCGTGGCGAGGATTTCCGAGGAGACAGGCATTCACATCGCCACTCTCTACGCTTGGCGCAAGGGCTGGCGCTTGGAGGGTGAGGTGGTGCCGGCATCGCAGAAGGACCCTGAGGGCTGGAGCGCTGCCGACAAGTTCACGGTGGTGCTGGAGACCGCTGGATTGAACGCCACCGAGCTCAGCGCCTACTGCCGCGAGCGGGGCCTCTACCCGGAGCAGGTGGAGCGCTGGCGGCAGGCATCGCAGGATGCCAACGAGAAGCCGGTGCTAACGCTGAAAGAACAGAGGGAACTGGAGAAGCTCCGCGCCCAGGACCAACGGGAGATCAAACGGCTGCAGAAGGAGCTGCGCAAGAAAGAGAAAGCCCTGGCGGAAGCGGCGGCGCTGCTGCTGGTCACAAAAAAGATGCAGGCCCTCTGGGGAGAGGCAGAGGAGGACTGACCTCCTCTGCTGATCGCCGGAGGGCACTGGAGATCCTCGACGGTGCCGTGGCTACTGGTGCCACGGCGGTGCGGGTGGCGGAGCGCATGGCCATCAGCCTGCGCACCCTGCAGCGCTGGAGGCGCCAGTTTGCGGGTGATGGGGACGGTGGGGACCGCCGTAAGGGCAGCGCTCGCCACGTGGTGCATCGACTGAGCCACCAGGAGCGCCAGCAGATCCTGGCGGTCTGCAACAAGCCGCAGTACGCCTCGCTGCCGCCGGCGCAGATCGTGCCCGCCCTGGCCGATCAGGGGGCGTTCCTGGCCTCCGAGAGCAGCTTCTACCGCGTGCTCCACTCCCACCAGCAGGTGCAGCGCCGCGGACGGGCCAGACCGCCGCAGGAGCCAAGGCCGGTGCCCAGACGGCGTGCTGATGGCCCCAATCAACTCTGGAGCTGGGACATCACCTACCTGCCCACCAGCGTGCGGGGCGTGTGGCTTTACCTCTACCTGGTGGTGGACGTGTGGAGCCGCAAGATCGTGGCCTGGGACGTGGCCGAGCGGGAGGATGCCCAGGTGGCTGCGGATCTGATCAGCCGCGCCTGCATCCGGGAGCGAATCAGCAAGCGCCGTCAGCGCCGGCTGGTCCTGCACGCCGACAACGGCAGCGCCATGCGCGCCGCCACGCTGGAGGTGCGGCTGGAAGAACTCGGGGTGCTGCGCTCGTTCTCCAGGCCGCGGGTCTCGAACGACAACCCCTACTCCGAGGCGCTGTTCCGCACCGCCAAATACCGGCCCGACTACCCCAGCAGACCCTTTGCCGGCAAGGAGGAGGCCTGCCAGTGGGCGGCGGCATTCGTGCACTGGTACTGCCACGAGCACCGCCACAGCGCGATCAAATTCGTGACGCCGCAGCAGCGGCACAGCGGTCAAGCCGCAGCCATCTGCCAAAAGCGCACGCTGGTCTACGAGCAGGCCCGCCAACGCCATCCCAGGCGCTGGTCACGATCTGCTCGCTGCTGGCAACAACCAGACGTTGTCTGGATCAATGAACCGCCAGATGACACAACAGCCGAGGAGGAGTTACTCTTTCGGCAGGCGGCCTGAATGGCGCCAACCGGCGACATCTTTCCTGAAAGTCACCGCTACGTTAAGGTTCTATCCTGCTTCTGATCTTAACGTTAGCCGAATTTCTGGGAAAGGTGCCTAATGGGGGCCGAGAGGGATGGATGCGCAAAAACCAGGGTTTTGGCTAAAGTGGACGAAGTCGCTATGAAGACATGAATTTCACGTTGGAGTGTGAACAAGAAATCGACGGACGTTGGATCGCCGAGGTGCCTCAGTTGCCTGGGGTCCTTGCATATGGAAGTTCGTCTGCCGATGCGATGTCGAAGGCCGAAGTCTTAGCCCTTCGTGTTATCGCAGATAGGCTTGAGAATGGTGAGTCCGAGCCAATCAGCATCCAGTTTTCGCTTCCACTCCCTGCATGAGCAATTGGCCCTCAGCCAAAGCCAAGAGGGTATTGGCAGCCTTGCAGTCCATTGGTTGGAGGGTCAAGCGCCAGTCAGGCTCTCACAAGACTCTTGAACATGCAGACTATCCGGACTATGTCTTCGCATTCCATGATGGCGAAGAGATTGGCCCCAGGATGTTGTCTCGAATTGCCAAGCACACCGGTCTTCAACCAGATGATCTGTGATGCTGACTGCAAATTGGCTACCAATGCCATACGCCTGAGCCGCCCCCTAATGGTCTCTTTTGGTCTTCCTGGCATTCGGCGGCCAGGCGATGGCAAGCGATATACGTGCTCAGGGCAGAAAGCACTGGGAATCCTCATCAAGGATCAAAGAGCAATATTATTGGTTAAGTGAAGGATTAGGTGATTGCCCGCCGTTGTTTGGCCGATTGTTAGATACGATGATGCTTATCGATAGTGCAATGGAATGAGCAATGATCAAAAGCCAAGCGCCTGAGATTCGAGAAGTAGCTTTGTCTGGCGCTTTGCTTGCCATTAGCTCTGCACGTCGGATTGAGAATTCAGCTTTTAACTGAACTGATCGTCAAGAAGATAAAAGTCGTCATCAGCAAATACAAGTTCTACGATATCAAGATTTAGGGATCGGATTTTTAACGTCGCCTCGTTCAGCGGTAGCTCTGACAAGGCTCTGCAAATAGATTTTGGACCAGTTATAGTTGGCCTGGCTGGAGGATCTGGCTGTGCTGTAGAAGGCGAAGGAGGATACCAATCATAATTGATTTACCTCAGCCCATAATATGGTTTGCCTTCGTAAAACAAAAATTGATTGACTTTCCTTAGTTCAAGATTGAGTGCTGCAGCAATTCTTCTGGCCCTCCTTCCAGGCAGGCGATACACCTCAAGGACTATTGCTCGTTTTATAGAGTTAGAGAAGGGTGACCTGTACGTCATTTTCGAAAAGACCTCCAAGAGTCCATGCAGGTTTTTCGTAGCATAGTCTTGGGTAAATCCGCGATTAGGGCACGCGCTGGATGGCTGTGCTCCAGCGTATGGATGCCGCCTAACATCGCCATACATCTAGCCGCCACCTCAAGGCTACCTTCTTGCCCGAGTATCCTTTGCGGCCAGGTGATGGCAGCGTTGAGTCAATCAGCTGCGCCACGCAGTAAGCCTTCCGAAGAGGTTTGGTCCTTGGCTATTTCTTACTGCTTCCACTTTGATGCTTCATTTCATCCTAGGCATGACCGAGTATATGTGCCGCAAAGATATCGCGGTTCACGCGGTCGTTAGAGGGCTGGAAATAGGAGCTGTGGGCACAGCTGAGCTCGTAGCCTCTCCAGCTCGACGGGCAGCCGCTGGGATCAAGGTTGAGGTATTCGCGACTCACCGCGAAGCGGTGACCGAGGGCGCCGCCCACCAGGTCGCCCTTGGCATCCAGGTTGATCCAGCTGTTGACCAGGGCGGGTCGGGGAGCAACGCGTGAACCAGAGGGACGATTGCCGCGACGAAGGCTAGCCTGGACAGGAGAAATCGAGAGGGCGCTGCCCACGGTGAACCATGTGTTGACCCGACCACTCAGACCTGGCTCCTGCTCCAGCTCCCGCAACCCCTCGTAGGCCACCACCGTGCCCCAGCTGTGAGACACCAGCTCAAGGGTGGCACCCATCGCCAGCAGGGGCCGCACCACAGCAGTGAAACGAGCAAGGATGCGACGACGCATGTCCGCGTTGAGCATGTAAGCAAGAAAATCGTCGATCGAAAGAGCCACGCCGCGGGAGAGGGCCACCTCGGTGATAGCGCGCGTCGGATCAGGGCTCTGTTGCAGGCGGCGATCGTCGAGGACGTCGAGAATCGCCTGGCGCAGCTTCTGAGCCTCGGGATCCAGCTGGTCGGCGGCGACGCGCGACTGCTGGTTCACGAGATCACTCCAGCGCACCTCGGCACGGCCCTGGCCAAGCGTGCCCGGCTGGAAGAGGCCCCCCACATGAGGCTTCAGCGAGTGCCACCAGGGGTCAGAAAAGCCATCGGGGTGCTTCCCGATGCCATGCACGGCTACCAGTACACGAGCACCAGTCCTGGTCTGTCGCGGCTGGGCCGGATCCAGACCCTCCAGCTCGCGCATGGTTTCGAGAAAGCGCAGATGGCCCTCGTACACCATCTGCTGAGGCGACAGGGGTACAGCATCGGTCACCGGCAGGGGCGCAGGCACAAGCACGTTCGGCGCTGGGGTGCGGGCAAGCAGACTCAGCGCCAGCGGGCGGCCTTCATGCTGGGGCACCTGGCTATAGCCATCGCGTAGACGTAACGCCACGCTCTGGATCAGGGCGTCGCTGCTGGCGGCGTTGCCCTGGCGCAGGACGGAGCAGAGGGTGTGAGTGAACGCACCATTGAAGTCGCCATCGATGTAGGCATCGGCAGCCGTCTGGGCTTCACCGCAGGCCATCAGATGCGTATGCAGCAGGCTGGAGCGCCGGGAAGCGTGACGGCTGGGACAGGCATGTTGCCAGGCCTCGGCGGGCAGCTGGGGCGGCACGATGAAACGGGCATTGCTGAGTGCTTCCTCAGCGATCACCGCCCCGGCCTTATAGCGGCTCAGATCGCCGGTGTGAGCGAGGATGATCTTGTCAACGCCACTGGCCTGGCGCACGCCGATGAAGCGGGAGCTGCCACCAGAATGACAGGTGTCTTTCACCATCAACAGATGGACTTCGGGAGCCACGGACTGGGTCAGGTCATACCACTCGTCGTCGCTGATGTAGCTGCCGGGATCATTAAAATCAAAGTCCTGCAGGCAGGTGATCTCATCGCGAGAGTCTTCTTCCTCACCCTGGGGGTCGAAGATGAAGGAGCCATGGGCAGAGATATGAAACACCAATATGTCACCAGGCTGGGCACCGCTGGTGAGCCATTCCCAACCCTCCAGAATCCGGCTCTTGAGGCAGGCCAGGTCGAGCAGGAGCTTCACATCATCGGGGGAAAAGCTGTAGTCATCCAGCAGCACACGCTGCAGATTATGGACATCGTTGATGCAGCCGCGTAGAGGTTGGCTAGAATAGGCATTGATACCACACAAGAGCGCCTTGTGAGCCATGGGCTGTGGGTGGATAAGCTGATACGAGTTTAGCCACGCTCAACGGCATAGCCAACAGCCGTCACAAGATAGCAATAGGGATAATTACCCATGCGACGCAGCGAGACTTTCAGTAAAAAGGGCGGGAGACAACAAGAATCCGTCTGTGAGAACCGGCAGCAGCCAGACCACACTCGACCAGAAGGGATTCTGCAAAGACGACAGACCGATCAGGATCGGGGAGGAGATCCGTAACTTGGAGCTGTATGTGAAGGGGCAGCAGGAGCCGCCGCTGATCCTTCTGCATGAACTACCGGGCCTTACCCAGGAGACCTTTGAACTAGGCGATTATTTCGCAGCACAACATTTCCGGGTGGTGATGCCGCTGCTGTTTGGCAGGGCCGGCGAGCGCAAGTTGGTGACCAACACGCTGCGGGTCTGCCTTCAAGATGAACTGCGCCAACTCTATCTGGGGAAGGATGGAGCCATCGTGGAAATGATCCGGGCACTTGCCAACGAGGAACTGGCCCGCCACCGCCAGCAAAGCGGCACAGCCGCCGGGGTGGCGGTGGTGGGCATGTGCTTCACCGGCAGCATGGTGCTGGCACTGCTGCTGCACGAGGGAGATCAGCCATCCCCAGTGGCGGCGCCGGTGATGGCACAACCCAGCTCCGGTTACTCAGCGGTGGCGCTGGCGGCGGCCCGGCAGGGCCAGATCAAAGGGCCGGTGCTGGCGCTGCGCTTCGAGAAAGATTGGATATGCCCGTCCCGACAGATCGTCGCGTTGGAAGAGGCCTTCGGCGGTTGCCAGGCCCAAGGCCAGGGCATGATCGTGCATGAACTGGAGGGGAAGGGGCACTCCACGCTCGTGTATCACTATGACCCCAGCACCAAACGACGTGATCTGCGCTCCCCCTCGGGCGAGACAATCGATGTCCGCGAAGCCGTGACGCGATTTATCCGGTCCCAAGTCCATACATAGCTTAAACGTGGCTATCACGAATTACTCTACTTCCACGAGCGACACATCGCCATTAACTACAGCTGGACAACAGATTAACACTTCAGCCGAAAATAAGTAGGCAGCTAAGTTTTCAGTCCGATATTCAGATCGGCCTGAAGATTTATAACGCACTAGTGCCTCATGTCTTGTTGACCGCTCAATAATCCCCGGCGCTAGCACTCCTGCCAAGGCTTGGCAGCAGCCGACCCCAGCTTTGACACCATCTTGAAGGTCGTCTCGGCTCTTGGACTGAAGTTGAGCGCAAGTGTGAGAAGTGAAGCGGAGGTGACTTGAACGCTGTTGGCGAGGTAAAGGTCTGCCATGTTTGCCTTTGAAGAAGCGGCACCTTCGAACGAGCCCCTCGATTGGACAGGCCACCGTCGAGTCGGCACTGATCGCCAAATCTCTCAGCCTGCCACTCAGGGGCAGCGTTAGAGGGTACAACACATGACCAAGCAGATTCAAGAGGGCTTCGGCCAAACCATCATTGATGCGATTCGGAGTTTTGCCCGAGCCGACCTCGAAGATGCTGACAGCCTCGAATCCTCGCTCTTCGCGCATGTAAGCGAACCTGATCTACGGAGACATCTTGCCGAGACACTTTATGGAGCAAGATGGATCTATAAACTTGGCCTAGCCTTGCTTGTTAAGGATGAGGAGCAGCTAGCACACGTTCGAACCCAGATCGTGGACTACAGCGCTGTTTGCGAGGGCCTTCTTTCGTCCATGCTTCACCATGGCCTGACCAAGCAAATCCTCAGCGGTAGTAAGTACCAGTTCAATGATACACAGCGATTGAGAAACCCAATCAACTGGAATGCGTCCAACACACTGGAACAGCTCAAGAAGCGTTCATTCTACTGGATGATAGAGGTTGCGGTCGAAGAGAAGATTATCAGCAGCAAGCTTGCTCGGCATTTGCATGGAATGCGGCAATCGCGAAATACTGTTCATTTGCGAGAGAGGAATCAGCGGGCATTCCTGGGGACATCAAGGTCTTTATTTAAGACAGTTCTGGACTGCTGCAACGAGACCAAGACGTGGAAAATCGCGAATCCATGACATCTAACACCGCCATTCACCTGAGCCGCATCCCCAAGGCTGTCTTCTTCTTTGAGTACACCTTGCGGCCAGGTGATGGCGAGCGTTAGGCCCACCCAAAGCAGCCAGCGCTCCCGAGCTTGACGGCATGACCTCGCGTAGCTACGCTCAAATGTGCATATCGTCTTCGACCCAGAAAAGGACGCTACCAATCTCAGCAAACACGGCGTCTCATTGGCTGCTGCTGCTCGCTTGGACTGGGATGCTGCACTGGCATGGATCGATGATCGAGCCGATTACGGAGAGCTGAGAATCGTTGCTCTGGCTCCGATTGGAGAGAGGCTTTTCTTTGTTGTCTTCGTTGATCGGGATGGTGCCAGGAAAATTATCAGTCTACGCAGAGCCAACCGCCGGGAGGTCAATTACTATGTCAGAGCGAATGAAGAAATCCTCAATCCGGGTTCCGACAGTTGAGGAAGATCAGGAGATAACCAATGCTGCCAACGCCGATCCTGATGCAAAGCCACTTACCGCAGAACAGATGGGGCAGATGGTCCCATTGAAGGCGTTACGTGGGCGGCCCAAGCTTGCCCATAAGAAGCAGCTTGTATCCATTCGATACAGTCCTGAAGTACTTGATTATTTCCGGTCTTCCGGTGCAGGCTGGCAATCCAGGATGAACGCCGTCTTGCGTGAGTATGTCGAATCCCGTTCTGGCTTCGATGCAGAGGGGCCCTAACACGGCCATGCACCTGACCCGCCACCACAGAGTCACTACGCACTCTGAGAAAATTCACCAATTGCTCCCTGCGGCCAGGTGATGGCCTGCGTTCGGCGCTACCGGCCTCCTTATGCCCACAGATGCCCGCTTGCTGACGTAAAGAAGTCGTAAGGTAGAGGGTTTATCCTGGATTGAATGAAGTAATAGTAGAACTTGGGCCAACGCCACCAAATGCACAGCAGAATCCCTCCGTTGATTAAATCAGAAGAACTGAGAAGGATTGAAGCTCGCATAGCGGACATGATTCAGCATGAGAATGAATTGTTAAACCATAGGATTCAGTGGTTCCTAACTCTCAATGGTTTTTTATTCACGGCTGTTGCTCTTTACGGGAATCAACCAGGCAGAAATTGGTTTGGTACAGCTCTGGCAATACTTGGTCTGCTGGTTTGCTACTCCTTCGGTGTTGGGTTACAGATAGGTGGGCGGGGTTTTAGGCGCCTGGTTGAAATCTGGCAAGATCTATGCAGCAAGTGCCATGAAGATTTTCACGAAGTTGGCGTGTATGGTCATTTGGCCAAAGGATTTCAGGAGACGAATCTCGCACCTTGGAGAGCCCTCCCATTTTTGATGGCAATAGGCTGGATTTCAGTGATTGTATTTGTCTGGAATTTCCAAGGTGAACACCCTCCCGGAACCTTTACACCAATCCTAATTCAGGAAACAGAAAAGACGATAAATGGAGAGACCTTTAAGATACATAGAGTAGAGGTCCTCAACACAAAGACTGGCGAGAAGGAGATTATGCATTAAATTTTGAATTGTAGACCTTGGATGGTAATATGTAGTCTTCTCTCTTTTGAAGAATGCCGAATAAGCCCTTCGAGTGGTCAGGCCACCACCAGCTCTCAGCTTCGCCACCTGCAACTCCCTGCCTGCCACTCAAGGGCAGCGTTGGAAAGATGCAGACAGCCGTATTCGCATTGCACTTTTCCTGACCGTGTGAGATCTGCAGCAGGAGCTTTTCCCTTTCTCGGAGGGCGAAGTCAGGCTATGGTGAGAATCAAATGAGGGAGCCTGTTTGTCGCCAACCGTCTTCCGAGAAGGCGAATTTCGGTTTTTCTTCTTCTCTCGCGAAGAAAGCCGTAGGCATATCCATGTCAGCCACCCGGATGGTGAGGCGAAGTTCTGGCTAGAACCGAACATTGAACTCGCCCGCAATTTCGGGCTAGGCTCGGCAAAGACGAAAGAGGCAGAGCGCCTCATCAAGTCCCGCCAAAAGGAGATCTTCGATGCTTGGAACAACCACTTTGGGGGCTGAGGTCACCAATGTTTCCGGACATTGCGTCTGGATACTTCTTGATGATGAGGAACTTGCACTTCCGTACTCAGAGTTTCCCTGGTTCAAAGCAGCCACGATTCAGCAGATCCTCAACGTCCTGCGGCCTACGGCCGACCACTTGTTTTGGCCTGACTTAGATATTGACTTATCTGTCGAGTCGATACGCCATCCTGAGAGGTTTCCGCTACGGGCAAAGAGCACTTTCCAACCAGCCCCTTGAGTGGACAGGCCGCCGTTAATTCTCAGCTTCGCCTCCCCAGTCTCCCTACCTGCCACTCAGGGGCAGCGTTAGCCGAATCTCTGGGATGGGTGCCTGGCTGGGCCGGAAGAAAGGATGCGCAACAACCTGGGTTTTGGCTACAGTGGCATTGGCCGGTGGGGAGACATGAATTTCACTTTGGAGTGTGAACAAGAAGTCGATGGACGTTGGATCGCCGAGGTGCCGGAGCTACCTGGGGTCCTTGCTTATGGAAGTTCGTCTTCTGATGCAATGTCGAAGGCCGAAGTCTTAGCCCTTCGTGTTATCGCAGATCGGCTTGAAAATGGTGAGTCCGAGCCAATCAGTATCCAGTTTTCGCTCCCACTCCCTGCATGAGCAATTGGCCATCAGCCAAGGCCAAGAAAGTGCTGGCAGCCTTGCAGTCCATTGGTTGGAGAGTAAAGCGCCAGTCAGGATCTCACAAGACTCTTGAACATGCAGACTATCCGGACTATGTCTTTGCATTCCATGATGGCGAGGAGATTGGACCCAGGATGTTGTCGCGAATTGCCAAGAACACCGGTCTTCAACCAGGTGATCTGTGATGCTGGCGGCAAATCGGCTAACAATGCCATACACCTGAGCCGCCCCCTGATGATCTTTGTTCAACTTCCTAGCTCTCGGCGGCCAGGTGATGGCAAGCGTTAGCCGGTGTGAAGGTTGACAAAAGGTGTTCGCAGGTTGACAATAGCCCCAGAGTTGGCTGACAGAGGTCGTGTCGAAAATCCGAGGCCGCGGGGAGACCGTGCGCAATTTCATACTTGCCAATGTAAAAGAACATCCAACAGATATCGTCAAGATTGCGGCCGAGGAGTTCGATTGCACGCGCCAAGCCATTCATAAGCATATTCAACACTTGGTCAAAGAGGATGCAGTTAGGGTTTCAGGAACTACTCGAAATAAGATCTATACACTGGCACCATTGGTCGAATGCGAAAGGATCTTCGAAATAACTCCTGACTTAGCCGAAGACATTGTTTGGGACAGAGAAATTGCACCAGTATTGGGCGCAATGGCAGACAATGTAAGGTCGATCTGGCACTACGGCTTTACTGAGATGTTTAATAACGCTATTGACCATTCCAGGGGTTCATACATTACGGTACACATTTCAAAGACTGCGGCTGAAACAGAGATCGCAATCGCGGACAATGGTGTGGGGATCTTCAAGAAGATTCAGCATGCATTGGATCTTCTTGATGAACGTCATGCAGTGCTCGAGCTTGCCAAAGGGAAGCTTACAACAGATCCTTCCAGGCACTCGGGAGAAGGCATCTTTTTTAGTTCTAGGATGTTTGATGATTTTGCACTATTATCAGGAGAAGTCTACTTTTCTCACCACTTCGGAAAAAAAGAAGACTGGATACTTCAAGCAAGCAGAGACCAAGGAGGAACATGTGTGACTATGAAACTCAACAATCATACAGCGAGAACCCCCAAGAAAGTCTTTGACAAATTTTCTACTGATGATGACTACGGATTCACAAAGACAGTGGTTCCGGTCGAACTAGCTCAGTATGGCGACAATAATCTTGTATCAAGATCCCAAGCTAAGCGATTGCTTGCTCGAATAGAGAAGTTCAAAGTAGTGGTTTTCGATTTTGACGGTGTAGAGCTAATTGGCCAAGCGTTTGCCGATGAGATATTCCGCGTCTTTGCTCTCTCGCATCCTGGCATCACCCTTGAGCACCTTAATGCCAAGAAGGAGGTCTCAAAGATGATATTGAGAGCGTTGCATCATGAAGCGTAGAAAGTGGCTAACAAGCCCCTCGAGATGACAGGCTACCACCAGCACTCAGCTACGCCTCCCCAGGCACCCACCCTGCCACTCAAGGGCAGCGTTCGAACAATGAAAGACTGATCCAGCGATCCGAGCTCTCCAAAGCGTCCTGCGCTCATCGTCTCCCACCCCCCTGAGGCCTTCCAGCAGCTCTCGAACCGCCGCCAAAACGACATTCAACCCGAGCCCAACGCGACCAGCGCCATCACACCTGGAGAGGGGTGCAGGGCAGCACGCGTTCCATCCCACTGAAGCCCTCCTTCAGCACCGTTCCCGACACCCACCGGAAACAAGCCGCCCAGCAACACCCCGCTCAGCTGAGCGGATGTGCCTTTTATTACGCCCAGGCGTATCACCTGGTCGGTGGGCGCCTGGGCTGGTGGATAGAACGGGTCTCAACCCGCTGTTCAGCCGTGAGGCGCAGCCCTTCCGCCGCCATTTCAGCTCCTACGACCTGCACGCCAGTCCCCGATTCGGCGCGCCACACCACCGCTGTACGCCCCCCAGTTCCCTTGATCAGCCAGCCTCCCCTCCTCCTGGTCGAGCACCTCAGCCGCTGCTATGGCGGCGGGGCGGCGGCCGTGGACGGGGTGAGCTTCTCGCTGGCCAAAGGCGAACTGCTGGCCCTGCTTGGCCCCTCCGGATGCGGCAAGACCACCACCCTGCGCCTGATCGCCGGCTTTGAGCGGGCCGACCAGGGTGTGGTGCGGCTCAACGGCCAGGAGATCACCCACCGCCCGCCGGAGCAGCGCGGGTTCGGCCTGGTGTTCCAGGACTACGCCCTCTTCCCCCACCTCACCGTGGCTGCCAATGTGGGCTTCGGGCTCCATCGCCTGCCGCGGGGCCAGGCCCGGGCCCGGGTGGAGGAGATGCTCGAGCTGGTGGGGCTGGCCCACCTGGGCAAGCGCTATCCCCACGAGCTCTCCGGCGGCCAGCAGCAGCGGGTGGCCCTGGCCCGCACCCTGGCGCCGGCCCCGGCCCTGGTGCTGCTGGATGAGCCCTTCTCCAACCTGGATGCCGCCATGCGGGTGCAGATGCGCCAGGAGGTGCGCCAGCTGTTCCACCAGACCAACACCGCCGCCATCCTGGTGACCCACGACCAGGAGGAGGCCATGGTGATGGCCGATCGCCTGGCCCTGATGGAGCGGGGGCGGCTGGTGCAGATCGGCCAGGCCGATGCCATCTACCGCCAGCCCGCCACCGCCTTTGTGGCCAACTTTCTGGGCCGCGCCAATGTGCTCGAGGGCCAGGCCCACGGCGAGCGGGTGGACACGATCCTGGGGGACCTGCCGCTGCTCAAACCTGCCCAGGGCTACACCCAGGTGGCAGTGCGGCCCGAGCAGATCCGCCTGGTGGCCGATCCCGCCGCCGCCGCCACCGTGGAGGTGCGCGAATTCCGCGGCCACGACCAGCTCTACCGCGTGCGCCTGGGCGACGAGGCCCTCACCGTGATCACCCCAGCCCAGCCCTGCCTGGCGGAAGGCTGCCGGGTGCAGCTGCAGGTGCAGGATCGCGTGGTGGCCCTGGCCGCCTGAGGCTCACCAGCAGCGCCAGCACAAAGCCCGTGAACTGCACGATCACCACGCAGGGGCCGGAGGGCAGGTTGGTGAGGCCGGAAGCGAGCAGGCCCACCAGGGCACACAGGCCGCCGAGCAGCGATGCGCCCAGCACGTACAGGGGCAGGCGCCGGCTCACCAGCCGGCTGGCGCAGGCCGGAATCACCACGAAGGCGCTGATCAGCAGCACCCCCACCGCCTTCACCGACACCGCCACCACCACCCCCAGCAGGATGATGAAGGCCAGCCGGTGGGCGTTCACCCGCACCCCGAAGGCGCCGGCCAGGTCGTCGTCGAGGGTGAGCAGCACCTGGGCCCGCAGGCTCACGGTCACGTAGCCCACGGCCAGCACCAGCAGGCCGCCGATCACCCACAGATCGCCCCAGCTGATGCCGAGGATGTCGCCGAACAGCAACTGCTGGATGCCGCCCCGGTAGCTCTCCACCAGGCTCAGCACCACCACGGCGAAGGCCAGGGAGCTGGAGTACACGATGTTCAGCAGGGCATCGGTGGGCAGGCGGCTGCGCTGCACCAGCTGGTTCACCAGCAGGGCGAACAGCACCGCAAAGGGAATCAGCACCAGGGTGGGGTTGAGGTTGAGCAGCACGGCGATGCTCACCCCGAGCAGGGCCGAGTGGCCGAGGGCGTCACTGAAGAACGACAGCTGGCGCAGCACCGCGAAGCTGCCCAGCAGACCGCCCAGGCAACCGGTGAGCAGGCCACCGATCAGGGCCCGCTGCATGAACGGTTGCTGCAGGGCCGCCTGCAGGGCGTCCACGGCGCTCATGGCGCCAGGGGGGCATGGCGATGGTGGTGGCGGTAGGCCACATAGCCGGGGCCGTAGAGCTCCGCCAGCCGCTGGGGGCTGAGGGCGTGCTCGGGGCTGCCGCTGCAGCGCAGCTGGCGGTTGAGGCAGAGCACCTGATCGCAGCTGCGCCGCACCATCTCCAGGTCGTGGGACACCTGCAGCACGGTCCAGCCCTCCTGGCGGCGCAGCTCGAGCAGCAGCTGCTGAAAGCGCTCGCTGGCGGGGGCATCGAGGCCTCCCTGGGCCTCATCGAGCACCAGCAGCCGCCGGCGCCGCACCACGCAGAACGCCAGCTGCACCCGCTTCCACTGGCCGCCGGAGAGTTCACTGATCAGGCGGTGGGCGAGCTCGGCGCAGTGGGTGCGCTCCAGGGCCCGGGCCACCGCTTCACGGCGGCAGCGGCTTTGCGCCTGGCCCTGCCAGGGCCAGCGCGGGCCGGCCGGATCGAAGCCGAAGCCCACGAAATCGGCCACGGTGAGCGGGAAGCGGCCGCGCACCGCCAGGCTCTGGGGCAGGTAGGCCAGCTGGCTGCGAATGGCCCGGGGCCACTGGCCCTGGGGACCCAGGGGCTGGCCCAGCAGACGCACCGCTCCGCTCTGGCGCGGCAGCAACCCCAGCAGGGCCGCCACCAGGGTGCTCTTGCCGGCGCCATTGGGGCCCACCAGGGCCGTGTCGCTCTCCGCCGGCAGCTGGAAGCTCACACCGTCCACCACGGGCAGGCCGTCACGGCTCACCCGCAGGTTCTCCACCTCCAGCACCAGCTCAGCCATGGGCAACCCGTTCAGCCACCGAACACCCCCACCAGGTTGTCCACATTGCGGCGCATCACCATGAAATAGGTGGCCGGGTCGCGGGCCTGGTCGTCGCTGCCGGTTTCCAGGGGATCAAACACGCTGATGCGGATGCCCAGGTCTGTGGCCAGCGTATTGAATGAACGGGCTCCAGCCTGGGGCTCGCTGAGCAGGGCCTGCAGTTCGCTGGCCTGCACCTGCTCAGCCACCCGGCGCAGGTCGGCCGGGGAGGGATTGATCTCCGGCACATCCACCAGATACTCGGCCTTCAGGCCATAGCGCTCGGCGAAGTAGGGCGCCACATCATGGAAGGCCACGAACGTCTTGCCGGCGTACGGCCTGAGGCGCGCAGCGATGGCGGCGTTGAGCTGGCGCAGCTCGGCGATGGTGGCCTCGGCGTTGCGGCGGTAGCCATCGGCGCAGCTGGGGTCGGCCGCCACCAGTCCGTCGCGGATGGCCTCCACCTGCTGCACGGCCCGCAGGGGATCGAGCCAGATGTGGGGATTCACCGGGCCGTGGCTGTGGTTGTGGCCGTGGCTGTGGCTGTGGCCGTGATCCTGGGAGGGGCCCTGCTCGCCATGGGCGGGCGACTCCAGGGTGGCCACACCGGCACTGGAGTCGATCACCACCAGATCGGGGTTCTCCGCCGCGCGCACCAGCTTGTCGAGGAAGCCCTCCATGCCCAGGCCGTTCTTCACCAGCACGTCGGCCCGGCCCAGGGCCGTCACAGCGTCAGGACTCGCCTGGAAGTCGTGGGGGCCGATCGAGGGCGGAATCAGGGCCGTGACCGTGGCGCACTCGCCGGCCACGGCCCGGGTGAACAGGGTGATCGGCAGAAAGGTGCTCACCACCTGCAGGCCACCTTCCGCCTGGGCGACAGTCTCGTTCTGGCGCGGGGCGGCGCAGGCGGAGAGCAGGGCGGCGAGCCCGAGCACAGCGGCACGGCGCAGGGGGGCCAAGGGCAGGCGGGACACAACGACAGCCAGGGCAGGCAAAAACGAGAATGGTTCTCATGTCACTGTAGTGGGCATCGGGCGGGCCGGCCACCAGCGCCTGCAACCGGGAAACCCTCGTACCGTGAGTGCCATGTGCCGGTGAACCTCTTGCAGCTCCTCCACCTGCCGCTCAGCGCAGCCGCCCTGGCGCTGTTGCCGCTAGCGGCGCTGGCCAATCCCCCAGCCGGTAGCGGGGCCGTACCCGCCCTCTACCCCACCAGGGCGGAAGCGGAACAGGCCGCCCGGCTGCACTTCAACTGCGCCGGGGCCCACCGGATGGGCGACCAGTGGATGCCCTGCGCCGGCCATGGTTCCGGCCCGGTAACGGCCCCCAGCCACTGATCCACGGGCAGAGAAGGAGAACGGCGTGGCGAACTGCGGCGACAAACCCAAATTGCTGGCGGTGGGCATCGCCCCCCTGGGGATCATCTCGATCGGCATCGTGCCGATGGGAGTGGTGAGCATCGGCGTGGTGCCGATGGGCGTGTTCAGCCTGGGGGCCGTGGCCATGGGGGTGGTGAACCTGGCGGTGGTGGGCATGGGGGTGCTGGTGGCCGGGGTGAACGTGATGGGGGTGTGGTGGACCGGTGTGGAGGGCATGGGGCCCAACCGGCTGGGCAGCGCCGGGCCCGGCGGCCATCACCACCACTCCGCCGGCCCATCGCCGGATCCGGCCGCCAACCGCTTCGCCTACCCCACCCAGGAGCAGGCCCTGCAGGCAGCCCGCAGGCTGGGCTGCCAGGGTGTCCACCGCATGGGCAGCCTGTGGATGCCCTGCGAGCATCACCCCGAACCCTGAGATTCAGCTGGTTTCGATGTGCTTGTGCCGGTCCGCCTGAACACCGCCTGGGCCCTGTTCCAGGGGCTGCTGCTGGAGGCGGTGCCGTTCCTGCTGATCGGCGTGCTGATCGCCTCCCTGGCCCGCTGGTTCAGTCCCGGCGGGGCCTGGCTGCGGCGGCTGCCGTCCCACCCGGTGGCCGGCCCCCTCAGCGGCGCCGCCCTCGGCTTTGCCCTGCCGGCCTGTGAGTGCGGCAACGTGCCGGTGGCGCGGCGGCTGCTGGTGGGCGGGGCGCCGGTGGGCACCGCCCTGGGCTTCCTGTTCGCCGCTCCCGTGCTCAACCCGATCGTGATCGCCAGCACCTGGGCCGCCTTCCCCAACCAGCCCTGGCTGCTGCTGGCCAGGCCCCTGGGGGCCGTGGTGGTGGCCCTGGCCCTGGCCCTGCTGCTGCGGCTGCTGCCGGAGAGCGAGCTACTGCGGGCCGACCTGCTGGAGGAACGCCAGCTCAACCAGCCCCTGGCGGCGGTGAGCCTGCTGGAGCGCCGCAGCGGCGTGATCGGCCTGCCAGAGGATCAGCCGCCGGTGCTGCCCAACCCGCTGCGCCCAGGCTGGCGGGAGGTGCTGCAGCACGGCAGCCGCGAGTTCCTCAACCTGGCCCTGCTGCTGGTGGCCGGCTGCGCCGTTGCCGCCCTGGTGCAGGCCCTGCTGCCGCGCCAGTGGCTGCTGGCGGTGGGCGGCGCCCCCACCCTCTCGATCCTGGCGCTGATGGCCCTCAGCCTGGTGCTGTCGGTGTGCTCCAGCGTGGACGCCTTCCTGGCCCTGGGCTTCGCCGCCCAGATCACCCCCGGGGCCCTGCTGGCCTTCCTGCTGCTGGGCCCGGTGATCGACATCAAGCTGGTGGGGCTGCTGGGGCTGCTGTTCAAACCCCGCGGCTTGCTGCTCACCGCCGCCGGCTCGACGCTGGTGGTGCTGCTGATCGGCCAGTGGGTGAATCTCTGGAGACTGTGATGGCGAATCCCCTGCTGCGGGGCCTGGCCCTGGCCCTCTGGGCGGTGGTGCTGCTGCAGAGCAGCGTGGACGGCCGCCTCGATCTGCTGTTGCGGGCCGCCTTCCACCCGCTGGTGAGCGCCGCCGGTGGCGTGTTGCTGGTGCTGGCCCTGCTGCAGGTGCTGGCCGGGCTGCGTGGCGAGAGCGGTGGCGAGAGCGGTGGCCGGCGCGATGGCCGCCTCAGCCTGGCAACGGCCGCGATCGCCCTGCTGCTGATCCTGTGGCCGCCCAATCCCTCCTTCGCCGATCTGGCCAGCCAGCGGCCCGGGGATGACACCGCCAGTGAGAGCCTCAGCTTCGTGCTGCCGCCGGCCCAGCGCAGCCTCACCGACTGGGTGCGGCTCTTGCGCAGCCAGCCCGACCCCCAGCTGTTCGACGGCGATCCCGTGCGCATCAGTGGTTTCCTGCTGCCGGTGCCGGGCCAGCCGCCGCAGATCGCCCGGCTGCTGGTGCGCTGTTGTCTGGCCGACGCCACGCCGGTGGGGCTGCCGGTGCGCTGGCCGAGCGGTCAGCCCCTGCCCCGGGCCGACCAGTGGCTGGCCATCGAGGGCACCATGGCCGCCGACGGCGACCAGCTGGTGGTGGTACCGGCCACCATCCGCCCCATCCCCCGGCCGGCCCGGCCCCTGGAACCATGAGCGGCCACACCCCGGCCCCCGGCAACCGGCCCCTGCTACTGGCCCTGACCCTGCCGGCCCTGCTGGCCCTGATTCAGCAACAGCTGCTGCTGCGCCAGCCTCCAAGGCTGCAGCAGCTGCGCGCCGCCGCCGCCAGCGCCGGTCCGGCGGCCCTTCAGGCCCGCTTCAGCCGGCCGATGAACCCCGCCAGCCTGGAGCGGCAGAGCCAGCTGCGACCTTCCCTGGCCCACCGCTGGTTCGGCCGGGGCGACAGCCTGTTGCTCGGCCTCAACGGGGGCCAGCGCATCGATGCCCCCCTGCGGCTGGAGATCGGCGGCCAGGACAGCCGGGGCCTGGCATTGGTGGCGAGCGCCTGGCACTGGGACCCCCGACCCCGGATCCTGGCGGTGGTGACCGTGGCGGGCGGAGAGCAGGTGCAGCTGCGCGACCACGACGGCCGCTGGCGGCCGCTCAGCCCGGTGTGGGCGGAGATCCCCCTGCTGCTGCCCCTGGGCGACGGCTCGGGGCTGGCCACCGCCAGCCGCCAGGGCGATGGCCAGCTGCAGCTCTGGCGAATTCCCCTGCACCAGCACAATCTCGTGCCCCTCCAGGCCAGCGATCCCCAGCCGCCCCCACCCCCCACGGCCGGGGAACCGGAACCGCTGCGGGGCTCGCCCGTGCTGTTCGCCCACTACAGCAGCAACCGTCGCGGCGACCTGCTGATCCAGAGCGGCCAGCTGGATCCGGGCAGCGGCGACAGTGAGCTGCGCCGCAACGGCGGCGGGCGCCAGCGCCTGCTCTGGCCGGTGAGTGGCCCGATGCAGCTGCTGCCGGAGGGGGGAGCGGTGGTGGTACCGGACACCGAGGGGCTGCATCTGGAGGCCCTGCCGCCCCAGCCCCCCCGGCGCCAGACCCTGCCCGGCAGCCGCGACCTGAGCAGCTTCTGCCCCCAGGCCGGCCGGGCGTTGCTGCTGCGCCACTGGCCCGACTTCCGGCGCTCCCTGGAGCTGGTGGAGCCGGGCCAGCCCCCGCGGCAACTGTGGCTGGGTTCCCAGGCCCTGGTGGCCAGCGCCTGTGACCGCAGCGGCGAGCGGGTGTGGGCGCTGCTGCTGGAGGGCCAGGGGCGTCCCCTGCTGAGCCTGGTCACCTTCAGCCGCGGCGGCCAGCTGCTGGCGCGGCGGGATCTGCGGGGCTGGGAACTGGAACCGGGCACGGGCCTGCACTGGGATCCGGCCAGCGGCCAGCTGCTGGCCGGCCTGCGGCCCCAGCCGGCGCAGTCCAGCCCGACAGCCCCAGGCCGCCCATCCCCCCTGCCGCCCGCCCAGCCCGTGCTGATCGACGGCCAGAGCCTGGAGCTGCGCCCGTTGAACCAGCCGGTGCGCCAGGTGCACTGGCTGCCTGCGGGCTAGAACAACTCACCGTGAACACCCCTGCGACGGAGGCCCGCGTGGATCCCAGGCTCACGGCACGGCAGGACCAACTGCTGCAGGCCCTGCAGGCCGCCACCACGGAACTGTCCGGCCAGGACCTGCATGCCCTGCTGCGCCGCAGCAGCACGCCGATGGGGCTGGCCACGGTGTATCGCCACCTGCGCCAGCTGCAGCAGTGGGGGCTGGTGCGCTGCCGCCACCTGCCCAGCGGCGAAGCCCTGTTCGCCCCCACCGAGCGGGACGACCACCACCTCACCTGCGTGGACTGCGGCAGCACCCGGCGTCTGCCCCACTGCCCGGTACACGACCTCGAGCTGCCCAGGGGCGAGCTGGACGGCTTCCTGCCCCTGTTCCACACCCTGGAGTTCTACGGCCTCTGCCCTGCCTGCCGGCAGCGCCAGGCCGCTCAGTGAACGCCGTGCACTGAAGGAGGGGGCCTGCAAGCCGCATCGCGGAAGGTCAAGGCCGAAACCCTATGGTCTGGGAACGATTCCCGGCACCCCCATGCCCGCCACCGCAGCCCCCACGGGCCTGCCCGTCACGATCCTCACCGGCTTCCTGGGCGCGGGCAAGACCACCTTGCTCAACCACATCCTCACCAACCAGCAGGGCCTCAAGACCGCCGTGCTGGTGAATGAGTTCGGCGAGATCGGCATCGACAACGACCTGGTGGTCGCCACCGGCGACGACATGGTGGAACTGAGCAACGGCTGCATCTGCTGCTCGATCAACGGCGAGCTGCTGGAGGCCGTCTACCGCATCCTCGATCGCCCCGATCCAGTGGACTACCTGGTGGTGGAGACCACCGGCCTGGCCGACCCCCTGCCCGTGGCGATGACCTTCCTGGGCAGTGACCTGCGCGAGGCCACCCGACTCGACTCGATCATCACCCTGGTGGATGCCGAGAACTTCAGCGACGAGATTCTCGACGGCGAGGTGGCCCGGGCCCAGATCGTCTACGGCGACATGCTGCTGCTCAACAAGTGCGACCTGGTGGCCGAGGAGCGGCTCGCCGACCTGGAGGCCCGTCTGCGCGAGATCAAGACCGACGCCCGCATCCTGCGCGCGGTGAAGGGCGAGGTGCCCCTGCCCCTGCTGCTCAGCGTGGGCCTGTTCGAGAGCGACAAGGTGGTGGCCGGACAGATCAGCCCCGATCCGGCCCACGACCACAGCGACTGCGACCACGACCACGGCCACTGCGAGCACGAGGATCACGGCCATGACCATGGCCCCCACCATCACGACCACAGCCACGACCACGCCAGCCATCCCGACCACGCGGCGATCGAGGGCTTCACCTCGCTCTCCTTTGCCGCCGACGGGCCCTTCGCCCTGCGCAAGTTCCAGAACTTCCTCGACAACCAGCTGCCAGAGGAGGTGTTCCGCGCCAAGGGGATCCTCTGGTTCAACGAGAGCGAACGGCGCCATGTGTTCCACCTTGCCGGCAAGCGCTTCTCGATCGACGACTCCGACTGGCCCGACGGCCAGCGCAAGAACCAGATCGTGCTGATCGGCCGGAACCTCGACCACGACAGGCTGCGCCAGCAGCTGCAGGCCTGTGTGGCCCGAAACGCTGGCAAGGGTTTCGCCTGAACCCCCGCCGGGGCGGATGGCGTTGATACTGGAACGGGTTCTCCGGATTCAGCCCGGAGAGGTAACGAGGAAAGTCCGGTGCGGAAGCCACCCTTTATCGGGCCCCGCTTCCCAGTCCGGCACTGTCCCGCAGCTGTGATGGCCAGCGTCTCTTTCCCCCGTTCCCGGACCAGGGAAGGGTGCCGGCCTCAGTCAGAACGCTCGCCCGATCCCGTCCACCTTCACCGCCGGCGCGGACCGGCCAGCCCATGTCTCTTCTCTTCCCCCCCAGCTCTGCCCGCCCCCTGGGCCTGGCCGCCGCCGCCGGTTTCGGCCTGAGCCTGCTCTCCGCGCTGCCGGTGCAGGCCCATGGCGCGGCTGATGCGAGCCTGCTGGCCGGCGCCAGCCACCCCCTGCTGGGCCTGGATCACCTGCTGCTGCTGCTCGGCGTGGGCGGCGTGGCCGCCTATGTGAGCAGCGGTGTGCTGCTGTTCGCCCTCGGCGGCGCTCTGATGGGGGCCCTGCTCGGCTCCTTCGGGGGCGACCTGCCCGCCGCGGAGGTGTGGGCGGCCCTGGCGGTGTCGGCCCTCGGCGTGCTGCTGCTGTCGCTGCAACGCAGCCAGCGCTCACCCCAGCTCAGCCTGGTGGGCAGCGTGGTGGCAGCGGCGGTGGCCGTCCATGCCCTGCTGCATGGCCAGGAAGCCAGTGGCACCCTCGCCTGGTGGCTGGGGGCTGGCCTGGCCTCGGCGGCCGTGGTGGGGGCCACGGTGCTGGTGCTGCGTCGGCTGCACAGCCGCTGGACCCTTGCTCTCGCCGCCGCCCTGAGCCTCACGGGCCTGGCGCTGGCCGTGGCGCCCCTGGCCTGAGATACAACCGCTACACCACAACGGTGGATTGCCGCTACGGTGAGCAAACCCGATTCCAAGCCATGGCCGAACTGCTGCTGTTCATCGGAGTACTTGCAGCGTTCGGCCTGGCCTTCTGGCTCATCACCGACTCCGACGACGACAATGGTGGTGGCGGGCTGATGCAACCCGTGCTGGTGCCGGTGAGATCGTCCCAGTCCCGCCGTTGAACTGAATCGAGGCACCCTTCCCGATAGACAAGCACGCCCAGACGGCGCTGGTGGTGTTGGTTGCAACCAACAGAGGTCTTCAGAACTCCCATCCGTCCCGAGGGGCATGTCCTCGCCAGATTGTCGGATTTTTCATCACTCTCGGGCTTGGATTCTTCGCCCAGCCTCGGTCCTTGTTGGCAGCGGACGAACTGCTCTGGGCCGAACCCAGCCCCACTGCCTGCCCCAATCGCACCTCCTGCGAAGGAAAACCGCCTGCGGACAGCAGCTTTTTTTCTCCGATCAGCCGGCTGCACATTGACACCACGACCTTCATCGGCGGCACCCCCAATCTGGATGCCGCCACAGCAGGAGGTGGCCATCGGCAATCGGCCCATCCCAGCGAGACCACGTTCACCTTCGACCTGCGCCTGACACTCGATTCAAGCTTCACCGGCAAGGATCTCCTGCGCACGCGCCTGCGAGCCGGCAACACCCCTGCCCTGCCCTTCGGCAGCAGCGCCCAGATCTTCCGGCTCGAGAGACCCAGCGATACGAATGGGGAGGTGAGCGTTGATCGGCTGTATTACAGCGTGGCGACCGGCAATGGCATGCATGTCACGGCGGGGCCCCTTGTGCGCAACACCGGCATGCTGGCGTTCATCCCCAGCGCCTACAGCTCCGGGGTGCTCGATTTCTTTCAACTGGCAGGTGCCTCAGGCACTTACAACCGGGCGGTGGGCAGTGGGCTGGGTGTGCAATTCAGCCATCGGCTGAACAACAGCACACCATTGATCACCGTTGATCTCAACACCGTTGCCCAGAACGGCTTCAGCGATTCCCAAACCGGCGTTCTGTCCTCATCCAGCGGCATCAACGCCCTGGGACAACTGGGGGTGCAAGCCTCCAACTGGGGGGCTGCGGTGGCCTACCGCTTCGGTTCCGAGGCTGCCTTGATCCGGGACCCGAACTTCAGTCCCCGTGCGGTGGGGCGTGGACAGCAAAGCAACAGCGTGGCCTTTGCCGCTTACTGGCAACCGATCGAGAACAGCTGGCAGCCCTCCATCAGCCTGGGCTACGGCGTCAACACCACAGGCAACGGAGCGATGCCCGAGTCCCAGTCCTGGATGCTGGGCCTGCAGTGAGACCAACCAATGAGCAGGGGACATACGACGGGCATCGCCATCGGCCAGGCCCCTTTCACACGGCACAGCGATACGCAGAGCTGGCTGGTGGAAACATTTTACCGCGCTCAGATCAGCGATTCAATCTCAGTCACCACGGCTCTGTTCTATGCCAGTTCCTACAGAGAAAACCAATTCAACCCAACTTGGGGAGGGCTGATTCAGACCAATCTGCGGTTTTGACCGCGGCGGCATTGGCATGGCCAAGTTCACTGACGGCCCAAGCCATCAGCCATCAGCTATCAGCCATCAGCCGAGAGGTCACCAGCAGTCCTCTCGGACAGGGAACACTGCGATGTGACTTTGATCACGAACAGCCGTGACCAGTGATCGGCGACCGTTCTCGGCCAACCGATAGAACCTTCCTGCCGGCTGCTCAGCTGCTGTTCGCTGCCACCAGCTCCTCCATGGAGCTGCAGGACGGGGAGCGCTTCCGTGCCTGGGAAGCCCAGAACCGGGTCACCCCCGTGTCCAAGTCCTCCGCCGTGGCGTTTGGCATCCGGTCTTCCTACCCCTTCCCCATGATCAAATCCCAGTTCCATCCCCATGTGCTCCACCTGGGCATCGCTGCTGCAGCCACGGTGAGCCTGCTGGGCGGCATCACCAGCGCTGCCTTGGCTCAAAGTCGCACCCAGGTTGTCAACGTCTATTCCGGCCGTCACTACAACACCGACAAGGAGCTCTATGCCGAGTTCACCCGCCAGACGGGCATCCGGGTGAATCTGATTGAAGGCAAGGATGACGAGATGATTGAACGGCTGCGCCGGGAGGGTTCCAAGAGTCCTGCCGACGTGCTGATCACAGTGGACGCAGCCCGCCTGCAGCGGGCCAAGGATCTCAATCTCTTCCGGCCGATCCAGTCAGCGGCGCTGAACCGCGACGTGCCGGCCAACCTGCGCGACCCCGGCAGCCAGTGGTTCGCCCTCACCCGCAGGGC
Organism: Prochlorococcaceae cyanobacterium; assembly: GCA_040399285.1. Classification (GTDB taxonomy): domain Bacteria; phylum Cyanobacteriota; class Cyanobacteriia; order PCC-6307; family Cyanobiaceae; genus NIES-981. The sequence goes on from JBBASM010000010.1 coordinate 32,861, forward strand.
ACGGCCCGTGATGGTGAATCCCAGCAAGGTGAATCCCGGCCTGATCCGCAGCTATGGCGATCTGGCCCGACCGGAACTGCGGGGCAAGCTCTGCATGCGCGACCGCTCCAGCGTCTACAGCCAATCGCTCACGGCCGATGTGCTGCAACGGGCCGGTCGAGCCACCACGGAGAAGTGGCTCAAGGGAATGGTGGCCAACGTGAAGCAACCGTTCTTCACTTCAGACACCACCATGCTGCGGGCGGTGGGCCAGGGCGACTGTGGCGCCGCCGTTGCCAACACCTACTACCTGGCCAGGCTGCTCACCTCCGATAACGCCGCGGATCAGGCGAATGCCAAGAAGGTGCGGGTTGTGTGGGTGAAGCCCACCCACGTGAACGTGACCGGTGGCGGCGTGACCCGGCACGCGGACAACCCCGACGGGGGGCGCAGGCTGCTGGAGTTCCTCTCCTCCCCCACCTCGGGTGAGGGCTACGCCGCCGCCAACAACGAGTATCCCGTGAAGGGATGGGGCAACAACGCCACCCTGCGCAGCTTCGGCACCTTCACGGCCTCGCCTGTGACGATCCAGCAACTCGGCCAGCGCAACCGCGAAGCCGTGCAGCTGATGGAACAGGCTGGCTGGAAGTGAACCGGCGCCCACAAAGCAGCTGCGATGGAGACATCGGCCCATCCTCCAAGCACCATCGCAGCCGTGTCCCCGGCGGTCGGCCACAGCCGCTGGGCCCTCAGTGCCGCAGCCTGCGCCATCGGGATTCTCGCCCTGCTGCCCCTGCTGGCCCTGTTCTGGGACGCCGTTGTCGCGGAGCAGCCCAGCCCCCTGGGACTGGGCTACAGCGGAGCCGAGCAGATCCAGGGCACCCTGCTGCTGGTGCTGGGCGAGGGGATTCTGGGAGCCGTGCTGGGCACAGCCATCGGCTGGGTCACCGCCTCCTGCCGCTTCCCAGGCCGCCGCTTGCTGCGCCGGGCCCAGTTGGTGCCCATGGCCTTTCCCGCCTATCTGCTGGCGGCGAGTCTGATCGACTGGGGCAGCTACCAGGGCCTGCGCATCCATGGCCTGGGCTGGTCGGTGCTGCTGCTCACCCTGGCGAACTACAGCTATGTGTTCCTGCTGAGCACGGAGAGCTTCTCAGCCAGCGGCCACCGCCTGCTGGATGCCAGCCGCAGCCTGGGCGTGGGCCCGTGGGCCGGCTTTTTTCGCATCTGTCTGCCGATTGCCCTGCCATCGATCGGTGCCGGCGTCACCTTGAGCGCCATGGAGGTGGTGAACGAGCTGGGGGCGGTTCGCCTGCTCGGCGTGCCCAGCCTCTCGGCGGGGATTCTCGACCGCTGGCAGGTGGAGGGCGATCCCAAGGGGGCGGCCCTGCTCTCCCTGGTGGCCCTGGCGATCGTGGCGGTGCTGATCGCTGCGGAGCGCTTGCTGCGCCGCCGCAGTCGCCGCTGGAACCTGGAGTCGCCCAGCAGGGTGGAGCGGGCCTGGGGGTTGCGGGGTTGGCGCGCCCTGCTGGCCCAGCTGCTCTGCCTGCTGCCGCCCCTGGCCGCGGTCACGATCCCGGCGCTCTGGATCCAACAGGGCTGGCCGAATCTGCGGGCTGAACCGCTCACCGAGCTGGTTCAACTGGCCGGTCGGAGCGTCTCCCTGGCGCTGGCAGCCACGCTGATCACGGCCGGGGCCGCCCTGCTTCTGGCCATCTGCGTGCGCTGGCGGCCCGCCGCCCCGGTGCGCCTGCTCAGCTGGGTCGCCGGCCTGGGTTATGCCATTCCCGGCAGCGTGCTGGCCCTCGGCCTGATCGTGTTCGGCGGTCCCCTGGGACTCAGCCCCCTGCTGCTGCTGGTGTGGGGTTACGGCGACCGCTTTCTCACCGTGAGCAAGCAGGGGCTCGACGCAGCCCTGGAGCGCATCCCGCCCAGCATGGATGAAACGGCCACCAGCCTGGGCTGGAGTTGGCTGGGGGTGCTGCGTCGGGTGCACCTGCCCCTGCTGCGCGGTCCGCTGCTGGTGGGCGGGCTGCTGGTGTTCGTGGACGTGGTGAAGGAACTGCCGATCACCCTGGCCCTGCGGCCCTTCGACTTCGACACCCTGGCGGTGCGCGTGTTCCAGTACGCCAGCGACGAGCGGGTGGGAGCGGCAATGGGTCCCGCCGTGCTGATCATGCTGTTCGGACTGGCGGCCTCCCTGGCCCTGGTGCCCAGCCTGGAACGGCACGACTGACCAGAAGCTGGCTGGCCTGGGTCACTCGCGGCCGCAACGGCATTTGCCGCCCTTCCACTTGGAACACTTCTGCTGCTTGCAGCCCTTCTTCTTGGCCACCTGCAGGGGGGACCGCTGAGGCACTGCCCCCTCCGGGACCTGGGATCCAACCGGCTTGCTCATCTCGACTTGCTCATCTCGACTTGCTCCTCCGGACCTGCCGGGTTCGTCCCACCAGCTTATTGCAATCGATTCTCTTTTGCGCAGCCAATGGCGGCGCGGATCTCCCCAAGGGCGCGCGCCAAGTCATGTCTTTCGCTTTCTCACAAATCACTACCCAGAATCGCTCTCGGGGTCGATTTGTAGCCGAGTGCAACAGAGCGGCAGCCAAGTGGTCCGCCCACTCACACGATGAAGGGGCTTCCCTTGCGCATCAGGGATCGTTCCTTCATGCAATTCAGAAACCCAACGGTGCCCCGAATCGGCCTGCTCGCAGGCACCGCCGCCGTGATCAGTGCCGCCCTGGTGGCGGGGCTCTCCGCCGGGCAGGCCCAGGCCCAGGGCCAGGGCCAGGTTCGCCGCCAGTCCCTCTACACCCTGGAAACCAGCTGCTCGATCAAAGGCGGGCCGGCCCAGCCCTGCGTGGTTGAGGCTGTCGACGAAGGTGACGTCACGATCTACACCCACCGGATCGGCAAACAGGTGCAGAAGATCCGCATTTCGGATGCACCGGTGCGCATGAGCCTCTGGGATCCCACCAGCAAATCCTGGGTGGTGCTCCAGTCGGCCGGAGCCCGCTTCTCCACGAACACCATCTGCTTCAACGGCAGGGATCTCTGCGTGGTGAATCCCAACTACCTCAACAGCGTCCGCGAGGAAAAAACGGAGGCGCTGGCCGGTCGCGACCTGGTGGGCGTGAAATTCAGCCGTGACGGCCGGGTGAGTCTCACCTGCTACGACGAGGCCTGCGAGGGGGTGCAGTGATGGGCCAGCGAACAACAGTGCGGCCCCGCAGCGTCTTTGGGGCACTGCTGGCCGGTCTGCTGACCCTGCCCGCCCTGCCGGCGGATGCGGCCCAGCAACTGCTGGAGCCACCTGGATCCCAGGCCGGGGCCCAGGAACTGATCGCCAAGGGCGGCCGAGGTGGCGGCGGTGGTCGCGCTGGCGGCAGCCGTGGTGGTGGCGGTGGCAGCCGTTCGCGGGCCTCCAAGGGGGCCAGCGGCTTCAAGAGCTCCGGCTCCAGCCTCAACCGCGGCTCGACCAAACCCAGCGGCGGCTGGACCAGCAAGGCCAACCAGAAGGGCGGTCCCTCCCTCGACAAGCGCAAGGGATCCGACAGCCGCCAGGCCTCCAAGGGCGATGGCCGGCGGGACGATCGCGCCGGCAACCGCGACAACCGCAGCGACGACCGCAACAACAACAAAAACGACCGGCGCGACGACCGATCCGGCAACCGCGACAATCGACAGGATGACCGCGCCAAGAATCGCGATGACCGGCGGGATGACAACCGCAAGGATCGTGACAAGCGGCAGGACGACCGCTGGGATCGGCGCGACGACCGCTGGGATGACCGCGCCAAGCACTGGGATCGCTGGGACAACTATCCCGGCTGGGCCCGGCCCGGCTGGGGGTACGCCCGGCCGTGGAACTACGGCTGGTACGGCGGGTGGGCCACACCCGGCTGGGGCTGGTGGGGCGCCAGCGCGGCGGCCTGGGGGGTGACCAGCCTGGCCACCGCAGCGATCATCAACGCCGCGGTTGATGACGCGGTGGAGAGCCACACCACCACGATCGTGGTGCCGAACACGGATTACCGCCTCCTGTACGGCAGCGTGGAGCCCGTGAACGACCAGACGGTGAGTTTCTCGATCGAATCCGGCGATCGGGAGGTGGCCCTCGAAGCCGACTGCAAGCGCGGCACCCTCGATGGCCGCAATCCCAGCACGTCCCAGGAGGCGGAGCTGCTCAACACGGCCTGCCAGGTGGCCTTCGGCGACGTCTGAGCACAACGGGAGCTGCAGGCGACACCTGAGCCCTGCACAACACCAACCGCCGCCCAACGCGGCGGTTTTTTGATGCCCACCTCCCCCTTCAAGCAACGGCAAGGACTGACCAATCCCTCCACCTGGCCAGTGTCAGCGAACAGACACCGAAAAAATCGCATTCGGCACAGGCATGCGCTTCAGGTCAATTCTTCGCTGGAGTCGTTCGTAAGGTCTGGCAATCCTGGCCTCTTAGATGATTCGGCTCCGATATCACCAACTGGCAGGAATACTGGCCGGCTGCGTTGTGCTTGCCTCCTGCCCCCAGGTCATGGCCGACCAGCAGGAGCCGCTGCAGCTGGAATCCGAACCGGTGATGGCGAAACCGGACCTGCCAGCCCAGGGCAGCGGAGCAGCCGAACAGGAGGCTCCCGCCGCGGAAAGACTGGCGGAACAGGCCCAGAACCCGATCGCCAACCTGATCAGTGTTCCCTTTCAGAACAACACCACCCTGGGCATGGGGCCCAGAGAGGAGCAGACCCTGAATCTGCTGAACATTCAGCCGGTGGTGCCCTTTCGCCTGAACGATCGACTGTCCCTGGTGACCCGCACGATCCTGCCTGTGCTGAGCCAGCCCGGCCTGGAGGGAAGCAACAGCAACGGCATCGGCGACCTGAACCCCAGCATCTTCGTGGTGCCCAACCTGCCGGGTCGCTGGACCGTGGGCTTCGGCCCCACCCTGGTGTTGCCCACCGCCAGCCGGGACGAACTGGGCAGCGGCCAGTGGGCCCTGGGGCCAGCGGCGGTGGCGGTGGTCACCAACGGCCCCTGGGTGGCCGGTGGACTGGTGAACCAGATCTGGTCGGTGGCCGGGGATTCCAATCGCCGCTCGCTCAGCCAGTTCCTCGTGCAGCCCTTTGTGAACTACAACCTGCCGAATGGCTGGTACCTGGTGAGTTCGCCGATCATCACGGCCAACTGGCAGGCCAGCTCAGATCGCTGGCTGGTGCCGATCGGCGGCGGGTTCGGCCGGGTGTTCCGGCTGGGCAGCCAGCCGGTGAATGCATCCCTGCAGGCCTACGCCAATGTGGCGAAACCTGACCTGTTCGGCGATGTGACGATCCGGGCCCAGATCCAGCTGCTATTTCCCCGTCCCTGAGCCCAAAAGCCCACGCAACCATCGAGGCACTCCATGACATCGGCCCTCTCCGCACTGCTGCATCGCACGAGCGCACCCCTGCTGTTGCTGGCCTGCCTGCTGCTGCCGCCCCTGGCGCAGGCGGGAGAGGCGACCGCCGGCGCCGAGCCATCCGGCCCCACTGCCACCCCAGAGCCTGGGCGCGGGAGCGAGGCTGGCCAGGGGGGGGGAGCCGACAGCACGCCCTGGCGGGGCACGCTGGAGCTCTATGGCTTTGCGCCCCTGCGGGCCACGGGCACCACCACGATTCGCGGCTTCGAGGCCGACACCGACCTGGACCTCGGCGACATCCTCTCCAGCCTGAAGTGGGCCACGGCACTGCGGGGCAGCGTGGAGCACGATCGCTGGGGCCTGCTCACCGATCTCAGCTATGTGCGCCTGAGCTCCGATGCCGCCCGCACCACTCCGGGGGGGCGCTTCACCGGCAAGGCCACTGTCGCCAGCACCCAGGGCCTCTACGACCTGGCCGTGCGTTATCGGTTCGGCGACCCTGAGGCCGCCGTGGCGGCACCGGGCAGCTTCAGCATCATTCCCTACGCGGGCGTGCGGGTGATCGACGCCCAGCTGGATGTGGATGCCCAGATCCAGGGGAACGGCCCCCTGGGTTTGGTGTTCGAGCGCCAGGGCAACTTCGGGCGCACCTGGGCCCAACCCCTGCTCGGCCTGCAGGCCAGTGTGTTCGTGGCACCGAAGCTGCGTTTGTTCGCCCGCGGCGACATCGGCGGCTTCGGCATCAGCGGCGAGAAGGACCTCTCCGGCAACGCCCAGGTGGGCCTGGGCTACGCAGTGGGCAACAACACCGACATCAACCTCTCATGGCGCTTTCTGGGCCTGCGTTACGAGAACGACCGCACGCCATCGAGTGGCTTCAGCAGTTATCAGAACGGCATCGAACTGGGGCTGAAGTTCTTCTTCTGATCAAGGGGCTGCCTTCCGCCCCGGAGACGGGAGGCACAAGCTCTCAGCGCAGGCCCCCATCGCGCGGAGAGACGGACAACCGTTACATCCAGTGATTTCAATAGACAATCACTCCCTATTCATCTACATTCGTTGAGGGATTGCTCGCCAATCCCTTGCCCAATCCGGCCAGCTCCAATTGCTCAATGAGCACCTAGCGCAGGACACCACGTTTCACGCCGCCACCTCCATCCAACAGCCAACCACTCAACACCCATTTCCACACCATGACCCGATCCCGTTCTTCCCTGCTGTCCGACTTCAAGGACTTCATCAACAAAGGCAATGTGGTTGACCTCGCTGTGGCGGTGGTGATCGGCGGCGCCTTCGGCAAGGTGGTAGATGCCGTGGTGAGCCTCGTGATGGGCAACATTCTGGAGCCCGCCCTCAAGGCGGCGAATGTGGCATCGATCGCCGCCTGGCCCGCCGGCAGCGTGATTGTGGCCCTGATCAACTTCGTGGTGATCGCCTTCGTGGTGTTCCTGATCGTGCGGGCGATCGAAGCGATGCGCCGCAGCGAAGAGGCCATCGCTCCCCCCGATCCCCAGGCCCAGCTCGCCTCGGCAGCCACCCGCCTGGCCGAGGCCCTCGACCGTCGTCAGCTCTGACGGACCACGCAGCGAAAGCCCATGGGGGCACAGAAAGTGGAGCCCCCTTCCACCACGTCGTTGGGCGGCCCAGCACCATGCTGGGAGCTGACGTCGATGCTCCAGGCCTCCTTCAGGGTCTCGGGCGCTGGCTCCCTTGAGATCACAGCAGCGAGCAGCGCCATGCAAGCACCCCTGATCCTGAAGGCGCTTGAGATCATCATCTTCATCCTGATGTTGGGCCTGGGGGTGAATCAATCCCTGACGGATCTCAGGGACCTGTGGCGCAACCCCGCCCTGGTGCTGCGCTCGTTGCTGGCCGTGGCCGTGCTGTTCCCGCTGGCCACCGGCCTGCTGCTGAAGCTGGTGCCCGGCGTTCCCGCCGGAGTGGCCGCGGGGCTGGCGATCCTGGCCGCCTGCCCGGGGGCCCCGGTCACCTACAAGCGCTCCGCCCTGGCGGGCGGGGATCCGGCCTACACGAGCAGCCTGCACGTCACTTTGGCCATCCTCACGCTGCTGATCACCCCCGCCACGCTGGCCCTGTTCAACGCCGCGTTCCGGCTGGAACTGGCGGTCAGCGCCCCCCTCGCTGAGGTGGCCCGGCAGGTGGCGGCGGTGGAGTTCCTGCCGATCGGCATTGGCCTGCTGCTGCAACAGGCGGCCCCCCGGGCGAGCCAGAAGCTTCGCCAACCCCTCCGCCGCCTGGCGGATGGGGCCTTTCTGGCCCTCGCAGCCCTGCTGCTGTTCCCCGTGGTGCTCTGGGCGGAGCGTCCGAGCGGATCACCCCCACCATCCTGGGTTACGCGCTGGTGAGTCTGCTGATTGCCGCACCCTTCTCGATCTGGAGCAAGGGGCGTTCCGCTGCTGCGATCAGCTGAGCCCCGCAGGTCCGGCCCATCAAAAAAGCCCGCCGAAGCGGGCCCGTTGGTGGTGCCCACCGCCGCGACGGCAGGCAGGACGGCTGGATCAGGACGCGCCGCTGGTGGCCTGTTCCAGTTTCTCCATCACCCGCTCCAGGGAGAAGCTGGCTGCCTTCTGGCGTGGCGGGAACTCCACGAAGGTCTTGAGGAAATCACCCACGTAAGTCTGAGCCGGCACAAGCATGAACACGTGATCGAACATCCAGTCCCAGTAGGTGTTGGAGGTGATGTCGGCCCGCTCGTAGGGATCCGTGAGCAGGTTGAAGATCTTGGGCACGCGCAGTTCCACAAAGGGCTCGGCCCAGATCTGGCAGGTTCCCTGCTCCCGCTGCTCCTTGAACACGAACTTCCAGTTGTCGTAGCGCAGGCCCACCAGGTCGCCGTCGTCGGAGAAGTAGAAGAACTCCCGCCGGGGACTCTTGTCGGTCTTACCCGTCCAGTAGTCGAGCATGTTGTAGCCGTCCAGGTGGATCTTGAAGGTCTTGCTGCCAACCTGGTAGCCGGTGAGCAGCTTCTCCTTGATCTCCGGCTCACCGGCGGCGGCCAGCAGGGTGGGCAGCCAGTCGAGGTGGCTGCAGATGCCGGTGATGTTGGTGCCGGCCGGGATATGACCGGGCCAGCGCACCAGGGCGGGCACGCGGAAGGCCCCCTCCCAGTTGGTGTTCTTCTCGCTGCGGAAGGGGGTCATGCCGGCATCGGGCCAGCTGTTCATGTGGGGCCCGTTGTCGGTGCCGTACATCACGATCGTGTCATCGGTGACGCCCAGCTCATCGAGCAGGTTGAGCATCTCGCCGATGCACTCGTCGTGATAGATCATCACGTCGTGGTATTCCGACTGCCAGCGCCCGCTGCGGCCGATGTCCTGGGGCCGGGCATAGGTGCGGAAGTGCATATGGGTGGTGTTGAACCACACGAAGAAGGGTTCACCCGAGGCCACCGCATCGCGGATGAAGCGCTTGGCCTCCACCATGAACTCATCATCGGCCGTCTCCATCCGCTTGCGGGTGAGCGGGCCGGTGCTCTCGATCCGCTGGGTGCCGTCGCCGTTGGCCCAGCAGTGCAGCACGCCGCGAGGAGCGAAACGCTTGCGGAAGTTGGGGAACTCGGGATCGTCCTCCTTCGGGTAGTCGCGCAGTTCCGGCTCCTCCTCCGCATTGAGGTGGTAGAGATTGCCGAAGAACTCATCGAACCCGTGCATCGTGGGCAGGTGTTCGTCGCGGTCGCCGAAGTGGTTCTTGCCGAACTGGCCGGTGCGGTACCCCTGGGGCTTGAGCAGCTCGGCGATGGTGGGGTCCTCAGCCCGGAAGCCCAGCTCGGCGCCAGGCAGGCCCACTTTGGAGAGACCCGTGCGGTACACGCTCTGGCCGGAGATGAAGGCGGCGCGGCCGGCGGTGCAGCTCTGCTCGGCGTAGTAGTGGATGAACTTGGCCCCTTCGGCGGCCACCCGGTCGATGTTGGGGGTCTGGTACCCCATCAGGCCGTGGCTGTAGCAGCTCAGATTGCTCTGGCCGATGTCATCACCCCAGAGAATCAGGATGTTGGGCTTGCCGTTTGGCATGGGTGACTGAAGAACACAATCAGCCTTCAGTGTGGGTCGCACAGCGGAGGCTGGCCACGGGATCCAGGTGGCAGTTGCGATCTGAATCTGCGTCTTTTGCCGAATTACGCGCCGAGCTGGGAGCGGCGCTGACGAATCAGGGGGATCGACAGCAGCACGGTGATCAGCACGTAGGTGAGGATGCCGATCTTGATCCCAGGCAACTGGGGGGCGTAGGTGTTTGCCAGCAGCAGCGCCAGCCCCGGGTTGCGCATGGAGGTGACCAGGGCGGCGGTGAGCTTCCGATCCCCGGCCCCGCCCCCCAGGGCGTAGCCCAGTGCCAGGGTGGCCACCACCACCACGGCCATCCAGAACAGACCGGTGAAGTTGGCCTGGGCGAAGGCCAGCAACAAGGGGGACGTGCGGATCAGCACCGCCAGCAGCAGCAGCAGCAGCAGTCCATTGGCCACCCGATCGAGGGGCCCCTGCAGGCGGCGGATCCGCTCTGGCCAGAGCTGGCGGAGGCTCAGTCCCACCAGCAGGGGCAGCAGCTGCACGCTGGCCACCTGTCTGGCTACATGCCTGGGCAGCACATCCCAGCCCTCCAGGCCGAACACACGCTCACCAGCCTGGGCCAGCAGGGGCACGGTGATGATGGCCAGCACGGCAGCCAGCACCTGCAGCAGTCCGGCCAGGGAGGCATCGCCACCGGTCTTGCCGGCCTTGCGCAGCAGCAGCGGAGCACTCGGGCATGCCGCCATCAGGGCAATGGCCATGCGCACCTCCTGGGACAGCTGGCCGGCGGGTGGGGTGAGCAGCAGCAACCAGGCCAGCAGCGGCACCAGCAGACAGGTGGCCAGCTCCAGCCGCAGCAGCAGGGGCCAGGTCTGGCGCCACTGGCGAAAGGCCTGCAGGGGCAGACCCACACCGAGCGCCAGCATCACGGTGAACAGGGTGAGCGGCACCAGCAGGGACACAGCGTTCTGAATGGTCATGACAGCCAGTTCGAGAGCAGAATCCCCATGGCCAGCAGGCCGATCAGGGCGATCAGGGTGGCGGTGGCCGCCGCGATCCGCGGGGTTTCCACATACACATAGTCCTCCCTGCTGAGACGCCTGAGCTCGCGGTTGTGCTGAACGATGGCAGCGGTCATCGCCAGGATGCCGGTGAACACGAAGGAGAGGGCCACGACAATCACTCCGGGCCTGGGGCCGGGATCGCCCGTGGCGCGGTCAATGGCGGCCACGATCTTGTCGAGGCCGAAGCCGAAACTGATCAACGACAGACAGGTGCGGATCCAGGCCATCAGGGTGCGCTCCGCGGCATCGCGGTTGCGCTGACGGGCCAGTTCGTTGGTGAGATTCACGGCCGGGGCATGGCGAGTTGGGCTGCCGGGTCGCCCCCTGCGGCCCAGGCTTCCTCGGCCCGCTCCTGGGCGATCTCCCGGGCCAGGAACACGTTGAGGAAGGTGCGGATCAGGGCCACGGCAGCCAGCTGAATCAACTTCTCCCCGTTGGGATTCACCGTGGTGGCCACGATATCGGCGGCAAGCTGGAACTCCAGGGCCATCGACAGCCAGCGGCCCAGATGGAGGCGAATGGCCTCGAGCGAGCGGCGGCGCCCCACCAGGCGCAGACTGCCGAGCACCCCGAGGGCCACGGTGATCACCGACAGGCCTTCCAGCGCTGGACGCAGGCCCAGGGCCAGGGATGAGAGCAGATGCTCAAGGGCAACCATGGGGGACCGGCAAGCGTGAACAAGGAGTGGAGACCTTGATGGACCAGCCCAGGCAGTGTTGCAATCCGCAAATGGACACGGCAGCGAAACAACACTTCGCAACAAACCAACCGGATCGCTGCGAAAAACTAGACGATCCGCGCAACTGAGTCCCAGTCCAATGCGTTGCGTCGCCTACCCAGGCGCCTGAAAGGGGCTGTGCTGGCAGCAAAGCCAAATCGCGTCCCGGCGATGGGCATTGCACAGCAGCGCAACATCCCAACAGATGATAGCTGCTAAATTCCCCGCAATTGCGGCACTGGTGATGGGCACAGCCAATCCCGATCGTGCTCACCCCGGTGGCCACTCCATCCATCAGTTCCCTGCTCAGCCATCGCTACCCCGACTGCCGTTCAACAACCATCTGGCCCAACTGGACAGGGACCCGCAGGTTCTGGCTGAGCGACTTTCCCAGCACTATTCCCTGCTGGACTTCGGCCCCTGCCAGGGGCATGAATCCAACTTTGTACACCGCACCAGCACCTGCAAGGCAGGTGATCTACTGCTCTCCGGTGGCTACACCACGCCGATCCAGGGAACGATCGGCGCCAGCGAGGGAGTCGGCTCCATCAACCTGATCCTCAGCGGCGGAGTAGAGTTTGAATGCGAGCATCAGAAGCTGCACATAAACCAGGATCGCCCCCTGTTCTTCTGTCCAGGAAGAGAATACAAATACACCCTCAGAGACCACTTCAATGGGGTTGTCTTTGACATTGACCTCCAACGCCTGAAGAAAACAGCCGCCGCCATTGCTGGCATCGGTATTTCGGAGCGCCGTTTCACCAGCCAGCTTGACTTCGCCCGGGTGATCCATCCCCAGGACAAGCGCAGCCAGCAACTTCTAGCCGTTCTCAGACAATCATTCCGCTTGCTTGATCATGAAGATCTCCGCGATGGCGGCGATCTCGATCTGCTCAATATTGATGACCTGATCTACCGAACCCTGGCCCTGCTGCTATGCCCGAATCTAGCCAAGATCATTCAGAATGAACCCAGCACCCGCAGCAGCCGCGAACAGATCTTCGACGACCTGCTGGAGTGGTCGAGGGCCAACCTGCACACCCCGATCAAGCTCAGTCAGCTGGAGGAGCGCAGCGGCTATTCCCGGCGCAATCTGCAGCTCGCCTTCCAGCAGCGCTTCGGCTGTGGGCCGATCCAATGGGTACGCCAGCAGCGGCTCGAACAGGCCCGCCAGGACCTGCTGAATCCCACGCCTGGCGATTCGGTTGCCGGGATCGCCAGGCGCTACGGCTTCAGCAGTCTGGCCGTGTTCAGCCGGGATTTCCGCGGACACTACGGGGTGCCGCCCTCCCAGTTGCTGCGCGAAGGCAAGCGCCACCATCCAGGGGGCTGAACCCTTTCCAAGCCCTTCAGCAGAGCGCCTTCAACCCTCCGCGGCGCAGCGGGGGCAGAGGGCGCGCACGTTGAGCACACACTCCAGCAGGCGGAAGCCATGGCGCGCAGAGGCATCCTCCCCCGCCACCAGCACCGCCGGATCCTCGAACTCCTCCGTACAGCCGCAGCGCACGCACACCAGGTGGTGGTGGTCGCGGTGGGCATCGGAGGCCAGTTCGTAGCGCCGCCCTCCCTCCGGCAGCTCCAGTTCCTGGAGCAGTCCCGTGGAGCTCAGCAGTCGCAGGGTGCGATACACCGTGGCCAGGGACACCTTCTCCTGCTGGGCCAGCAGCCGCTGGTGCACCTCCTCGGCGCTGAGATGGCTGCCGGCACCGCTCTGCTCGAACAGGGTGAGCACGCGCTGGCGCTGGGGTGTGAGCCGCTGGCCGCGGTCGTGCAGCGTGTTGCGCAGGGCATCGCTGGCCACCGCGGGGGGCAGGGCTGACGAGGACTCAGCAACGACAGCGATGCGGCCGACCTGGGGGGCTCTGGTCGAGGGATTGGCCACCAGATCGCTCCCACACTTCTCAATAGTAGGTGCAGTTGCGAACAGTTGCCAGCACCCGCCCAGCGGTTCAGGCCTGCACCCGCTGGTCGATCCAGCCATCCAGCTGCACCAGACCTGCCGCCAGCAGGTCTGCCAGGGTCACCACCAGGCGATAACTGAGGGCGATGGCCAGCAGCGGCGCCTCCGGAATCGCACTGCCCAGCCGCAGCAGCAGGGTGGCCTCAAACACGCCGAGCCCCCCAGGGGCACCGGGAACCAGCAGGCCCGCGGTCCAGGCCAGGGCGAAGCCCGCCAGCCAGGCGGGCCAGCTCAGGGTGGCCTGCAGGTCAAACGCCAGCACACAGCAGGCAAACCCGCCAAAGCGCAGCAGCACGAAGGCCAGCTGGGTCAGCAGCGGCACCAGGGGATAGCCCGCCAGGGCGCTGCCCAGGGCTGGCGGCAGGGGAGCCGTTCCCTGGGCGGCAAGCTCCCCGTCGAGCTGCAGGCGCTGGGCCTGGCGCCACTCCAGGCGCCGAAGCAACGGTGTGAGCCAGCGGGGCCAGAGCAGCAACAGGGGCAGCAAGCCCAGCAAGGCCAGTCCCCCCTGCCAGCGGGCCAGGGTGGTGAGGCTGAGGGCCGCCACCGCCGCCACCAGGGGATCGAGCAGCACCGCCACCAGGGCCAGGCCAAGGGGTGCCGGCATGTGCAGCCCCCCCTCGGCAGAGCGCAGGCACTGCACCCGGGCGCTGAGGTGCCAGATCCCCCCGGGCAGGTACTTGCGCAGGTTGGTGGCCAGGTAGAGCTGGATCAGCTCCAGCCAGCGGGGGCGCAGACCCAGCCAGCGCAGCACCACTCCCAGGCCGAGACCATTGGCCAGCAGGCTGAGCAGGCTGACGCCCACCCCCAGCACCAGCCACGACCAACCCTGGGGATCCAGGCTGAGCTGAAGCATCGCCCGGCCATGGCCGAACAGGGCAGCCAGCAGAAATCCGAGGCTGAGCAGGGTGATCCACAGGGAGATCCCCCCCGGCAGCGGCGGCAGCTTGAGACCCCGGGGCCAGTTGACCCGCCGCACCCCCCGCAGCAGGCGACCCAGGGCGGGTGTCGGCAGTTGCGGGCGTTTGAGCGGGAAGCGGGGAAGCTTGATCACGGGCCGGGGGCGGGCTGGGGCGGATCGATCAGGGGAAGCACGCTGGCACGCACCTGGTCGAGCGCGAGGCCATGGCGGCGGGCCAGGGCGAGCAGATCATCATGCTCCGGTTTGGAGCGCCAGCGGCCATCCGGCAGCAGGGCCTGCTTGAGCCGCACCCGGCCGAGGGGGGTGTCCAGGCTGACCGCGCGCCGGGGCAGCGCCCAGCGCTGCTCCAGGTGCTCGCGCACTCCCAGGCTGGTGCTGTGCCGCCACCACACCAGCCGCAGCCGGTTGGCCGGTTCGCCTGGAGGAACCAGCGCCGTCACCAGCCAGCCGGAGCGTCCTTTTTTCATCTGCACGGGCTGGCAGAACACCTCCAGGCCACCGGCCTCCCGCAATGCTTCCAGCAGGACGGCCAGATCTTCGGGGGTGGCATCGTCGATCTGGGCCTGCTGCACCAGCACGCTCTCCAGCTGGGGGGCGGTGGCCGGCTGGAGCTCACCATCCGCCTGCAGGGGCTCGGCCAGCACGAGGCGCAGCAGATTGGGGCGATCCAGCTGGCGGCTGCCCAGCCCAACCCCCACCCGCAGGGGCCGGTGGCCGGGCAGGGGCCCGAAGTGCTCCGCCCAGCAGGCGGCGAGGGCCAGACCCGTGGGGGTGGTGAGCTCGGCGGGGGGGAAACCGGCGGCGCTGGCCAGGGGAATCCCCCGGGCCCGGGCAATCTCGAGCACGGCCGGGGCAGGCAGGGGCAGCAGGCCATGGGCGGTGGACACACTGCCGTGGCCGGCGGGGGGAGCGGTGCACACCAGCTGATCCACCCCCAGGTGCAGCAAAGCGGCGCAGACGCCCACCACATCCACCAGGGCATCGATCGCCCCCACCTCGTGGAAGTGCACCGCCTCCGGCGGCTGGCCATGCACCACCCCCTCCGCCTCGGCCAGCAGGGCGAACACCCCGAGCACCCGCTGCCGCAGGGCCGGTGCCAGTGCCGCCTGCTCCAGCTGGGGCCGCAGGCGGCTCCAGTGGCGATGGGCTGGCTGAGGCTCCAGGGGCTGCACCGCCAGGTGCAGGCCGCGCAGCCCCTGGCTGCGCCGCTCCTCCAGCTCCAGCCGGTAACGGCCGCTGAGCCCGAGGGCCGCCAGCGGCTGGTCGACCACCCTGGGGGGTACCCCCAGATCGAACAGGGCCGCCAGCAGCATGTTGCCGGCCAGGCCCGTGGGGCAGTCGATCAGGGCCAGGACCATCTCAGGACTCTGCCAACGCCGCTTCAGGCCCCTGGGCAGGCAAAGGCTCAGGCACAGAACGACCCAGCCTGGGAGCCGTGAGCACAAGCCGCTCGGCCTCCTGCTCCAGCTCCTGGCTCTGCCGGCGCAGCTGCTGCTCGATCTCCCGGCGGGCCCGTCGCTGTTCCCGCTGGGCGGTGTCCACGTCGAAACCCGAGAGGCCCCAGAGCCGGCCGAGCAGGGCGCGATCGTCGGCGCCGCCGGCACTGCCGCCGTAGATCACCTGTTCGGCGGCCATGCCGGCCTGCAGCACCCGGCTCCAGCGGCGCAGTTCAGGCAGCGGCAGCTTGGCGTGGTCCGGGGGAGAAAATTCAGTGACGCCGCCAGCGGCCACCCCGGCCCGCAGGCAGGCCAGGCTGCCGATCAGCACGCGGCTCACCGCCATCCCCTCAGCCCCGGCCACCAGCAGGTGGCCGGCCTCATGCACGGCGATCCGGCGCAGGCGAGCCTGCCCGCCCGGCAGGGCTTCAGCCAGCAGGTGACCACCACGGCCGGAGAAGGAGGCGGCATCCAGGCTGAGCGCGCCCAGCAGCAGGCTCACCCCCAGGGCGATCCACCAGGGTGAGAGGCCCACCAGGGGGCCCAGCACCGCCACCAGGGTGACCAGCACCACAGCTGCACCAGCGGCCAGGGGGGAGGTCATCGGCGCTGGCCGGTCCTCAACGGCCGGGGCGGGTCACCGCCGAGCGGGGCACGGCCCGGCTGCGCTCGCCGGCAGGCGGAGCGGCCTGGGGCTTGCGGCCGCCGGCAGCTCGGCCATCCCGGCGCCCCTGCCCCTTGCCACCCCGATTGCCCCGTTGCACCACCGGCGCGATCACCTCGAAGCGCTCCACCAGCAGTTGCTGGCCCTGGCGGCGACCCTCAATGGCCACGAAGTGGCGCAGGTGCTCCAGCGGGATCTCCCCGCGCAGCTGCAGCTTGAACGGGGCCGGGCGCTGGCCATCGGCCCGGGGCAGCTGGCGCACCTTGATCACCAGATCGCCGGTTTCGGGCTTGGTGAAGATCAGCTCACCCCGCACAGAGAAATAGTCATCGCCCTCGGGCAGGGCATCGGTGGGGATCTCAGTACTGGTGGGAAGCTCAGCACTGTTCGACTCTTCCTCGGCCGGCTGGTCGGCGGTGGAGGGGGAGCTGGCCAGGGTGCTCGGCTCCCAGATGCCCACCAGCTGGAGGTGCAGACCGCCCTGCTCCCGGCAGCGCGGGTAGGCCACCCAGAGGTGGGGCTGGGCGAGATCGAGGTGACGGCGCATCAGGGTGAGCAGGCGACCCAGCACCACCGCTTCGATCTGCTCCCCGTCCTCGGTATGGATCTGGCCGCGGGTGATCTGATCGGCTTCGGCGGGCACGTAGGTGCCCCGCACCACGCCGATGGCCCGGTACTGGAGCGGCTCGCTGACCGGTGGAATGGGGTGGGCGATGGGATGGGGGCGCATGCCGACAATGTAAAGGGCCCATGCCCAGGGCCGGCCGGGCAGACTGACACCGTGCCACCGCGATCCGGCTGGATGCCCCCCGTTTCTTCCAGGCGCGCTCTCTGGCTGGGCAGTGGTGTGGCCACCCTGGCGGCCGCCAGCCTGGGCGTGGGCTGGTGGCTCGGCCAGTTGCACAGCGCTGGGCCTGGCAAGGGCAACCGCCCTGGCCAGGAGCGGGACGTGGCCCAGCTGGTGGGCCGGATGGAGAAAGGTGAGGCCAGCCCGGCGGAGCAGCAGCGACTGCTGGAACTGCTGGTGGCCCTGGACCGTCGAGCCGAGGCCATCCCGCTGCTGGAACGGCTCGCCGACCAGGCGCCCCAGCGCTGGCAGCTGCGCCTGCTGCTGGCCGAGCTGCGCAGGGACCAGAACGACCGCCCCGGAGCCGAACGGGAACTGCGCCAGTTGCTCAGCGCCCGCCCCGACCAGATCGAGGGCCTGCAGCTGCTGGCCCTGATCCAGCTGGAGACGGGCCGGGCGGCCGAAGCCCAGGCCCAGCTGGAGCAAGCCCTCAGACGCGCCAGCGAACCCAGCCTGAAGCCGGCGGCGCTGCCGATCGGCCTGCTGCTGGCCCAGGTGCACCAGCGGGCAGGCCAGGCCGCCAAGGCCGACGCCCAGCTGCTGGAGCTGGCCGGCCGTTTTGCCGATGATCCCAGGCCCCTGCTCGCCCGGGCCCTGCTGCAGAAGGAGCGGGGGGATCTGGCGGCAGCTCAGCAGACCCTGGCGGAGGCCAGGGGCCGGCAGAGCAACCCAGCAGTGCAGCAGCAGATCGGGCGGGTGGCTGCAGCCTGGGGGATGGAGACCCTCAAGGGGCCTGGATCAGGCCCGAGCCGGGCCCCACTTGCTGGGGCTGGGGCTGGGGCTGGAAGTCCCTGAGGGCCGCATCGATGGCGTCGGAGGGCGGTGTGGCGTTGTCAAACGCACTGGCCCGCCGCAGCCGGTTCATCAGGTCGATCGGATTGGTGACATCCAGACCAGAGTTGCGGGACGGCCCACCGCTGCCGGCGTCGAGCTCGCGCTGCTGCTGGGGGGAATCAATCGTCTGCCCGTAACCCTGCACCTGGGCCTGCCCAGCTGAGTCGACGGCCAGCAGCAGGGGCAGGGCACACAACCAGGGCAGGGCCGCCTGCGCCAACGGCCTGGGGGCGAGAAGGCGATGGACGGACATGGGCTGGCTTGCCGGCATCAAGACCCATGCTAGGGGCGCTTCACCGGGAACCATGCGCATCGCCAGCTGGAACGTGAATTCGGTGCGCACCCGCCTCGACCAGGTGCAGGCCTGGTTGCGCCAGGAACTGCCCGAGGTGCTCTGCCTGCAGGAAACCAAGGTGGACGACCCCCTGTTTCCCCACCAGGCCTTCGCCGAGCTGGGCTACAGCGCTGCCATCAGCGGCCAGAAGGCCTACAACGGCGTGGCCCTGCTCAGCCGCCAGCCCCTGGAGGACGTGCGGATCGGCTTCAGCGCCCTGCTGGCCGGCGATGGGGAGGCATCCCGGCTGGACGACCAGAAGCGGGTGATCAGCGCGCGGCTCGATGGGCTGCGCATCCTCAACCTCTACGTGCCCAACGGCAGCGCGCTGAAGAGCGAAAAGTACGCCTACAAATTGCAGTGGCTGGCGTGCCTGGGCCGCTACCTGGCCGCCCAGGCGGCCCAGGGGGAGCCCCTGGTGATGCTGGGCGATTTCAACATCGGTCCCGAGGATCGGGATCTGCCCAACCCGGAGCGGCAGACCGGTGGAATCATGGCCAGCGAGGCCGAGCGCCAGGCCCTGCGGGCGGTGCTGGGGGAGCGGCTGCACGACGTGTTCCGGGTTTTCGAGCCGGAGACGGGCCACTGGAGCTGGTGGGACTACCGCAGCGGCGCCTGGGAGCGGGACCAGGGCTGGCGGATCGACCATATCTATCTGGATGCGGAACTGCTGGAGCTGGCCACCGGCTGCCTGATCCACAGGGCCACCCGTGGCAACCCCCAGCCCAGCGACCATGCCCCCGTGGTGGTGAACCTGGCCTGGCCGCCCGCCGGCGACGAGAACGAAGACGATCCGGACTGGTGAGGGCACGCGGAGCAACCATGGGCTCGGCCGCCCCAGACCATCCGCCTCAGAACACCACCGCCTCCTCTGGGAGAGACACCCCGGCCGCGCGCAGCACCTGTACCCGGCGAGCCGATTCAGCGCAGCTGCGGGGGGTGGGGAAGATCTTGCCGGGGTTGGCACGGGCGTGGGGATCCAGAGCCCGGCGCAGCAGCTGCATGGTGGCCAGGTCGTCCGGGGTGTACATCCAGTCGAGGTAACAGCGCTTGTCGCTGCCGATGCCGTGCTCGCCGCTGATGCTGCCGCCGGCCTCCACACACAGGCGGAGGATCTCGCCGCCCAGCTCCTGCACCCGCTCGCGCACACCCGGCTCGCCGTCGCTGTAGAGGATCAGGGGGTGGAGGTTGCCGTCGCCGGCATGGAACACGTTGGCCACCGGCAGGCCATGGCGCTGGCTGAGCCCGTCGATGGCGGCCAGCACCCTGGGTAGGGCGCTGCGGGGCACCACGCCATCCTGGAGGTAGTAACTGGGGAAACGCCGGCCCAGGGCGGAGATGGCCGACTTGCGCCCCTTCCACAGGCGGGCCCTCTCCACCTCCTCCCAGGCCTGGCGCACCTGGCGGGCGCCGGCCTGGCGGCAGAGGCGCTCGGTGAGCTCTGCGGCGGCCAGCACCTCGCGCTGCTGGCCATCGAGCTCGATCAAGAGCACGGCCGCCGCATCGGGCGGATACTCCGGCTCACTGCGCCCCCCGTCGGCGGACTTGGCGGCGAGGTAGTCGTTCACCGCCTCAATGGTGAGCCGGTCCATCATTTCCATGCCGGCAGGCAGCACGCCGGCGGCCGTGACCAGCCGCACCGCCTCGCCGGCGGCCTCCATACTGCTGAAATCGGCCAGCAGCACCGCCACGCTCTGGGGTGCCCGCAGCAGGCGCAGGGTGATGGCGGTGGCGACGCCGAGGGTGCCCTCGCTGCCGATGAAGGCGCCGCGGATGTCGAGCTCGGGCGACTCATCCAGCTCGCCTCCCAGCTGGGTGATGGTGCCGTCCGGCAGCACCACCTCCAGCCCCAGCACGTGGTTGCTGGTCACGCCGTACTTAAGGCAGTGCACCCCCCCGGAGTTCTCGGCCACATTGCCGCCGATGCTGCAGGCCACCTGGCTGGAGGGATCGGGGGCGAAGTAATAGCCATCGCCCGCCACCGCCCGGGTGACCCAGCTATTGATCACACCGGGCTGCACCACCACCCGCCGGTTGGGCAGGTCCACCTGCAGCACCCGGCGCATGCGGCTGGTGGCCACCACCAGCGCCTCCGTCTCGGCCACGGCGCCGCCGGAGAGACCGGTGCCACTGCCGCGGGGCACAAACGGCACACCCTGCTGATGACAGATGCGCAGCACGGCCGCCACCTGCTCGGTCGTCTCCGGCAACACCACCAGGGGGGGCTGGTGGCGATGGAGGGTGAGGCCATCGCAGTCGTAGGCCAGGAGCTCCTGGCGGGCGGCCACCACGGCGCGCCGGGGCAGGACCTGACACAGACGGCGCTGCAGCGAGGCCCAGTCGTGGCTCACAGGTGAAGAAATGATCCGGACTGCGGCAGGAGCGTGGGGGCGAACCGGCAGGTTCTGGGTCAGGATAGGCAGCGGTTTTGCTCCCACCCACCGGGATCCGCCTTGACTTCGGCACCTGCTTCGGCCCCCGCCTTGAACACCACCCGCTCCCAGGCGATCTTCAGCGCCGCCCAGACCCTGATGCCCGGGGGAGTGAGTTCCCCGGTGCGCGCGTTCAAGTCGGTGGGTGGCAACCCGATCGTGTTCGAGCGCGTCAAGGGCGCCTACGCCTGGGATGCGGATGGCAACCGCTACATCGACTACATCGGCAGCTGGGGCCCGGCCATCTGCGGCCACGCCCACCCCGAGGTGATCGCCGCCCTGCACGAGGCCCTCGACAAAGGCACCAGCTTCGGCGCCCCCTGCGAACTGGAGAACCAGCTGGCCGAGCTGGTGATCGCCGCCGTGCCCAGCGTGGAGATGGTCCGCTTCGTGAACAGCGGCACCGAGGCCTGCATGTCGGTGCTGCGGCTGATGCGCGCCTTCACCGGCCGCGAAAAGATCATCAAGTTCGAAGGCTGCTACCACGGCCACGCGGACATGTTCCTGGTGAAGGCCGGCTCTGGCGTGGCCACCCTGGGCCTGCCCGACTCCCCGGGGGTGCCCCGCACCACCGCCGCCAGCACCCTCACGGCCCCTTACAACGACCTGGAGGCCGTGAAGCGGCTGTTCGCCGAGAACCCTGGGGAGATTGCCGGTGTGATCCTCGAGCCGGTGGTGGGCAATTCCGGCTTCATCCCGCCGGTGCCCGGCTTCCTGGAGGGCATCCGCGAGCTCACCAAGGAGAACGGCGCCCTGCTGGTGTTCGACGAGGTGATGACCGGCTTCCGCATCAGCTACGGCGGTGCCCAGGCCAGGTTCGGGATCACCCCCGATCTCACCACGATGGGCAAGGTGATCGGCGGCGGTCTGCCGGTGGGTGCCTACGGCGGCCGGGCCGAGATCATGGCCATGGTGGCCCCGGCCGGTCCAATGTATCAGGCCGGCACCCTCAGCGGCAACCCGCTGGCCATGACCGCCGGCATCAAAACGCTGGAGCTGCTGAAACAGCCCGGCGCCTATGAGCGTCTTGACGCGATCACCAAGCGGCTGATCGGCGGCATCCTTGACGCCGGCAAGGCCGCCGGCCTGCCGATCAGCGGCGGCTCGATCAGCGCCATGTTCGGCTTCTTCCTCTGCGATGGGCCCGTGCACAACTTCGAAGAGGCCAAGGCCGCGGATGCCGCCCGCTTCGGCAAGCTGCACCGGGCCATGCTCGAGCGTGGCGTCTATCTGGCGCCGAGCGCCTTCGAGGCCGGCT
Organism: Prochlorococcaceae cyanobacterium; assembly: GCA_040399285.1. Taxonomy (GTDB): domain Bacteria; phylum Cyanobacteriota; class Cyanobacteriia; order PCC-6307; family Cyanobiaceae; genus NIES-981. Next base: position 54,717 of record JBBASM010000010.1, read on the forward strand.
TCACCTCCCTGGCCCACTCCGACGAGGACATCGACGCCACCATCGCCGCCTTCCGCGACTGCTTCGCGGCGGTGGCCTGAGCAGAAGCCGGCCATGGCCCACCCAGCCAGCGGGGCTTCCGTGAGCAAACCCCTCACCTGGCAAGGGCTGCGCCAGGCCCTGGGCCCCGGCATCCTGCTCGCTGGCGCCGCCATCGGCGGCTCCCACCTGGTGGCATCCACCCAGGCCGGAGCCCGCTATGGCCTGGGACTGCTGGGCCTGGTGCTGCTTGCCAACCTGTTCAAGTACCCGTTCCTGCTGGTGGGCAGCCGCTTCACGGCAGTGAGCGGTCTGAGCCTGCTGGAGGGCTACCAGCGCCAGCGGGGCTGGTACCTGCCTGTGTACCTGTTGATCACCTTCACCACCGGCGTGGCCAACATCGCCGCGGTCACCGCCGTGACCGGCAGCCTGGCCACCAGCTTCCTGCCCGGCAGCCCGGTGGCGCTGGCCCTGGCGATCCTGTTGGTGGGGCTGCTGCTGCTGTTGCTGGGCCACTACCGCAGCCTCGACCGCTTCAGCAAACTGGTGGTGCTGGTGCTGGTGGTGAGCACCGTGGTGGCCACCGCCGCCATCCTCTGGCAGGGGCCAGTGGCCGCGAGTCCGGATTTCTTTTCCCCCAGTCCATGGACCGCAGCGGCCCTGCCCTTCCTGGTGGCCCTGATGGGCTGGATGCCCTGTCCCCTGGACCTGGCGGCCTGGTCCTCGCTGTGGATCCATGCCCGTGAAGAGGATTCCGGCCACCGGGGCAGCCAGGCGGAGGTGGAGGCCGACTTCAACCTCGGCTACCTGGCCACCGTGCTGATGGCCGTGCTGTTTCTGCTGCTGGGCGCCTGGGTGATGCACGGCACCGGCAAGCAGTTTTCAGCCGCCGGCGGGCCCTTCGCCCAGCAGTTGATCCAGCTCTACACCGCCAGCCTGGGCAGCTGGGCCACCCCGTGGATCGCCGCTGCGGCCTTCACCACCATGGCCAGCACCAGCCTCACCTGCCTGGATGGCTACCCCCGCGCCGCCTCAGCCGGGGTGCGGTTGCTGCGGGGATTCACGGGGCAGGCGGTGCATGACCGCCGTGATCACCAGGTCTGGATCCTGCTGCACTTCGGCCTCGCCGCCGCCGTGATCGGGCTCTGGCCGGGCTCGATGGGCACGCTCGTGCAGCTGGCCATGATCGTGTCGTTCCTCACCACCCCGGTGCTGGCCTGGATGAACCTGCGGGTGATCCAGGGACGCCAGGTGGCCCCGGCCCAGCGGCTGGGGCCGGTACTGCTCTGGACTGCCCGGCTTGGGCTGGTGGCGCTGAGCGTGTTTGTGTTGCTGTTCCTGCTCACCCTGCTGGCCGGCTGAGGGCTGGGGAAACAGGCGAACCCAGGTTTCAATCACGCTGGCTGGATAAAACTGCGTTGAATCAGCGCTCGAATCCGCTGCAGCCAAACGCATTCTGTAGCAGCAAGCCACCAAAAAGGATCAGCCCCCAATCCTGCCGCGCGCTTCACCCCCGCATGGCGAATGCCCAACCTCGACAACAGCGCGATCGTGCGTATGATGACCATCAAATCCATTGCAAGATCATGCTCACCGGATCAGAGCTTCTGGCCAAAGTCAAAGAGCTTGGCGATGCCTCCAAGTCCGAACTGGTTCGGGCGTGCGGCTACGTCAGCGTCAAGAAGGACGGCAGCGAAAGGCTGAACTTCACCGCCTTCTATGAGGCCCTGCTGGAGGCCAAGGGCATGTCCCTCGGCGAGGGGAGCGGCAAAGGCCGGGCGAAAGCAGGGCGCACCCTGAGCTATGCCACAAAGGTGCAGTTCAACGGCAACCTGCTGGTGGGCAAGGCCTACACCGCCCAGCTTGGTCTGGAGCCCGGGGATGAGTTTGAGATCAGGCTGGGCCGCAAGCAGATCAAGTTGATCCCCCTGGGCTCCGTTGAGGAGGATGACGCCGCTGCGTGATGGGTCCCAGCCCAGCAGGGTGGGGGATTGCTCAGGGGCATCGCAACCTGGCGCATGCAATCAGCGGGTGTCAACGGCCCCGAAGGCGGCTGGAGCTGCTTCTTCCGGCTCCGATCACGCCGCTTCGCCCAGCGCCTCCGCCACGGCCCGCTGAAACACCGTTTCCTCGGGGGTCACGCCGGTCCAGCGCTCGAAGATCTGCATGGCCAGCTGCACCAGCATCTCCACCCCATCCACCACTGGACAGCCGCGCTCGCGAGCGGTGGCCAGGAAGGGGGTGATGCGCGGGTTGGTGATCACATCCACCACCACGCAGGCCGGATCCAGCGTGGCCCACTGCAGGGGCACCGGCTCCAGCTCGGGGGCGCAGCCCAGATGGGTGGCATTCATCAGCAGCGTGGTGCCCTCGGGCACCGCCACCTCCCCCTGCCACGGCTGCCACACCGCCGGCACCCCGCTGGCCCGGGTCACGGTGGCGGCCACCTCCTCGCCCTGGTCCTGGCGGCGCGTCACCAGGGTGAGCTGGGCGGCACCGGCCCAGGCCAGCTCCACCGCCATCGCCCGGCCGGCACCACCGGCCCCCAGCATCACCACCCGCTGGCCGGCCAGCGGCGTGACCTTCTCAATCGCCTTCACCACCCCCTTGCCGTCGTTGTTGTGGCCGATCAGACGGCCAGCTTCGATCGTGAGGTAGTTGGCAGCGCCGATCGCCCTCACGTCGTCGTCAACGGCATCGAGCAGGGGAATCACGGCAACCTTGTAGGGCACGGTGATGCCAACCCCCCGGTAACCCAGGGGCCGCAGCGCCTTCACCGCCAGGGCCAGATCGGTCTCGCTGGCAATGTCGTTCTTCCAGAACTGCCAGGGCAGGCCGTAGTGGGCATACACCGCATCGAACATGCGGTCGATCGGGTTCTCGGCCACCGGGTGGCCGAGCATGCCCGTCATCTGCTTCTGGGGGGGAATCACGGCGGCTCTCAGAGTTCCGTTTCGGCTGTCTCCGCTCCGAAGCAGTGCATCAGCGCATCTCCCCAGCTGTTGATGCCCGCCAGCGCCTGATCAGAAGCCCCGCTCACAGCGCGGGCGCAGAAGGCCTTGAGAGGCGCGACGGACATCGACAGCAAGGCAGAGGTCACTCCACTGCTAGCAACGGCCCGCACTGCAGTCGACGGCAGAGGGCAACGGACTGCCTATGCCACGACCTGCACACAGGCGGCCACAACCAGCAGGAGGTTCATACCTTTGAAGCACTCGCTGCCCAGCCATGGCGCCGGAACGGTTCTTCCTCGAACTCGATCCACCGGGGACCACCAGCGCCGAGCTGCCCCACGTGGTGATCGTGGGCGGCGGTTTCGCCGGACTCAAGGCCGCCCAGGCCCTGCGCGGCCAGCCGGTGCGGGTGACGCTGATCGACAAGCGCAACTTCAACCTCTTCCAGCCGCTGCTCTATCAGGTGGCCACCGGCCTGGTGTCGGAGGCCGACGTGGCCTCGCCCCTGCGCCAGCTGCTGGGCAAGGCCCCCAACATCCAGATCCTGCTGGGGGAGGTGGAGGAGATCAACACCACAGCCAGGGAGGTGGTGTTCAACGACCGCCGCTTCCGCTACGACCACCTGATCCTGGCCACCGGCTCCGGCAGCACCTACTTCGGCCATGAGGAGTGGCGGCCGGAGGCGCCGCCGATGAAGATCATCGAGCACGCCGACGAGATCCGCCGGCGGGTGCTGATGGCCCTGGAAGAGGCGGAGCAGACCCCCGATCCCCAGCGCCGCCAGCTGCTGCAGACCGTGCTGGTGATCGGCGCCGGTCCCACCGGCTGCGAGTTGGCCGGCTCGGTGGTGGATCTGATGAAGAACGCCGTGGCCAACGAGTTCAAGCAACTCGACCCGAGCCACAGCAAGGTGGTGCTGATTGACCCGGGCGACCGGGTGCTGCGGGCGATGCATCCCAGCCTGTCGGCGGCCGCCGGAAGCTACCTGCAGTCGCTGGGGGTGGAGCTCGAGCTCGGCGGCAGGGTGCAGTCGATTCAGGGCGGCAGGGTGACCCTCAGCCAGAAAGGGGCCGATGGCAGCACCCGCACGCTCGAGGGCGGCACCGTGTGCTGGACCGCGGGCGTACGCGCCTCCCACCTGGGCAAGCTGCTGGCGGAACAGACCGGCTGCGAGGTGGACCGGGGCGGCCGGGTGGTGGTGCAGGCCGACTTCTCGATCCCGGAGCATCCGGAGATCCGGGTGGTGGGCGACCTCTGCAGCTACAGCCACACGGCCGATGCCCAGCCCCTGCCCGGCATGGCCGGCCCGGCCGTGCAGATGGGCACCTGGGTGGCCCGGGACATCCTTGCCCGCAGCCAGGGCCGGGAGCATGGACCGTTCCGCTTCACCGATTTCGGCAGCATGGCGGTGATCGGCCGCACCTACGCCGTGGCCGACCTGCGCGGCCTGCGCCTGAGCGGCTTCCCCGGCTGGCTGCTCTGGGGCGTCGCCCACCTGGCGTTCATGCCCGACACCGAGAATCGCCTCACCCTGCTCACCAAGTGGCTGTGGCAGATCGCCACCAACCAGCGGGCCGCCCTGGTGATCACCGGCCGGCCGGGCCAGCACATGGGCGTGGAGGTGGGCCTGGAGCGGCGTGAACTGGCCTCAGATCCGGCGGCGGTGGAACCGGCCCAGACTTGAGGCGATCCGCTCCACCCCGTCTGTGCGGCTGGGCCTGGTGCTGATCTGCTTGGCTGGCGAGGCTGGAGGGTGGCTGAAGAACGTGGCTGAACTGAACGCGGCATTGGAACCCCTGGGCCACTGGCTGCTGCAGCTCGATCGCGGCTTCGAGATCCTGCTGCTCGTGGGCCTGTCGATGTCGCTGGCCCACCTGTTCTCACTGGTGGCGAACCAGCTCACCCCGCGCCAGATCGTGGTGCAGTTGCTGCTGGACGCCCTGGTGCTGGCGGTGGCCCTGCTGCTGGCCACCCTGGTGGACATGGCGCTGCTCGCGCTGGTGGTGGAGGGGCCGCTGCAGCCCTGGGCGCTGTTCGAGAGTCTGGGAGCCGCCCTGCTTCCGGGCGTGTTCTACGTGCTGGTGGCGGCGCCCTACGTGAGCGACCTGATCGCGGTGACCATCTGGGTGCTGATCCACCTGAACGTGGTGGCCCTGCTGCAGGCCCGCTTCGCCCTACCGGCCAGCCAGGCCTTGGCACTGGCCACTCCGGGGTATGCCCTGGCCCTGCTGCTGGTGAGCGCCCTCTTCTACCAGGGCTGGCAGCGGGGCTACCGGCGCCTGGCCGACACCCTGGGCCGATGAGAGGACGGGCCACCCGCTTCTTTGCCCTGGGGCGGCGCTGGCTGCGGATCAGCCTGAGCGGCTGCTTGTTGCTCGGTGCCTTGTTGGTGCTGGCAGCCGTGGTCCATGGTGGTTTGGAGCGCTTTGGCCTTGGCTCAAGCAACGACCTGCAGGAGCTGGCCCTCCTGCTGGCCGGCTTGGTGGGCCTGCTGGTGCCGCTCGCGGGCATCTACTCGGTAGCCGGGCAGTACGCCTTCTGGAACGGCTGGCTGGGGGGGCTGCCCGATCCGGCCAGCCTGTTCGGCCAGGCCGATCAGCCGCTGGCCGCCTCCGCCGAAACCTCAACGGCCACCGATCGGTTTGTGGTGTATCTCGACGGCATCCACCAGAGCACGGAGGAGCACCCGCCGCGGGTGGCGGCCCTGCTGGCGGAGCTGGGAGCCCAGCTCCCCGCTGGCACCGCGCTGATCGAGGGGGTGCAGACCTACACGATCAGCCCGGCGGAGCTGGCGGCCGATGCCGGCAGCCGCTGGTTCTGGCGGCGCCTGTTCGCCCTGCAGGAGAGCCATCCCAATCCGCTGGTGAACTGGACCTGCGGGGCCCTGGTGCAGGCCAACAACGTGATCAAGGTGGGCATCTCCGCCGATCGGCGCTATGGGCCGATCCTCAACTACGAACTGGCCCTGAAGGTGGCCCAGCGGCTGGTGGAGGCCGGTCTGCGCCAGGGCAGCGGCCAGCGGATCGTGCTGCTGGGCTACAGCGGCGGCGGCGAGATGGCCATGGGCATGGCCGACGTGCTGCAGGTGCTCTGCCGCTGCCCGGTGCAGATCCTCACCTGCTGCGGCGTGTTCAGCGGCAACCAGCGCCTCGACCAGGTGGCCGCCATCGCCATGGTGGTGGGCAGCCGCGATCCGGTGGCCGCCCTCGGACCGCTGCTGTTTCCCGGCCGCTCCCCCCTGCTGCCCCTCTCCAACTGGAACAAGGCCCGCCTGGGGGGGCGGGTGAAGCGGGAGGTGGTGGCCGGCATGGGCCACAACGGCCGCCGCGGTCCGTTCTCCCCTCGCCATCGCCAGACTGTGGTGGCCCTGATCCTGCGGAGCCTGGCCTGGATGGATCAGACCAGCTGAGCCCTAAACGCCGAAGCGCTCGCGCAGCTGTTCGCCGACCCGCAGGGCATGGGCGATCACCGTGAGCCCCGGACCCACCGCCGGGCAACTGGGGAACACACTGGCGTCGGCGATCCAGAGGTTGGCCAGTTCGTGGCAGCGACCCTGCAGATCCACCACCGAGCTGGCGGGATCGCTGCCCATCCGGCAGGTGCCGCAGGCAAAGCCCATCACGCTCAGGGGCGCCTCGCCGCGGGGGTAGATCGGCGCCCGTCGTACCACCTGGGTGTGGGGGTCGGCCTCGGTCTTCTGGATCGTGTCCAGCCAGCGGTACACCAGCCGGTCGTGGGCCTCGCGGTTGTTGGCGATGTAGGCCACATCGATGCGATCGCCCCGCACGGTCACACGGTTATCGGGATCGGGCAGCACCGCCGTCATCGCCCACCAGGTGATCGAGCGATCGGCCAGCCACTCCAGCGCCCCATCGGGCAGCAGCCGGCTCACCAGCGACAGCAGCGGCGGCGATTCGGCAAACAGCGGATCCTGCAGCACGCCACCACCGTTGCGGATCGAACCGAGGGCGTAATCCACATTCTTGTCGCCCCAGTAGTAGTCGGTGAGGCCCAGGGCTGGGGAGTAGCGCCCCGAATTGGGCACGGTGGCCCGCTGCAGGATCGCCGTGAGCTGGGGCTTCATCAGGTTGCGGCCCACCTGCCCGGAGCCATTGGCCAGGCCGGAGCGCAGCAGGATCGCTGCGCTGTTGATGGCGCCGGCGGCCAGCACCACCTGCTGGCCCTGGAACAGCCAGCGCTCGTCGCCGATCCGCGCCTCCACACCCTTCACCTCCACGCCGGCGGCGTCCACATGCAGGGCCTCCACCAGCGCGCCACTGCGCAACGTTGCAGGGATGGCCCCCGGGCCCGAGGGGGCCAGGGCCCGCTCCAGGCCGAACAGCTCGGCATCCCCCGTGGGATCCTCCACGCTCTCGCTCCAGCTCAGAGGCAGGCTGTAAGGGTGAACTCCCTGGCGGTGCAGGTCGCTGCGCAGGGCCTCCAGCACCGGCTCCAGTGGTCGGGGAGGAAGGGGGTAGTCAGCACTGCGGGCTGGGGCTGTGGGGTCCTCGCCGGCCACCCCATGCACGCGGTAAAGCGTCTCAGCCCGATCGTAATAAGGGGCCAGGTCGGCGTAGCGCAGCCCCCAGTCCGGCGAGCGGCCCTCCTCCATCGCCACACCCTCGAATTCCGCCTCGCGCAGCCGCTCCAGCACCGCCGCCCAGATCTTGGTGTTGCCACCGCGGGCATACACCATCTGGGGGTTGAAGGGATCACCGTCGCTGCCGAACCAGGGCGCTTCGGGGTGGTAGCGCTGCTTGCGGAACAGGTCGACATCGGCCACGTTCTGATCCAGGAGCGGCAGCCGGTGACCGCGCTCCAGCACAAGCACCCGCCGGCCCGCCTCGGCCAGTTCGGCCGCCAGGGTGCCGCCAGCAGCCCCGCTGCCGATCACCACCACATCGTAGAGCGTGTCATCGATGATCATGAGAATCGCCTCAGGAACGCTGCCACACGTAAATCAAGACAAACAAGATGATCCAGATCACATCCACGAAGTGCCAGAACAGAGACACCATCGTGACGCCGGCGTCACCATTGTCGTAGTTGCCGGGGCGGAAAGAGCGAAACAGCATCAATCCCATCAGCAGCACGCCGGTGATCACATGCAAGCCATGAAAGCCCGTGAGCAGATAGAAACTGCCACCATAGATTCCGCTCTGCAGCGAAAAGGGCAGACCAGCCCATTCCACTGCCTGGCCGAACACGAAGTAAGCCCCCATTGCCATCGTGAGACCCCATAGAGCGCGAAATCCCCAGAGGTTCTGGCTGCGCAGAGCCCGCTCGGCAAAGTAGGCAACAAAGCTGCTGCTCACCAGGATCACGGTGTTGATCAGGGGCTCGCGCACCTCCAGGCCCTCCACTCCCTCCGGCAGCCACACCGGCGAGGAGCTCTTCAGCACGGCGTAGCCGGCGAAAAAAGCCAGAAAAATAATGCTCTCCGAGAGCAGGAAGATCACCATGCCTGTGAGGTTGTGGCCGCCATGGACATGGCTTGGATGGCCGCCTTGGCCAGGCTCGGCAGGCAGGGGGGTGGAGCTCATCACAGGAGTGCTGCTCATCGGTCAGGCCTGCTGGGCGCGGGTGATGTAATGGGCCTCGTTCTCCACCAGTGGCCGGTCCAGGCCATAGCCGTAGGGGCCGCTGATCACGGTGGGCACGTCGTGTTCGAAGTTTTCGGCCGGCGGCGGCGAGGGCAACAGCCACTCCAGGCCGATCGCCTGCCAGGGGTTGGGCGGCGCCTTCGGGCCCCGGGCCCAGGAGCTCACCATGTTGAGGATGAAGGGAATGGTGGCCACCCCCACCAGGAAGGCGCCGAGGCTGGCCAGCACGTTGGCCAGGGCGAATTCAGGGTCGTAGGAGGCCACCCGGCGCGGCATGCCCATCAGGCCGGCCCAGTGCATCGGCAGGAAGTTGAGAGCGCTGCCAATGAAGGTGAGGGCGAAGTGCAGCTTGCCCAGACCCTCGTAGTACATCCGGCCGGTGAATTTGGGGAACCAGTGGTACACACCGGCGAACACGCCAAAGGTGATCGTGTTGAAGATCACGTAGTGAAAGTGGCCCACCACGAAATAGGTGTTACCCACGTGGATGTCCACCGGCACGGTGGCCAACATCACACCGGTGATCCCGGCAAAGATGAAATTCACCAGCCCGCCCAGGCAGAACAGCATCGGTGTGCTCAAGCGCAACCGCCCGCGCCAGAGGGTGGCGATCCAGGCGAACACCTTGATGCCGGTGGGCACAGCGATCAGCATGGTGGTGACCATGAACAGGTTGCGCATCCACTGGGGAGTGCCGCTGTAGAACATGTGGTGCACCCACACGATCAGGCTGAGCACGGTGATACCGAAGGAAGCAATCGCCACCACCTCATAGCCGAACAACGGCTTGCGGGCATACACCGGAAACAGCTCCGAGAAGATGCCGAACACCGGCAGCACCATCACATACACCGCCGGGTGGGAATAAAACCAGAAGAAGTGCTGATAGAGCATTGGGTCTCCGCCACCCTCCGGCCGGAAGAAACTGGTGCCGAAGCTCAGATCAAACAGCAGCATCAGGGCGCCGCCCGTGAGCACGGGCAATCCCACCAGCTGGATCGTCTGAGCCGCCAGGGCTGTCCAGCAGAAGATCGGCATGCGAAAGAAGGTCATCCCTGGTGCCCGCATCCGCAGGATCGTGGTGCAGAAATTCACCGCCCCCATGATCGAGCTCACCCCCGAGAGGGCCACCGCCAGGATCCACAGGAACTGGCCGTTGATGAAATGGCCCAGGGGGTTCTGCAGGCTCACCGGCGGGTAGGCCCACCAACCCGATCCAGAGGGCCCGCCAGGTATCAGGAAACTGGCCATCAGGATCACACCGAACACCGGCACCAGCCAGAAGGCCACGGCATTCAGCTTCGGGAAGGCCATGTCCGGAGCGCCGATCATCGGTGGGATCAACAGGTTGTTGAAGCCATTGAGGATCGGGAACAGAAACAGGAACAGCATCACCGTTCCATGCATGGTGTAAAGCCCGTTATAGACGCTGGGATCCACCAGATCGGCCGGCGGGGTGATCAGCTCCCCGCGCATGATCATCGCCAGCAGACCTCCCACCAGCAGGAAGAACAGGGAGGTCACCATGTACTGGATTCCGATCACTTTGGCATCGGTGTTGAAGCTGAAGAAGCGCTTCCAGTTATCCGGTGCCCCGGGCACCGGATGGGGTGCCTTGAGCACCCGGGGATCGAATGCAAGGCCGGAGGATGAGGCCATGGGGGGAAAGGGAAGCGAGCGCAGTGGGTGAACCGAGATAGTTGCTGGTGGGATTGAGACGTCCCGCTCAGGCCTCGTGGGGGGCCGCCGGATCGGCACTCACGTTCACCCGGGGGGGAGGCGCAGGCGGCACCACGGCCCAGCCCCGGTCGCCCCGCTCCAGCCGGCGGCGGTAGAGCGCATCGGCGGGGTTGGGGGCCGCCTGCAGGGGAAGCCCGGCCGCCGTCTTCAGCCAGGCCTGGTAGGCCTGCTCGCTCTCCACCACAACATCGGTCTGGTTGGTGGAGAAGTAGCCCCCGCTGAACTGGGAATCTCGCAGCCGGTAGCGGCCCTCGCGGGTGGGGGTGAGCCGGTAGGTGATCTCACTGCCGGGGATCAGGTCCTGCTTGAGCCGAAAGGCGGGGATATAGAAGCCATGCAGCACATCCATGGAGATCAGGCGGAACTCGGCCTGGCGGTTCACCGGCAGATGCAGCTCGGTGCTGCGCACGCCATCGGGATAGCCGAACTCCCACGACCACTGGCGGGCGATCACCTCGATCGGCCCCACGCCCCCGGCCTGCTCAGCTGCGGCAGAGGACGGGCGGGCCACCAGCTCGGCGCCATGGTCATGGCCGCCGGTGGTGCGCAGCTTGCCGCCCAGGGTGGCCAGTGCGCCGTTCACCTGGATCGCGTGCCAGGCGATCGCCAACACCAGCACCAGGGGGATCAGGGTCCAGGTGATCTCCAGGCGCAGGTTGCCCTCGATCGGATCCCCGTTCTCCATGTCGTACTTGGGCGCACGGTTGAACAGCAGCGTCCAGAGGATCACGCCGCCGCAGCCCAGAAAAATGAAGGTGCCGATGCCACTCTCCAGAGCGAAGAGGTCGTCGACCAGCGGGGCGGCGCTGGAGGCCGCCACAGGCAGCCAGCTGTGGGAGAGCCGGGCCACACCCACGCTCAGCCAGATGATCAGGGCTACCGCACCGGTGATCAGAGCCAGGCCGGCGATCGGGAACCGGCGGGGAGAGCTGGCAGTCATGGCAGGGCCTCACGCAGGTCGGCGCCGGCGGCCAGTAGTTGGTCGGCGGCGATGTGAACGCCGAATTCGGCCGCCAGCTCGGCCCCGAGGGTGCCGTGCAGACCGATCACGCCGAACAGCACCAACCCGGCGAGCAGATAGCTCCACTGCACCTGGCGGCCCAGGTCATGGCGCCAGGAGAAGCGCTGATACCCCCGCCACACGGTCATCGCCACGATCACCAGCAGGATGGCCACCCCGCCCACACCATGAAAAATCATCGTGGTGGCGCTGTCGAGACCGATGCTGCTGCGCACACCATTGATCGGTTGGGCCAGCAACATCTCGTAGAAGCCCGCCGCCACCGTGAAGAAGCTCACGGCGGCGCAGGCGAGCAGATTGAACCAGCCCACATCGTGCAGGCCGGCACGGGTGACGGGCAGCTGCAGGAAGCGGAACAGTCGCTTTTCCAGAGGAAACAAGGCCCCCGCCAGATCAAAGGTGATCGCAATCACGAACAGCCCGATCGTGAAGTGCACCAGGTTGGGATGGATCGGCAGTGCATAGGGCAGGCCGTTGGGGCCGTAGGAACGGGCCAGCTGCTCGATCGGCGACTGCGCCAGATGCCGGACAAGGATCAACCCCTCCATCACACCAGCCCCGCGCGGATCGCCTCTACCACCGGGACGGTGTGCAGGCCGTAGATCCAGATCAGCTGGTTGCCGAGGGTCACCTGCACGGCCACCAGCGCCACCAGCAGTCCGCCAGCACCCAGAAAGGCAACGGGCAGACGGGTTGGGTCCTTGCTGCGGATCACGTAGCGCCAGGCCGTGAGCACCGCCAGCACCCCGGCCAGCGACCAGCCGATCGTGCTGTGCAGGTTCAGGATCTCGCTGGCGGCGCCGTAGGGCTCGGCCAGGCCTGCTTCCACCTGGCCGAAGATGATCGCCACGAAAATGGCCGCCGTGGCCACCAGCAGGTTCCAGAAACTCACTTCAAAAAGGCCGGGACGGCGGGCCAGGCTGCCGATCAGATCGAACAGCACGGCGATCACGGCCATGGCGATCACGAAGTGCACCACGATTGGATGGATCGTGTCCATCCAGGGCAGGTTGTGATCGTTGAGCGGCGGCAGCAGCTCAAACATCGGCAGCGGATCCGGTGATCTCCTTCACCTTGCGGAATCCGCACACCCGGGGGGTTGAGCTGTGATCTTTCTCCATGGTGAGTGCCGCAATCCATCAGCAATCACTGATCAAGTGGTGGCCGGGACGTGGAGGCAATGGCTGGACAGCACGTAGTTTTGACCTTTGCTTCTGCCCCGGTGTCGGTTCCCGCATCACCCCAACTGCGCTGGATCACGGCGATCGCCCTGTTCGCGGCGGCCGGCCTGTCGATTGCCCTGCCGTTCGCCTCGGCCACATTGCTCACGATTGCCGTGGGGGCGGCGGCAGTGATCGCCGGCGTGTCCCAGGTGCTGCGCCTCACAGGGGAAAGCGACGTGAAGGGCAAACTCTTCCGCCTGCTCTCCGGCCTGCTCTACCTGGGCGGCGGCATCTGGGTGCTGGCCTTCCCGATCGAGAGCGAGGTGAGCCTCACCCTGTTTGTGGGCTTCCTGCTGGCCTTTGAGGGGGTGATGGAGCTGGCCGCCGCCGCCACCAGCAACACGCCGGCCCGGGGCCTGGTGCTGCTCGATGGCATCGTCACCGCCGTGCTGGGCGGCAGCGTGCTGATGGTGGATCCCCAGAGCCCGGCCAGCCTTCTGGCGGCGCTGAAGAGGTTGCAGGAGAAGGGTTGAGTCGCCCTACCCTGGAGCTGACCGCGGCGATCGATGGACTACCAACCCCCACGCCATCTGCTCGAAGTTCTGCAGAAGATTGAGTACGAAGAGGCGTTGCCGAACGGGGATCCCCGCTATGTGGCTACGCGTGAAGCACGGGGCAGCGAGAAAACCTATACCCGCCTGGCGCGCAAGTTTGGCTGGGATCCCGCCAGCAACGCGTTCTTCGCGCCCTCCGAAAAGCACATCCTTTTCTTTGGTCATATCGGCAGCGGCAAGACCACCGAATTGCGCCGTTATGCCGCGGATCTGAACGCATCGAGGCGGTTTTATGTGGTGGAAGTGGATGTGCTGGCCAGGTTGGATCGCAACAATCTGCAATACACCGAAGTGTTGATGGCCATGGCCGAAACCCTGCTGGAACGGCTCCACGGCGATGGCGTTGCCCTGGCAGACGAAGCCCTTGCGCCCTTGCAACGCTGGTTTGGCAATGTGGTGGAAACGAAGACCACATCGACTGAGCTCAGCGCCGAACTCAGGACGGTGGCTGAGGGTGGTGGCGGAATCCCTGGCCTGCTCAAGTTGCTGGCAAGCTTCACGGCCGCGTTCAAGACAGGATCGAGTCAGAAGAGTGAATGGCGGCGTGAAATTCGCAATGATTTCACCTCCCTGGCCCAGGCTTTCAATGACCTCATTCGTAAGGCGGAAGCCTATCTGGCTCAGATCGGCAGGGCCGAGCGGGTGCTGTTTCTGATCGATGGCACCGACAAGATGCGCGGCGAAGATACGCAGCGTTTTTTTGTGCAGGATGCGGAGCAGCTCCTGGCGATCGAAACCCTGGTGATCTACACGGCGCCGCTGCACCTGAAGTACGACGGACGCCTCGGCGGCAAGCTCGATGCCGATCTTGTCTTGCCGATGATCAAGCTGCAGGAGCGCGATGGCAGCCGCTTGGAGGTTGGCTGGAGCACGATGCGGCGCCTGCTGCTGCTGCGGGCCGACCGCTGTCTGTTTGCCAGTGATGCGGAGGTGGAACGTCTGGTGGAGTTCAGTGGCGGCCATCCGCGCGAGCTGTTGCGGCTGTTGAAACTCTGCTGTGAGCTGGCCGATGATCAGATTGATGGCACCGTGGTGCAAGCGGCGATTGAAAAACTGGCGGCCGACTACCGCTATTTTCTCAAGCCGGCTGATTACGTGCTGCTCAAGGCGATCGACAGCAACCCTGCCGATGGCGGTAACGATGAACAGGCCCAGGATTTGTTGCATCGCCTGGCGTTGTTGCAATACAACGACGGCACCTGGCGCCGCAGCCATCCGGTGGTGCGCACCCTGGAGGGCTACCGGACGGCCGATGGCTGAGCCGCAACCCCATCAGCGATGGTGAAGTCTGCCTTCGCGATCGATCAGGCGCGGCTGGCGGAAGCCCGCCAGCTGCCCGTGCCGTGCCATGACGATTTCCTGCGCCTCAGCCGCACCCTGCTTCATGGCCCCCCGTTTCAGTGGCTGCTGGTGGAGGCGCCGGATGAGGGGGTGCGGCGGCAGGTGATGGCCGCTCTCGACCGGGTGCTGCAGCGCGCCGGCTTGCGCAGCGATCGGCTGCCGCTAAGCGACAAGATTGCGGATGTGACGATGCTGGAAGCCCGGCTGGTGAACAATGCGCGCCAGGCGGCTGTGGTGCACGTGATCGGCCGCCCCGGCTGGTTTGACGCCGCCCGCTGGGATGCGTTCAATGTGCGCCGGGAGCGTCTGGCGGCCGAAGCCCGGGCCCGCTTGGTGTTCTGGCTGGATGGGGAGGCAATCGCCCTGGCCTCCCGCAGCGCACCCGACCTTTGGGCCTGGCGGAGCGGTGTGTATGCGTTTCTGCCCGCAGCCGCCCCAGGAGCCCAGCCCCTCCAGAGTGTGGAGATGCCTATAGCAGCGCTCTCGCCAAGCGGCCATGGGGCTGTGGACAGCCGCTCGATGGCCGAGCGCAGCCGGCGGGTGGCCGAGATCCGGGCCTGGCTGGCGCAGCACCCGGAAGCGCCCGATGAGCTGCGCGTTACGCCTGTCGATGAGCTGGGCAGGTTGCTGTTCGATCTGGGGGATTTCGATGAAGCCCTCACCCACTGGCGCGAGGTGGAGATCCCCCTCCATCGCCGGCTGGGGAATCCCAG
The DNA here is from genome assembly GCA_040399285.1 of Prochlorococcaceae cyanobacterium. Classification (GTDB taxonomy): domain Bacteria; phylum Cyanobacteriota; class Cyanobacteriia; order PCC-6307; family Cyanobiaceae; genus NIES-981. Next base: position 69,884 of record JBBASM010000010.1, read on the forward strand.
GAGCGAGGCCATCACGATGGGGAAGATCGCGGATGTGTTGCAAGCGCGCGGGCAGCTCGATGAAGCGCTGCGCATCCGCCAGGAGGAGGAACTGCCCGTCTATGAACGGCTGGGTGATGTGCGCTCGAAGGCCATCACGATGGGGCAGATCGCGGATGTGTTGCAAGCGCGCGGGCAGCTCGATGAAGCGCTGCGCATCCG